>NZ_PJBP01000116.1 GCF_002836415.1 Psychromonas sp. MB-3u-54 | reverse complement strand
AATCAGCACGGTTCACTATTTTTGGAACTAGCTAAGTTGAAGAAAATCAAAAGGAGAACAGTCTGAATGAAGATCAGCACGCTTCATTATTATATTGATATATTGCATCGGCCCTTTAAGTTTTTAATAACCCGGCTTTTTTCACTGTTGCTGGCGTTATTTTTAAGCGGGTTACTGCTTATATATCCTAATCATATAGCCGCCAGTTCGGCTCAACTGGATCATGGTTATTTAACTATACTGATGCTGGCATTAAGTGCTGCATTTATCCATGGAGTCGGTTTTTATCCTCATTATTGGCTGTGGAAAATACTTTTCTCTCCGTATTTTTCCTGGGGAATATTGGTCACTTTCATTCTCAATAGCGTGGTGTGATTTAATAATCCTAAAAGCAAAAGTAGAAGAGGCAATCGCTGCCTCTTTTTTGTGATTAACTCACTAAAATATCTGACATGATTCGACAAAATATGGTATTTATAGTAGCTTGAGCTTTTATTATTTTTTATGAAAAAACGGTGTGTTCATGTCAACCTTAGCAGTACGAATTTATTATGAAGACACCGATGCTGGTGGTATCGTTTATTACGCAAATTATCTAAAATTTTTTGAGCGTGGACGCACTGAATTTTTTCGTGAACTTGATATCGAACAAGATACCTTATTGGAAAAAAATATAGCCTTTGTAGTGCGTAAAGTGGATCTGGATTGTCTTAAACCCGCCCGTTTTAATGCGTTACTGAGGGTGGAAACACAAATAACCCATCACAAAAAAGCCAGCTTAATGTTTAAACAAGAAGTTTTTCATGAAAATGGGGAACTTCTATGTCAGGCTGGCACTCTAATCGCCTGTGTTAATTTACAGAAAATGAAACCCACAGCTATTCCGGCTGAAATTATTGAGGTAATCGCCAGTGCATGCTGATATGTCTTTTTTAGGTCTGTTTTTACAAGCGAGTTGGCTTGTGAAATTTGTATTAATTCTTTTGCTTGGAATGTCTGTTTATTCATGGACATTGATTTTTTCACGAACAAAAAATCTTCAAGCGTCACAAAAAGCACTACAACTTTTTGAAGAACGTTTCTGGTCGGGTCATGATTTAAGCCGCTTATACAAAGAATCAGCTGCTCGTAGTGATCGAATAACAGGTGGTGAAAAAATATTTCATGGCGGTTTTAAAGAGTTTTCACGTTTACACCGGATTCCGGGGCGCAGTGTCGACAGTACGACTGAAGGTGCTCATCGCATCATGCGTGTTACTTTATCAAGAGAAATTGATGAGTTAGAAACAGGTCTGCCTGTTTTAGCGACAATAGGATCTATTAGTCCCTATATTGGATTATTCGGCACAGTATGGGGGATCATGAACTCCTTTATTGCATTAGGTGAAGTGCAGCAAGCGACCTTGACTATGGTGGCTCCGGGGATAGCTGAAGCGTTAATCGCAACTGCGATGGGCTTGTTTGCCGCTATTCCTGCTGTTATGGCGTATAACCGTTTTTCAACACAAGTGGGTAAATTAGAAACAGCATATATTAACTTAATGGAAGAATTCACCTCCATTTTACACCGTCAGTCAACCACTGAAAGTGACTAGGGAAGGTTATGCAACAATATTCATATCGAAGCCCCAAAAGACGCCGCGTTATCGCTGAAATTAATGTGGTTCCCTATATTGACGTTATGTTGGTTTTATTAATTATTTTTATGGTAACCGCGCCTCTTGTGACACAAGGGGTTAAAGTTGATTTGCCACAAGCTGCGGCAGAGGCGCTGGCGGAAGACAGTCAACCGCCAATGATCGCCTCCATTGATAAAGAAGGTCGCTATTATTTAAGTGTGGGTGACAGTATTGAGTCGCCGATTGATGGGCAGCAGATGACGGCTTTAGTACGCGCGCAATTAGCGCTCGATCCTAATGCTCAATTTGTGGTTAAAGGTGATGGGGATGTTAACTATAGAAGTGTTATCGACTTAATGGTCCTATTGCAATCCGCTGGTGTACCTTCCCTTGGACTGATGACTGAGCCGGAAGAAGAATGAAAAGTAGATCAACATTAATTGCGTTTATTAGCGCACTTCTGCTGCATATTATTGCCGGCACTCTGTTACTTTTAAATGTGAATTTTTCCAAGATCAAACCGCAACCTAAAAATGAAGTGCCCATTATCAATGCCACCGTTGTTGACCAAAAATTATTTGATGATTTAGCACAACGTAAGAATGAAAAAAAACAAGCTGAAATAAAGAAAATAGAAGAAGAAAAACAAAGGATAAAGCAAGAAAAACAGCGTATCCAGGAACAGAAGAAAAAAGCTGCGGATCTCCGTAAGAAGAAAGAGACTGAGCGCATTGAGGCGGAAAAAGCAGATACTCTGCGCAAGAAAAAAGCCGCGGAACGGGTCGCCGCAGAAAAAGCCCTGGCCGCGAAACAGTTAAAAGCAAAGCAAGATGCAGAAAAAGCCAAAAAAGTGGCGAATGAGAAGCGTAAAAAACAGCAGGCGGAGAATGCCCGCAAGCAAGCTGAGGAAAAACGCAAAAAAATAGAAGCTGAAAAAGCAGAAGCTCAAAGAGTAGAAGCTCAAAAAATAGCTGCTGAAAAAGCGGCTGCGAAGGCGAAAGTTAAGGCCGAACAGGAAAAAGAACGTTTACGCCGAGCTGAACTTGATAAGCAAATGGACGCGCAATTTGAGAATACCTTTGCAAACGCGCAAAGCTCTCGACAATTATCCGAAATCGCCCGCTACACGGCGCTTATTCAGGATAAAATTAGCCGAAACTGGCAAACTGAGCCGAGTATGAAAGGTAAAAGTTGTACCTTGAGAATTCGTTTAGCCGCAGATGGTTTAGTGATTAGCGCAAAACGGAGCAGCGGTGATCTTAAACTGTGTGAATCAGCTAAGCGTGCGGCATTAAAAGCAAACACATTACCTATACCTAAAGATCCGGATATTTCAACACAGTTCCGTGATTTCGATATTACTGTAGAACCTGACTTTTAAGGAAACCAAGCCCCATGCTGTTACGTTTATTTTTATCCATTGCAATGATTATATTTTCGGCCCAGGCTTCTGCTCGCTTAGAAATTTTAATTACCGAAGGGGTTAATACTGCCAGGCCGATCGCGGTTATTCCCTTTAAGTGGTTAGGCGAGGGCGAAAAACCGGGACAATTTTCCGATATTATCGCTGCAGATTTACAGCGCAGTGGCCAATTTAGTCCTCTTCCTCTTAATCAAATGCCTAATACGCCGTCAAACAGTATCGGTCTTAATTATAGCCTGTGGCATAAAATGGGGATTGAAGCTTTACTGATGGGGGAAGTGTCACCCGCACCGGAAGCCGGGAAATACATTGTCACCTATGAATTGGTAGACGTTGTGACGGGCAATGCAAATGTTGCAGACTACAGTCCTGTTTTAGAAAGTCGCCGTGGCACCGTAACTAAAACTCAATTACGTCGGTTTGCACATCGTATTAGTGATGTTGCCTATGAAAATTTAACCGGTGAAAAAGGCGCTTTTTTAACACGTATTGCCTATATTGCAGTGGATCGCAAAAGTAGCCATCCTTATCAATTACGTATTTCTGATTATGACGGTTATGGTGAAAAGTTAATACTGCGTTCAAAACAGCCGATTATGTCACCAAGCTGGTCTCCTGATGGAAGAAAATTGGCTTATGTTAGTTTTGAGCAACGCCACTCACAAATCTATATACAAGATTTATATAGCCAAAAACGTGAATTAATGACCTCTTTTCCAAAAATAAATGGTTCACCCAGTTGGTCCCCAGACGGTAAATCTTTGGCCATAGTATTATCAAAGGAAGGGCAACCCGAGGTTTATACCCTGGACACACAAAGCAAAGCGTTACGCAGAATTACCCATAATCGTGCCATTGATACTGAACCCAGTTGGTCGCCAGACGGCAACAGTTTAATCTTTACTTCTACCCGTGGTGGCCGGCCGCAAATTTATCAAGTTGATCTTCGATCGAAGGTGACAAAACGCCTGACCTGGGAAGGTGATCTTAATTTAGGTGGTACAATTACCCCTGATGGTGCTAGTCTAGTGCTGGTTAGCCGCCATGACGGTAATTATAAAATAGCAGCACAAGACCTTGCCTCTGGCGAGCTTAGAACGTTGACCAATACACATTTAGACGAGTCACCAAGCGTTGCGCCGAATGGCAGTATGATAATTTACAGTACCGTTTATAAAGGTCGTCAAGGTTTGGCATTAGTCTCTATGGATGGCCGTTTTAAAGCGAATATTCCTGCACAAAGTGGAGAAGTTAAATCACCCGCATGGTCTCCATTTTTAAAGTAAGTTAATTAACAACTAAAAAGGAAAAAAGATGAACCCAAGTATTATTTCAAAAAGTTTATTAATTGCATTGCCACTGTTAGCTTTAAGTGCGTGTAGCTCAAATAGTGATACCGATTCAGCAGCGATGGAAGCTAATAAAGCGGCAATGGAGCAAGCTGCAATGGAACAGCAAGCTGCGGCAGAGAGCAATATTGAAACCGATGGTATTCAAGCGATAGAGTTAACCGAAGAAGAGTTAATGGCTAAGCGTTACTCGGATGCTATCTTGGAAAAAATTATTCAGTTTGATTTTGATACCGCTATGATTAAACCGGAATTCACTTCTATTCTGGATGCGCATGCTGAATTCTTAGTTAATAATCCTGAGGAAAAAGTCACTATCGAGGGGCATACCGATGAAAAAGGGACACCTGAGTACAACATCGCATTAGGTGAACGTCGAGCAATGTCAGTGTCAGTTTATCTGGAGAATATGGGTGTTTTACCCAGTCAAATTAGCGTTGTAAGCTATGGTGAAGAAAAACCGCTTAACTTTGGCCACGCTGAAGCTTCTTGGTCGGATAACCGCCGCGCAGAACTGGTTTATTAATAACAGATGAAAAAAAATAATCTGCAAGCGGCCATTATTCTGGCCACTTTGTTTTCAACCTTCGCTTTTTCTGCTGCCCCCGTCAGTGACGTAACAGGCGCAGAAGGGGGGAGTGTTGAAAAACAATTAGAAAAGTTTACTCGTTTACTGGAATCGCGTAATAGAATGCAAATCAGTATGCAAAACCAACTTACTCAACTGTCTAAAGAGTTGAGAGAAATTAAGGGGGGCATGGAACTGTTTGAGCATAAAATCAATGAGATTGAAAATCGCCAACGTAATTTATACCAACTAATTGAGCAGCCTAAGGCAGTTTCAACCACGACTACCACGACAACCAATAACACTGTCACTGCCACTTCTGCAGGTGAACAATCGGCTTATCAAGCTGCAAAGGATTTAGTGTTAGTTAATAAGGATTTTAATCAGGCAATTACTGCTTTTGAAGCATTTATCATTGATTATCCTCAATCCGAATTACTTCCAAATTCTCATTATTGGTTGGGCCTAGTTTTATATCAGCAGAAAAAACGTAAAGAAGCACGTGTCGCTTTTCTGACGGTGAGTGAAAAATTTCCTCAGTCGGCTAAACGTGCGGATTCTTTATTTAAAATAGGTATCATTGATGAATATTTGGGAGAATTAGCTTCAGCCAAAGATTTTTATCAAAAAGTGTTAAAAGAATACCCAAATTCAACGGCGGCAGGGCTGGCACAAAAACAATTAGATGCTTTATAAATACGATTATAATTTAACAATATAACAAGTTGTAATCCCTGTTGTTTTACAATTTGTTTACTTTGTCGGCAAACAGAAAAAAAACAAGCGTTTTTTGTTGCGATATTCATAATATTGTATAGTATACGCCGCAGTTGAGAGCAAGATGTGATTTACTTCATATTTCTATTTTCTTCAATTATAGCGGGGAATTTTATTTATCCGCTAGCTTGACTAAGTTGATTGAACTTTAAATTTTAATCCTCTTTAGTTGATCAGAATCGAAGTAAAAAATCAGATTCTTAAGTAAGACTAAAAAACTATTCGGGCCGTTAGCTCAGTTGGTAGAGCAGTGGACTTTTAATCCGTTTGTCGAAGGTTCAAATCCTTCACGGCCCACCAAGTTTTTAGACAGTAGACCGAAATTTTATTCGGGATATTAGTTAAGATTTTTAATCTTCTCTAGTTAATAAGTAAGAAGAAGTATATTTGGGCCGTTAGCTCAGTTGGTAGAGCAGTGGACTTTTAATCCGTTTGTCGAAGGTTCAAATCCTTCACGGCCCACCAAATTTTAGACCGTTAGCTCAGTTGATTTATTTTTAATCTTCTCTAGTTAATAAGAGTCGAAGTGAAACCTTCGATTAATAAGAAAAAGAAGTATATTTGGGCCGTTAGCTCAGTTGGTAGAGCAGTGGACTTTTAATCCGTTTGTCGAAGGTTCAAATCCTTCACGGCCCACCAAATTTGAGACCGTTAGCTTAGTTGATTGATTTTAATCTTCTCTAGTTAATAAGTAAGAAGCAAAAGAAGTATATGTGGGCCGTTAGCTCAGTTGGTAGAGCAGTGGACTTTTAATCCGTTTGTCGAAGGTTCAAATCCTTCACGGCCCACCACTTTTTCGAATAGTCAGCCCGGAATTTTATTTGCGGTGTCGGTTAAGTTAGTTAAGTAATAAGTAATAAGTAAGAAGAAGTATATTCAGACCGTTAGCTCAGTTGATTTGTTTTTAATCTTCTCTCGCTAATAAATAAGTAAGAAGAAGTATATTTGGGCCGTTAGCTCAGTTGGTAGAGCAGTGGACTTTTAATCCGTTTGTCGAAGGTTCAAATCCTTCACGGCCCACCACTTTTCGAATAGTCATAGCGAAAAATATTATTACCCCTGACTCTTAACTTATTTGTCTAGGTTAAAACATTTCCCGGCACAGCACTTAACTCCTCTTTCTGTAATAAAAAATCCTAATCAATTTGCATTAATCTTTCCTTCGCAATTATTGTTCACTTCATTAATTTTAATGTTTATATTATTTATTTATACCCATTCGGCTAACCAGCATAAATAATACCAAAAGAACTAAAAAGGTAATCAATCTTGCTGGTTAAAATCATCCCTAACTACGTTGTGAGTTTTATTCAGAACATCCTGTTCTTCACCACTTTGTGGTCAGCTAAAGCTGTTCAAAATCGTTCCATACGATTTTTGTGAAGTGAGAATAACTATCTCCTGCAACTCACGCCTTGTTAGTGCTAATTTTTCCTTCGCAATCATTGATCACTTCATTAATTCTTTTGGTATAAGATAATAAGTGGATTTGGTATAAGGATTTATTATTATCACTTTTACTGATCTTCGCGGTATAATTACCAACATTTTTTAATATCTAAGAGACTATGATGAGTAAATACTCTCCAATTGTGGGTTCAGACTATCCTTTTCCAGCTAAACCAGCTGTTCTTTCTGCACCTGAAAAGGTTAATTATAGAGCGAGCATTAAAGCGTTATTAAAAGAAAAAAATGCCGTTTTAATTGCACATTATTATACCGATCCCGACATTCAGGCGCTAGCTGAAGAAACGGGTGGTTATGTTTCTGATTCATTAGATATGGCGCGTTTTGGTCGTGATAATCCAGCCACTACACTGGTGGTTGCCGGCGTACGCTTTATGGGGGAAACCGCTAAGATTTTAACACCGAATAAACAAGTGTTAATGCCTGAATTAGAGGCGACTTGTTCTTTAGATGTGGGCTGCCCGATTGAATCCTTCAGTGAGTTTTGTGACCAACACCCGGATCGTACTGTGGTTGTTTATGCAAATACTTCAGCGGCTGTTAAAGCGCGTGCTGATTGGGTTGTGACTTCAAGTATTGCCTTAGAAATTGTCGAGCATTTGGATAGCCAGAATAAGAAAATTATTTGGGGCCCAGACAGGCATTTAGGCAACTACATTCAGCGTAAAACCAATGCGGATATGCTGATGTGGCAAGGTGACTGTATTGTTCACGACGAATTTAAAGCCAGTGCACTTCGCGATATGAAAGCCGTTTATCCCGATGCTGCTATTTTAGTTCATCCGGAGTCGCCGGAGAGTGTGGTTAAATTAGCGGATGCAGTAGGCTCAACTAGTCAGTTAATAAAAGCCGCGCAAACGCTCCCTAACAAAAAGTTGATAGTGGCAACTGATACCGGTATTTTCTATAAAATGAAGCAGGCCTGCCCAGATAAAGAGTTCATGGCAGCGCCAACGGCCGGCGACGGCGCAACCTGTCGCAGCTGTGCACACTGTCCCTGGATGGCAATGAACGGTCTTAAAGCAGTATATAATGCTTTAAATGATGCGACTGGTCATGAAATTGATGTTGATGAAAAAGTGGCTCAAGGCGCATTAGTTTCTTTAAATAGAATGATGAACTTTGCTGCAGAGACGCAGTTAACAGTAAAAGGTAATGCCTAGTTCTATATAGTTCTATCAGGTTATTGCGCTTAAGTTAACGCGGTTTCTTTTTCCATAATAATTCTAAATTGGCATATTTTCGCTGTTTGCGTATAGTGTGCCTTCTAAAAACCTAAACCTATTGAGAAATTATGATCACCAATGATGTTTTACGACGTGTACGTTATGCGTTTAAACTGAACGATAAAAAAATGCTAGAAATTTTTGCCTCGGTTGATAATGCAATTGACGAAACAACCCTACACAGCATCATCGCTAAAGAAGGTGAAGAAAATTTCGTTTTGTGTCAGGACAGCCTGTTATCACTTTTTTTAGATGGTCTTATTAATGAAAAACGCGGTAAAAAAGAAGGCTCTAAGCCGGTTATACTAGCAGAAAATGTTTTTTTGCCTAACAATGATATTTTAAGAAAGCTACGTATTGCATTGAATTATAAAGATGAAGATATGTTAAAGATGTTAGCGCTAGCCGAATTCCCAATTTCTAAAAGTGAATTGTCTGCCCTATTTCGAAAACAGGATCACCGTAACTACAAGCTATGTGGTGATCAACTGTTAAGATACTTCTTAAACGGTATTACTATCCATTTACGGGGTGACAAGGGCGAAGAGTAATCGCTTTCTGATCGCAAAGACTAAAAAACCGAGCAAGTGCTCGGTTTTTTTATACTCGAAGCCATCAGCCATCAGCTGTCAGGCTCGTAACTCGAAGCTGTCAGCCGTCAGGAGATAACTTAATCTTCCGTTTTGTCTTTAAATTCACATAAGTCTTCAATCAGGCAGGAACCACAGCGGGGCTTGCGGGCAATACAAGTATAACGGCCGTGTAAAATAAGCCAATGGTGCACATCAAGCTTAAATTCAGTGGGTATCACTTTTAGCAACTTTTTTTCGACTTCATCTACATTTTTGCCCATGGCCAATTTGCTGCGATTAGACACGCGGAAAATATGCGTATCCACCGCTATCGTCGGCCAGCCAAATGCCGTATTTAATACCACATTCGCGGTTTTTCGGCCCACACCGGGTAAGGCCTCTAACGCTTCTCTATTTTCAGGGACTTGACTGTTATGCTGTGTTATTAACATGTGACAGGTTTTGATCACGTTGGCGGCTTTACTGTTAAATAAACCAATGGTTTTAATGTAGCGTTTTAAACCCTCGACGCCCAATGCCGCGATTGTCTCCGGCGTATTGGCAACGGGATAAAGCAGATCGGTTGCTTTATTAACACTGACGTCCGTGGCTTGTGCAGACAGAATAACCGAAATTAACAACTCAAAGGGAGAGCTGTAATTAAGCTCAGTTTGTGGTGTTGGATTTTCATCCCGCAGACGTATTAATATTTCGCGACGTTTACTATTATTCATTATTTTTCAGCCTGGAGGTGCATTAATATTTCGCGACGTTTACTATTATTCATTATATTTCATCCCGCAGACGTATTAATATTTCGCGACGCTGAGACTTATTCATTATTTTTTGATCCGGTGATCAATAGCGTTCTTAATGGCAATGATTAATCCCATAATAATAAAAGCACCCGGTGGCAGTGCTGCAAGTAAAAAGCTGGTATCAGCCTGATAGAGAGTAATAGTCAATACTCTAGCCCAATCACCTAACATAGTTTCTATTCCATCAAATAATGTACCCTGAGCTAATATTTCTCGGCTGGCGCCTAAAATGATTAAGACAATGCTAAAACCTACCCCCATCATCAGACCATCAAATGCGGAATGTTTAATGCCATTTTTTGATGCAAAAGCCTCCGCACGTCCAATAATCATGCAGTTAGTGACGATCAAAGGGATAAAAATACCGAGAGACAGATAAAGCTCATAGGTAAAGGCATTCATCAATAATTGAATACAGCTGACCAGTGAGGCGATAATCATCACAAAAATAGGGATTCGAATAGCTTGCGGTACAAGGTGACGGATTAATGATATCAATGAGTTTGAAGCGACCACCACAAAAAGTGTGGCCAAACCAAGCCCAAGCGCATTGGTTATCGTATTAGTGACGGCCAGAAGAGGGCATAAGCCTAATAACTGTACAATACCCGGGTTGTTTGCCCATAAACCCTGACGCATTAATTCCTTATAAACGGGATCTGCGCTATCTGTTTTGTCTGTGCCTACCGCGGTTTCTTGGCTTTGTTCATTCATAAACTTTCTCCACAATTTGCTTCATGCTTGAAGAGTGTTTTTTTGTTTTTTTGAAAATAAATTAACGCATCTTTTACTGCAAAAACAACGGCGCGAGGTGTAATGGTTGCCCCGGTAAAAGCATCAAAATCCCCGCCATTCTTTTTCACCTCCCAGCGTGATTTTTGTCCTTCCTGATAAAACTTATCGTTAAAAGAGTAAATCCAGTCAGATTTGTTGGTTTGAATTTTATCACCTAACCCTGGGGTTTCAGTATGTTGAAGCACCCGAACACCGGCAATGCTGGCATCAGCATAAATCCCTACGACGAGATTTATTCTCCCTGCATAACCGCTCATGGTGGTCGTTTTTAACATTAAAGCGATAGGATTATTATCTTTTTTAGCAATAAATGCCTGCTGTGGCTCTGCACTGCCTAATAAATTTTTATCCGTGACCGCAAAACAACTGGCAACGATATCGTTATCATATAACTCAGCCGGAATAAGTTGGTTGAGCATTTTCAATAATGCTTGTTGCTCCTGATGGGCAATAATGGGTTGTGTAAATTGGTTTACAATGGCGATGCTACCGGTACAAGCGATAGCAAAGGCTGCGAGTAAATACGCATTGCGACTGATTGTTGAAAACATATTAAACTCTCCACCCAGATACTATTGCTTGTCTATTATCATTAACTTTACCGACACTTTTATTTTTAAGCATAGAAAACATCTCAACTAGGTTCCCGCCGGACACTATTGCTTGTCTATTATCATTAACTTTACTGACACTTTTATTTTTAAGCATAGAAAACATCTCAACTAGGTTCCCGCCGGACACTATTACTTGTCTGTTATCATTAATTTTACTGACACTTTTATTTTTAAGCATAGAAAACATCTTAACTAGGTTCCCGCCGGACACTATTACTTGTCTGTTATCATTAATTTTACTGACACTTTTATTTTTAAGCATACAAAACATCTTATTTACCTCCCCCATAAACTTTGGGCTGAGTATAATAATCAAGTAGAGGAACACACATATTGCCAAGCAGAACAGCGAAGGCAACTGCATCGGGGTAACCACCCACATTACGAATAATAACCACGATGAAAGCGATTAATAAAGCGAATAAAATACGCCCTTTAACCGTTGTGGCGGCACTAACCGGATCGCTTAATATAAAAAATGCGCCTAACATTGTTGCCCCTGAAAACAGATGGAAGAGGGGAGGAGCATTGAGATCCGGACTGTAGGCAAAAGCGATAAAAGAGAAAATGCCGATACCCAATAAGAAACTAACCGGGATATGCCAATGCACGACACGTTTAAATAATAAAATTAATCCACCCGCTAAAAAAGCACCGTTAATCCAATAAATTTGTTGCCAGGAAGATGCTTTAAACTGCAGGCTAGTGAAAATTTCGCTGATTGTAAATCCATTATGCAGGGCATCTCGCACCGTATTAAGTGGGGTTGCCATAGACAAACCATCAATGCTGACACTCAGTTGCTCAACAGAATACCCGTCAAGGGTAGCACCCGTGAAGATTGCATTTATCTGATCCATCAAGGTCAGAGAAAAGGGTTGCAGAGACTGTACTGGTAACCAGGAGGTCATCTGTACCGGAAACGAAATTAACAGTAAAACATAAGCGGCCATTGCGGGATTAAAAATATTTTGTCCAAGCCCGCCATATACTTGTTTAACAAATATAATGGCAAAAATAGTACCAATCACTACTATCCACCACGGTGCAAGGGGGGGAATGGAAATCGCAATAAGGATCGCGGTTAATAAAGCGCTGGCATCTTTTAGCGTGTTTAAAACAGGACGGTTTCTTAATTTCAAAATAAAAGCTTCACTTGCCACTGCGGCAAGACAGGCTAATGATATTTGTATTAAGTTTGCATAACCGAAAAAATAACTTTGTAAAAACACGCCTGGAATTAAGCATAAAATAACCAAAACCATCACCTGTGACGTTGTTCTCCGCTGTTTTTGATGGGGAGAGCTTGCATTCTTGTAGGCCATTTACATTAATCCTTGTGCGCTGTTTTTTGTGCTTTTGCTTTAGCAATTACGGCGGCTATTTTTGCTTTTCGGTTATCCGATTGCAGACTGCTTTTTTCATTGGCTGTCTTCTGGGGCGTTGTCGATTGAGTGTCTTTATGGCTGTCTATTACATTTTGCTGTTGTTCCTGTTTATGTAACCGCACTTGTTCTTTGCGCAGTGTGCGAGCTTGTATTGCTTCACTATTATCCGGCAGCTGATCACTTGTTTGCTGCACTGTTTGCGCCGCCTGTTTTTTAGCCTTAGCGCGCGCAATGGCAGCGGCTACCGCATCTTTTTTGTTATCGGCGGGTTCACTTTCAGCCTCAGTTTCCGGCGTTGCTTGTTCGGCTGCCTGTTTTTTGGCTTTAGCGCGCGCAATGGCAGCGGCTACCGCATCTTTTTTGTTATCGGCGGGTTCACTTTCACCCTCAGTTTCCTGCGTTGCTGGTGCTGCGGCCAGTTTTTTGGCCTTAGCACGTTTAATAGCAGCAGCGACGGCATCTTTTTTGTTATCCGCGGGTTCACTTTCAGCCTCAGTTTCCGGCGTTGTTGGTGCTGCGGCCTGTTTTTTGGCCTTAGCGCGCGCAATGGCAGCGGCTACGGCATCTTTTTTGTTATCCACCGGTTTACTTTCATTTTCACTTTCAGTTGCCGGCGTTGCTTGTGCTGCGGCCTGTTTTTTGGCTTTAGCGCGCGCAATGGCAGCGGCGACGGCATCTTTTTTGTTATCCGCCGGTTTGCTTTCACTTTCACCCTCAGTTGCCGGCGTTGTTTGTGCTGCGGCCTGTTTTTTGGCTTTAGCGCGCGCAATGGCAGCGGCGACGGCATCTTTTTTGTTATCTGCCGGTTCACTTTCGGGCTCTTGTGCGCTGTCGGCTAAGCGCTGTTTTTTAGCTTTAGCACGTTCAAGTGCGGCTGTAATTAAGTCTTGCCCGCCATTTTTTTCTTTTGACTGTTGTTTGCGTTTTTCGGCTGCTGCCTGATGTTTAGCCTGGCGTTCTAATTTCGCTTGTTCTAATCGGGCGGCTCTGTTTTCATGGCGAATTCGTGCTGTTTCAGCTTTTTGAGCTTCCTGCTGCGCGTTTCTAATTTCAGCTTTTGCTACCCTATAATATTCAACCAGTGGAATATTACTTGGGCAAACAAAGGCACAGGCACCGCATTCAATACACGATGGCAGGTTATACTCATCTAATTTCTCATGATCCTGGCTTTTGGAATACCATAAAAGTTGCTGAGGTAATAATACTGCCGGGCAAACGTCCGAGCACTCTCCACAACGGATGCAGGGCATTTCTGCGGGCGGCTCCGGCATTTCTTTAGGCGTTGGCACGAGGATACAATTACAGGTTTTACTCACCGGAATATCAGTATGGGTAATAGTAAACCCCATCATAGGACCACCAATAAGCAGTTTTTGCACATGTTTTTCTTCCATTCCGTGCTGCTCTAGCAGGTACTGAATGGGGGTGCCAATCCTCACACTGGCATTACCTTTGTTTTTAAATGCCCCCCCCGTTAAGGTTACAATACGCGAGATAAGGGGCTTGCCATCAATAATGGCCTCTTTGACCGCAAACACAGTACCGACGTTATGCATGACAATGCCCAGAGCAGTTGGATGTTTGCCAAGGGGGATCTGTTGTCCGGTAATCATTTCAATTAATTGTTTTTCACCACCGGATGGATAACGGGTTGGTATAATGCTGACGCTGAGCTTTTCCTGCAGAGATGCGGGTGCTTGCTTAATGGCAATATTGATGGCGGCAATGGCTTGCGCTTTGTTATCTTCAATGGCGAACACTATTAAGGTTGGTTGTAGAATATGCGCTAAGACTTCGATTCCGCTAATAATGTCATCGGCATGCTCCTGCATCAATCTGTCATCTGCCGTGATATAGGGCTCACATTCAATGGCATTGATGATCAATAGTTTAACATTATGCGCATTGCTTAACTTTAAATGACCTGGAAAACCAGCCCCGCCCATTCCGACAATACCTGACTGTTGCATTAAGTCGATCAGCGGGGCTGCAGGTTGAGTTTGATAATCCTGTGGTTTTTTATAAGCAATACTTTCGTCTAAGCCATCGGTTTTAATAACGATTGATAAGACAGCTAAGCCTGAAGGGTGGAGATCGGTACGTTTCTCTATTGCGTAAACAACACCTGAACTGCTGGCATGCTGTACAACCATCGCCCCATAAACTTTGCTTAATGGCTGCCCCTTGAGAACAGGATCTCCCACTTTAACTAATAATTCAGGGATGTAACCTTTATGCTCAATGGAAATGACTAAATACGGGGGAATACCCGCATCGGTAATGGCAATGTGGCTACTTTGTTGTTTGTTCTCTTCCGGATGAATACCACCATGGAAAGACCACTGCTTTCCCGATGAAATTTGTGCGAGTTGATCATCACTGAGAAGGTTTATTGGTTGTGTCGTCATTTACAGCTCAGTTGTGGTTTTTGTTGGTATACGGTTCAAGTCCCATTCCCAATTTTGAGTGGTTAATGCAATTGGATTCATATCAATACAATCGGTCGGGCAGGGCGCAACACAAAGCTCACAGCCGGTGCACTCATCGGTGATCACCGTGTGCATTTGTCTTGTTGCACCTAAAATGGCATCAACCGGACAAGCTTGGATACATTTTGTACAGCCGATACATTCATCTTCGCGAATAAAGGCGACTAATTTAGGTTTTTCCTCGGTTTCTAAACCTTTTGGCTCGACACCCATGCGTTCGGCAAGTTGGCGCATAACAGCGTCTCCTCCCGGAGGACATTTATTAATATCATCGCCATTGGCAATCGCTTGTGCGTAGGGTTTACAGCCGGGATAACCGCATTGACCACATTGGGTCTGCGGTAAAATAGCATCCAATTCCTCAACAATCGGGTCTGTTTTTACTTTAAAGCGGATTGAAGTGTAGCCTAATAAAGACCCAAAAATGATGCCTAAAACGGCAAAGGTTACAATCGCTATCGTTATACTGAGTATCATTTTATAATTATTCCACTACTTAATAAGACCGGTGAAGCCCATAAAGGCAAGAGACATTAATCCTGCGGTGACCATCGCGATTGAAGCTCCTTTGAAGGGTAAAGGTATATCTGAAGCTGCTAAACGTTCACGCATTGAGGAAAAAACCACTAAGACTAATGAAAAACCAACCCCTGCACTAAATCCGTAAATGATGGACTCAACAAAATCGTGATTTTCATTAATATTCAATAATGCTAACCCTAAAATCGCGCAATTAGTGGTTATCAGTGGTAAAAAAATCCCTAACAATCGGTATAAGGTGGGACTCGTTTTGTGCATTACCATTTCCGTGAACTGCACAACAACAGCAATCACCAAAATAAAACCGAGTGTTTGTAAATAAACCAGATCTAAGGGTAATAAAATATATTTATTGACAATATATGAAACCGCAGCCGTTAAGGTTAAAACAAAGGTTGTGGCAAATGACATGCCGACAGCTGTTTCTATTTTATTAGAAACACCCATAAACGGGCATAAGCCTAAAAATTTGACCAGTACGAAGTTATTAACTAACACGGTACCAATAAACAGTAAAAAATAATCGCTCATAAGAATTTAATTCCACTACCTTTATAGGTGTATTTAGCGGGCTCTAACAGGCCAGTATGATAACAATAAAAGCGCAAATGATCAGTGTAAAAGGTAAAAAGCTCAGGAAGTTTTTATTTGGCTATCTGGATATTATTATTACCAACCAGAATAATTTTCATAAAATTCAAGAAACTGATTTTTTTATGATGTTTTCAGAAGAGATTTTATATTATTAGACACTTAATAACCACCCTAAGCTAAAATTGATTCATATCAACATGTACATATATGGTGTTATGTATAGTGCTCGACCACTAGATGTTGTGTGTTTTGTTTTTTTTTGTTGTTTTTTTAAACCTGCTTTGATCAAAGATCAAGCCTTTCATACCCTGCGCATTGCACCAGCAATATTAAACAAATTCTGCTGCTGCACGCTGTAAAAATGCAGACGCATTAACTATTGTGCAAGGGGACAAAGGCAAACTTAATGGCCTGATAGGAGTTGAGATTCAAGCTGCAGTGGAATAATGCTTAATAAAAAGCGCTGCATGTATTTATATTGAATACCGTCATGGAAGCTCACTTCTAGGTGAGCATAAGCGGCATTTAACTAGGTGCGAAAACAGACAAAAACGAGGCAAAACATACAAAAAAGTTAATTATTGCAGAAGGAAAATTTTAAATGACAAAAATCGTAATAAAGCGTGATGGCGCTAAAGCTGTATTTGAATCTGTTTTTATTGCTAATGCTGTCAATGCGGCCGTTGAACAATCCGGCGCAGCAAACCCTAATCTGGGTGAATTTGTATCCAAGCAAGTAGAATATTTACTGGCAGACTCTAACGATGTCAGTATTCAGGCAATTCAACGTATGGTTGAGTCTGAATTAATGCATATAGATCCCGACGTAGCGCGTGCATACATTGAATATAGGCATGATAGAGATATTGAGCGTGAAAAGAAAAGTTTACTGAATCACGAGATTCAGGGGCTTGTTGAGCAAAGTAATGCGGATTTACTGAATGAAAATGCCAATAAAGACAGTAAAGTTATTCCTACACAACGTGATCTGCTTGCGGGTATTGTATCCAGACATTATGCTCGAAATCATATGTTACCGCGTGACATCGTTAAAGCGCATGACGAGGGTGATATTCATTATCATGATTTAGATTACGCCCCCTTTTTCCCAATGTTTAACTGCATGATTGTTGATTTAAATAACATGTTAAGCCAAGGTTTTCGCATGGGTAATGCTGAAATTGACACACCTAAATCAATCCAGACAGCAACCGCAGTAACAGCCCAGATAGTGGCTCAGGTAGCAAGTCATACCTATGGTGGCACAACGCTTAATCGCTTTGATCAAGTACTGGCACCCTATGTAAAAGCAAGTTACTGCAAACATTTAAAAGTGGCTGAAGAATGGCAAATTTCAGCGCCTGAAGCTTTTGCAAAAGCGCGCACAGAAAAAGAATGTTTTGATGCTTTTCAGTCACTTGAGTACGAAATAAATACTTTGTTTTCGAGTAATGGACAGACACCGTTTTTGAGCATTGGTTTCGGCCTTGGTACTTCATGGGAAGAACGATTAATTCAAAAGGCGATATTAAAGAACCGCTTGGCGGGCTTAGGTAAAAGTAAAAAGACCGCTATTTTTCCTAAATTAGTGTTCAGCATTAAAGACGGTGTGAATCACAAGAAAGGCGATCCAAATTATGATATCAAACAGCTGGCTTTAGAGTGTGCATCAAAACGCATGTACCCGGATATATTAAATTATGATCAGATAGTTACAGTCACGGGCTCATTCAAAGCGCCTATGGGCTGTCGTTCCTTTCTTGGGCCTTACCAGGAAAATGGCAAAGAAATTCACGAAGGCCGTAATAACCTTGGCGTCGTGAGTCTTAATCTGCCGCGCATTGCAATGGCCGCGAAAGGTGATGAAGTTGTCTTCTTTGACCTCCTTGAGCAGCGCTTACGCTTATGCCGCAAAGCCCTTGATACGCGCATAGACAGACTTCGTGGTGTGAAGGCCCGGGTTGCGCCAATCCTTTATATGGAAGGGGCCTGTGGTGTACGTTTAAAAGCGGATGATGAGGTTTTGAATATTTTTAAGAAGGGTCGTGCTTCTATCTCATTGGGTTACATTGGCATTCATGAAACGATTAATGCGCTTTATAATACAAAAAGTATTTATGATAGTGGGGCGTTGCGTCAAAAAGGCTTGGCGATAGTACAAAAATTAAGAGATGCAGTTGAAGCCTGGAAGGAAGAGTCGGGTTGGGGTTTCTCTTTATACAGCACCCCGAGTGAAAATCTATGTACTCGATTCTGCAAACTGGATACTAAGGTTTATGGTATTCAAGAAGGAATTACTGACAAGGGATATTATACCAACAGTTTTCACTTAGACGTTGAGAAAAAAGTTAATCCCTTCGATAAATTAGATTTTGAAATGGATTATCCGCAAATCGCCAATGGTGGATTTATTTGTTACAGCGAATACCCAAATATGCAGCACAATTTAGAGGCGCTTGAGAATGTTTGGGATTATTCCTATCGGCGAGTTCCCTATTATGGGACTAACACGCCCATTGACGAATGTTATGACTGTGGCTTTAGTGGCGAGTTTAACTGTACCAGTAAAGGCTTTGCCTGCCCTAAATGCGGTAACCATGACAGTGCCAGCGTGTCTGTTATTCGCCGAGTCTGTGGTTATCTGGGCAGTCCTGACACACGCCCCTTTAATACGGGTAAACAAGAAGAAGTTAAACGCCGCGTGAAGCACTTATAATGTATTACAGTGCTTATTATTCGGTTGATGTGGTTAATGGTGTCGGCACGCGCTGCACTCTGTTTGTCAGTGGCTGCGATCATCAATGTCGGGGTTGCTACAATCAAAAAACATGGCCTAGCGATGCGGGACATTTTTTTACCGAGGCCTTTGAAAGCGCAATCATTGATGATCTTAATGATCCGCGGATTCACAAGAAAGGTCTCTCTCTGTCAGGTGGAGATCCTCTTCATTCAGGCAATTTATCCGCTATTCTGAAGCTGGTTAAGAGAGTTAAAACCGAGTGTGAAGGAAAAGATATTTGGCTTTGGTCCGGTTATGAAATGGCGGCGTTAAGTCCTAAACAGCAAGAGATTATTGCTTTTGTGGATGTTTTTATTGATGGTAAATTTGAACAAGATTTGGCCGACCCGTCATTAAAATGGCGAGGCAGTTCAAATCAAGTGATTCATGACCTTAATCGATAAAGCGCACCCTTCGGGCTTTGAGCTGCGAGCTTTCGAGCTTCGAGCTTCGAGTTGCTTTGAGTTACGAGCTGAATAGTTATCGGTAGGGTGCATTTTATGCACCGCAAACAGTGGTAATCCGTGCTGAAGCGCACCCACGGGCTTTCGGGCTTCGAGCTTTCGAACTGCGGGTTTTCGAGCTGCGAGTTGCTTTGAGTTACGAGCTGAATAGTTATCGGTAGGATGCATTTTATGCATCACAAGCGGCAATCGGTGCGCTGAGCGCACCCTACGGGCTTTCGAGCTTCGAGCTTTCGAACTGCGAGTTGCTTTGAGTTACGAGCTGAATAGTTATCGGTAGGATGCATTTTATGCATCACAAGCGGCAATCGGTGCGCTGAGCGCACCCTACGGACTTTCGAGCTTCGAGTTGCTTTGAGTTACGAACTGAATAGTTATCGGTAGGATGCATTTTATGCACCGCAAACAGTGGTAAGCGGTGCTGAAGCGCACCCTACGAACTGCTATAAAAAGCGGCTGGTCATTGCGTTTCGTTTTTATTATTTTACATGCATTATGAAATGCACCTTTTTCGAATATAAACTAAACTGACAGTGAAAATACGCAGGTTTACAAATACTATGTGTGGTCATCATAAAAGGGCAGAATTCGATTGCCGAGTACTCACTGAATACAGTCATTGTGATCATCAAAAGTCCGTCATTTCAGGCACTTTATTTATGGGCTCAAACATAGACAGTACTTCAGTATTAAGGTTAAGTTAATCAATGGACCACCGATAGCTAACTGGCTGCTTTAATAAATTAGTTTGTCGTTCCTGATTAAAATGAAGATAAACCAGGGTGAAATGCAGGCTACAAGCAAAAATATCACCATCAGTGGCAACCCCGGCCAGTGTTTGAGGGGGCGGCGGAACAATAGTTACGGAGTTATTAATGCACTCTCTTTTTAATAAAATTAATAAGCAAAAGTTTCCCAGAAGCTTTTTACCCATAAGCTATTTGCTGATTGCCTTGATATTTATCTTTTTTGGAATATTTACAGTAAAGGGATTGTATGAATTGGGTGATATCACCAAAAAGATTTATAATCATCCACTGGTTGTCTCAAATGCCTCTATTAATGCCGCGCTTGATATAGTAAAAATGCACCGAAGCATAAAAGATGCTCTCTTAGCGAATTCATCGAGTGAAATGGAATTGGCGTTAAACGCAGTAGCACAGAGCGAAGAAGATGTTGACCGGCAACTTAATCTCATCCAAACATATATTATCGGTGAGGAGGGGAAAGCATTAGAGAAAAAAGCCCGGCAACTTTTTGAAAATTGGAAGCCAATAAGAGAAAACGTGGTCAAACTGCTAAAATCAGGCAATAAAAAAGAAGCGATTGCTGTCACAAAAAAAAATGGCACAGCCTATGTCGATAAGATTGAGTTGGAAATGTTGGCATTAAACTCATATGCAAAAGAAAATGCGGGTGCTTTAATCGGTGATGGCATGGAAATTCAATCGTATTTTGAAAAAATTACGCTTATTTTATTGATTGCCGGTGTTTTATCGATTGCAGGTATTTTTATCCTTTTCATTATTGCCGTTGCTGCTTTCAAATTTGTTGCAAATGCAAAAAAGAGTCTCCAGAAGGCGAGCGAGAAACTCGAGGAGATGGCGCTGCAGGACGGACTCACAAAAATAGCAAACCGTCGTCATTTTGACAAAAAGTTGCAAGAGGAATGGCGCAGGATGATGAGAATAAAAAAACCTTTATCTCTGGTATTCTTCGATGTTGACCATTTCAAACTCTATAATGACACCTATGGGCATCAGGCGGGAGACATCTGTCTGCAGACTATCGCCAATACAGCAGCACCGTTATTTAAGCGACCCGGTGATTTGCTTGCACGTTACGGTGGTGAGGAATTTATTGTGATATTGACTGATACTCACCTTGAGGGCGCAACAGCTTTAGCAGAAAAACTACGCCATAATATCTATCGGGCAGAAATGCGCCATGAAACCTCTCCGGTCAGCAAGTTTGTGACTATTAGCTGTGGCGTTTCGTCTGTGATTCCTGATGAATCAACAAGCCATCAAGTTCTCCTAAAGGCTGCAGATGATGCTCTTTATGAGGCCAAAGAGCAGGGCCGCAACAAAATTGTTTCCATAAACCTTAATTAATTATCGAATAAGAAGTTTGATAAGCAGATAAGAGAGGCTGGATACTAAAGATCAGATAATAACCCCATTGATTTTAAAGCCCCTTGAAAAAGTCTAAGCCGTTAAACAACGTCAGGCTAACAATAGAAAGAGGATAAATTTATTCCGCTGCCTTTTACTTTGAGAATTGAGAATTGAGAATTGAGAATTGAGAATTGGGCATTGATAAGAGATAGGTGGACCAATCGGTAATAAATTCCATGCCTCGCTGCGATACCAACCCCTTCTGTTTTACGACCAAATTGACTGATGAAACTGGCATTAATTGCTGCGAAGGAAAGGCAAGTGCAATTAAAATAATTGGATTTTTCGTTGAACATATAGCGCATTTTACTTCATGTTTTGTCTCTTTACCGAAAGGTAAAAAATGACGGCAATAGATACGTAAGTAGTGGGTATATAACTAAAACTCCCTATAATGAGTAATATATGAATAGAAATTGCTACTATTTCGGCTCATAGTCTAATATTTCGACTCTCTATTTGCACATTTATTAAGTAAAGATTAATCTAAGGTTCTGATTGGCCTTCGGGCTGCTGGCGAATTTTTTCGTAACTTTATTAAATAAGACTAGACTTAAAGATGAGTGATAAAAAGGCTCCAAAAACAGTGAATAAACCTGACACAATCGAAAAGGTTGAAACAAAACTGCGACCTCCTTCGATGTACAATGTGTTGTTACACAATGATGATTATACGCCGATGGACTTTGTTATTGATGTGTTGCAACAGTTTTTCCGATTAGATAACCAAAAAGCAACTGAAGTGATGCTTAGTGTTCATTATAAAGAGGTTGGTATTTGTGGCACTTTTAGTGCAGAAATTGCCGAAACGAAAGTGATGCAAGTAATGAATTATGCAAAGCAAAATGAGCACCCGTTACGTTGCTCAATGGAAAAGGAAACTTAAGTGATCGGTATTATTAGTAGTTTTAAGTTGTTAATAAGACTCTGATTTTTTGTTATTAACTCCTAAGGGGCTTTATATGTTAGACAAAGCGTTGGAAAACAGTTTAGATTTGGCTTTTCGTATTGCCTTTGAAAAATCGCATGAATTTATGACCGTTGAGCATTTATTATTAGCGTTGTTAGAAAATGACGAAATAAAAAATTTATTTACCGCTTGTTCGGTTGATATTGTCTCTTTGCATTTAGAAATTATTGCCTTTTTAGAAAAGAGCCCGGCGATTCCTGAAGTGCACACTCAGGAGATTGAAATTCAGCCGACCATCGCTTTTGAACGTGTATTGCAGCGGGCTATTTTTCATGTGCAATCTTCCGGCTCCAAGGAAGTTTCAGCCGGCAGTGTATTAGTGGCTATTTTTAGTGAACAAGAATCTCAAGCTGTCTATCTTTTAAAAAAAGCCCACCTCTCCCGTTTAGATGTTGTTAACTATCTGTCACACGGAATCAGTAACGCAGCTGAATCTATTATTCCTATTTTCCAGGCAGAAGAACAGGGTGAAGCAAAAGATCAAGATCCGGAAAAGTTGGCCTATACGATTAACTTAAATAAACAAGTTGAAGTGGGGGATATTGATCCGTTAATAGGGCGAGATAAAGAGCTGGAACGTTGTATACAAGTATTATGCCGCCGCCGTAAAAACAATCCCTTATTGGTCGGGGAAGCAGGGGTTGGGAAAACCGCCATTGCTGAAGGACTCGCTTACCGCATTGTGCATGAAGAGGTACCGGAAGTTATTGCCGATAATATTGTTTATTCCTTAGACATGGGCGCACTGCTCGCAGGTACAAAATACCGCGGAGAATTTGAGTTGCGTTTTAAAACCGTATTAACACAACTTGAGTCCCAGAAGGGGGCTATTTTATTTATCGATGAAATTCATACTATTATAGGTGCCGGTGCCGCAACGGGCGGACAGCTTGATGCCGCAAACCTGTTAAAACCTTTGCTCAGCGGTGGCAAACTTCGTTGTATGGGATCAACAACTTATAAAGAGTTTGGGCAAGTTTTTGAAAAGGAACATGCGTTATCACGGCGCTTCCAAAAAGTTGATGTGCTAGAGCCGACTATTCAAGAAACGGCGCAAATATTACTCGGGCTAAGATCCCGTTACGAGAAGCATCATCATATTCTCTATACTAATGAAGCGCTGATGGCTGCTGCCGAGCTCAGTGCGAAATATATTAATGATCGCCACCTTCCGGATAAAGCCATTGATGTGATCGACGAGGCAGGGGCACAAATGCGTTTATTGCCCGCGAGTAAACGTAAAAAAACCGTCGGTGTAACTGAAATTGAAAGCGTGATTGCCAAAATTGCCCGGATTCCGGAACAATCAGTGTCCAGTTCGGCAAAAGAACAATTAGCTAAATTACCAGAACGTTTAAAAATGACGGTGTTTGGCCAAAATAAGGCGATTGATGTCTTAACCGATGCCATTCACTTAAATCGCTCCGGATTATCCGATGAGTCAAAACCAATAGGCTCATTTCTTTTTGCAGGCCCCACCGGAGTAGGCAAAACGGAAGTGACACAACAACTTGCTAAAGCCATGGGAATAGAGCTTTTACGTTTTGATATGTCAGAGTATATGGAAAAGCATACTGTTTCCCGTTTGTTAGGAGCACCTCCTGGTTACGTAGGTTATGAACAGGCGGGGTTATTAACCGATGCGGTTGTTAAACACCCTTACGCAGTATTGCTACTCGATGAAATAGAAAAAGCACACAGTGATATATTCAATATATTACTGCAAGTCATGGATCACGGGACGTTAACCGACAGTAATGGTCGTAAAGCAGACTTCAGGAATATTATTTTAGTGATGACAACCAATGCTGGCGCGCGAGAAACCGCTAAACAGAGCATCGGGTTTAAAGAGCAAAAAGATTCACACAAAGCGACCGATGAAATAAATAAATTATTTTCCCCTGAATTTAGAAATCGTCTGGATAATGTTATTTGGTTTAACCATCTTGAAATAGAAGTTATTTATCAAGTGGTGGATAAATTTATTGTGCAGTTACAAGCACAGCTTGATAAAAAGCAGATTTCACTGGAAGTCAGCGACAGTGCTAGAAAATGGATAGCGGATCATGGTTATGATCGGGCGATGGGTGCGCGGCCGATGGGGCGTTTGATCCAAGAAAAGTTGAAAAAACCATTAGCTAATGAGATTTTATTTGGTGAACTGCAGGATGGAGGAAGCGTCACTGTTTCCTTGAATAAGAACGGTCAGGACATCAGTTTCAGTTATGTAAAAAGCCTTACGCTAACATAATGTTTACTGCAAAAAGCAAAAAACCAGCTTAAAGCTGGTTTTTTTATTTTTTGCAGTAAATAAAAACTGTCTACTGAAAAAGGTAATATATTAACGAGCACGGAATACAATGCGACCTTTAGATAAATCGTAAGGTGTAAGTTGAACTGTAACCTTATCGCCCGTCAGAATACGGATGTAGTTCTTACGCATTTTACCTGAGATATGCGCTGTAACAATATGTCCGTTTTCCAACTCTACACGGAACATTGTGTTAGGCAAGGTGTCTATGATTGTGCCTTGCATTTCAATACTATCTTCTTTTGCCATTGGCGATGGATCCTTTGTATTTTATATAGAGCTAATTTCAATCGCCGCATAATGCCAGAATTATGGCCTATGGTAAAGGATTGTTGTTTATTTATTAAGCCCATAAAGGTAAATGTAGACCCAAACTACTTGAATCTTAATCTGTATCTTCCGGTAATTTGAGTCTAAGTCACGGTCACCTGATGAAAATCATCGGATAGTTCAATTAAAATGAATTCAGCGACTGTCAATAAAGCCCAAGCTGTGATTTTTTGGCCATGTTTTATCGTTTTTGGTTAAACCTAAATATAAGACCAAACGCACTAATAAAGTGATCCGATTTACTATTCAAAATTATCCCGGCGGCTTTGTGAGCGTAAATTTTTCCTTTGAAGCAACTGATCATAAATTTAATGGCGGTCTTATTTGAACGCCAACTAGCACGCACCATGACAACAAACGCATAGCCGTAGGGTGTCTGCTCAGATACTAAGCTGTCGCTTATTCGCTGCACCGATTGTCGTTGTCCGCGGAGCATAGAATGCACCTACAAATACAACACCAAAAAAAATCATTAAGCTTGTAGGCTGCGCTTCAGCACCGATTGCCAATGCTGCGGTGCATAAAATGCCCCCTACCGATAACTATTCAGCTCGAAAGCCCGCAGCTCGCAGCTCGAAGCCCGAAAGCTCGAAAGCTCGAAAGCTCGAAGCTCGAAAGCTCGAAGCCCGAAAGCTCGAAAGCTCGAAGCTCGAAGCCCGAAAGCTCGAAAGCTCGAAGCTCGAAGCTCGAAAGCTCGAAGCTCGAAGCTCGAAGCTCGCAGCTCGCAGCTCGAAGCCCGCAGCTCGAAGCTCGAAAGCTCGAAAGCTCGAAAGCTCGAAAGCTCGAAGCTCGAAGCTCGAAGCCCGAAAGCTCGAAAGCTCGAAGCCCGAAGCTCGAAGCTCGCAGCTCGCAGCTCGCAGCTCGAAGCTCGAAAGCTCGAAAGCTCGAAAGCTCGAAGCCCGAAGCTCGAAGCTCGAAAGCTCGAAAGCTCGAAAGCTCGAAAGCTCGAAAGCTCGAAAGCTCGAAGCTCGAAGCTCGAAAGCTCGAAAGCTCGAAGCCTGTGCTTTGCGCACCAGTTGCTGCCGTTTGTTATCGTTCTGAATATATATACCCATGTTACTTCAAGATGCCTTGCTGACTTTGCATCTTGAAGTATCATGGGTATATCTTATTATCGCTTTCAATATACATTCAAAAGGAAATTTAATATGAACGTCCAAACAACCATAGAAAAAAAAATCAGAGATAATATAAGCTTGGAATTTTTACAGGTAGAAAATGAAAGTCATCGCCATGCTGTACCCGTTAACTCTGAAACGCATTTTAAAGTGACTTTAGTCAGTGATGAATTTGAAGGAATGCCTTTGATTGCGCGTCATCGTCTGATAAATGCCCTGTTAAAAGATGAATTGGCTGGCCCGGTGCATGCACTTGCTTTACACACTATGACGCCAACTCAGTGGCAAGTAAAAAACCAACAATCGCCAGATTCTGCCAATTGTTTAGGTGGTGGCAAATAACAGTTAGGCAAACGACTTAAAGATGCAGGCGTCAGCATCTTCAAGTCGTTTGGGTATATTAATAAATGGCGTTACTTTAAACACATTTAAATAATGTTTAAATAATGTTAAAAAAAACATTATTATGTAAATTCTTTTTACAAAAAATTTGAACTCAAAGTGTCTAACCTCATCTTTGAGATGGCAAACGACTACCCTCTAGTGATACTATATGCGAGAATTTTTCCGTCTTCATGTTAAATGATTGTTATTTTTTTAAAATCATTAAACGTGTAATGTTTTTATGCCGAAAGGCAACTAACATCCCATCCCTTATACATAGTGCAAGAGAATATGATTACTATAAAAAAAGGACTGGATCTCCCTATTGCCGGCACACCAGAACAGGTCATTCATGATGGACCAAGCATCACTGAAATAGCGATACTGGGTGAAGAGTATGTAGGAATGCGTCCATTCATGGCAGTTAAAGTTGGCGATACCGTCAAAAAGGGTCAAATTCTTTTTAGTGATAAAAAGAATTTGGGAGTGCAATTTACTTCTCCAGCATCCGGTACAGTTAAAGCAATTAATCGCGGGGCACAACGGGTTTTACAATCAGTTGTTATTGCCATAGAAGGTAAAGAAAGTATCTCTTTCCCTAAATATGCAAGTACAAAAATTAAAAACCTTGGACGTGTTGAGATCGTTAAGAATTTAATCGATTCTGGTGCCTGGACAGCACTGCGCACTCGTCCTTTCAGTAAAATACCTGCAGTTGACGCTGAGCCGGTTTCAATTTTTGTGACTGCAATGGATACCAATCCATTGGCAGCTGATGCTGAATTAATTATTAATACCAATAAGCAGGCTTTTACCGACGGTTTAGCATTGTTAGCGCAATTAACAGCTGGCAAGGTTTATGTTTGTAAGGGCGACACTAATCTACCTAAATCTGAACTAGGGAATGTTGAAGAAAAACTCTTTTCTGGTGTTCACCCGGCAGGTTTAGCGGGAACGCATATTCATTTTATCGATCCGGTATCTGCTGTTAAACAGGTTTGGTCAATTAATTACCAGGATGTTATTGCCTTTGGTATGTTATTTACCACGGGTGAACTTTATACCGATAAAGTGATTTCACTGGCAGGCCCAGCGGTGAAAAAGCCGCGCTTATTACGTACCCATTATGGCGCTTCAATTAATCAACTGACTAAAAATGAATTAATTGATGACGAAGTACGGGTGATCTCCGGTTCTGTTTTATGCGGTGTGACAGCAACAGCTGCGCATGCATACCTCGGACGTTACCATAATCAAATCTCTGTGTTAGCTGAAGGTTACGAGAAAGAGTTATTTGGTTGGGGTGTTCCCGGTAGTAATAAACATTCTGTCTCTAATGTTTTTATCTCTGCGCTCAATAGGGCAAAATCTTTTGCTTTTACAACCACCACAGGCGGCAGTAAGCGTGCAATGGTACCGATCGGTCAATATGAGCGGATCATGCCGCTGGATATTCTACCGACCGTTTTGCTGCGTGACTTGATCGTTGGTGATACTGAGGGAGCTCAGGCATTAGGCTGTTTAGAGTTAGATGAAGAAGATTTGGCACTATGTACTTATGTTTGCCCCGGTAAATATGATTATGGTTCTGTGTTGCGTGCGAGCCTAAGCAAAATAGAGAAGGAAGGCTGATAATGAATCTGAAGCATATAATTGAACAAATGGAACCGCATTTTGAGTCGGGGGGACGTTATGCAAAATGGTACTCTCTGTACGAAGCGGCAGCCACTTTTTTCTATACTCCCGGGCATGTCACTAAAGGCATCACCCATGTGCGTGATGGCATTGATCTGAAACGTATTATGATCTTTGTCTGGCTGGCTACTTTCCCGGTCATGTTTTTCGGTATGTACAATACCGGTGCACAGGCAAATGAAGCTATCGCGGGTGGATTTTCCGCCTTTGATGATTGGCGTGTTGCTATTTTAGATTTGCTGGGGGTCACAATGGGCTCCGGTGCGGGTCTGTTGGATAACATTCTCTTTGGTGCCATGTACTTTTTACCTATTTACGCGGTCACCTTTTTGGTCGGTGGTTTCTGGGAAGTCCTGTTTGCAAGTGTGCGTAAACACGAAGTAAATGAAGGTTTCTTCGTGTCATCGGTGCTGTTTGCCTTGATTCTTCCTGCGACCATTCCTCTTTGGGAAGTGGCTTTAGGTATCACCTTTGGTGTTGTTGTAGCAAAAGAAATCTTTGGTGGAACGGGTCGTAACTTTATGAATCCCGCTCTGGCCGGTCGTGCTTTCCTCTTCTTTGCATACCCGACCAGTATCTCTGGTGATGCGGTTTGGACTACGGTTGACGGTTTCTCCGGGGCAACGCCCTTGAGTATGGCAGCGCAAGGTGGTTTAGACTCGGTTGCACAATCAGGCTTGACCTGGATGGATGCTTTCCTTGGTAATATGCAGGGCAGTATTGGTGAAGTCTCTACGCTGGCGATTTTAATCGGCGGGGCATTTATCGTTATTACCGGGATTGCTTCATGGCGTATTATCGTCGGTGTGATGCTCGGCATGATTGCTGTTTCAACACTGTTTAACTTTATTGGTAGTGATACTAATCCAATGTTTGCAATGCCTTGGCACTGGCATCTTGTTCTGGGTGGTTTTGCTTTTGGTATGATCTTTATGGCAACCGATCCGGTTTCGGCATCCTTTACCAATAAAGGCAAATGGTTGTACGGTATTCTGATAGGTTTGATGGTGGTTTTAATTCGTGTCGTCAATCCAGCTTTCCCTGAAGGTATGATGCTGGCAATTTTATTCGCCAATTTATTTGCTCCACTATTCGATTACTTTGTGGTGCAAGGGAATATCAAACGGAGGTTAGCGCGTAATGTCTAATAAAGAAACATTCGGTAAAACGATCGGGGTTGTGCTGGCGGTATGTCTGGTCTGTTCAGTCATTGTTGCAGGTTCTGCTGTTGGTCTTCGCGATATGCAATTAGCAAATAAAGCGAAAGATAAACAGAACAATATTCTTGCTGTCGCCGGTTTACAAACCGATAAAACCAATAAAGAAATATTTTCTTCTAATATAGAGACGCGTTTAGTTGATTTAAGCAGCGGAAATTTTGCTGAAGGTGTTGATCCTGAAGATTATGATCAACGTAAAGCGGCAAAAGATCCACAGCGCAGTATTAAGCTCAACGGAAAAGAGAATATTGCAAGCATTGGTCGCCGGGCTAATTTAGCCACTGTATACCTTGTGTCAAATGATCAGGGTAAATTGCAGCGTGTTATTCTGCCTGTCCATGGTGCGGGTTTATGGTCAACCATGTATGCCTTTGTTGCTGTAAAAACAGATGGTAATACGATTGCAGGCATCACTTATTATGAACAGGGTGAAACGCCGGGATTAGGCGGGGAAGTTGAAAATCCACGCTGGGTCAAACTTTGGCCGGGAAAAGAGTTATTTGATGCCCAGGGCAACCCTGCCATTCAAGTTGTGAAAGGGGACATTGCGCCGGATTCTAAGCATAAAATTGATGCTTTGTCAGGTGCGACAATAACCAGTGGTGGTGTTCAAAATACTTTTACTTTTTGGTTTGGAGAGCAGGGTTTTGGTCCATTTCTTAATAAATTTCGCCAAGGAGCGCTAACAAATGGCTAAATCTAATGAAATAAAGGCGATTTTAACTTCGCCAATAATAGGCAATAACCCGATTACATTACAGATTTTAGGGATTTGCTCCGCGTTAGCCGTAACAAGTAAATTAGAAAACGCCGTTGTAATGACCGCGGCAGTGATTTTTGTAACTGCATTTTCTAACTTTTTTATCTCTACTATTCGTAATTACATTCCTAATAGTGTGCGTATTATTGTACAGATGGCTATTATTGCGTCTTTGGTAATTGTGGTTGACCAATTCTTGAAAGCCTACGCATTTTCGGTCTCTAAGCAATTATCGGTTTATGTGGGTTTAATCATCACTAACTGTATTGTAATGGGTCGAGCAGAAGCGTTCGCGATGAAGAATAAACCCATCGCAAGCTTTATGGATGGCATAGGAAATGGTTTAGGTTATGGCTTGATTCTTGTTCTTGTCGGCGGTTTCCGTGAGTTGTTTGGTTCTGGTTCTTTATATGGTTTCGTAATCTTACCCTTAACTTCGAATGGCGGTTGGTATCAAAGTAATGGTTTATTGCTACTAGCACCCAGTGCTTTCTTTATTGTTGGTGGAATTATCTGGGCTTTCCGGACGATTAAACCAGACCAAGTCGAGCCTAAGGAGTAACTCAAATGGAACATTATCTTAGTATCTTTGTCCGTTCTATTTTCATGGAAAATATGGCACTGGCTTTCTTTTTAGGGATGTGTACATTCCTTGCTGTTTCCAAGAAAGTTAAAACCTCGATGGGCTTGGGCGTAGCGGTTATTGTTGTGCTGGGTATTTCAGTACCAGTGAACCAGATTATCTACTTTAATCTGCTCGCGCCGGGTGCGCTGGCATGGGCTGGTTTACCGGCCGCTGATCTTAGCTTCTTAGGTTTCATTACCTTTATTGGCGTGATCGCTGCATTGGTACAAATTCTGGAAATGGTATTGGATAAATACTTTCCGGCTTTGTATCAGGCGCTCGGTATTTACCTGCCGCTTATTACCGTTAACTGTGCCATTTTTGGTGGTGTAGCCTTTATGGTACAACGTGAATATGACTTGGTTGAATCGGTTGTTTATGGCGTTGGTAGTGGTGTTGGTTGGATGTTGGCTATTGTTTTATTAGCGGCTATCCGTGAAAAAATGAAATATTCAGACGTACCAGCAGGATTACGAGGATTGGGAATTACCTTTATAACGGCAGGACTAATGGCAATCGCCTTTATGTCCTTCTCTGGTATCCAACTGTAATTATTTAACATATCGAGGGGTTCGCCCCTCTTAAAACAAGGAACAAAGTCGATGGAAATATTTCTCGGCGTAGCCATGTTTACTATTATTGTTTTAGCCTTAGTTGTCATTATTTTGGCAGCTAAAGCAAAATTGGTAAGCTCAGGCGATATTGAAATAGCTATCAATGATGACGCGGAAAAAACCGTTATTACTGAAGCTGGCGGCAAGCTGCTAGGTGCTCTGGCAAATTCGGGTATCTTTATCTCTTCTGCCTGTGGTGGTGGTGGTACATGTGGTCAGTGTCGCGTTAAAGTTAAATCAGGCGGAGGAGATATCCTTCCCACTGAATTAAATCACATTAATAAATTACAGGCCAAAGAAGGCGAACGTCTGGCTTGTCAGGTCAGTGTTAAAGAAGACATGAACATTGAATTGCCCGAAGAAATCTTTGGTGTGAAAAAATGGGAATGTACTGTTATCTCTAATGATAATCAGGCAACTTTTATTAAAGAGCTTAAATTACAAATACCTGACGGAGAAACGGTTCCTTTTAAAGCGGGTGGTTATATTCAGATTGAAGCACCTGCACACCACGTGAAATTCAGTGATTTTGATATTGAAGAGCAATATCGTGGTGACTGGGAGCATTTTGGCTTCTTTAAACTGGAATCCAAAGTTGATGATGAAACCATTCGTGCATATTCAATGGCAAACTATCCCGATGAAGCCGGCATAATAATGCTCAATGTGCGTATCGCAACACCGCCGCCAAGAGATATGTCATTACCCTGTGGCAAAATGTCATCGTACATTTTCAGCTTAAAAGCGGGTGATAAAGTGACTATTTCCGGACCATTTGGTGAGTTTTTTGCCAAAGAGACCGAAAATGAAATGGTATTTATCGGTGGTGGTGCTGGAATGGCGCCAATGCGTTCACATATTTTCGATCAGTTCGGTCGTTTGAAAACTAAGCGTAAAGTCAGTTTCTGGTACGGCGCACGTTCTAAACGAGAAATGTTTTATGTCGAAGATTTTGACACCATCGCAGCTGAAAATGAGAATTTCGAGTGGCATGTGGCGTTAAGTGATCCGCAAAAGGAAGACAACTGGGACGGTTACACTGGTTTTATTCATAATGTATTGTTGGAAAATTACTTAAAAGAGCACGAAGCGCCGGAAGACTGTGAGTACTACATGTGTGGTCCACCGGTTATGAATGCTGCCGTTATTGCAATGCTTAAAGATTTAGGCGTTGAAGATGAAAATATCGCCCTTGATGATTTTGGTGGTTAATTTTAATGGTTAAATCTGTATCACACTGGCTGGCCTTAATCGGGCTGGCCTTTTTTATTTCGTCATGCGCTAAAGTTGACCCGAAGATTGTAGAAGTGCGGGGAAATACCATGGGCACATATTATCAGGTCAAATATGTGTTAAGTGCGCAGCAGCAGGGCGACAACCGATTTTCAATTAAAGCGCTACAATCCGATATTGATCGACGACTTGAATTAGTTAATGATCAAATGTCGACCTATCGCCCGGACTCTGAATTATCCCGTTTTAATCGAGCGGAAAAGTCCTTAGAAGTGTCTGCGGCAACACGGCAAGTGATTGAAGCGTCCTTAACCTTATTTGAGCAGAGCAACGGAGCATTTGATGTGACCGTCGGTCCGCTGGTGAATTTATGGGGCTTTGGCCCGAATAAAAAAGCCAATAAAATTCCCTCTGCAGAGTTGATTGCCGAAACACAAAAAATAGTGGGAAGCCGCTATCTAAGTGTTAACGGCAATACCATCAGTAAGGAAATTCCTGAACTGTATGTCGACTTGTCAGCCATTGCTAAAGGTTACGGGGTGGATGTTATTGCCGCTTACCTGCAGGAAATAGGCATTAATAATTACCTGGTTGATATTGGTGGCGAACTCAGCTTAAAAGGGCAAAAACCGCAGAATAATCCCTGGATAGTGGCTATTGAGCGACCGCTTGAAGGTCAAAGTGTTCAGCGGGTAATAAATGTGGGTGATAATGCGATAGCAACCTCGGGTGATTACCGTAATTATTTTGAATCTGATGGCATACGTTACTCTCATACTATCGATCCCAACACCGGCAAACCTATTAACCACAAGCTGGTATCGGTGACCGTGATTAATAAAAGCAGCATGAGAGCAGATGGTTTAGCGACCGCGATAACCGTACTTGGGCCTGAGCCGGGATTAGCGTTTGCAAAAAAATACCATTTAGCCGTTTATTTGCTGGTTAAAGAAGGTGATAATATCAGCGAATATTACACTTCCGAATTTATACCTTTTTTTATCGAGGAGAAAAAATGATTTATTTTTTGGCAACCTTTACCGTTTTTCTACTGGTTGTGGCGGGCATGGCAATTGGTTACATTTTTGATAAAAAAACCATTGGCGGCAGCTGCGGAGGACTTGCCTCCGTGGGCATAGATAAAGAGTGCGACTGTCCTGAGCCTTGTGAGAACCGCAAAGAGAAAGATGCGCAGCAGCTTCGAACCGATAGATTAATGGCCGCGCCGCGTATTATATAACGCACTAGGGCAGCCGTCAGCTTTCAGTTGTCAGTCGTCAGCTGTCAGCCGATCTCGCCCTTTACTGACAGCCGACAGCTGATAGCCGATCTCGCCCTTTACTGATAGCCGACAGCTTTCAGTCGTCAGCCGATAGATTTCTGCAGCCAACGATCCAAAGCATTGGCAAAGTTTTGCTTCTCTTTGTCTCCAAATTTATTTGGGCCGCCACTAATCTGCCCCATACTTCTTAGCTCTTCCGATAAATTACGCATTGCCAGACGCTGACGAATGTTCGCCTCAGTATAAAGCTCTCCCCTTGGATTAAGTGCGGTTATACCTTTCTCGACAATTTCAGCCGCTAGCGGTATATCCTGTGTGATCACCAGATCATTGAGCTCTGCATGTTGGCTGATATAGTTATCTGCCACATCAAAGCCCTGAGCCACCTGCACGGTTTTAACCAACGCGCGTCTGGGTACAGGTAAAGGTGAATTAGCCACAAAAACCAATGCAGTGGCGGTGCGCTGACCTGCTCGTAAGACCATCTCTCTTACCGGTACCGGGCAAGCATCAGCATCAATCCATATAGTCATTAATAATCCTTATTAAAAAGTCAGTTACTATAATACCAAAAGAACTAAAAAGATGCTCACCCTTGCTGGTTAAAATCATCCCTAACTGCGTTGTGAGTTTTATTCAGAACATCCTGTTCTTCACCACTTTGTGGTCAGCTAAAGCTGTTCAAAATCGTTCCATACGATTTTTGTGAAGTGAGAGCAATGATCGAATGCAACTCTCGCCTTATTAGTGCTGATTTTTCCTTCGCAATCATTGACCACTTCCTAAATTCTTTTGGTATAACAAAAGCAAACAATATCTCTTTAAATAAATCAATAAAAACAGAAAACAACACAATGAGTTAAGGGTGCTTTATTATTGACTATTTTATTATATTTATCTGTTTTGTTAAATAGCTGTTGACTACCTTTAGAAGACATATATACTTAATGTAGCTTGTAAGTTCGTTTTATATTTATGTTCGATGTTCCGTATTATGTACCGACTCCTATACATCATAAGTAATAGCAAAACTTCTAGCAAACTACCTTGAACACAAGGTTAAATTACTCTAAATAAAATAGGTTACAATTATGTCTACAACTACTGGTACAGTAAAATGGTTCAACGAGTCTAAAGGTTTTGGTTTTATCGAGCAAGAAAATGGTCCTGACGTTTTCGCTCATTTCAGCGCTATCGCAAGCACAGGTTTCAAAACTTTGACTGAAGGCCAAAAAGTACAGTTTACTGTTACTCAAGGTCAAAAAGGCCCACAAGCAGAAAACATCGTAGCGCTTTAATATTGCTTCGATTGAACTTTAATTAGTTCTTTCTATTTGAATAAAAAGGTAAGTCATTGACTTGCCTTTTTTTATGCCCATAATAAAATATTATCTGTTTCCCTGAGTATGTATAATGCTCAATACTGACCCGCTAAGGAATAAATTAAATGCGTTTGTGTGATACTCATATTGAAGAATATTTAGATGCAGGAAAAATTGTGATCACGCCAAGGCCACCAAAATCCGCAATTTCAGGTGTTAGCGTCGATATCCGTTTAGGTAATGAATTCAGAGTTTTTAGCGAACATACAACACCCTATATTGACCTTTCCGGACCGAAAGAAGAAGTATCTTCTGCACTTGATAAAGTGATGAGCGAACCTATTATTATTGCAAAAAACGAATCATTTTTCCTGCATCCAGGAGAACTGGCCCTGGCCGTGACCTATGAAAATGTCACTTTACCGGACAATGTTGTTGGTTGGTTGGATGGCCGTTCTTCACTGGCGCGTCTCGGGCTGATGGTACATGTTACTGCGCATCGAATTGATCCGGGCTGGTCAGGCAAAATTGTTTTAGAGTTTTATAACAGTGGTAAATTACCTTTGGCATTACGACCTGAAATGACCATCGCCGCTTTAAATTTTGAAATGTTATCCGCGCCCGCCGCCAGACCCTATAACAAACGTGTTGATGCCAAATACCAAGACCAGCAGGGCGCCGTCGCCAGCCGTATCAACCAAGACAGCTAAGAATACCAAACCAAAAGTGTGCAACCAGCTCTCGGAACTGAGCCTTCAGGCTCGGCGCCTGTTGCTTTAAAGCCTGAAAGTTTGAAAGTTTGAAGGCTTGAAGGCTTGAAGGCTTGAAGGCGGGATTTCAATTTAGGCGTGTACTTAACAGCGGTTTTTTTGTGTTTTCAGCATTTTAAAGGGACTAACACCGAGGTACTGCGCGCTACACAGAGAAAGACCAGCCCGTAGGGTGCGCTTCGCGCACCGATTGCCGCTGCCTGCGGTGCATAGAATGCACTCTACCCATTCTATTAATTAACTTAAAATCACAATTGAATTTCTTTTGCCCTTCCCGAATAATACCAAACGCATTAAATTTATAATCAATGATTTCAAATGATAAAGTTTGCACACACGATCGGAACTGAGCCTTCAGGCTCGGCCTGTTGCTTTTAAGCCTGAGCAGCACTTTAAAGGGACTACCACAGAAAATACCGAGGTGCTGCGCGCTACACAGAGAAACACCAGTTCCTTTGGCATAATCATTTTTGATAGGATGTTTTTTACAAAACATAGCCCCGCCTGAAGGCGTGGTTCCAAATGATAAAGTTTGCACCAGCTCTCGGAACTGAGCCTTCAGGTTCGGCGCCTGTTGCTTTTAAGCCTGAACAGCACTTTAAAGGGACTAACACAGAGGGCACTGCGCGCTACACAGAGAAAGACCAGCCCGTAGGGTGCGCTTCGCGCACCGATTGCCGCTGCCTGCGGTGCATAGAATGCACTCTACCCATTCCATTAATTAACTTCAGATCACAATTTAATTTCTTTTGGTATAATAACTGTCTTGCGAAAAAACCGATTAATTTATTAAGCGGTTTTTTGTCCCCCTCAATAAAGGACTAAAAAAGACCAAAATGCTCTATAGATGGATTTTAATTTAGTTCCCTATCTCTGTATAATGCTCGCACCGTTGAATTTAATTAGATTACCAAGGAATTTTGATGTCAGAACAAGGATTTACAACAAAAATAGTGCATTCAGACCATCTTCTGGAATTAGAATATGGTGCAATACATGCTCCTATCCATAATTCTGTCCCCTATGGCTTCGCAGATGTGCAGGGTTTAATTGATGTTTTCCAAGGTACAAAGCCGGGTCATGCTTATGCGCGCTCATCCACACCCACTATTGATGCATTGCAGCATAAAATAAAACAGATGGATAATGGCATAGCGACGCTGGTTTTTTCATGCGGCATGTCCGCAATAGTGACCACATTTTTAACCCTGTTAAAAAACGGTGATCACCTTATTTGCAGCCATTATCTTTTTGGCAATACCAGAAGCATGATTGGTACGCTTGAAGGTTATGGTATCGAAGTTACTTTTGTAGATTCAACTGACATTGAACAAGTAAAAGCCGCACAGCAACCTAATACCCGAATGCTTTTTGTTGAAACTATCGCGAATCCCGCGACTCAAATTAGCGCCTTAGATGAGATTGGTGATTTTTGTGAAGCGCAAGGTTTAGTGTATGTAGTTGATAATACGTTGACTTCCAGTTACCTGTTTGATGCGGTAAAAGTCAAAGCAAGCCTGATCATCACCTCCCTTTCTAAATATGTTGCCGGGCATGGTAATGCCTTGGGCGGCTCAGTCACCGATACCGGATTATTTGACTGGCAAACTTACCCGAATATTTTTGAAGCTTACCGCACGGGTGACAGCAAAATGTGGGGCATAGGCCAAATAAAGAAAAAAGGCTTAAGAGATATGGGGGCTTGTATCAGTTCGCAAACCGCACACCTTATTTCCGTCGGCAGTGAAACAATGGAACTGCGCATGCAGCGCCAGTGTGAAAATGCCGGCATATTAGCGGAATTCTTAGCGCAGCATCCGAAAGTTGCCAAGGTCTATTATCCGGGACTCAAAGATCACCCTCAACATCAAACCGCCAAACGTTTATTTAAAGACTTCGGGGCAATGTTAAGTTTTGATCTTATTGCCGGTGAAGATTGTTGTGAATTATTAAATAAACTGAAACTGGTGATCAGCGCAACCCACCTGGGTGATAACCGTACCTTAGCTTTACCGGTTGCACCGACAATCTATCATGAGATGGGACTTGCGACCCGCCAGGAAATGGGCATCAGTGAGGCCATGGTACGTTGTTCAATTGGTATCGAAAATACCGCCGACTTAATAGCTGATTTCGAACAGGCACTGGCTTAACCGCATCTGCTTTAGAAAAACAGCCGAGCCTGAAGGCTCAGTTCCGAAAAATACCGGAATTTCGTCTTCAGGTGAAACACCATTTGGTATCCAGCCTTCAGGCGGGCTTAGCTAATAAAGCCCCGTCATTCCCAAATCCCCACCCCGAGTCATTCCCGAGTCATTCCCGAGTTGTCCTGTCGGGAATCTCATCGTCTACTCGCCATCAAGGGCAGAACTCCAACAATAAAAGCATAAAAGCTAAGTCATGCGCTCACAAGCGAAAGCCTACAAAAAACCTATGTATCACCACCACGCAGATCCGAATCGGTGCGTTAGAAACAGATAGGCAGTTATCGGTAGGGTGCATTCTATGCACCGCAAGCAGCAACAATCGGTGCGCGGAGCGCACCCTACGAACAACAAAAAACCAATGCAGCATCATCCGCAGAGTGTGGCAACAACAATAAAGAAAGCGAAATACCAACAATAAAAGTTAAATCAGATGCCTTGGATGTTTGGGATATATACTTTTATTTCATATAAAAGCGGGGAAATCCAAGCCTTTTTATAAATAAACCAAACCAATGCGTCTACGAATCCCCGTCCATTTTTCTTGCAATGAACGACTGTTTTAGCAAGAGGAAACATGGAGCGACAAATTTTTCAGGAAAAAATTTGAACGTTGGAATTTACGACAACGACCTGAAAGGCGTAGGGCAGCGCAAGATAAAAAAACGTCTGAGCGGCTTTTCTCTTGCTTACTTCTCTTTGGCCGTTCAAAGAACATGACTCCCTCGAACTACGAAACTGCGTTTCGGTTTCTCATCGTCTAGTCGCCATCAAAGGCGAAACTCCCTCTAAGAATTAAAACCAAAAGCTCACAAGCGAAAGCCTACAAAAAACAATGCGGTATCACCAAATTGGAATCCCGCCTTCAGGCGGGCAGTTAAAGAATACAGCAAATAGGGGATCATATTAAAGTGCATTATTCACTGGTTCGCCGTATAGTTACTGTAGTAAAAAGTAAATAAAAAAAGAACGGCAAAATAAAAGAGTTGTCCCCCGAGTTTTTTCAGGTGCAGTGATGAATTTCAAAAAATTAAAACCGAAAATATTAAAACTTGCTCAAGAACATGATGATATTGAAGTGCTGTGGCTTTATGGCTCTTACGCAAAAGGGTGTGCGCATGAGCATAGCGATATCGATTTAGCGGTTGTGTTTAAAACATGGGTTGATGACGTCATTGAGCGCAGAATACGTCCTGAGTTGTTAGGCATCGAATGGCAAAAAAAACTAAATTTGCAGGAAGGTGATTTAAGTATCTTAGATATGAATAATGCACCTATTCCAATCGCAATGTCAGTGCTTAAAAGTGGTCAGTTATTATTAAGTAAAAATATTTCCAAGCAGCTTCAAGAACAGCAACGCATCATGTCGAAATGGGAAATAGATCATTTATATCACTACAAAAACATGAAGGTTATTTATGGATGATACCTATATCTTTTCACTGCGCGAGCACCTCGCAGGGTTAAAAAGTGAATTACAAGGCTTAACTGAAATTACAGAATAGCGTGTATTAAGTCGTTATGAATATCGCGCATCGGAGCGGACACTGCAAGTGCTTATAGAGGCTTGTATCGGCATCGCCAAGCATTGGTGTTATGCCCTAAATAAAGTGGCTCCCGCAGATGCTTATTCTGCTTTTGAAAAATTATCGCAGCAAGGTGTTGAATCCGTTAATGAAGTGCCTTGGCGTAAAATAATTGGGATGAGAAATGCATTGGTACATGACTATTTGAATATCGAGCCTGAAATTATCCGAGCAGTGATAAAAAAAGCCACCTACTCAGCGCTATTTGATTTTGCTGAAAGTGGTTTAAATCAACTTGAAAAAATATTTAATAGAGAATGACCGATAAATGGCTAACGGCCCGCAGCGCTTAGTCAGTTCAATTCAGACCTCCGATCAAAAACTCTCGGAGGTGTGAATAATGGCAGTGTCATTCCTAAGATCTTTTAATCAAGAATCTAAACAAGCTGAGCCTGAAGGCTTAGTTCCGCCCCCCCTCCATCATTCCCCGTCATTAAGGGGCTAAGCTCTGCCTGCCGTTACCAGCGCACATAGCGCAAAAGTCAATCTGTTAGTTCACCGCAAATAAATAGCCGAGCCTGAAGGCTCAGTTCCAAGAATACACTGGCCTTCAGCACTCCAGCAGGTAGCACCATGACTCAACGAGATCTTCAACAAAACACTTTGAAGATGACGGAACCTGTCATTCTTGAAGTCACTTAATCGGAAATCCAATACATTAGAATACCAAACCAATACGGCTACGAAGATTCCCGTCCATTTTTCTAATCCGAACGATAACTTTAGCAAGCGGAAGCGTATAAAAAACCAATGCGTCACCACCACGTAGATCCAAGCAGGCGGGCAGTTATCGGTAGGGTGCATTCTATGCACCGCAAGCAGCAACAATCGGTGCGGAGCGCACCCTACAAAACCAATGCAGCATCACCATTCCGTCAAGGGCGAAAGACCAACCAAGACAGTTAAACCAAGCGCTCACAAGCGAAAGCTTACAAAAAACCAATGCGGTATCACCTCGCCGTCAAAGGCGAAAGACCAACCAAGAAAGTTAAACTAAGCCTTTTTATAAATAAACCAAACCAATGCGGCTACGAAGATTCCCGACCGTTTTTCTTGTGGTGAACGCCTGTTTTAGCAAGGGGAAATAGGAGTGAATTGAACGTCAGTTCAGGTTTATGAGCGGGCTAAGCTCTGCGTGCCCTTGTTGTTTCCCCTAAGTTCGGCTCTGCACAGGGATGTGCTGTCCGAACTGGTGCGTTAAAAACAGGTGGGCAGCGCAAGATAAAAAAACGTCTCGGGCGGCTTTTCTCTTGCTTACTTCTCTTTGGCCGTTCAAAGAACATGACTCCTTCGAACTGCGAAACTACGTTTCGGTTTCTCATCGTCTAGTCGCCGTCAAGGGCGAAAGACCAACAAAGAAAGTTAAACCAAAAGCTCACAAGCGAAGGCTTACAAAGAACCAATGCGGCGACGAATTCCTCGTTCAAAGAGAAGTAAAGTCGCCATCAAGGGCGAAAGACCAACAACGAAAGTTGAACCAAAAGCTAACAAGCGAAGGCTTACGAATAATCAATATGGTATCACCACGCAAATTGGTGCGCGGAGCGCACCCTACGAACTGCATTTCGGTTTCTCGCCATCAAAGGCGAAAGACCAACCAAGAAAGTTAAACCAAAACCTCACAAGCGAAAGCCTACAAATAAGCAGTGCGGCATCATCACGCAGAGTGTGGCAAGAAAAAACAGCGACTGTCATAAAAGTTTCACACAATGACCTTAGAATGCACAGAATAGTTTAACCAATACCACTCTAGAATTGCACGTTCTGGTGGCGGTAGCGTACTCAAAGCTCAAAGCTCAAAGCTCAAAGCTCAAAGGCTCGAAGCCCGCAACTCGAAGTTAAACCAGACGCCTCAAGCTAAAGCCTAAAAAAACCTAATGTGTCATCACCACCCAAATCGGTGCGCGGAGCGCACCCTACAAAACCAATACGACATCACCTCGCCGTCAAAGGCGAAAAACTTAACAAAAAAAGTTAAACCTCATGCCTCAAACAAAAGCCTAAAAAAAAACAATGCTGCATCACCGTATTATGAAGAGCAGATCTGAAACAATAAAAATCAAATCAAACACCTCACGTGTAAGCCTGCAAAAAAACTATGTTTCTAGGAAATAAAGGTGAAGCCTAAAGTCTCAGGCCCAACGGTGTGTGCATGCACTACCAAGTAAAACCCTTAATTTACTAGGGCTTTGGTGAAAAAGTACACAGAGCCGAATTTTTTGATAGTACTGATGCGAGTGCTGACGATAAAACTGAACTATCGTTGAATTTATAGCACTGATTTAAATGTGTTATGCATAGTACAAAAAAATCAAAAAACAATAATGTTAATTTGACCTGAGTCATAAAAATATGGATAATAACTCTATTTTTTATTTACCCCTGCTAGATCCTGGTGATTTAGGGGCGGTAGCATGCCTAAAACTATTCTAAAAAATTCCTGACAAACAAATCTAAAATCATAAACTGGCTGAATTATGTTTTATCCTGATCTTAAACTGACTTTTTACTGCTCTCAACTATAAGAAAAAAAATGAAAATTGTATCTAAAATATTATTACCATTAATTTCTATTATTATCGTGACGGGTTGTACTATTCCAGGCTCCCATCTGACTGTCAGCGACAAAAATATCGTGCAAACTAATACCCCCGATAATCAAAAAATAGAATCGGTCAATGTCTACCCTTTATCTCCCTCCTTTGTGCGGCAATACAGTGAAAATTCTAACGTTCATGGTCAACTGCAAACTAACCCAGCCTTAGATAAAAAAGTGGCACAATACGAATATCGTGTTGGAGCCGGTGATGTCTTAAACATTACTGTTTGGGGGCACCCTGAATTAACCATTCCGGCCGGCTCTTATCGTAGTGCAGAGGAAGCTGGACATTGGGTACATTCCAATGGGAAAATATTTTACCCCTATGTCGGTTTTGTTGATGTACAGGGCAAAACAGTGGTTGAAATCGGTAAATTGCTCGCAGATAAACTGAGCAAATTCGTTAATTCGCCGCAAGTGGATGTTAATCTTGCCGCTTTTCGTTCGCAAAAAGTCTATGTGATAGGTGAGATAGTACAACCCGGACAACAATTTATTACCAATGTGCCATTAACCCTGCTCGATGCCATCAATCAAGGCGGAGGTTTAACGGAAGTCGCTGATTGGCGTAACGTCACCCTTACCCGAGCAGGTCAGTCAGAAAGCATCTCGCTTTATAAATTAATACAAGATGGTGAGTTAACTCAAAACCGCCTGATGCAGGAGGGGGATATTCTGCATATCCCCAATAATGATGAGCAAAAAATATTTGTGCTAGGTGATGTTGGCAGCCCGAGTCTGCTTAAAATCGATCGTTCCGGTATGAGCATTACTGAAGCCTTAACCAGTGTCGGTGGCATTAATGAAATAAGTGCTGACGCCACGGGTGTATTTGTGATCCGCAGTGCGCAGCGCGATGCGCCAAATCAAGAATTTTTAAAAAGTTATCAACAAAAAAATCAACCTCAGTCTGAAACTAATGCGGCTGACTCCTCTATTGCTAATATTTATCAATTAGATGTCACCGATGCCACTGCCCTGATGACGGGCACCGGATTTGAATTACAGCCCTATGATGTTGTCTATGTGACAGCGGCACCACTGACACGTTGGAATCGTGTTATGGCGCAGTTATTACCCTCCATAAGTGGATTTGATAATCTTTCTAATAGCATCTTAAGTATCCAGAACTGGTAAGTGACTTTCTAACAAATAAGCTGCGGGTTGTGTGATAGTGTGTAAAAAAAACGAATTAAAATAAATCCCCTTTTATATTTACCACTATTCGATGACTGAAGCTGTTATCGAATAGTGGCAAAAAAATCAAAAAAGAAATAAATAATGATTAATAAAGACCGAGAAGACCAATCGAATAATCAAAACAGCTCAGACATCAGTAAGTTAGTGGCTGAAATAAGTAACTTGAAGAGCGTTTTATTAGCAGATAAAGCGGAAAAACAGTCCGCCAGTGTCAGAAAACAAAACAGCAACAACAGTGACGATATCAATCTCGGTAAATTAGTCGGTGTGTTACTCGATGGAAAATGGTTTGTAGTACTTGTTACTGCTATGTTTATGGCTGTTGGTATTGTCTACGCCTTATCGCTAACGCCTATTTACCAGGCAGATGCCTTAGTACAAATTGAACAAAAAGGCGGTGGCCCAGTTTCTATGATCAGTGGTATGGGAGAGGTTTTTTCTCAAGAATCCTCAGCGGCGACTGAAATTGAAATTATCACCTCAAGAATGGTCTTAAGCAAAACCGTTAATGCACTCAATCTCACCAGAGTTGCCGCACCCATTTATTTTCCTTATTTTGGTAAGGGCTTTGCCAGAATAAGAGGACATGAAGGGGTTATCAATATCTCTCATTATGTATTACCGAAGGATGCTCAGGAGAAAATGCATTCTTTAACCTTGCTCGATAATAAGCTCGGAACTTACCAATTGAGCGATGCTCAAGATAAGATCATTTTATCGGGTAAGGTAGGCGTATTGGCAGAAAAAGACGGTTATCGATTACTAGTCGAGCAGATCACTGGTGAAAATAATCAAAAATTCAATATTGGCATACGTTCAGATCTGAATGCCATTAATTGGTTAAAAGGCAGCTTAAGTATCCGTGAAAAAGGTGACACAGGAATGTTATTATTCACTTTTACGGGGTCAGATAGAATACAAATACAAAATATTTTGGATAACATTACCAGCAACTATTATTTACAAAATCTGGCCCGTAATGCAGCAGAAGCAAAAAGTAGTTTAGATTTTATCAATACAAATCTGCCAGAAATGAAACAAAAATTGACTGCCTTTGAAGATGCTTTGAATCGTTACAAACAAAACAATGATTCTATTAATTTAAGCTTTGAGACATCATCTATGTTAGAACAAATGGTTGGGCTGGAAGCACAACTGAATGACTTAATCTTTCAAGAAAGTGACATGTCACAAAGCTTTACGAAAGAACATCCTACTTATATTGCATTGTTAGATAAACGAAAAATGCTTGAGTCACAGCGTGACGCGCTTAATAATAAAATTCAGAAACTGCCTAAAAAACAGCAAGCGATACTGCGTATAATGCGTGATGTTGAAGTGAATCAAGCAATCTATCTGCAACTGTTAAACAAAAAACAGGAACTCAGCATAATACAGGCAAGTACAGTGGGTAATGTACGTATTTTAGATAATGCCAGAGTATCTGGAGGGCCAATTAAACCTAAAAAGTCCTTAATAGTAGTAATGGCTACCCTGTTAGGGGGCATGCTTAGTGTAGCTTATATTCTATTAAAATCAGCTTTTCATCGTGGTATAGAGTCACCAGATCAAATAGAAGCTTTGGGTTTGTCTGTTTATGCCTCCATCCCTAAATCAGCGGGGCAAGTGCAGATAGATAAAGATATCAATGCAAAGAAAAAAAATAAGCAGCGTACCAAAATATTGGATACTTTGTTGTGTGAGGTGAATGGTGCCGATTTAGCTGTTGAAGCACTGCGCAGCCTGCGCACCAGCCTGTATTTTGTCATGATGGAAGCAAAAAATAATATCATGATGGTCTGCGGTCCATCACCTGGTATTGGTAAGTCATTTATATCCGGAAACTTAGCCGGGGTGATAGCCAAAGCGGGACAAAAAGTATTAGTGATAGATGCGGATTTACGTAAAGGGGGAATGTCACGTTCACTCTCTCAAAGCAATGAAAATGGCTTATCAGATTATTTAGTGGGTAATATCAGCATTGCGCAGGCGATAAAAAATCTAACCTCACAAAACATGGACTTTATCACTAGAGGAAAAGTCCCGCCTAACCCTTCGGAACTGTTATTACATCCACGATTTAAAGCCTTACTAGATTGGGCCGCTGAAAACTACGATATCGTTATTGTCGACACTCCACCAGTATTAGCCGTAACAGACGCAGGCATCGTTGGCGAACACTGCGGTACCACCTTATTAATCGGCCACTTTGACATAACCACCACTAAAGAAATAGAAATTTCAGTACAGCGGCTGGCTCAAGCAGGCGTGGAGGTTAAAGGGACTATCTTAAATGCTGTAGAAAAAACCGGCAGTAACCGTTACAGCTACGGTTATTACAACTACAGCTATGAGAGTGATAATACTTAAGAATCTCTCAATTCCCCCTTCAGGGGGAGTTAAATAAAAAGCAGCATTATCTATCTGTATTTACTAAGATGATGTTATCCCACCATAGCTCACCTTAATTGTTCTATAGTCATATTTTTGATAATCATTTAGTAAAATCAAGGGGCTTTCACATCAATAAAAATAAAAACAACCAACTATTTAAAGTCATGGCTATTTTTGGTTCAGAATCGGTTGTAAAACTAATTGTAGGTATCTTAAGAGCAAAAGTGATTGCTGTTTTACTTGGCCCTTTAGGAGTTGGTTTAAGTGGAATATTAAGTAACCTTAGTGTGCAAGCTTCTACCTTATCTATTATGGGAATGGACGCATCTACTTTACGAAAAGTGGCAGAAAAAAAAGAGGATAAAGAGTACCTGGCAAATTTAAGAGTAGCTCTCATTTTGATGACACTTTTATTAGGTTTTATTGGTGGCTTGATCTTATTTATATTTTCTAAACCTATATCTGAGGCATTGTTAGGAGCATCTGATAACGATCATATTATATCTTTAATAGGTATAGCAGTTCTGTTGAATATTCTTTTCCGTGTACAAAGTAATTTTTTGAATGGTCTTCGATTAATTAAACAACAGGTTTTAGTCGGTCTGTTGGGAAGCATACTCGGTGCCGTAGCATCAATCATTATCGCCTACTTGATGGGGATTGATGGTGTTGTTTATTATATAATTTCCTATGAAGCAAGTATTGCTTTACTCAGTAGTTATTTCCTATATAGAGTTCGCCTACCTAAAATTAATGTTAAGTTAGCATTCAAAATAGGGGTTGAATTTGTAAAGTCAACGTTTAGCTTTGGCTTAGCTAATATGTCTGCAGTGTTATTTACTGGATTTATATTTTTATGGTTGAGGAGCGTTATTACAACTAATTTGGGTGGGGAAGAATTAGGATATTTTCAAGTTGGTTGGGTGATTTCATCTCTATATATAGGCTTAGTGCTGGTAACGTTAACTAAAGATTATTATCCAAAGTTAATTAAATTTTTTGCGGATGGCAATCCAGTTAACCAAATTGTTAACGATCAACTATTCTTCGTCATGTTACTTGCAGCACCAATGTTGATGTTTATCATTACCTTCACAAATGAAATTATACCAATTCTATATTCAAATGAGTTTTTAGCATCAGTGAATTTTGTGAAATTAATGGCTGTTGCTGCATTTTTAAAGGTGGTTGCAGAAGTGCTTGCCATGACATGGATGGCAAAAAGTGAAATACGAGTTATCTACTTTGATACTGCTGTCTTTAATATCGTTCTTCTTGTGCAATCTATAGTGTTTATTAATTACTGTGGGCTTATTGGTATAGGAATCGCATTTTTGTCCTCATATATTATAAAGATAATTTACGCACTTTTTTTAGTTAATCGTTATTTTACCTTAAAGCTAGATTTAAGAAATTTTTTCTTTAGTGGCGCTATATTTTCTATTCTATTGTTTTCAACTTATATATCAATTGCCGATTGGAGTAGTGCCTTTTTGATGAACTTGTTCCTTTTTGGCTTAGTGTGTGTAGCAAGTGTTATTCATTTATTTAAGTTCAGAAAAGGTTGAAGCACTGCTTAGTCTTTGTAGCCGTTTACATTTTGTGATGATAGAACGTTCATTCGCAGAGACAAATAGAAATGGTTTATCCAATTATTTAGTGTGTAATCTCAGTATTGCATATGTGTTCAATATTTTAACCTCAGAAAACGTCGATATTGTTATTATCGATACGGCTACAGCTATGCGAGTGTTAACGTTTAACAAACCTGTCATTCCCGAGGTGTTTTAACCGTGAATATTAAGTTCTTAATCCCCCAATATAAATAAGTGCGTTTTGAAGCGTACAGAAGTCTGTGGTCTGTGAAAGAATACAGTATATTGCATTTAATCTATTCTATGCAGATAAAGTATTTAAAGTGAGTATTAAAAGAAATCAAAACGGCTGAAGATAAATGCGGATTATATAAATCAAGTCCTTAGAAATTAAGGTGCTTCATTATTTTCCATAGTGTATAGATTGATTGATATTTTAGCTTGCTTTATAGATTAAATAATTATTTTTTAAAAGATAAGGAATTTGTAATGATATGCCACGATAGTGAATGTATTTTTGTACATATTCCCAAAAATGCGGGGCAAAGTATTGAAACTGTATTTTTAGAGCATAACGGTCTTACTTGGGATACTCGTGCACCTCTGCTACTTAGGAAAAATGATAATCCAAAGTTAGGTCCTGAGCGGCTAGGACATCTGTTAGCTGCAGATTACACAAAATATAAATATATAAGTGAAAAATTATTTAATCAATATTTCAAGTTTGCGGTAGTAAGAAATCCCTATAGCAGATTGGTTTCTTTTTATAAATATTTGGGTTATTCGAATTTTTGTTCTTTTTCTTTTTTTATTTTGAACCTTCTTGATGATTTATATGTACGCAGAAGTTGGTTTCTAAGGCCTCAAGCCGATTATGTCTATAACAATGGCGAAATACTGGTCGATAAATTAATTAAGCTGGAGGAGTTAGAGGTAGATTTTGATTTAGTGAGAAAAAAAGTAGGCATAAATGAAAGATTGAAGCATGTTAATAAATCTAACCCAAAACCAAAAAAATCTAAATTGATAAAATTTTTTAAAATATTAAGAGACCCTCGTCTTATTTTAGATAAAGCAGGTGAATTAGATAAAAATCCAGTTAATTGGAACCCATTAGTAATAAAAAAAATAAATGAAATATATGCGTTAGATTTTGAAGTACTGGATTACGATAAAATACACGTAGATGTAATAATTTAAAGGGATGGTGATGCTGTTTAAATTTAAACATATTTACTGCCCGCGTAGTTCAATATTTGAAAGTGTATATGTTTAATCTAACATAGCAGATTCTGATTATGCACTTACTTTACAATTGAAAAAGCAATCTGATGAGTGGACTAATGCTGCGATTATCTAGAGCGTGTAAGGGTTTAATAATTAAATGAGTAAAGAAAAATCATTGTTCAAATCGTTTATGGGCACAGCAAGCATTCGTTTGTTTGCTAGTTGCCTTTCAGTTATTACCGGTATTATTTATGCTCGTTTTTTAGGCCCTGAGCAATATGGATTATACGGTTATGTAATGTCAATTATTGCGCTATTAACACTGCCGGTGACAGCTGGAATACCCAACCTTATCATCCGTGAAATAGCTAACTTCCAATTAGAAGAAAAGTGGCAGTATTTGCAGGGTATAATTAGCTGGTCACGCTGGTACGTGCTGATTACCTCTTTTGTAATTGTCGTCGTTTCTATTCTGGCCATTTATTATGACTTTTTCAAACCATCTGTCGCACCATTATTGCTTATTGCATTAGTTACGATTCCTTTTCGCGGTTTATTAACCCAGCAAGGTGCTATATTAAATGGCTTCAGAAGACCGGTATTAGCTCAAGTTCCAAGTCAAGTTTTAGCGCCAGTCATCACTCTAGCCTTATTGTTTTTTTTAGTTTTTAATAACAGCGAATTAACTGGTGAGATATTAATAAGGATATCTATTGTAGCGTCTTTATTAGCCTTTGCTTTGAGTGCCTGGTATTTGAATAAAATAATCAAGCAAGAGTCTAAAATTGAAAAACCAAAATATTTAATCAAGCAATGGCATCTAAGTTTAACCCCTTTTACATTAATGACAATTATAGGAACATTAAATGCTGAATTAGCCAGTGTTTTTTTAGGCTGGCTTGATAGCACTGAATCGGTGGCATTTTTTAAAGTTGCAATGCAAGGTATGATATTGATTTCATTGGGATTAAATTCAATTAACTCTGTTATTATGCCACAAGTAGCTCGATTTTTCAGGCAAGGTGATTTAAAGCAAACTCAGCAATTACTGACGAAAAGTGTCCGTATAAGTAGTTTAGTGTCATTGCCAATTATATTGGTGCTTATTTTTTTTGGTCAGTTTGCAATAGAAATTTTATTCGGTAAAGAATATTTATCGGCATACCCATTACTGGTTATTTTATGTATAGGGCAAGCCGTTAATGTGCTGATGGGGTCGGTTGGTTTGGTGTTAAATATGACCAATAATGAAAAATACTCATTACGATCTTTATTAATAACATTGTTTATTTCAGTTGTATTATTAGTCTTTTTAATTCCAAACTATTCAGCGATAGGAGCGGCACTTGTCGTCAGTATCGGTTTAATTCTTTGGAATGTCTTAATGGCGATTGATGTTTATAAGTTAACAGGATTAAGAACTTGGATTATGTGAAAATCCAAAGTGAATATTTTTCAATAGCTGTAGGGATGAGATGACTGCTTATCCTCTAAAAGAAAGCTTATGGGATTTTATTTGGTTATACATAAAGCACACCGTTTGATTTTCGTGGGGTATCTCCCTTTTTGCAAATAAAAATAGAGATTGTAAGTTAAGTATGAAGAAACTTGTTAAAGCTATATTACCAAATAAGGTACTCGAATATTTAAGGAGCTCTAAACAGCAGTTTAGGCACATGCGAAATGGATTTCCATACAGGGAATACACTAAGCAATATAAATGTATTTTTATACACATTCCTAAAACAGCGGGAACAAGTATATTAACTTGTTTGATGGGCGATAAAATATATCGAGAGCATGCCAGCTATTTTGATTTTCAACGGATTGATACCCATCGTTTTGATGAATATTTTAAATTTTGCTTTGTTAGGAATCCCTATGATCGAGCGGTTTCATCATATGAGTATTTAAAAAAGGGAGGAGATAAACAGGGTGATTTATACTTTCAACAATTATTTGAAAGTAAATATCCAACCTTTGAAAAGTTTATTTTAGAATATTTAGACAAAGACAAAATTTATGAACATACTTTATTTCGACCACAATATTTATTTATATATAATTATAAAAATGAATGTCAAGTTGATTATGTTGGTAAATATGAAAATATAAAATCAGACTTTAAGATAATTTGTAAAAAGCTCGGTGTATCTTTTGACTTACCATCAAAAAATAGAGTCAAGCGTAACCCTTATGAAAACTATTATTCCAATCAATTAGTCAAACAAAAAATTGAAAACTTGTATAGCAAAGATTTCTTTTTGTTCAAATATTCAAAAATATAGACAGTTAAAGAGACCATTTAAATATCGTTCATATCGCATGAGAGAAAAGGAAAGGTTGCGAAGTAAGATTTTCATTTTTTTATTATCTCAGTGCCCCTCAATAATTGCTGAATATATAGATCATAATTTGAAAAAATCAATTTATGGATCTGCTTTAGTTGCGGCTATATACTTTTTTTATGCTTTATTAAAGTTTATATGTACCAGACAATTTGAATCGATTAATGATAGGTGACTCGTTATTTTTGTCAGCTTTAAAATCATCAACAGTACATCATGCAGCTTTAAATTTATTAAAAACAGATGGATTCTTTACAGGCATAATTAAAAAACAGAAAAAGTGAACCACAATGACTGTTATAGGGAAAAGTTTTGCCGGAACTTTTTTTGATTCCTTTGTAAATGAGTTAGTCGAGTTTGAAAATAGGACCTCAAACGGTGCGTAATCTTGCGCTTATTGAAATGTTACTTCACGGAAAATTAATCTGAGCAGAATATAATCTAGTTAAAATCTAAACTTCAACTAACAGCCCGCTTCAGAATATGGGAAATTAACTGATAATATTCTGATTTGGAAAATGTTATAACAGCTTGTAACTTCTACACCTTAAAGGTCATTTTGGTCTTTTTAAACTTTAAGCATATCTAATTATGGCAACTAAAATAGACATTCTATATATCGAACAATCTACTCGTCATGGTGGTGCTGAGTTTGCTTTGGCAGATTTAATTGCTTATCAAGAAACAGATACCGATCTGATTCTCGGTATCTGTTCATGGTACCCCAAACCTTGGTTCGAAAATCTTAAGTCTGAATCTGTGTATACTATAGCCCTAAATTCAAAAATTAAGTTTTGGATGCCTGAGTTCTGGACGTCATTGGTACGAGGACTTTCTCGGTTATCTCAAACTATTTATAAAAATCAACTTAAAAAAAAATTAACAGAGTTATCGCCCCGCATTATTGTTTTTAACTGTATTTATAACTTTAATGAAGAATTATTAAGGGAAGTTAAGCAAGCAGGATATAAAGTAGTTTTGATTGTTCATGCTCTTGAATGGCAGAATCATTTAAATGCAGTAATTTTGTCATTAGCCGATTTAATTATTACGGTATCTGATGCGGTTAAAGGTGAACTAATGAAGACTCTTCCCTCAGATAAAATTCATACGCGATATATAGGGGCTAAACGAATTGAGTTTGACTTTCAAGATGTGACAAGAAGCGACTATGGATTACAGAATGAAGATTTTATTATTTTAGTTCCAGGTGCGATTTCCAAACAAAAAGGCCAGTTAAGAGCCTTATCGTTAGCTAGCGACTTATTATTCAAGAATGATCATATGGTATTCGCATTTGTGGGAGGTTTTGACAAAAGTGAACATGAAACAGAGGTTGCTTTTAAACTTCAGATAGCACAGCTTTCGAGCAAGGTTAAAGATCGTATAAAATTGCTTGGATTTACTAAAGATATTGGGCGGTGGTATGCGATGGCTGATATGGTGTTGAATTTGTCAAAGCCGGGAGAATCTTTTGGTCGTATTGTCATTGAGGCTGGCATTTTTAATAAACCGGTAATTGCAAGTCATTTGGGAGCATCACCTGAGATAATTACACATAACATCAATGGGTTTTTGGTAAATCCGGAAGAACTGGGCGAAGTTGATGAAATAATCAAGAAACTTTATGGCTCATCACGTTTACGTAAAGATATAGGACGTGCCGCTGGTGATAATGTAAGAGAAAACTTTGATTCTAACGAGTGTGCTTGCTCTTTAACTAAATTGATATGCGAAAAAATATTATGAAAATAATTGAAATATTGAAGGTGATAAAATGGGCTTATAATCGAGCCTCTTTTTTATTAATGGATCCAATAGATGTTGCGGAATTTTATCGTAATAAAAAAAAACGCTCTATTGGAGAAAATACATATATTTATCCAGATGTTGAACTTGGATGTGGTGGCGCAGATCCTATAACAATAGGGCGTGATTGCGTTTTAACGGGTTGTACTATATTGGGACATGACGCCTCAACAAATCGAGCGCTAAATTTGAAGTATTCCGTGACAATTCCAACTGTTATTGGTGATCGGTGTTTTATAGGAAAAGGTGTAATTATTCTTATGGGCGTCACTATTGGAAATGATTGTATAATAGGGGCGGGTTCTGTTGTTGCTAGAAATATTCCTGATAACTCGATCGTAATAGGAAACCCATCTCAAATAGTCGGAAAAACCTCTGAACTGATAACCAAGCGCAAAAAATTGAAAGAAATACATCCCGAGTATTTTCCAAATGGAAATAAGTGAAATGTCAAAAAAAACCAAACTATTATTTGTTTTTGAACATTGGGGTGACGGGGGAACTGAGAAATATGCAGAGACTCTGGGGCATGACCTTAACAAACGTCCGGATATTTCTATTCACATAGTTTTGTTTAAAGACTTAGAAGATGACGTACCTCAGCTAGAGTGGGCCGAATCAGTTTCTGTCGTTAAAGGTAATCGGTTGGCACGCTGTTTTGCGTTACGGCGATTGGTTAAATCAATCAAACCAGACATCTGTCACTTTCATCTTTATACTAGTCTCTTATTGGTAACAATAGCTTTAGTGGGGATTAAACGTCTTAAAACGGTAGCAACCTTCCATTCACCTATTAGTATTTGGAATCGGATTTACCGTGCGGCCTTTTTTTTGAGTACTCGTTTACTAGATAAAGTAATAGCAGGATCAGAACTGACTGCACATGAATTACGAGATTGGCGAAAAGATGTGCAAACCTGTCCCCCTCCTATTAATATTCCTGCAATACCTCATTTTTTGGGAAAAGAAAAAAATATTTTTGTAATTTCCGGCTGTGGTCGTTTGTCTAGAGAGAAAGATTGGAGCACATTGATAGAGGCAATGGCATGGATTACTGAGAATGCTGAAGAAGAAATTAGATGTGAGATTATTGGTGAAGGTTTTTACCGTGAAAGATTGGAAACCTTGATTGATAAGCATAACTTACAGGAAAAAGTCGTGCTGAAAGGTCGTTTGGAACACGCTGATGCGTTAACTTGTGTGGCTAGCTCAGACCTATTTGTTTTACCTTCCCTTTTTGAAGGTTTTGGTATGGCCGCAGTGGAAGCTATGACGTTAGGTGTGCCTACAATTACAGCTGATTTTCCAGCAGCAACGGAATACATAAAAGAAGGGGAAACTGGACAGTCTTTTCCTCGAGGCAATGCAGAAGCACTTGCAAAATTGATTCTGCAGCATATCGATGATGTTGATTTTTCCCAAAAAATTGGGAAGCGAGGACGTACGTCTGTTTTAGAGCGTTATTCTACAAAAATAATCGCTGAGAAACACATTGAAATTTATCATTCTCTGTTGGGGAATAATCCTGACAAAATAATACTTGATGCTAATGAGAGTATTAAAGGATAGCTTTGATATTTTATCAAAAATGGTAAATTATCCGTAAGTATTAAAAGGGTTGTATCGCCGTCAATTGCAGCTATCAAAGCTTATTCGGCTCACTCTTTACGTTAGAATTTTTTTCTCAATAGATTGAAAAACTCTGGTTGGTAATGAAAACATATTTATTTACAGATCGATTGGGTGCGCACTCCATTTGGAGTTTACTCGACTCTATTGCTGAAAAATTAATAGAGAATGGTAATAAGGTTATCTATTGCCGTTTTGACGATAACAAGCAAGGAGAGGCTAGGGCTACTCCAAACGCTGTTCTTGTTTATGATATAAAAGTACCCATTAAAAAACAGGTATGGGATTTATATCTCCAGCATAGGGTTTTCTCAAAAGAGTTAACTGTTATTATCAAACAACATAATGTAGATCTTGTCCATACCAACTTTGCCATTCCTGCTATTTCAGCGCGTTTGACTGCGCAAAAATGCCGTGTGCCAGTTGTTTCTACACAACATGAGCTATATGGCTCTATGGGGAGGCACTTACAGCTTGGTTTAAGATGGACAGAAAAAATATGCAGTCATGTTGTTTATATTTCACAAACCGTAGCGAAAAGTTTCGCGGCGGACAACCTAAATCTAAATAATGAATCCATCATCTTAAATGGGATAGATGTAGATAGTATCAGTGCTCATATTAAACCAGTTCCCGAGCGTCGTCGTCACCGAATAATTTGTGTTGGTCGAATGATGGAAGTAAAAGGGCAACATATTTTAATTAACGCGGTGCCGAAATTAATAAAAAGGCAACCAGAGATTGAACTGATTTTTATTGGCTCAGGTCCCGATGAACAAAAACTAAAAAATATAACGAAAAAATTATGTATAGAACAACATGTTCAATTCATGGGCTGGCTGTCACGAGATGAAACCATGAAGACTATTGCAAACTCATCGGTTATGGTGATACCAAGTGATGGTTCTCAGGAGGGTTTTGGCTTAGTGGTTGCAGAATCCTTAGCCCTTGAGATTCCCATTGTTTGTTCCGACATTCCCGTGTTTAAAGAAGTTGCGGGTGATACCTCCTTAATGTTTAAAAAAGGTGATAGCCAATCGCTTACTGATGCGATTGTTGACATTTTTGAAAACTCTTCTGCTGCAGAAAGTAGATGCAAGCAAGGGAAACAACGTGTACTGGATAGGTTTACGGTTGATGTAATGGTTGATTCTTACCTAAATCTATATGAAAAATTGCTCGCTAATAAATATAAATATAAATATAAAACTGATAAAAAGTAGTATTTACAATTTTATTGCACTTATTTATTGTCCGATGAAATTCATTTCTAATAATTAACGCATTCCTTTGAGAATATCAATGTCAAATATAAAAGTAACCGCGATTATCACGGTATATAATGAAAAAGAATTAGTTAAACGTTCAATCGAAAGCTTGTTGACCCAAACTTTGTCCTCCCTTGAGGTGCTCATTATTGATGATGGATCAAGCGATGGTACGCCAGAGGTCATTGAGGCTATCTCTGATTCGAGAATTAGATTGATTCGTGGTAATCGTATGGGACGTGCGGCTGCATTAAAGTTGGCTTGTGAAAAAGCGCAAGGTCAATATATTGCTAACTTAGATGCGGATGATATTGCTTACCCGGAACGTCTACAAAAACAAACTCAATTTCTTGATAATAACCTTGATCATGCTTGGGTTGGTTGTGGAGAAGAGCGGATAGATACACAAAGAGATGAACATATCGATCGTATATATCCTCTTTCAGATAAAGAGATACGCCGTCAATGCGCCAAGTGCATTCCTTATACTCATAGCGGTATTATGTTTCGCAAGTCATTGATTGATGAAGGGATAAATTATGACCCTAGCCAGCCATATCTTATCGATTTTGAGTTTTTTTTGCGTGTTGCTCGAAAATATAAAGTAGCTAATTTGCCCGAAGTGTTAGCTTGTCGTTATGTACGTGATGAGAGTTTTTTTCAAAGCAAGTTTAAAACATCAAAACAGAATAGACGTTTAGCACGTTTTGGACTGCAATCGGTATTTTGGTTTCGTCTACCGCCTTGGTATTTAGTCTACCCATTAGCGCGCTTAATCTATCCTTTAATTCCTATCAGCCTTAAAAAACGAGTACGCAAAGCAAATGGCTTACAAGAAAATAGAAATTAATGATCTATCTATTTGCTATCCCTGGGCTAATACTATTAGGTGCTGTTTTTAATTGGATAAAGAAAGCACCTGTTAGAGGGCTTTATATTGCTTTTTTTGCAACCGGCATATTAGAAACAATTAGTTTAGGGCCGCTGCGCGATAAACTAGGTTTAACTGAGTTGGCGATTTTACTAACTTGGTTTGCTATGTTTTTTGGGCATAGCTGGCGAAATAAATGGCAAGCTTTAACGCACTTACAAAAATTATCTTTATTTTTTTTAAGTGCTTTTATAGCGGTTGAATGGATCTCTTTCTTTATTAACAACGCTATTTTTTATGGTTATATAACGGGCAGTTTGGTTGAGGTATTAAATTATACCTATGGCGCAATGATGGTGGTCACTGTGATTTTGCTAGTTAATGATTTTGATAAACTCAAAGGTTGCTTGTATGGCTGGATATTAGGTGCAGTAGTTGTTGGTTTTGTTGCCCTATGGGCGATGACTGGATCTGCGCCAGCATGGACGCTGGATGAATTTACCGGGCGTATTTCATCCACAATGAAATTTGAAAATCAAATTCCCTCTTTTATTATTCCGATTTTATTGCCGACAATTGCTTTGGTTCTTTCCCGTAGTATTTCATCATTATTAAGAGTTTTTTTGTCTGCTCTTATTGTATTAATGACTATCACTATGATTAGCACCGGCAGTCGTACCGCTTTTTTACTTTTGATTATGGCCTTTTTAACATTTTTTATTATCGGTTTCATAGAGAGAAAAAATACCGATCTATACAAAGGTCGGCTGGGGCTCTTTCTTATTATCTGCTGTTTAGCTTTAAGCGGTTATGTGATTGCTGTATTGGCTGCATTTGATGGGCATTATTCTTTGGGTAAAACCCCTAGTTGGCAAAGACCAGTTGTGGCTTTAATTAGTGGTATGGGTGAGAATAAAGCCTTTGATTCTACACGAGAAGAACAGTTAAAAGTGGTGGTTAATAATATGGATCAAGCCATGATTATTGGTAATGGACCCAAGCTATACGGGGCAAAATTCCAGATGGAAGAAATCCATAATACCTATGCGGGGGTCTTTTTTGAGGTTGGTTTTTTGGGATTAATTTGTTTTTTATTATTTTTAGTCTCCACATTATATACAGCACTTTATTCGTGGAAATTAGTGACAAATGATTTTCAAAAATTACTGTTCAGTGCGTTAGCTGCTGGATTTTTTTTATTACTGCTTTATGGCGGTACTATGTATGGCTTAAGGCAGCGTAATATTTGGCTTCTAGCAGGGCTTTTAATTAGCCTTCATAGTGTTTGTATAAGAAAAAGTGAAGATAATTAAAATGAAAGTATTATCTTTCAAAAGCTTATTCGGATAGCCCTTTGTGTTAGAAACACTTTTTTTCAAAAATTGCAGAGCAGCCTGGCTCTTTATTTAAAAATAAGACGTTTATTATGAAAACATATTTATTTACCGATCGACTGGCAGCGCACTCTATTTGGTGCTTGATAGATCCGATTGCCAAAAAATTAATAAAGAATGGCAATAAGGTTATCTATTGCCGTTTTGACGATAACAAGCAAGGAGAGGCAAGGACTACTCCTAACGCTGTTATTGTTTATGATATAAAAGTCCCCACTAAAACACAGTTATGGGATTTATATCGCCAGCATAGGGCTTTCTCAAAAGAGTTAACCGTTATTATCAAACAGCATAATGTAGATCTTGTCCATACCAACTTTGCCATTCCTGCTATTTCAGCGCGTTTAACTGCGCAAAAATGCCGAGTGCCAGTTGTTTCTACACAACATGAGTTATATGGCTCTATGGGGAGGCACTTACAGCTTGGTTTAAGGTGGACAGAAAAAATATGCAGTCATATTGTCTATATTTCACAAACCGTAGCGAAAAGTTTTACTGCGGACAACCTAAATGCAAATAATGAATCCATCATCTTAAATGGAATAGATGTAGATAGTATCGCTGCTCATATTAGACCAGTTTCCGAGCGTCGTCGTCACCGTATAATCTGTGTTGGTAGAATGATAGGTTTAAAGAGGCAATCTCTTTTACTTGAAGCGATGCCGAAATTAATAAAAAGGCAACCAGAGATTGAACTGCTTTTTGTTGGCTCAGGTTCCGATGAACAGAAACTAAAAGATCTAACGAAAAAACTATTTATAGAACAACATGTTAAATTCATGGGCTGGCTTTCACGAGAAGAAACCATGAAGACTATTGCAAGCTCATCGGTTATGGTAATACCAAGCTCTCAGGAAGGTTTTGGCTTAGTAGTCGCAGAAGCATTGGCCCTTGATATACCCATTGTCTGTTCCGATATTCCCGTGTTTAAAGAAGTTGCGGGTGATACGGCCTTAATGTTTAAAACAGGTGACAGCCAATCGCTTACTGATGCAATTATTGATGTTTTTGAAAATCCTTCTGCTGCAGAAAGTAGATGCAAGCAAGGAAAACAACGTGTACTGGATAGGTTTACAATTGATGTTATGGTTGATTCATACCTAAAACTGTATGAAAAATTGTTAGCTAATAAATCTAGCTGATAATGAATGACTCCATTCCATTTATCGTTAACACATTTTAATCTATTAAATTACAATGTGTTATTAAAACATCCCTGTAATCTCAGTATTTATTTTGATGTTTTAATGCCTCCTTGTTTATGTTTACTTTGTTGCTGTTTTGCCAGTAATCATGGAATCAAACTTCAAATAAGTTAAGATTTACATTGTAAATTTTTAATATCCAGTAAAAAAGATAAATATTAATTTTTTAGGATGAAGTGGCTTTGTTTAGTATTTGTATATCAAAGTGATTTTCTTAATAGTGTGATCTAAAACGGTTCGTAATATTGCCCTTGTAACATGCGTAGTTTAAGGCAGCGTAATATTTAGGGCTTTTAATTAGCCTTTATAGTATTTGTATCAGAAAAAGAGAAGATCATTAAAATGAAAGTATTATTTGTTGAAAGCTATCCGCACGTCATTATGGGGCAGCAACTTACCTTGTTGGCTTTATTAAAGGCAGCAAAAGCACAAGAAATTGAATCCGTTGTCGCATGTACCGCCGAAGGGATTTATACTACTAAGCTCCGAGAAGAGGGGTATCAAGTTGAAGTATTTCCTTACCCTACATCGCTGCAAGCTTATGGAGGTGAAATTTATCGTTATGGCTTACTAAAAAAGTGCCGTACTTACGCACAAATCATCCCTTATATTCTCCAGCTTAAAAAACAGATACTGCAGCTTAATGTTAATGTTGTCTATTGTAACGATATGCGAGGTTTATTGACTGTTGGTGTTGCAGCGAAAGCAGCTGGTATCCCGGTTGTTATTTGGGATAAGTTGGATAAACCTCATGGCTGGTTAGATAAAATACAACTTCCTTTGGTAAGTAAAAATATTATCATCTCGGATGCAGTCCGAGTAAAATATCCCGTTTATCAACAAAAATTATTGTCTAATAAAATTGTCAAAATTTACGAAGGTGTTCATTTTGATGAAATGCATTCATTGGAAAATATTAGAACTGAATTTGGCTTTACCGCGCAAGATATTGTTATTGCAATTGTAGGATCCATTAGTTCACGTAAAGGGCATGACCGTATTTTCTCAATTTTTCCCTCTCTGCTGACAAAAAATCATCATACTAAATTGCTAGTAGTAGGCGATACATCAGGTAGTGATAGTGAAATAAAATATAAAAACAGTTTAGAAAATGCCAATAATAAGGCTGTGGTATGGGCCGGATACCGCCAAGATATTCCTGCCATTATGAACTCTATTGATATTTTAATTATGCCGTCCCGTTATGAGGGTATGGGCATGGTCGGTATCGAGGCGATGGCTTTCGCTAAGCCTGTGGTTGGTGCTAAAAGTGGCGGCATACCAGAGGTAATTGAGCATGGCGTCACTGGGTTTATCTTTGATGGTAATAATAGTGATGATTTTGAAGATAAATTATTACGTTTATGTGGCTCAGCTGATTTACGGCAAGAGATGGGTTTGGCTGGTTTAAAGCGAGCGAAAAAATATTTTAATCGCACTATTCAACATGAAAAAGTCATTAATTTGTTACAACAGGGATCAAGAACGAAAGCATAACAGCTTACATCATCTGTAAAGAGCAGAAAGGCAAGTTATAACATCGCTTTTGATTATGGAATTGTTCCGTTTTTATCATGTAAATGACTATTTTTCATGATTGATAATAAACCGTTAACTTTCTTATAGCAAGGATTAGCATGAAGTTACCAAATTTATTACTAGTAGGGGCTATGAAGGGCGGGTCTACTTCTTTATACGATGATTTGTCTAATATAGCAGAAATTTTCATGTCTGTAGAAAAAGAGCCTCACTCTCTTCAGGATAAAAGTATATTATCTGAGAGAGGGTTAGACGAATATAGTTCTCTGTTTAAAAATAGTTCTTCTGAAATATGGCGTGGAGAAGGATCCACTGGTTATACAAAAATGCCGGCTAGTAAAGGGACCGCTAAAATAGCAAAACAGGTATTAGGCTCTAAAATAAAAATAATATATATTATTAGAGAGCCTGTTAGCAGGGCAATTTCTCACCATCAATATATGTATACTCGCTATAAAACCGGAAGTGTAGATTTTAATGAAGATGTTTTATATCGGAATGAACTTGTTGATTATTCAAAGTATTTTTATCAAATATCTCCGTGGATAAAAGAGTTTGGTTCAGAAAATATTAAAATAATAACATTAGAAAGATATTCTGAAAATAAAAATGAATGCTTGAGTGAAATATGTCAATTCCTCGGGCTTGATTATAAAATCAGCAAAAATGCTGCAGAACGAAAAAATGTTACGTCTTCAATGAGAATTATTCCGCCAGTCATTCAAAAATTTACTGATACCCGTATATATATAAAAATTTTAAGACCTACGATTATTAAGTCCCTAGGGGGGCGATCTTTATCGTTTATACGGAACAAGTTACGCAAATATAATGCAATCGAATTCCCTAGGGTTAACTCCAAAACACACCAAATTGTTTGGGAAAAGGTTAAAGACGATGTAAATGAACTTAAATATATCGTAAATTCTCGAGATCTTGTCTATATAAACAAATGGATGAGTCATTAATTTGTTACAACAGGGAGCAATAACGAATGAGTAACACTTTAAAAGTGGCGCATTTACAACTACTGCCATTAGTTACGGGTGTGCAACGTGTCACGCTGGATGAATTAGAGCGCTTGGTTCCGGAACACTTTACACCTTACATTATCTGCAAAGAGCCGGGACCGATGACCGAAGAGGCTGAAGGTAAAGGTATAATCTGTTTATACAGTGAAAGTTTGCGAAGAGAGGTTTCGCCTAAAAATGACTTGTTAGCATTTTGGCAATTATACCGTTTATTTCGTAAGCACCGTTTTCATGTCGTACACAGCCACTCTTCTAAAACTGGTGTATTAGGGCGTGTTGCCGCTAAACTTGCCGGTGTGCCAATGATTACTCATACCGTGCATGGTTTTGCCTTTCCTGCAGCCAATAGTACTTTAGAAAAATGGGTTTTTCTGGCAATGGAATGGTTAGGTACTAAGTGCTCGGATAAGATCATTTGTCTGCACGAAGCTGACAGAGAAATAGCTAAAAATAAATTAGGAGCTAGTGATGCGCAATTAGAAGTGTTGGCCAATGGGGTTGATACGACAAAATATGCGCCAGCGTCTATTGATAGAAAATTGGCTATGCGTCAGGCACTTGGCATACCAAGCGATGCGGTTATTGTGGGTATGGTGGGACGTTTATGGCGGCAAAAAAATCCACAGGCTTTTGTAAATGCAGCGATTAATTTGTTATCACAGGGTGTTAATACACATTTTTTTTTAGTCGGCGATGGTGAGCTTAAAATGTCATTAGAAGAAGCCGTTAAACAGGCTGGGTTTACTGATAATATTCACTTCCTTGGCTGGCGTAATGATACACCGCAAATTCTTAAGGCATTAGATGTTTTTGTTCTGCCCTCTTTGTGGGAGGGTATGCCCTTAGCAATTTTAGAAGCGCAATCAACAGGTCTTCCCTGTGTGGTTTCGAATATCCAAGGTAATAATCATTTGGTGACGGCCGGTAAAGATGGTTTATTGTTTGAATTAGATAAACCACAACAATTGTCAGACAAAATTAAGCTATTGATCGATGATAAATTGATGTGTAGCGAATTTTCTGCAAACGCCCGGAATAAGGTTTTGGACAAGTATTGTATTGATAAAAGAATTGAAAATATGGCTGCTCTATATTTAGCTAACAATAACATCAGCATGGGTGAGGTTAATGAAAAGCTTGAGTTAAGACGGAAATCCTGATCTGCTTCGGCTTCTAGATTACATCCCAACACAATAAATACCTTAAGTTTGTTAATTCGAATGTTCAAGGAAAGGATTCAAAATGATAAAAAAAACATATACCGATTACTTGTTTAAAGAACTGCCTTTATGGTTTATTTGTACAATTACTAGTTTTTTACCTGATCACCCTTTTTTTTGTAAGATTAGGGGATGGTTAGCGAAACCATTTTTTACTAAGTGTGGTAAAAACTTCCAATTCGGATCAAGAGTTCGCTTTATTCGCCCTTCGCAAATTACTATTGGTAATAATGTTTATTTAGCCGAGGGGTGTTGGGCAGATGGAACTGCTGGGATTACTTTAGAAGACGAAGTGTTGTTTGGTCCTTATTGTATTGTTGTTAGTACGCTACATGGTAGAGATGAAACAGGTTCTTATCGTTTTGCAAGGGGCAAGCAACAACTTATCCATATTGGTCGTGGCACATGGTTATGTGCACATACAGTAGTGAGTGCAGGTTCAACCATCGGAAGCGGGTGTGTTATTGGTGCAAATGCAGTGGTTACCGGCTCGATTGAAAATAATAAAATTGTGCGGACAGCTCATACTAATATTTCAAGTGCTAATTGATGCTGGTAGAAAGACTAAGATTAACGGATCTGTTGACTCAGTATTTATTTTTGTATTTTAGATATGATGTCATTCTGTAGTCTTTCCGCTCATTGTCATACTCGAGGTGCTTCCTAAATAGGCCTCCCTGAGGCGTTTTAATTGGGGGGGAGGATTGAAGAGCAGTTCAGTAGCATTAACGCAAAAAATTTGCGTTCTCTTACTTTTTTAGGGATCTTTATTGAAATACCTGAATAAGTGACTTCAGGAATGACGGGGATTTTGACCTCTAGAGGTATTATCCTTATATCAGTCATCATTTACCTTAAATTACCATATTAGAGTAAACGGAAATGCATGAAAAAAAACAAAAACGCTTATATATATTAGATTTTTTACGTTTTTTCGCAGCCCTTTGTGTTGTTTTTTATCATTATATTTATTGGAGTGTTGAGCCTGAATTAGTTATATATTTTTCTCCAATGAGCCAAATCTTCCAATATGGTAATTTGGGTGTGCAACTTTTCTTTATGATTAGCGGTTTTGTTATTTGTTGGTCAGCTGTTGGGAAAACGCGTATCGAATTTATATCTTCAAGATTTGCTCGATTATATCCGACATATTGGGGTGTTTGTTAATTACGTCTGTTTTTATATTTTATTTTGGTCAAATTTCATTAACTCAGTTTTTTATAAATTTGACTATGCTTCAACAATTTTTTGGTGTCCCACATATAGATGGGTCATACTGGACTTTAACAAATGAAATAATTTTTTATGGGTTTATTTTTCTTTTAATTTCACTAAATCTATTTCAACATATAAATCGTATTTTGGCTGTTTTATTGTTTTTTTCTCTATTTTTTTGGCTGTATGTGACAAAAACGGGGACACAGCCTCCTGTTATTGGCACTCTGTTTCTGTTGAAATATATTCCCTATTTTGCCTCTGGAGCTATATTTTTTAGCTGTTATAGAGATGGTTGGAATGTGGAGAAAATATCATATCATTACTTGTTTTTTGTTCTATTCTCTCTCTTTTTGATAGCTATGTTATGTACAGAGGATCTTTTAATGGAATAGATTTTTTAAAGTCATTCGAAGTTATTGTATTCGTTATATTATCATTTTTCATTATATTCACATTAATATCTCTCAGGCTTATCAATCTAAAATATAAGTGTTTATCTTTATTTGGTGCAATGTCATACCCGCTATATCTTATTCATCAGGAAATTGGTGGAATAGTGCTGCCCAAATTTGGTTATAGTTGGTTTAACGTTTCTTTTCTAATTCTTTTGATGGTTATTTTTTCTTACTTTTCCCACGTTTTTTTTGAAAAAAATCTATCTAGAAAATGTAAGGTTTATGCCACTTCTTTTTTAACCATTATTTTTAGTAAAAAACCCAAAGTAGAATCTATTGTTCTTAGCAATAAATGAAAATGTTAAAGAATATATTACCCAGAACCTGTACCGAGATGATCTACTTATTTTAAAATAAGTAGAATAAGAAAGCATGCTACTATCGCCTTCATCCCCTATTAAAAGATATTAATTTTGCATTTTAGAAAAGATATAAATGGCTTACGTGCGATTGCGGTGATCGCAGTTGTATTATTTCACTTTAATCCGTCATGGATACCTGGTGGTTTTGCTGGGGTAGACGTTTTTTTTGTTATCTCTGGTTTTTTGATGACAGGAATAATATTCAGAGGAATAGAGCAAGAAAACTTTTCTATTCTGAAGTTTTATGTAGCCCGTGCAAACAGGATTATTCCTGCACTGGCTTTACTCTGCCTTGTATTGCTCGTTTTCGGGTGGTTTTATTTAACGCCATTGGACTATAAAATATTAGGTAAACATGTCGCAAGCAGTATGGGATTCATATCTAATATTATTTATTGGCAAGAGTCCGGTTACTTTGATGCTTCATCACATGGGAAATGGTTATTACATACTTGGTCCCTTTCAGTTGAATGGCAGTTTTATGTTATTTATCCGATAGCACTTGTAGCTATGAAACGCTTTACGTCTATTAACGTAATGAAATATATGGTGTTAATTGGTGCGGTGTTCGGTTTCATTTTTTGTGTTATTGCAACTTACAAATTACCTAACTCTGCTTATTATTTACTGCCTACACGAGCTTGGGAAATGATGGTTGGTGGTGCAGCTTGTTTATTTCCAATAGTATTGCAACAAAAGCATAAAATAAAACTAGAAATCGTTGGAATTTCATTGATTTTTTGTTCTTATATTTTCATTTCAAAAGATAACTTATGGCCCGGATATTTGGCCATATTCCCAGTATTAGGTGCTTTTTTATTAATTCAAGCACAACGAAATGATAGCTTCATAACGAGTAATTTTATTTTCCAAAAATTAGGTGGGTGGTCTTACTCTATTTATCTCTGGCACTGGCCCTTTGTTGTTGCTATGTATTATTTTTCGTTATCAGAGCGGTGGATTTACATTGGAATTGTTGTTTCTATATTATTAGGATTTTTAAGCCATAAGTACGTTGAAAAGTTAAAGTTTAAAAACGGTTTTTCAAATCTAGCCGGATACATGAGATGTAAGCCCATTTATATGGCCGTTTTACTCGGAGGGATTGGCACTTTTACATATAGTACACAGGGTATATACAGTAAAGCCTTTTTCAATCCTGACTTAATAAAAATATCATCATTGATAGAAGAAAGTCCTTATCGTGATCGCTGTCATACTGGCGGTGTTTTTGCTATGAAGCCTAGTGATGCATGTACCTATTTTAATGATAATGTTACTTGGGCAACGATTGGAGATAGCCATTCTGTTGAGATTGCCTATGCGTTAGCAAAAAAATTAAGAAATAAAAATGAAGGATTAATGCACTTTAGTTTCTCGGATTGTGCTCCTTCATATAAAAAATCTGATAACTTTGCACGGTGCGCAAATTGGACTAATGAGGCGGTTAATTCAATAGTAAAAGATAAGCAGATTAAAAACGTTTTAATTAATTATCGTTATTCTTTATGGCTATCTGGTAATAGTGTAAATAGGGAAGCATACTTATCTTCAATTGATGAGTTAGTTACTACGCTGGCTAATAATAAAGAACACGTTTATATATTTAAACCAATCCCCAGACTTGACGGAAAAATAAATAATTATCTAAGAGATAATTATTTAAAAAATGAAGATTTAAATAATATAAAGGGAAGAAAATATTCGGATTACTCCGATTTAAATAATTACGTCTTAAATTATTTTGATAATGCAAATTATCCTGAAAATGTAATAATTATTGAGACAGAAAATGTTTTTTGTGACAAAGAAAACTGCTTTGCAACAAAAAATGGCGTTCCACTTTATTTTGATGATAATCATCCTTCATTAAAAGCGGCTGAATTACTTGTCAAAAAAATCAACATAAACAGATAAATAATAAAAAACAGTTATCAAAGGGCAGTCTATCAAGAATACATTTTTAAAAAAGTTAAATGTATTTACGTGGTTATTTTTGAGCCGGTTCTTAAACAAGCTGAGTTTTTTAATTCTAAAGTATTAACTGATCTTTAAGAGTTTAAAGTAAGCTTTGATATGATTTTGTCGAACTCTACGAGCTATGAATTAGCGGATGTTGCCGATAAGGTTTACACGCGAGATCTGTTTGGTGCGGATTAATAGGAATAAAAATGAAGTATTTAGTAACGGGTGCCGCAGGTTTTATAGGAAGTACTGTTGTGGAGCGTTTAACGGCTGTTGGCCATGATGTTGTTGGTATTGATAATATTAATGACTATTATGATGTTAATTTAAAGCAGGCGCGTTTAAAGCGTGCTGAACATGCGCGTTTCCAATTTATAAAAATGGATTTAGCAGATAGAGAGATGATGGCCGCTTTATTCGTTGATCATCAGTTTGATCGTGTTGTGCATCTAGGCGCTCAGGCTGGGGTTCGTTATTCTATCGAAAACCCGATGGCTTATGCTGATTCTAATTTAGTGGGGCATTTAAATATCCTTGAAGGTTGCCGAAATACTAAGGTGAAACACTTAGTATATGCCTCTTCAAGCTCTGTTTATGGCCTTAACAGCAAAGTACCATTTTCAACATCAGATTCAGTTGATCACCCGATATCACTTTATGCAGCCACTAAAAAATCGAATGAGTTAATGGCCCATTCTTATTCGCATTTGTATGATATTCCAACCACAGGGCTGCGTTTCTTTACGGTTTATGGCCCCTGGGGACGTCCGGATATGGCGCCTTTTATCTTTACTAAAAAAATCTTAAATGGTGAAACCATCGATATAAATAACAATGGTGACATGTGGCGAGATTTCACCCACATCGATGATATTGTTGAAGGTGTGATTCGCATTGTTGATGTTGTGCCAGCTCGTGATGATAAGTGGTCCGTTGAAGAGGGCATACCAGCGTCAAGCTCAGCCCCTTACAGTATTTATAATATCGGCCATGGTAGTCCCATTAATTTAATGGACTTTATTAAGGCGATTGAAACCGAGCTAGGTATTGAAGCGAAAAAGAACTTTCGCGGTATGCAGGCCGGTGATGTTTATCAAACCTATGCTGATACCCAGGATTTGTTTGCAGCCACAGGTTATAAACCACAAATGGGTGTCGCTGAAGGTGTTGCAAATTTAGTTCGTTGGTATAAAGAGTTTTATAATAAGTAAGAAACGATTACTTATGCGTAAATTAAAGGAGCATGGTGCTGCGAGCCCTTACTCGTCGAGTTTCATAATATGCTTTCAGACAAATCTAACCATTCGGGCTTTGCTTTTTCAATGAGTCTAATTTTCCATTCTTTATTCCAGTGTTTTAACTGTTTTTCTCGTGAAATTGCATCGAGCATGGCGTCATGCATTTCAAAATAAACTAGATCATTAAAATTATATTTTCACTGAATCCATCGACTTGGTGTGTTTGGTGTTGATACACTCGTTTAGGTAGGTTACTGGTTACACCTATGTAAAGTACACCATCTTTTTTGTTAGATAGTATATAAATTGCAGGTTGTTTTCTGACATGATATTGGCTTTTTAATGATTTTATTTGTAAGTGTAGTTTCTTTTTATGGTGCTGCTTGTTCTGAGGTTCCCGATTACAAGACCTCGGGAATGATAGATACTGTATTTCGTGAATGACCGTGGCGATATTTCCGGAGTAACGAGGTTTCCTTACTCCCCACTATTTTAGTTTGTTTATTAGTGAATCTATTAATTTCGCCAATAGACATTTATATTTTTTAAAGGCATTCATTTTTATGAATGTCTTTTTTTGTAGGATTTATTAAATTATGAAAATTGCTATCGCAGGAACAGGCTATGTAGGCCTTTCAAACGCTATGTTGTTGGCGCAACACAATGAAGTGATTGCTGTTGATATTATTGCAGAAAAAATCACCCTTCTAAATAACAAAAAATCCCCAATTGCCGATGTTGAAATTGAGAATTTCTTAAGCAATAAAGATCTTGATTTTACGGCAACGCTCGATAAACAGCTTGCTTATAAAGATGCTGAGTTTGTGATTATTGCCACGCCAACCGATTACGATGTTGAAACTAACTACTTTAATACAGCATCCGTTGAAGCTGTTATTGTCGATGTAATGGCTATTAATCCGCAAGCGGTAATGGTGATTAAATCCACTGTGCCGGTGGGTTATACCAAACAGGTGAAAGAAAAGTTTGGTTGTGACAATATTATTTTTTCACCTGAGTTTTTACGTGAGGGCAGTGCGTTATACGATAACTTGCATCCCTCCCGTATTATTGTGGGTGAGCAGAGTGAACGCGCCAAGGTATTTGCCGATTTATTAGTGCAGGGCGCAGTTAAAGAAAATATTGACGTGCTGTTTGCGGATTCAACCGAAGCGGAAGCGGTTAAGTTATTTTCCAATACCTTTCTTGCGATGCGTGTTGCTTTTTTTAATGAATTAGATACTTATGCTGAATCCCATGATCTGAATGCCCGCCAAATTATTGAAGGGGTAGGGTTAGATCCGCGTATTGGCAATCACTATAATAATCCATCATTTGGTTATGGAGGTTATTGTCTGCCCAAAGATACTAAGCAGTTACGTGCCAACTATGCGGATGTGCCGAACAGTATTATCGGTGCAATAGTTGATTCAAATACCACACGAAAAGATTTTATTGCTGATTCTATTATTAAACGCAATCCTAAACGTGTCGGTATCTACCGTCTGATTATGAAATCCGGCTCCGATAACTTTCGTGCTTCAAGCATTCAGGGGATTATGAAACGTTTGAAAGCGAAAGGGATTGAAGTAGTTATTTTTGAACCGGTTCTTAAACAAGCGGAATTTTTCCATTCTAAAGTGTTAACGGATCTGGCTGAGTTTAAAGCAACCTCCGATGTAATTGTATCCAACCGTATGAGCGATGAATTAGCGGATGTTGCAGATAAGGTTTACACCCGTGATCTGTTTGGCGCTGATTAGCTAATATTTCCGTAGCCCCATCGTTTTTTGTAGGCCTTTCGCCCTTGACTGCTGGTAGATGCTGCATCGGTTCTTTGTAGGCCTTCGCTTGTGAGCGTTTGGTGTGGTTTTCATCGTTGGTCTTTCGCCCTTGACGGCGACTAGACGATGAGAAACCGAAACGCAGTTTCGCAGTTCGAGGGAGTCATGTTCTTTGAACGGCCAAAGAAAAGTAAGCAAGAGAAAAGCCGCCAGAGACGTTTTTTTATCTTACTAAATTAATCTCTTTTTAACGCACCAGTCCGGACAGCACATCCATGTGCAGAGCCGAACTTAGTGGAAACCTCCATGTTTCCCCTTGCTAAAGAGATTGATTGAGCAAGAAAAACGTACGGGAATCTCTGTAGCCGCATTGGTTTGGTATTCTATGCACTGGAAACGGCACGCAGAGCTTAGCCCGCTCATAACCTGAACTGGCGTAAATTACTTCGGGCGTCCTGCCTTACGCCTTTCAGGTCGTTGTCGTAAACTCCAACGTTCAAATTTGTTCCTGAAAAATTTGTCGCTCCAGGATTTCATTTGCTAAAGGATTTGTTCATCCCAAGAAAAACGGTCGGGAAGAATAGACGTTAGCCGAAATTTTTAGGTTTTTTAAGCTAAGCAATTATATTTTCGGAACTGAGCCTTCAGGCTCGGTAGTTGTTATTTTTTTAACTCAGCCAATGATAATTATTAACAAGATGTCTTTATAAAACATTGCCCCGCCTAAAGACAGGATGACAGGGAGTGACTCTACTCCCTGTCATCCTCAAAGTGTTTTGTTGAGGAGTGAAAAATTTGTTCCTTCCCGATTAAGTGATCTCGGAAATAACGAGAACTGAGGGATGCTTGAAAAAACGATGGGGAATTAATATAATCGTCATATTTCAAAGGCATATTGGTTAGATATATTTATGTTTTTTGCTCGACCGAGCATAATCTGCACTATTTTGCATATCAATTGATGGTGTTTGTTAATCGTTTAATTTTTAGGAAATTATTTCATGTTATTTTATTTAGCTGTTCTTGTTTTTGCCTTTGTTGCTTCATTTTCTGCAATTAAGGGGTTAAAACCATTGGCAATAAAGATTGGGTTAACGGATAAACCCAATGCACGAAAGAATCATCAGGGAGAAATTCCTTTAGTGGGCGGCATTTCAGTTTATATTGGCTTGTTCTGTACTGGAATTTTGCTCCTTTTTACCGAACCGTTAAATGTTGAACTGTTGATTTACCTCTTTGCATCATTGTTAATGGTGATCATCGGCGCTTTAGATGACCGTTTTGATTTGAGTGTTAGAATACGCATTTTAGCCCAAGTGCTCATCGCTTCGATTATGATGTTTACTGCCGATCGTGTGATATTTGATTTGGGCGATTTATTTTCTTTTGGTGAAGTCTCTCTCGGCTATTTTGCCTATCCTTTTACTATTTTTGCCGTGTTAGGGGCAATCAACGCTTATAACATGATTGATGGTATTGATGGCTTAATCGGCGGTGTTAGTTTCGCTACTTTTGTGCCGCTAACGATTATCTTCTATATAGCCGGGGATCTTGAGGTGGCCTTTTTCTGTCTGTTATGCGTTGTAGTGTTAGCACCGTATCTGCTTTATAACCTGCAATTGACGCGCTTTAGCAGTAAAAAAATATTTATGGGTGATGCAGGTAGTATGTTTATCGGCTTTACCGTGATCTGGTTACTGGCAATTGGCAGTCAGGGGGACTCATCGGGCAGCGCGCCTTATTTTTCTCCCGTCGTGGCGGTTTGGTTTATTGCTTTACCTTTAATGGATATGGCTGCGATTATAATGCGTCGCATTAAAAAGGGTAATTCACCTTTTGCAGCAGACAGGGACCACCTGCACCATATTTTTATGCGCGCGGGTTTTACTTCCAGACAAACCTTGATTTTTATTACCTGTATAGCCCTGATGTTAAGTATGATTGGAGTGTTCGCTACCCTTTTTTCAATACCCGATTGGGTGCAGTTAGTGGCTTTTCTTACGCTGTTTTGTGCTTTCCAATGTTCGCTGTCACATATCTGGATTTTACTAAGAACATTCAAAAAAATGCTCGCGTTGAAACGTTTGGGAAAACTCAATAAAATACGTAGAAAATTACGAGCGGGTTGATACTTTCAGCTTTCGGCCGTCAGCTTTCAGTTTTCAGCCGTCAGCCGTCAGTCGTCAGTTTTTAGCCGTCAGCCGTCAGCTGTTTACTGTTTACTGGTAGCCGATAGCCGTCAGCTGTTCACCGTCTACTGATAGCCGATAGCCGTCAGCTGTTAACAGTATTCGCTTATTACTTATAACTTTTTATCCCTTAATTATCAGATTGCATTGATGCATAATGTGTCATGCATAAAAATCAAATAATGTTAAAGCCAAGGAATATCATGAAAAAAAATAGATTAACTCACCTCAAGGCGCTTGAGGCTGAATCAATTCAAATTATGCGTGAGGTCGCGGCTGAATTTGATAACCCGGTGATGCTGTATTCTGTTGGTAAAGATTCTTCAGTATTACTGCACTTAGCGCGTAAAGCATTTTATCCGGGGAAAATTCCGTTTCCGCTAATGCATGTTGATACCAACTGGAAATTCAAAGAGATGATTGAATTTCGCGATAACATAGCAAAAAAATATGATTTTGATTTGTTGATTCATAAAAATCCGCGCGGCATAGAGATGGGGATCAGTCCTTTTGAGCACGGTAGTGCCAAACATACGGATATCATGAAAACCGAAGGCTTAAAGCAGGCTTTAGATAAATACGGTTTTGATGCGGCCTTTGGCGGCGCACGTCGTGACGAAGAGAAATCTCGTGCAAAAGAGCGTGTTTATTCTTTCCGTGATAAAAATCATCGCTGGGATCCAAAAAACCAACGTCCTGAATTATGGAATATTTATAACGCTAAAGTGGATCGTGGCGAAAGTATTCGTGTGTTCCCGTTATCGAACTGGACAGAGCTTGATATCTGGCAGTATATCTACCAGGAAGATATCGACATGGTGCCTTTATACTTTGCCAAAAAACGCCCGGTCGTTGAACGCGATGGCACACTTATTATGGTAGACGATGAACGTATGCCGTTAAAAGAAGGTGAAGTACCGGAAATGAAGATGGTCCGTTTCCGTACGCTAGGTTGTTACCCGTTAACCGGTGCGATTGAATCTCAAGCGACAACCCTGCCTGAAATTATCCAGGAAATGCTGCTAACAACCACCTCCGAACGCCAGGGCCGAGTGATAGATAATGACTCTGCGGGATCGATGGAAAAGAAAAAGATGGAGGGGTACTTTTAAATCGCGTAGCGGTTTAAAAGTCGCTGCGAGCTTCGAACATGATAGCTTCGAGCTTCGAGTCGGGAGCTTCGAATATGCTAGCTTCGAACTTCGAACATGATAGCTGCGAGCTTCGAGTCAGGAGCTTCGAATATGCGAACTTCGAACTTCGAACATGATAGCTGCGAGCTTCGAGTCAGGAGCTTCGAATATGCTAGCTTCGAATTTCAAAACTCATAGCTCGAAGCTTGTAGCTCGAAGCTCGTAGCCCGTAGCCCGAAGCTCATAGCTCGAAGCTCATAGCTCGAAGCTCATAGCTCATAGCTCATAGCTCATAGCTCGAAGCTCGAAGCTCATAGCTCGAAGCTCATAGCTCATAGCTCGTAGCCCGAAGCTCATAGCTCATAGCTCGTAGCTCGATACTCGAAGCTCATAGGAATTATTTATGCGATACGAAAATCTAGATGTTTGGAAAAGAAGCTTTCGTCTAAGTGTCACTATTCATAAACTATTTTCGGATAATCGAAATTTTGGCTTTAAAGATCAAATTTGTCGTTCGAGTTTATCTGTTCCAAGCAATATAGCTGAAGGGTTAGAGCGTGATACTGAAAAAGATAAAGCTAGATTTATGGTTATTGCTAAAGGTTCAGTCGGCGAGCTTAAAACTCAAATAATGATTGCAGTTGAGATTGATTACATTGAACTTCATCTCGGTCAGTCACTTAGTGACGAATGTGAAGAAATTGGCCGTATGCTCGGCAGTTTCATTAAAACACTTCGATCAAATATATAAGGCGTTACTCGCAGCTCGCAGCTCGTAACTCGAAACTCGAAGCTCGAAACTCGAAGCTCGAAGCTCGTAACTCGAAGCTCGAAACTCGTAACTCGAAGCTCGTAGCTCGTAACTCGAAGCTCGTAGCTCGTAACTCGAAGCTCGTAACTCGAAGTTCGTAACTCGAAGCTCGTAACTCGTAACTCGAATCTCGTAGCTCGAATCTCGTAACTCGAAGCTCGTAACTCGAAGCTCGTAACTCGAAGCTCGTAACTCGAAGCTCGAATCTCGAAGCTCGTAGCTCGAAGCTAGTAACTCAAAGTTCAAAACAATAAAGGATTTGTTATGTCAAACGATTCAAACTTACTTGCGACTGATATCGAAGAATATCTGCGCGTACATGAAAATAAAGATCTTATGCGTTTTATCACCTGCGGTAGCGTGGATGATGGTAAATCGACTTTGATCGGTCGCTTGTTATTTGATAGCAAAATGATTTTTGATGATCAGATGGCGGCTATTGAAAAAGATTCTAAAAAGTTTAATACCACCAATGAAGATTTCGATTTGTCGTTACTGGTTGATGGTCTGCAGTCTGAACGTGAGCAGGGCATCACTATTGATGTGGCTTATCGTTACTTTGCGACGGAACAGCGTAAATTTATTATTGCTGATACTCCGGGGCATGAGCAATATACACGTAATATGGTAACGGGTGCGTCGACCTGTGATTTGGCTATTATTTTGATTGATGCGCGTTACGGTGTGCAAGTGCAGACGCGTCGTCACTCTTATATCTGCTCATTATTAGGTATTAAGCATCTAGTGGTTGCGGTAAATAAAATGGATGCCGTTGATTATGATCAAGCTGTTTATAAAAAAATCAAAGCGGATTACCGTGAATTTGCTAAGCAGTTAAATATTGCAGATATCCGTTTTGTGCCTATCTCGGCATTGAAAGGCGATAATGTTGTTAATGAAAGTGAGAATATGGCCTGGTACCCGGGTTCACCTTTATTACGTCTGCTCAATACTATTCAAATTGATACTGATATCAACGATAAATTCCGCCTGGCAGTACAGTATGTTAATCGTCCGAATTTAGATTTCCGCGGTTTCTGCGGCACGGTGGCATCCGGTGAAATTCGCGTCGGCGATACTATTCAGGCATTACCTTCGGGTAAACAGAGTAAAGTTAAATCTATCGTTACTTTTGATGGTGAGTTGGAAAGTGCCTTTGCGGGTATGGCTATTACGCTGACAATGGAAAATGAAATTGATATCAGCCGCGGAGATATGATTGTTCGTCCGCATGAAAAACCAACTTCGAGCAAAAACTTTGTTGCCGATCTGGTCTGGATGACCGAAGAAGCACTACATGTTGACCGTGAATACATCATTAAAGCGGGCGCACACTCTACTTATGGTTCGGTTATTTCTATCAATAACAAAGTTGATGTTAATACCATGGAGAAAGGTGAGGCGAATCAACTGGCATTAAATGAAATCGGCAGTTGTAATTTTGAGACGGCTGAAGCGCTTCACTTTGACAGCTACACTGAAAATCGTGCCACGGGCGCTTTTATTATGATTGACCGCCTGACTAATGCAACGGTAGGCGCTGGTATGATTAGCGGCTCGGCTGAAGCACTTGCTAAAACAGTCCCTGAATACAGTGCATTTGAAGTTGAATTTAATGCCCTGGTACGTAAGCATTATCCGCATTGGGAAACCAAGGATATTCTTAAAGGCTAAAGAGCGACGGCTAGCTACGGGCTACGAGCTTCGAGTTAGGAGCTTCGAGCCGCGAGTTTTCGGGCTACGAGTTTGGGGCTTCGAGTTAGGAGCTACGGGCCACGGGCTAGGGGCTGGGAGTTTGGAGCTACGGGCTCGCAGCTATTGGCTCGCTACTCGTAGCTATTTTCTCGCAGCTCGCAGCTATATGCTCGTAGCTTTTCCCTTGGAATTTTATGAATATTGACTCCTATTTCGTTTTATCTGTTTTTGTCGGAACGATTATTGGCTTAATTAAGTTTCAACAGCGTCCCGCTTTTATCTTTGGTATTACGCTGCTGATTTTGTTTGTCTCGAATATGGTGAGTACTGAGCAAGTTTTGTCGAGCTTTTCTAATCAGGGATTGCTGACTTTAATACTGTTGCTAGTTTGTTCGCTTGCCCTGGAAAAAACCCGGTTTTTACGGATGATTGCGACTAAGGTTATCCATAAAAGCTACGGCAAAACATTTTTTCATTTGTTCAGTTTTACGGTTTTATCTTCCGCTTTATTAAATAATACCGCCGTCGTATCCACTATGCTGGCGCCGATCCGCAATAACCCTTACCATGCCGGCAGTAAATTACTGTTGCCGCTGTCCTATGCCGCTATTCTGGGTGGCACGCTGACCCTCGTTGGCACCTCGACTAACTTAATTGTGAACAGTTTGGTGATGGGCGCCGGATTACCTTCCCTTTCCTTTTTTGATTTCACTCTGGTTGGCCTCTGTCTTGTTATTACTTGTGGCATAACGTTATGGTTTTTATCGCGCTTTTTACCTGATCATCATGTTAATGGTGAAGTGCTGCAAAGTTACTTTATTGATGCGAAAGTGAGTGAAAAATCGACCTTAGTGGGTAAAACCATTGAGGAAAATGGCTTGCGCCAGTTAGAATCATTATTTCTGGTGGAGATCGTGCGCGGGCAGCATTTGCTTAGCCCTGTACCGCCTACGGAAGTACTGCAGGTAAATGACCGCTTAATTTTCAGTGGTGATGTGACCAAAGTTAAGCAATTAAATCAATTTGACGGTCTGTCTATTTTTGCTCATCATCAGGGGTTGCAGCTCGATAATCTCACTGAAGTGGTTATTCGTCCTGAAAGTGTCTTACTGGGGAAATCCTTAAAAGAAGCCGGGTTTCGTGCTTTGTTTGATGCGGCCGTGGTCGCCATTAAACGCGATGGAGAAAATTTATCCGGCAAGCTCGGTGAAGTGACGCTAAGCGCGGGTGATTATCTGGTATTAGCGGTCGGTGAAGATTTCAAATCACGGCGTAATATCAGTAAAAACTTTATTTTGGTCAGCGGCGTTGAGCTTGATTCAATGCTGAGCGGCGGCAAGGCGTTACTTGCCACATTAGGTTTTTTTGCTGCTATTCTCGGTTCTGCATTAGGTCTTTTTACATTGTTTAAAGGTCTGATTATTTTACTTGGATTACTGATTTTGACCGGCAGTATTACCTCGGGTGAGTTATTGCGCCGATTACCCGCCGAGCTGTGGTTAATTATCTCATCGGCCTTAGCGCTTTCTTATTCATTAAAAAATAGTGGCTTACTGGATTTCTTCGCGGCTTTTGTGGACAGTTATGCGCTTGGGCTATCGCCGTTATTTGCTCTGATTATTATCTATATTCTGACCTGGTGGTTAACCGAACTGGTGACCAATAACGCCGCAGCCGCACTGATATTTCCTATCGCCTATGGTTTGGCGGTTACCCTGGATGCTAACCCAATGGCCTTTATTATGGCGGTCGCTTTTGGCGCCAGTGGCAGTTTTATCAGCCCCTACGGTTATCAAACTAACCTGATGGTATTTAATGCCGGGCAATACAAATTAATTGATTTTGTGAAAGTCGGCTTACCCGTCAGTATTATTTATGGTGTTGTTGCAGTCACTGCGATTACGCTGGTTTTTGGATTATGAATCGGCGATCAGCCGGTTGCTTTCAGCTGTCAGCCGATAACCGTCAGCCGATCGCCGATAACCGATAGCCGTCAGCGGTTTGCTTTCAGCTGTCAGCCTGTAATTGATAGCTGTCAGCGGTTTGCTTTCAGTTTTCAGCCTGTAATTGATAGCTGTCAGCGGTTTGCTTTCAGCTGTCAGCCGATAACCAATAGCCGTTTGCTTTCTGCTTTCAGCTGTCAGCCGATAGCCGATCGCTGATTTTCAAAGAAATTTTAACCGACAGCTGATAACCGTCAGCCGATAGCTGTCAGCCGATAACTAGAAAGAGAATTTTATGTCTACCCCCTACAGTAATAAAGAAGTTGATGGCGATAAGTCATCGGATGTTGTTTGGCATAAGGCGGCGGTTTCGCATGAGTCGCGTATTAAATTAAACGGTCATAAACCGGCGGTATTGTGGTTTACCGGGTTAAGCGGGTCGGGTAAATCGACTGTTGCTAACGCAGTGGATTATATGCTCCATGAACTGGGCGCTAAAACCTATGTGTTAGACGGTGATAATATTCGTCATGGTCTAAATGGGGATTTGGGTTTCTCTGATGAAGGGCGTATCGAGAATATTCGCCGTATTGGAGAAGTGTCGAAATTATTCGTTGATGCAGGTTTACTGGTCTCCAGTGCCTTTATTTCGCCTTTTAATGCAGATCGCCAAATGGTGCGTGATTTGCTTGCAGAGGGAGAATTTATTGAAGTGTTTATCGATACCCCCTTGGCGGTTTGTGAACAGCGCGACCCTAAGGGGCTTTATCAAAAAGCGCGTGCCGGCGAAATTAAAAATTTCACTGGAATAGACTCAGCCTATGAAGCACCTGTTAATCCTGAAGTGCATGTGCAAACCGCAGATAAATCGGTACAAGAATGTGCACAGCAAGTGATTTCCTATTTGCAGAAGAAGGAATATATAGCGGGCTGAAGGCGCGAAAGCTTGAAGGCTGGAGGGCAGGGAGTTACGGGCTGCGGGCTGCGAGCAGAAAGCTGGAAAGCTGGAAAGCTGGAAAGCTGGAAAGCTGGAAAGCTTGAAGGCTGGAAAGCTCGAAGCTCGAAGCTCGATACTCGCAGCTCGATACCCGAAGCTCGACACTCGCAGCTCGTCACTCGCAGCTCGTCACTCGAAGCTCGATACTCGCAGCTCGTCACTCGAAGCTCGAAGCTCGAAGCTCGATACTCGCAGCTCGATACTGATAGCTGTTGGCCGTCAGCTGATAGCCGATAACCGTCAGCTTATTTCTAAAAGGATTATTATGAATTACGATGTTTTTAATGGTGATGCCGATGGCATTATCGCTTTGTTGCAATTGCGTCTGGCCTCTCCGCAGCAAAATAAGTTGGTAACGGGGGTTAAGCGCGATATAAACCTGGTAGGCCAAGTTGATCCCGCTGCCGGTGAAAAATTAACCGTGCTTGATATCTCGATGGAAAAAAATATCGACGGGGTAAACCGGGCTTTGTCTAACGGCGCTGAGGTTTTTTATGCCGATCATCACCGTTCGGGTGAAATACCTGTGCATGAAAACCTGCAGGCAATTATTGATTTAGACGCTAATACCTGTACGGCATTAATTATTGATAAATTATTGGATGGACAGTTTCATGAATGGGCTATTACCGCCGCTTATGGTGATAACTTAATAAGTAAAGCCGATCAATTAGCGGCGGATGCGGGGCTGACTAAAATCGAAGCTGAGCAGCTTAAGGAGCTTGGCACGCTCATTAATTACAATGGTTATGGTGCGAAGATCGATGATCTCCATTTTCATCCGGCCAATTTGTACCAGTCATTGCTGAAGTACCTGTCGCCATTGGATGTTATTGCCGATAAGGCCTCCCCCTTTAAACAATTGCAGCAGGCCTATCAATCGGATATGGAAGAAGCATTAGCGGTCTCGGCAAATTATCGCAGTGAGCTGCTTTCTGTCTATATTCTGCCTAATGCTGCCTGGGCGCGTCGTATCGGCGGGGTATATGGCAATTTACTCGCAAACCAAGGGCCGAATTCTGCCCATGCTGTATTAACCGAAAATGCCGACGGCAGTTATTTGGTCTCACTGCGCGCACCGCTAAGCAATAAGCAGGGAGCGGGTGAACTCTGCAGTCAATTTACCACGGGAGGCGGACGTGCCGCCGCTGCCGGGATTAATAAACTGCCTAAGGATAAATTAAGCGCGTTTATTGATAGTGTTGAAGGTTTTTATCAAGCTTAAGGAAGGCTGATGGCTATCGGCTGACGGCTATCGGCTGCGAGTGGCGGGCTACGAGTTGGGAGCTACGAGCGATGAGTTGAGAGTTAAGGACAGAAGGCTGAGAGCTGAAAACTGAAGGCTATCGGCTGACGGCTATCGGCTGCGAGTGGCGGGCTACGAGTTGGGAGCTACGAGCGATGAGTTGAGAGTTAAGGACAGAAGGCTGAGAGCTGAAAACTGAAGGCTATCGGCTATCGGCTGATAGCTGATAGCTGATACCCTTGTTAGGCCTTTTTTTCTGCAGTGGTTGCTGAATCTTCAACCGCTTCGGCTTTAGATTCTGCTTTTTTTACGCGAATGAAATTACCGGCTAATTTGTAACCGTTTAATGTTTTCATCGCCGCTTTTGCTTCGCCAACCTTTGGCATTTCTACAAACCCAAAACCTTTGGATTTTCCTGTCACTTTATCAAGTACTAAGCTGCAAGATTGTACGGTGCCATATTCTACAAATAAGCTGTTTAATTTTTCTTCAGTGGTTGCCGCAGCAAGGTTACGTACTAATATTTTCATGGTTCACCATTTGACATTAAATAATTTTGAGTGAATTATTTTAACAGGTATTTGTCTTTATTTCTGCCTGTTATTAATCGAGTGAATAAAAATAGATTTTAAAGGCAAGTTACTGATGATGAAAAGACATAAAAGCGCCATTTCTGGTTTTTTATTGCGCCTTAGCGATATGATTATCTAAGGCTTAATTTAAAAATCGAATGCAATATTAATGCCGGTATAAACATTGTTATTTGCATCGAATGCGACGGTGGGGGTGATAATGTATTTATCCGTAAGATAGGCACCTAATGCAGCGCCTAATGCATGCGATGAGGCATCGAGCAAGGCATCACTTGCGGAGTTATCACCTAACTGATATTGACGATATTCAAGTAATGCATCTATTGTGCTGGTGAGTGCAAATCCTACCCAAGCGCTGTTTTGTTCAGGAAAATATTTATCTACTATAACCACAGTCGCAGCGGCTGAAAAAGCACCGCCAGCAAAATGACCCATTTCACTATTAAAGCTGGAATTTCCCTGTGCCTGGGTATTTAAAGATATCAGCAGGAAAATAAAAAATGCAATGACTTGTTTCATAGCGCCTCCATTAGGGTCTGTATTGGGGTTATTACTCATCCTATTTACTGTTTACTGCTTCCCGCTTACTGCTTCCCGCTCCTTGCTTCCCGCTTACTGCTTCCCGCTCCTTGCTTCCCGCTTACTGCTTAAAAACTGCGTATTATTTATCTTAGTACAACCTGTGACGCTTTGATGCGGAGTATTTAACTAGAATGCTAAGCGTCACACATGTCGAGATTAAAACGCTTTTATCTCGAAAAATAATTAAGTGATCAGATTTGCCCATTTCCTTTAGCAAAGTGTTTTTACCTGCTCTACCTGATGCCTAACGTTTTACCATCCTCGGCTAGCCTGCTTAATAGGATGTAGCTCGTAGCTCGTAGCGCTTCACGTACCGATTGCTGCTGCCTGCGGTGCATAAAATGCACCCTACGAATAAGATAATACCCATTCCATTAATTAACCTATCATGTCGATTCAATTTCGCCGCCCGCCGCCCGAAAGCTCGAAAGCTCGAAGCTCGAAGCCCGCCGCCCGAAAGCTCGAAAGCTCGAAGCTCGAAGCCCGCCGCTCGACGCTCGAAAGCTCGACGCTCGACGCTCGACGCTCGAAAGCTCGACGCTCGAAGCCCGACGCTCGAAGCCCGACGCCCGAAGCCCGAAAGCTCGAAAGCTAGGATGCACCCTACGAATAAGATAATACCCATTCCATTAATTAGCCTATTATGTTGATTCAATCTGTTGAACAGAGTGTTGGTACTCTCTAGATCCCTGATAAAAACATTTCACGCTCGCCTATATTCATAAATACCAAAAAAACAAATCATTAAACTTTTAATCTCTTTGGATATGACTGCAATCAATGCCGTGCTTTGATGGGTTTTTCGGTTGTCTAAATAGATCACCTCATTAGTGGAATTGCTATTACTGATATTAAATGAATTGCTTTGCTGAATTTGCTATAATCGCAAAAATATATTCATGAATCCTTTTAAAAATTATTGTGCACCAGCTGGTGCACAAAATTCGAGATAATAAAGAATGACAAGTAAAGACATTATAGAGAATGTAGAGAAGAGAAGAACATTTGCGATCATCTCTCACCCCGATGCAGGTAAAACAACTATCACTGAAAAAGTTTTATTATTTGGAAACGCGTTACAAAAAGCAGGAACCGTTAAGGGTAAAAAATCTGGTCAGCATGCAAAATCTGATTGGATGGAGATGGAGAAAGATCGTGGTATCTCTATCACTACCTCGGTAATGCAGTTTCCCTATAAAGACAGATTAGTTAATTTATTAGATACTCCCGGACACGAAGATTTCTCGGAAGATACTTACCGTACTTTAACGGCGGTTGATTCTTGTTTAATGGTCATTGACGCCGCAAAAGGTGTTGAGCAACGTACTATTAAATTAATGGAAGTCACCCGTTTACGTGATACGCCGATTATAACCTTCATGAATAAGTGCGATCGTGAAACTCGGGATCCGGTTGATTTAATGGATGAAGTTGAAGCTGTCTTAAATATTGCCTGTGCGCCTATTACTTGGCCTATCGGAATGGGTAAAGAATTTAAAGGTATTTATGATCTGTTACGTGATGAGGTAATACTTTATTCATCGGGTCAGGGGCACACTATTCAAGAGGTGCGTACTATTAAAGGGCTGGATAATCCGGAGCTTGAAAGCGTACTGCCTAACCATATTCACGACCTGCGTGAAGAGTTGGAATTGGTTGTCGGCGCCTCGCATAAATTTGATCATGAGCTGTTTTTAAAAGGTGAATTAACACCGGTTTATTTTGGTACTGCACTGGGTAACTTTGGTGTTGATCATGTCCTGGACGGCCTTGTTGAGTGGGCGCCAAAACCATTATCCCGCGCTGCAAAGCAACGTATTGTTGAACCTCTTGAGAATGTTTTTTCCGGCTTTGTTTTTAAAATTCAAGCAAATATGGATCCTAAGCATCGTGATAGGATTGCCTTTATGCGTGTTTGTGCCGGGAAATATGAAAAAGGCATGAAAATGCATCATGTCCGCACCGGTAAAATGGTCAGTATTTCCGATGCGGTTACCTTTATGGCGGGTGACAGAACCGCTACTGAAGAAGCATATCCCGGTGATATTATTGGTTTACACAACCACGGTACTATTCAAATCGGTGATACATTTACTAGTGGTGAAACGCTTAAATTCGCTGGTATTCCTAATTTCGCACCGGAAATGTTCCGCCGTATTCGTTTGCTTGATCCGCTCAAACAAAAACAGCTGTTGAAAGGTTTAATGCAACTGTCTGAAGAGGGAGCTGTACAAGTTTTCAGACCGCTGCGCAGTAATGATTTAATCGTTGGCGCTGTGGGTGTGCTTCAATTTGAAGTGGTTGTGCAACGTTTAAAATCGGAATACAAAGTGGATGCTATTTATGAGGGCATTAGTGTTGCAACGGCCCTTTGGGTTGAAAGTGATAACCCTGTGAAAATGGCTGAATTTGAGAAAAAAGCTTACGATAATTTAGCCTTAGACGGCAGTAATAACCTCACCTACATTGCGCCGACTATGGTCAATCTAAATCTTGCTATCGAACGCTACCCGGATGTTCGTTTTAGAAAAACGCGCGAGCATTAATTCACTTCTCTTTGCTGGGGTTTAGGTTTTCAATTAGCTTTTGCCCCAGAAAGTAATCCCCTTCGATTAGTTGATATTTGAATCTGTGCTTTTGGTGTAACTTGTATTGCTGGTGGTTTCACCTTTGATAGCGAGAAACCGAAACGCCGTTCGTAGGGTGCGCTGCGCGCACCGATTTGTGTGGTGACATCACATTGGTTCTTTGTAGGCTTTCGCTTAAGGCGTCTGGTTTAACTTTTTTTGTTGAGCTTTTCGCCTTTGACGGCGAGAAACTCAGTTCGTAGGGTGCGCTCCGCGCACCGATTTGGATGATGATGACACATTGGTTTTTTGTAGGCCTTCGCTTGTGAGCTTTTGGTTTAGCTTTCATTGTTGGTCTTTCGCCTTTGACGGCGACTTTACTTCTCTTTGAACGGCCAAAGAGAAGTAAGCAAGAGAAAAGCCGCCCGAGACGTTTTTTTATCTTGCACTGCCCAACTCCTTTTTAACGCACCGGCTTGGACAGCACATCCATGTGCAGAGCCAAGCCTAATGAAATCGTCCATGATTTCATTTGCTAAAGGAATTGTTCAGCCCAAGAAAAACGTACGGGAATTTTCGTAGTCGTATTGGCTTGGTGTAACTTTCGTTGTTGGTGGTTCCGCCTTTGACAGCGAATAAATGATGATAAGCTGAAACGCAGTTTCGTAGCTCGTCGGGTGCGCTTTAGCACCGATTTTCTGCTTGCGGTGTATAAAATCGACCTTACCGATAATGTAATACCAATCCCATTAATTAAGATCGTAATTTAATTTTTTTGCTATAAGCCTTCGCTTGTGAGCTTTTGGTTTAGCTTTCATTGTTGGTCTTTCGCCCTTGACTGCGACTAGATGATGAGAAACCGAAACGCAGTTTCGCAGTTCGAGGGAGTCATGTTCTTTGAACGGCCAAAGAGAAGTAAGCAAGAGAAAAGCGGATACAGGGACGGCAGAGCCTGTCCCGCTCATGAACCTAAACTGTCGTTTAATTCGCCTAGACGTTTTTTTATCTTGCACTGCCCAACTCCTTTTTAACGCACCGGCTTGGACAGCACATCCATGTGCAGAGCCAAGCCTAATGAAATCGTCCATGATTTCATTTGCTAAAGGAATTGTTCAGCCCAAGAAAAACGTACGGGAAGAATAGACGCTAGCCGGCATGTTTAGTTTTTTAAGCTAAGCAATTATATTTTAGGAACTGAGCCTTTAGGCTCGGCGGGTAAAATGCTTGAATCCTTGAATGCTTGAATCCTTGAATGCTTTTACTCGCCTTGAAGGCGACTAGATGATGAGAAACCGAAACGCAGTTTCGCAGTTCGAGGGAGTCATGTTCTTTGAACGGCCAAAGAGAAGTAAGCAAGAGAAAAGCCGCTCAGACGTTTTTTTATCTTGCGTTGCCCACCTGTTTTTAACGCACCAGTTCGGACAGCACATCCCTGTGCAGAGCCGAACTTAGGGGAGACAACAAGGGCACGCAGAGCTTAGCCCGCTCATAAACCTGAACTGACGTAAATGACTTCGGGCGTCCTGCCCTACGCCTTTCAGGTCGTTGTCGTAAATTCCAACGTTCAAATTTTTTCCTGAAAAATTTGTCGCTCCAGGATTACATTTGCTAAAGGAATTGTTCACCACAAGAAAAACGGTCGGGAATCTTCGTAGCTGCATTGGTTTTTTGTAGTGCGTAGGGTGCGCTTCAGCACCGATTGCGGTGCATGAAATGCACCCTACCGATAACTATTCAGCTCGAAAGCCCGAAGCCCGAAAGCTCGATAGCTCGCAGCTCGCAGGGTGCGCTCTTCGCCTTTTATTAATGCTCTTTAGTGCTTATAATGAATCTTTTGGGTAAACCACGAGACTCTATGTTTATCGATAGCCACTGCCATCTAAACTTTGCGTGTTTTGATATTCAACGCGAAAGATTGCTGCAACAATTACAACAAAATAAGATTACCAAAGTGATTATTCCGGCGACCCATAGGGGGAATTGGGAGCAGATAATCGAGTTATGTGAGAACCATTCTAATTTGTATTATGCATTAGGGTATCACCCGCATTTTCTTGATGATTTTAAGCCGGGTGATTTGCAGTATTTACAAACGCTGCTTGAACATAAAAATATGCAGTGTGTTGCACTGGGGGAAATTGGTTTAGACAAATTTATTAAAACCCCGATGGAGGTTCAAGAGTCTATTTTTACAGCGCAGTTAGCAATTGCACAACAACTTGAATTACCGGTTATTTTACATGTTGTAAAAAAACAGGGCCGAGTGCTGGAAATATTACGCCAATTAAAATTTACTCAGGGAGGGGTTTATCATGCTTTTTCCGGCAGTTACGAGCTGGCTTTAGAGTTTATTAAATTAGGCTTCAAAATCGGGGTTGGCGGCGTGATAACCTATCCAAATTCGATCACCACGAGAGAAACAATTTCACTATTACCGCTTGAGTCATTAGTGTTAGAAACCGATGCGCCCGGTATGCCTATCTACCAACAAGCGCAGTCTGATAATACACCGCTTAATTTGTTGCATATTTTTGAATCGCTGGCGATGTTGCGGGTTGAATCGAAAAAATGTTTAGCCTCGCAACTTTATAACAATACTCGTTCATTATTTTCGTTAGACAATGACTAAAGCTGAAAATTATCGTAAAATGGATGTTAATCCAGAGAGTACAAACACAAACATTGTGTCAAAAAAGGTAATTTTTAATGGTTCAATATCCAATGACAGCTAATGGTGCTGCTAAATTACGCAGCGAATTAACACTGTTAAAAACAGTCACTCGTCCTGAGATTGTCAAGGCAATTGCGGAGGCTCGTGAGCACGGCGATTTAAAAGAAAATGCGGAATATCACGCTGCGCGTGAACAACAAGGTTTTTGTGAAGGACGTATTCAGGATATTGAAGCTAAATTATCCAATGCACGCATTATTGATATCACTAATATAACCAATAATGGCAAGGTTATTTTTGGCGCTACGGTCACTATTGTGAATGTCGACACCGATGCAGAAGTGACTTATAAAATTGTTGGTGATGACGAAGCTAATATAAAAATAAATTTGATTTCAGTTAGTTCTCCGCTTGCACGTGGTTTGATTGGCAAAGCGCTAAATGATGAAATTTCGATCGTAACACCTGGTGGTACTATTGATTATGAAATTATCAATGTGCAGTATATTGCATAATTTTATAATCAAACACAAAAAAGCCCATTTGAAATGGGCTTTTTAATAATGCTTTTGATAATTATTTACGTGGAAGCTCTATTTTTTTATCTTCACTTGGTCGGAATAAAACCACAATATGGCCGATTTTAGTGATGGTAAGCGCTTCAGTTTCACGCACAATCGCATCAATAATAAGTTGTTTCGTTTCGCGATCATCGCTTGAAACTTTAATTTTGATGAGTTCGTGGTGACCAAGTGCATTTTCTATTTCAGCTAATACGCCTTCCGTTAAGCCATTTTGCCCTAATAGAACAACTGGTTTTAAGCTATGGGCAAGGCCTTTTAAGTATTGCTTTTGTTTATTTGATAATTTCATGCATATTTCTTTGATTAAGGGTTGAAAACAAAGCATTCTACCCTTAAATATTAACCTTTACTATTTGATTGTTATTTATCCCGGTTTATTGTTTTAAAATACAGGAGATACTTAACGTTAAGGAATAAATTGATGGCACAAAAAGACCATCCGAACGGACCTAAAAAAAGTGCGTCGGCGAGCTCCAAGCGTTGGATGCATGAACATGTAAATGATTTTTATGTGAAAGAGGCGACTAAAAAGGGATTACGCTCCCGTGCTGTGTTCAAACTGGAAGAGATCAATAAAAAGGACAAATTGATTCGTTCCGGCATGACGGTTGTTGATTTAGGCGCTGCACCAGGAAGCTGGTCACAGTGGGCTGCAGATACTGTTGGTTTAAAGGGCAAAGTGATTGCCTGTGATATTCTACCAATGGATTCGATTGCAGGTGTTGATTTTTTGCAGGGAGATTTTCGAGAAGAAACGGTTGTAAATGCTTTGCTGGGCCGAATTGCAGGTCATAAAGTGGATGTGGTTCTCTCGGATATGTCGCCTAATATGACCGGCACAGTCGGTATTGATCAGCCTAAATCAATGTACCTTGTTGAGCTTGCCTTGGATATGTGCCGGGAAGTGTTAGTTAAAGATGGCAGTTTTGTCGTTAAAGTGTTTATGGGGAGTGAATTTGATCTATTTATGAGTGAAGCGCGTAAATGCTTTAAATCGGTGAAAACCCGCAAACCTGACTCATCTCGTTCAAGATCACGAGAAGTGTATGTTGTTGCAACGGGTTATAAAGAGTAACAATGATTACGGCTTGGTTTGTAAGACCATGTCAGTATTTAGTAACAATTATTTTGCGTGGTTAGACTCAGTAACAGAATGCGCTAAGTATATTACTAGCGACACTTTTTAAACTGTAGTAATCTATTATTATATTTATATTTATTAACAAGAGGTTTACATCTTGAATGATATGGCAAAAAACCTGATATTGTGGTTAGTCATCGCAGTAGTATTGATGTCTTTATTCCAAGGTTTTGGAAAAGACGATGCAAAACGGTCGCAAATAGACTACACCACATTCGTAAAGGAAATTAGCGGGGGACAAATCCAGCAAGTTCAAATTGACGGGGAAGTAGTCAAAGGGATTAGAAATAATCAATCTCCTTTTGTTACTTATATTCCATCACCGGATCTTGATCTGTTGAATGATTTAATTAAAAACAATGTACTGGTTGAAGGTACACCTCCGGAAGAAACAAGCTTTTTAACGTCTATTTTTGTTTCCTGGTTCCCGATGTTGTTATTAATCGGCGTCTGGGTTTTCTTCATGCGTAATATGCAGGGCGGCGGTAAAGGCGGCGCAATGTCATTTGGTAAAAGTAAAGCCAAGTTGATGGGCGAAGACCAAATCAAAACAACTTTCGCCGATGTGGCCGGTTGTGATGAAGCCAAAGAAGATGTTAAAGAATTAGTTGATTACTTAAAAGATTCAACCAAATTTCAAAAGTTAGGTGGCCGTATTCCAACGGGTGTATTACTTGTCGGACCTCCGGGAACAGGTAAAACACTGCTTGCAAAAGCCATTGCCGGTGAAGCTAAAGTGCCTTTCTTCTCCATTTCTGGTTCCGATTTTGTTGAAATGTTTGTTGGTGTTGGTGCATCCCGTGTACGTGACATGTTTGAGCAAGCTAAGAAATCAGCGCCTTGTATCATCTTTATTGATGAGATTGATGCCGTAGGTCGCCAACGTGGCGCAGGTATGGGCGGTGGTAATGATGAGCGTGAGCAGACCTTAAACCAAATGTTAGTTGAGCTGGATGGTTTTGAAGGTAATGAAGGTATTATTGTTGTTGCGGCAACTAACAGACCCGATGTACTTGATCCCGCGTTATTACGACCTGGCCGTTTCGATCGTCAAGTTGTTGTATCTTTACCCGATGTGCGTGGCAGAGAACAGATTTTAAATGTTCATATGCGTAAAATCCCTCTGGCTGATAATGTTAAAGCCAGTGTTTTAGCGCGTGGTACACCAGGGTTTTCCGGTGCGGATCTGGCCAATTTAGTGAATGAAGCGGCACTGTTTGCGGCACGCAGCAATAAGCGTACCGTCAATGCAGAAGATTTTGAACAGGCCCGTGACAAGATTCTAATGGGCGCTGAACGTCGCAGTTTAGTGATGACGGAAAGAGATAAAGAATCAACCGCTTATCATGAAGCCGGTCATGCCATTGTCGCTAAATTAGTGCCACAGCATCATCCGATTCATAAAGTGACTATTATCCCCCGCGGCCGATCATTAGGGGTTACGCAGTTTTTACCCGAGGGTGATCAGATCAGTCAAAATCGTACTGAACTCGAAAGCAGTATTTCAGTGGCTTACGGTGGACGTATCGCTGAAGAGCTTATTTATGGTCTTGATAAAGTGTCAACCGGCGCATCACAGGATATAAAACAAGCTTCTGCGATTGCTCGTGCGATGGTCACAGAATGGGGTTTCTCAGAGAAATTGGGCCCTATTTTATTAGCGGTGGATTCCAATACGTTACGATCTAATCTTCTTTCTCCTGAAACAGGAAGAATAATCGATGACGAAGTGAAATTCTTTATTGAAAAAAATTACGATCGGGCAGAAAAAATATTAACCGACAATATCGACATATTACATGCAATGAAAGATGCATTAATGAAATATGAAACAATTGATACGACTCAGGTTGATGATTTGATGGCGCGCGTTGAAGTTCGTCCACCGTCGGATTGGACAGAGGAAGATTCTGTTAAAGCAGATGTTAACGATAAACCGTCTGATATTGATCTTAGTAAAAAAGATAAAGCGTCTGATATCGATCTCAGTAAAGAAGATACAGCGTCTGAAGTCGACCTTACTAAAGAAGAAAAAACGTCCGAGGACGAAAAAGATAAAGAGTAATCTAAGCTGATTTACTTATAAATCATCAGTAAAAAACCTAAGCTTGCTTAGGTTTTTTTTTGGGTATAATGGAGTACTATGCAGTTAATAAGCGGCAGTAAAATTCTTGATTTAAAAGAGCCCAAGGTAATGGGGATTTTAAATGTAACGCCGGATTCTTTCTCCGATGGAGGCCGTTTTTCAAATATCGATAATGCCCTTAAGCAAGCTCAAAAAATGCTTGAGCAGGGTGCCAGTATTTTGGACATCGGTGGTGAGTCGACGCGCCCGGGGGCACTCGAGGTTAGCGAACAACAAGAGTTAGATCGTGTTATTCCGGTGATTGAAAAAATAAATCAGCATTTTGATTGCTGGATTTCGATTGATACAAGCAAAGCTAAGGTGATGCAGGCAGCGGTTAACGCCGGTGCCGATCTGATTAATGATGTTCGCGCACTGCGCGAAGATAATGCACTGGACGTTGCGGTTAAAGCTAATGTGCCCGTGTGTCTGATGCATATGCAGGGTCAGCCAAGAAGCATGCAAAGCGCCCCTGAATATGAAAATGTGATTGAAGAGGTAAAAACTTTTTTGTTACAACGCGCTGAAATTTGTATTAATGCCGGCATCAAAAAAGAAAACATTATTTTAGATTTAGGCTTTGGTTTTGGTAAGCAACTTCAGGATAATTATGAGTTGCTTGCTGCAACCGATCAATTTGTGAAGTTGAATTATCCTATTTTAACCGGCCTTTCCCGAAAATCGATGTTTGGGCAGCTGCTCAATCGTGATATAAATCACCGTCTCGCGGGCAGTCTTGCCGGGGCTTTAATTGCTCTGCAGCAGGGTTCGCAAATTATTCGTGTGCATGATGTTGAAGAAACCGTTGATGTTATTCAAGTATTACAAACATTAAATTCCTTTAAAAAATAAACTTATTAATAAAATGAGATAACGATGAAAAAAAAATATTTTGGTACCGATGGTATTCGCGGCAAAGTGGGTGCTTCTTTAATTACACCTGAATTTACTTTAAAACTCGGTTGGGCTGCAGGGCGCGTTCTTGCTAAATCGGGTTCAAAAAAAGTGCTGATCGGTAAAGATCCGCGTATTTCCGGATATATGTTAGAAGCCGCTTTAGAGGCCGGGCTTGCCGCAGCAGGTTTACGCCCGGTATTGGTGGGGCCTATGCCAACACCCGCCATTGCCTATTTAACTCAGACCTTTCGTGCCACCGCAGGCATCGTTATCAGTGCCTCGCACAATCCATATTATGATAATGGTATTAAATTCTTTTCCGCTCAAGGTACTAAGTTGTCAGAAGAGATTGAACTGGAAATCGAAGCTGAAATTGATAAAGAATTAAAATGTGTTGAGTCAAGTGAGTTAGGTAAAGCATACCGAATTGAAGATGCCGCGGGACGCTACATTGAGTTTTGTAAAAGTACATTTCCTTCAAAATATGACCTAAAAGGGTTAAAAGTGGTTGTCGATTGTGCCAATGGCGCCACTTATCATATTGCGCCTCTGGTCATTAGTGAACTGGGTGCTGATGTGATAGCGATGGGGGTTGAACCCGATGGCCTGAATATTAATTTAAACTGTGGTGCAACCAGCATGCAGGCCATTTCTGAGCGGGTGGTTAAAGAAAACGCGGACTTTGGTATTGCCTTTGATGGTGATGGTGACCGGGTGATGATGGTTGACCATACGGGATACGTTTTGGATGGTGATGAGCTGCTGTATATCATTGCCCGTGATAAATTACGCTCTGGTACTTTAAAGGGCGGCGCTGTCGGGACTAAAATGTCTAACTTAGGGCTGGAGCAGGCACTGAAAACATTAGGTATTCCCTTTGAACGTTCTGATGTGGGAGACCGCCATGTAATGGAACTGATGATTAAGAATAACTGGTGCATCGGCGCTGAAAACTCAGGCCATATAATATGTTCTGATTATCTGTCAACGGGTGATGGTATTGTGTCTGGATTACAGGTCATCAGAGCGATGCAAAGTAGTCGTATGAGATTATATGAATTACGTCAGGGCATAAAAAAATACCCGCAGATTTTACTCAATTTACGTTTTGATAATAAAATCGATCCATTACAGGATAATGATGTCCTTGCTGAAGCAAAACGTATTGAAACTTTACTCGGTGATAAAGGACGCGTTTTACTGCGTAAATCCGGTACTGAACCGGTATTTCGTATTATGGTTGAAGCGGATGAAAGTGAAAAAGTAGTGCGCAGTTATGCGAAATCAATTGCCGATAAAGTTAAGATTGAGTAAAGTAAAATAGTCAAAAATCAACTACTGAAATTGAGTGACTTTGTCTGAATTTTAAGCGGTCAAACGTTGACCCGTTTAAAATTAGAAAATAGTCTCTTTATTCTCTTGTGATTAGTCACTCTTTTCGGTAATATTCGACCGCTTCTGCGAACGAGCTCAATGATGTTTTTATAGTGAAATTAGGTATGTTTTTATGTATGAGATGCTGTTAGTTGTTTATTTAATTGTTGCAATAATCTTAATTGGATTTGTATTGATTCAACAAGGTAAGGGCGCGGGAATGGGTGCTTCATTTGGCTCTGGCTCTTCAAATACAGTATTTGGCGCAAGTGGTGCGAGTAATTTTATGACTCGTACAACGGCTATACTGGCTGTCGTGTTTTTTGGTTTAAGCCTAGTGTTAGGTAACCTTTCAACAAATAAAGTGACTGCAGACCAAGAATTCTCAAATCTTGAAATTGAAAATGTTATTGATGTCCCTGTTGAAAAAGATACATCGGGTGATATCCCAGAATAAAAAATAAGCGGATATGGTGGAATTGGTAGACACGTAGCCTTGAGGGGGCTATGACTTAGGTCGTGAGAGTTCAAGTCTCTCTATCCGCACCAATTAGTTACTCAAACTATTTAAGTGGTTTGTGAACAGTGTAAAGTGATTGCTTATAAATAACGGTTTGGTTATAATAAACCACCTTAATACGGGCAGAATAAGATTTAATTATTAACAAATATTATTCTGCTTCGTTGAAGATAGGCAATATTTTAGGTAAACCCTAAAATTACATTCGATATTGTATTTCCAATGACAATATCTTGTTCAATTTATTGAACAAAATGAATGAAGCTCCAATTTATTGGGGCTTTTTTGTTATTTACGAAGTGGAAATTTAATTTCTTGTATCGTGAAGTGACAATTTATGTTTGTTTTTAATAAACATAAGTTGTTAATTAATTAGGGCTGTATGCCCTTTTTTTGTTTCTGAAAGGGGATAAGTTTGGCAAGTTTAGAAGAACGTCTAACTGAGATGTTAGCACCAAGTGTTGAAGATCTTGGTTATGAATTAGTGGGTGTTGAGTATATTAGAGCAGGTAAACATTCAACCCTGCGTGTTTATATTGATCAAGATGAAGGTATTTTGGTGGATGACTGTGCCGCGGTAAGTCGGCAGGTTAGCGCAATTATGGATGTAGAAGATCCCATTACCAATGAATATACGCTTGAAGTTTCATCTCCAGGTATGAATCGTCCGCTATTTAAAGCGGAGCATTATCAAATTTTTGCCGGAGAAGAGGTGAAAATACAATTAAGAATGCCGATTCAAAACCGTCGTAGGTGGAAAGGTGTCATTGTTTCTGCCGAAGATGAAATTATTTGTCTCAAAGTAGAAGGCAGAGAAGAGCGGTTTTCATTGAGCAATATTCAAAAGGCGAATATTGTTCCAAAATTTGATAATTAAGGCGATTACAGATGAATAAAGAAATTTTACTTGTAGTAGAGGCGGTCTCTAATGAAAAAGGACTTCCGCGCGAAGCTATTTTTCAAGCTTTAGAAAGCGCACTAGCGATCGCAACTAAAAAGAAATACGAAAACGATATAGAAGTGCGTGTTGAGATAGACCGTGAAACGGGTCAATTTGATACTTTTCGTCGCTGGTTAGTGCTTGAGCCCGATGCTAAGATGGAAAACCCGTGTAAAGAAATGACTTTTGAGGCGGCTGAATATGAAACGCCGGAGATTAAAGTTGGCGACTATATAGAAGATGAAATTGAGTCGGTAACATTTGATCGAATCACCACACAAACTGCTAAACAAGTGATCGTACAAAAAGTACGCGAAGCAGAACGTGCTCAAGTTGTAGCGCAGTACGCCGAACAAGAAGGCGAGCTAATCACCGGTATTGTTAAGCGTATGAACCGCGATAATATTTTATTGGACTTAGGCGGTAACGCTGAAGCCGTTATCTTCCGTGATGAAATGTTACCCCGTGAAAATTTCCGTCCGGGCGATCGTCTGCGTGGCCTTTTATTTGCAGTACGACCTGAGGCGCGAGGCGCACAACTTTTCGTGACCCGTACCCAACCTGAAATGCTGATTGAGCTTTTCCGATTGGAAGTGCCTGAAATTGCAGAAGAGATGATTGATCTTATGGGTGCTGCCCGAGATCCTGGTTCGCGTGCAAAAATTGCTGTGAAATCAAATGATAAACGTATCGACCCCGTTGGTGCTTGTGTTGGTATGCGTGGTGCACGTGTACAAGCTGTTTCAAGCGAATTAGGTGGCGAGCGTGTTGATATTATTTTGTGGGATGAAAATCCTGCGCAATATGCCATTAACGCCATGTCACCTGCTGATGTTGTCTCCGTTGTGGTTGATGAAGACTCTAACAGTATGGATATTGCTGTTGAAGAAGATAATTTAGCACAAGCTATCGGGCGCAATGGTCAAAATGTACGTCTGGCATCTCAGCTTACGGGCTGGGAACTTAATGTCATGACCGTCGTGCAATTGCGTGAAAAACATCAGGCTGAGGCTGCGAGCGTGATCAGTGTCTTTACTGAAGCACTTGAGATTGACGAAGAGTTCGCTGCTGTTTTAGTGGAAGAGGGCTTCAGTTCATTAGAAGAAATCGCTTATGTACCTCTGAATGAATTGTTAGAAATTGAGGGCTTAGATGAAGCGCTTATTGAAGAGTTACGTGCTCGTGCGAAAGACTTTTTAGCCACTAAAGCACTGGTAGATGAAGAGAGCCTAGAAGATACAAAACCAGCAGATGATCTTCTAGCGCTTGAGGGTTTAGAGGGTCATTTAGCCTATGTGCTAGCAAGTAAAGGTATTATTACCCTTGAAAATCTTGCCGAGCAGGCTGTTGATGATTTACTTGAAATTGAAGAACTAAACGAAGCAAAAGCAGGGGAGCTGATCATGGCTGCTCGTAACATCTGTTGGTTCAGTGAAGACGCTGAATAAGCATCAGATAGGAGAAATAATAATGTCAGATATGTCACTTAAAGATCTAGCCAAAGATTTAAATAAATCAGAAGAAGTTTTAGTTAAACAGTTCGCGGATGCCGGTATCAAAAAAACAGCATCAGATAAGGTCAGCCTAACAGAAAAACAAACGTTAACTTCCTTTTTGCAAAAGCAACATGGTGGTGAATCGAAAACCAAAATGACTTTGCAACGTAAGACCAAAAGCACGCTAAATGTAAAAGGTTCTACGGGACAGGCTAAAGCCGTACAAGTTGAAGTGCGTAAGAAACGCACTTACGTGAAACGCAGCGACAGCGAAAATCAAGAAACTCAAGCAGCTGAGTTAGCAGATCAACAAGCTGAAAATGCTAAATTAGAAGCAGAAATTGAAGCTAAAAAATTACTCGTTGAAAAAGCACAAGCAGAAAAGCTAGTTGCTAAAAAAGAAGCTGACGAAAAAGCTAAAAAAGCAGCTGCTGCTAATAAAGAAAAACAGACGGCCGTTAAATCTGAAAAAACAGCAGAGCAAATAGCGTCAGAAAAAGAAGCTGCTGCATTATTGAAAAAAGCGGATCAGGAAGCATCGGTTAAAGCTGAGAAAGAAACTGCGCAGCAAGCAGCAGAGGCGAAAAAACTCGTTGAAGAAAACTCTGCACGCTGGGCTGAAGAAGAAGTGACACGTAAAAAAGCAGCGGAAGGTGGGGATTACCATATAACCTCATCAAAAGAAGCGCAAGCAGCGGAAGATGTCCTAGACTCTAAAGCCGAAGGACCTTCTCGTCGCAAGAAGAAGAAAAAAGCACCTGTAGAAGAAAAATTTCAAGGTCGTCGTTCACGTCGCGGTAAAAAACAACGTCCATCCACACCTTCAGCTTTACAACAGGCATTTGAAAAACCAGCTGCGCCTGTAGAGCGAAATGTGAGAATCGGTGAAACTATTACGGTTGCTGAACTTGCTAATAAAATGGCAGTTAAAGCGACTGAAGTGATTAAAGCGATGATGAAAATGGGGGCTATGGCCACCATTAACCAGGTCATTGACCAGGAAACAGCAACAATTGTTGCTGAAGAGATGGGCCACAAAGTTATTCTAACCAAAGAAAATGAGTTAGAAGAAGCAGTAATGGCTGAGGCGCAACAACAAGGCGGCGACCGAACTTCTCGCGCACCTGTTGTGACTATCATGGGTCACGTTGATCACGGTAAAACGTCATTACTTGATTACATTCGTCGTGCCAAAGTGGCTGACGGAGAAGCGGGTGGTATCACCCAGCATATCGGTGCTTACCATGTAGAAACTGATAAAGGAATGATCTCCTTTTTAGACACGCCAGGACACGCGGCCTTTACGTCAATGCGTTCTCGTGGTGCTAAGGCGACGGATATCGTTGTATTAGTTGTCGCTGCCGATGATGGTGTTATGCCGCAAACGATTGAAGCAATTCAACATGCTAAAGCTGCTAAAGTTCCGCTGATTGTTGCTGTCAACAAAATCGATAAAGAAGGCGCTGATTTCGACCGAGTTAAAAGCGAACTTTCTCAGCACAATATCATTTCTGAAGAATGGGGTGGCGAGAACATTTTCACTTACGTTTCGGCGAAAGAGGGTACCGGTGTTGATGGACTACTAGAAAGCATTCTTCTACAATCTGAAATGTTAGATTTGTCAGCAGTTGCAAAAGGTCCTGCAGCAGGTGTCGTCATCGAATCTCGTCTTGATAAAGGTCGCGGTCCGGTTGCTTCTATCCTTGTGCAGCACGGTGAATTGAAGCTTGGCGATATTCTTCTATGTGGTCTTGAATACGGTCGTGTTCGTGCCATGCGTGATGAGAATGGTCAACCTATTGAAGTAGCTGGCCCATCTATCCCTGTAGAAGTATTAGGTCTATCGGGTGTGCCAATGGCAGGTGATGAAGCAACTGTTGTTAAAGATGAGAAAAAAGCGCGTGAAGTTGCTTTATATCGTCAGGGTAAATTCCGTGATATCAAACTCGCTCGTCAACAAAAAGCGAAACTTGATAACATGTTTGCCAATATGGAAGCGGGTGAAGTTTCAGAATTGAATATCGTGCTTAAAGCGGATGTTCAAGGTTCACTAGAAGCTATCTGCGAATCATTACACAAACTATCAACGGATGAAGTTAAAGTTAATATCATCGGTCGTGGTGTTGGTGGTATTACTGAAACAGATGCTTCTTTAGCCTCTGCTTCTGGTGCAATTGTTATCGGCTTTAACGTACGTGCGGATGCATCTGCTCGTAAACTTATCGAGAACGAGGGCGTTGATCTTCACTACTACAGCATCATTTATGGTCTAATTGATGAAGTACGTGCAGCAATGAGTGGTTTATTAGCACCTGAATATAGACAGGAAATCACGGGTATTGCAGACGTTCGCGAAGTCTTTAAATCTCCTAAAATTGGCGCAATTGCTGGTTGTATGGTGACCGAAGGTACTATCAAACGTAATAATCCTATCCGTGTTTTACGTGAAAATATAGTGATTTACGAAGGTGTACTTGAGTCTTTACGCCGTTTTAGAGACGACCTAAGCGAAGTGCGTAATGGCATGGAATGTGGTATCGGTGTTAAGAACTATAATGATGTACGTGTCGGCGATCAAATAGAAGTATTTGAAACCATTGAGATTAAAAGAACGTTATAATCTCAAAGCGGCCTTAACGTAAAGAATGGAGGCCTAAGGCCTCCATTCTTATTTCTAACGAATAATCATCAGCGTGCTGATGAAGGAGTAATAAATGGCAAAAGAATACAGCCGAACTTCCCGAGTATCTCAGCAGATTCAAAAAGAACTTGCGCGTATATTACAGCAGGAAGTTAAGGATCCGCGCATTGGAATGGTTACCATCTCCGGCGTAGATGTCACTCGAGATCTTGCTTACGCAAAAGTATTTGTTACCTTTTTAACCGTTGGTGACCAAACTAATGATGAGTCTCTTGAGGGATTGAACGCGGCAGCGGGATATATTCGCCGCTTATTAGGCAAGGCGATGCGTTTACGTATTGTGCCTGAGGTTCGCTTTACATTTGACAGTACACTAACCGAAGGTTTGCGTATTTCAGAACTAGTGAGCGGAGCGGTAAAAGTTGATCAGACTAAATTAGCTGCGTCAGGTAGAACGGAAGAGGACGAGGACTAATGGCAAGACGGGGAAAGGGGCGTTCAATAAACGGTATTATTTTATTGGATAAACCCACAGACATCAGCTCAAACCATGCATTACAACGTGTTAAGCGTATTTTCTTTGCTAATAAAGCGGGGCATACGGGTGCGTTAGATCCACTTGCTACGGGAATGCTGCCCGTTTGTTTAGGTGAAGCGACCAAATTTTCTCAGTTTTTGCTCGATTCAGATAAACGTTATATCGTCACTGCAACCTTAGGTGTACGGACGACCACCAGTGATTCTCAGGGTGATGTCGTTAGCGAGCGTCCGGTTGTTGTTACTCAAGCGCAGCTCGATCAGGCACTGGACACTTTCCGCGGTGATATTATGCAGGTACCGTCGATGTTTTCTGCATTAAAACATAAAGGCCAGCCCCTTTATAAATATGCGCGTGAAGGTATTACTATTGATCGCGAAGCACGACCTATTACTGTTTATGAAATCAACCAATTACGCTTTGAAGGTAATGAAGTAGAGTTAGATATTCACGTTAGTAAAGGGACTTATATTCGTACTATCGTTGATGATCTTGGTGAGTTGTTAGGCTGTGGTGCCCATGTTTCGGTGTTACGCCGTACGCAGGTTGCCGATTATCCATACGATAAAATGGTCACTATCGAACAACTAGAAGCATTGATTGAGCAGGCAAAAGAGTCTGATATCAGCCCCTATGATTTATTAGATCCGCTGTTACTTGATATGGATACTGCAGTAAAAAACTACCCGGAAGTTAATATTTCGAATGAGATGGGCGAATATGTCCTGCATGGTCAACCGGTACAAGTTTTTGGTGCACCCGATAATACCATCCTTAGGATCACCGTTGGTGAGGCGCATACTTTTATTGGTGTTGGTAAAATGAACGAAGCAGGTTTAATTGCCCCAACCCGTTTAGCTAACTTGTAAGTAAAAGAAAGCTGCGAGTCGCGAGTGGCGAACTTCGTAGCTGTCAGAGCGAGATAACAATCATGACCAAATTAGACTTTTCTCAGATCAACAAAAATGCAGCTGACTCATTTAATGAGCAGCGTAATATTATAAAAAAAATAGGCAGAGGTGATACTGTTCTTTGTCCAACCTGCCAACAACCTTTTAAATTAAGTGTTTCGCTGTTAGGAAAAAGTGGCCTTAGTTGCGAGAAAGGTTGTACAAATATAGCCCTGGAATTAGAGCTGTAATAACAATCTGAAGATAGGCAATAACTACCTGCTATACAACTGAAATTGTACAGCAGCCTGCGTGATAACTGATAACAACAGAAATGAAATAGTTAACTGCATAAAAAAATGAAAATACTGATTTAAAACCATCGATTTAGTGTTTACGGCTGTTTTTAATGTGAGCACTTAAGTGTTTATTCTGGTCCTAATCAATCTAATCTAAATTAGCCGGCACTTCCCCTGCAAAATGTCGATAATACCAAACGCATTAATAAAGTGATCCGATTTACTATTTAAAATTGTTCATTAATTTAATGGCTGTTTTATTGGTACGCCAACTAGCACGAACTATGACAATAAACGCATAGCTCGTAGGGTGTCTGCTCAGATACTAAGCTGTCGCTTATTCGCTGCACCGATTGTCGCTGCCCTAGTCTTCATCAATCCATCTAATCTAAATTATCCGGCACTACAGTCTACTCTGCAAACCTTAGTGTAAGGTGCTGATCTAAAAAATCACGATTGTTAATGGTTATTATAAGCATTCACTTCCCCTGTAAAATGTCGATACCACCACGTGAAAAGTTGTCTGGCGAGGAACAAAGTTATCGCTAATACATTTTAGAAATAGTGTTTTTACTTTATTGAGTTTTGCTGATAAAGTTAGCTGTTATCTAAGAGATAGACTTTCTTAGTGCCCCTCAATCGTTTTACTATGAAAATAAAATAATAGTAAATTTATTACAAAGGATCATAATATGAATCTAAATTCGGTATTAAAAGCAATCGCATTATCAACCGTTGTTTTGTGTACTAGTTTGTACGCTAAACCCGTTTATGTTGCGACTACTGCGATTGTCGAGCACCCTGCACTTGATGCTGTTCGCGATGGTATTAAAGAAGTGCTTAATGAAAATGGTTACACAGGTGATCAACTGAAATTTACCTATGAGAGTGCGCAAGGGCAACCCGCTATCGCGGCTCAAATTGCACGTAAAATGGTCGGTGATGCACCCGATGTTATTGTGGCTATTGCGACACCTTCAGCACAAGCGGCAGTAAGCGCGAGTCGAGGTGTTCCCGTGGTATTTTCCGCTGTAACCGATCCTATCGGTGCCAAGCTTGTGCCGAGCTTAATTCAACCTGGTGGCAATGTCACTGGCTTATCAGATATGGTCAACGTGAAACAACACCTTGCTTTGATTAAAGAATTTCTTCCTAATCTAAAAACAGTCGGTGTGCCGTATAATCCGGGTGAAGCTAACTCGGTCGCAATAGTGGATGCCTTAAAAGAAGCCGCTAACGAGATGGGTATTACGATTGTTGAATCTCCTGCGCCTAAATCATCCGATGTAATGATTGCCAGTAAGCAACTGATAGGTAAAGTCGATGCTATTTACTGCCCGACAGATAATACTATTATTAGTGCTTTTGAAGCGGTTGTAAAAGTTGGAATAGATGCTCAAGTCCCGGTTTTTGCTGCTGATACAGGTTCGGTTGAACGTGGTGCTGTGGCTGCCGTTGGTTATGATTATGGCGATCTAGGCCGTCAAACCGGTGATATCGTGGTACGTATTCTAAAAGGTGAAAACCCCGGGGATATTGACGTGAAAATGGCCGAGGGAACTAATCTTTTTGTTAACACTAGTATGGCCGCTAAAATGGGCGTAAAAGTGCCTGCTGATGTGCTTCGACGAGCAACCCAAATCATTAAATAATAAGTAGTTATTAATATGTCACTTTATGCTTTTTTAGGCACATTAGAAATCGGCCTTATCTATGGCTTAGTTGCTATCGGGGTCTATCTTACTTTTCGGATTTTAGATTTCCCAGACCTTACGGTTGACGGCAGCTTCACGCTTGGCGCTGCTGTTGCCGCGACTTTAATTGTTACAGGTCAAAACCCGTATTTAGCAACCTTGTTAGGAACGCTTGCGGCATCTTGCGCCGGTTTAGTTACCGCATGGTTAAATCTGCGTTTTAATATTTTGCATTTACTGGCCAGCATACTGACCATGACTGCTCTGTATACCATCAATTTGCGGGTGATGGGGAAACCTAATGTTGCTCTAATTATGGAGCCAACTGTCCTTTCGCCTTTTGAGGGCTTAGGTTTGCCGGACATGTATATGAAGGTTATCTTTGTAGCTGTCTGCGCTATTGTTGGCGGATTGTTGGTCGCCTGGTTTTTACGCACCCAATATGGTTTGGCGATGCGCTCGGTCGGCTCTAATAAACGCATGGCGCAAGCTAACGGTATAGTCGTGACTGAGAAAGTCTATGTCGGTTTAGCGCTGTCTAATGGTTTGGTCGGACTTGCCGGCGCGCTGTTTGCCCAAACTAATGGTTTTGCCGATTCAACTATGGGTATAGGCACTATAGTGGTAGGTTTAGCGGCTGTTATTATCGGTGAATCTCTATTGGCGAGTCGTTCGATGCTGGTCATTGTAATGAGCTGTATCGTCGGTTCTGTTTTATATCGTTTTGCCGTATCAATGGCTTTGAATGCGGATTTTTTAGGTTTTCAAGCCTCAGATTTAAACTTGATTACCGCTGTATTGGTGGCTCTTGCATTAGTGTTTCCTAAATTACGTAATGAATGGAAAGCGAAACGCGCCATCAAGGAGCAAATATGATCCGTTGTGAAAACTTACACGTCACCTTTAATCGTGGACTACCAACAGAAAAACTCGCATTACAGGGGATTGATCTTACTATCCCGTCGGGTGAGTTTGTGACTGTGATAGGCTCTAACGGTGCAGGAAAATCTACCTTACTCAATACCATTGCCGGTGATATAAAATCAACTCAAGGTAAAATTTATTTTGATGATCGTGATGTAACTAAGTTGCCTGCAACTCGCCGTACTAAGGATATTGCTCGTGTTTTTCAAGATCCCTTAGCGGGAACCTGTGGTAACTTAACCGTTGAAGAGAATATGTCACTTGCCTATGGGCGGGGAAAGCGCGGGACACTCGCATCTGCTCTAAACAATAAATTACGCAAGGTGTTTAAGGAGCAGTTAAGTCGATTAAATCTCGGTCTGGAAGATCGTCTGGACAGCGAAATGGGACTTTTGTCGGGCGGACAACGGCAATCCGTCAGCTTACTGATGTCGGCATTACAGCCAAGCAGCATCTTGCTGCTGGATGAACATACCGCCGCGCTGGATCCAAAAACGGCCGCCTTAATTTTGGATATCTCATCACAAATTATTAAAGAAAAACAATTAACGGTGATGATGGTGACCCATTCTATGCGTCAGGCTTTAGATCATGGATCGCGTACTATTATGCTTCATGAAGGTAAGATTATTTTTGATTTGGCCAGCAAAGAGCGTGCTAATTACCAAGTTAAAGATCTGCTTAATCTATTTGCTCAAGCACGCACCGATGGTGCCGAGTTAGACGACGATAAATTATTATTAGGCGGATAATCATTTTAAATAAAATTTACGGCGAATAAGTATTGCTTAATGCTCCAATCCTCCGTAAAATTCGCCGTTCACTTTGTCGCTGAATTAGTGATCGGCGGTAATAATTTAAATCGGTTATACACATAACCATAAAATATCGGAGTATGTTATGTCACTAAGTGCAGAACAGAAAGCTGAGATTGTAGCTAAATTTGGTCGTTCAGAAGGCGATACTGGTTCTTCAGAAGTACAAGTTGCTTTATACACATCACAAATTGACCACCTTCAAGGTCACTTTAAAGAGCACATCCATGATCACCACAGCCGTCGTGGTCTACTGCGCATGGTAAGTCAACGTCGTAAATTACTTGACTACTTAAAGCGTAAAGATGTTGCTGCTTACACAGCATTAATCACTGAATTAGGTCTACGTCGTTAATTTCGGCTTAAACATAATTTAAAAAAAGAGCCTAACGGCTCTTTTTTTGTTTCTACAGATTAAAAAATGTTTAATATGCAATCGTTGACGTATACTGTCGGCGCGATAAAAAGCACAAGAATATAAATTTATTAAAGGAAAAAAAATGACTCCTATTGTTAAAAGTTTTCAGTATGGCGAACATACTGTCACTCTAGAAACGGGCGTAATGGCTCGTCAGGCAACTGCTGCTGTAATGTGTAGTATGGACGATACCTGTGTATTCGTTTCTGTTGTTGGTAAAAACGCCGATGATCAAGTGCGTGATTTCTTCCCTCTTACGGTAAACTACCAGGAAAAAACCTATGCTGCGGGTAAAATCCCCGGTGGTTTCTTCAAACGTGAAGGCCGTCCAAGCGAAGACGAAACACTGATTGCACGTCTTATTGACCGTCCAGTTCGTCCTCTATTTCCAGCAGGTTTCAAAAACGAAGTACAAGTGATTGCAACTGTTGTATCGATCAATCCTGAAGTTAACCCAGATATCGTGGCAATGATTGCTACATCTGCGGCGCTTTCTATCTCAGGTATGCCTTTCAAGGGTCCTATCGGTTGTGCGCGTGTTGGTTATAAAGAAGGTCAATACCTGCTTAACCCAACTAAAACTGAACTAGAAACAAGTGATCTTAACCTTGTTGTATCTGGTACAGATAACGCAGTCTTAATGGTTGAATCTGAAGCTGCTATCCTAAGCGAAGACGTTATGCTTGGTGCGGTTGTATTTGGTCACGATCAGCAACAAGTGGTTGTTGAATCAATTAAAGAATTCGCCAGCGATGTTGCTCGTCCAGCATGGGATTGGGCTGCTCCTGCACGTAATGAAGCATTAGATGCAGCGATTGCAACTGAAGCACAAGCGCGTTTTGAACAAGCTTACCAGATCGGTGATAAAGGCGAACGTTACGATGCCATTAAAGCTATCACCTCTGAAGTTAAAGAAAAATTATTAGCGTCTGACGAAACATTAGCAGCTAAGCAAGTCGGTGAATACTTACACGATTTAGAAAAAACAGTTGTACGTACGCGCATCATTAAAGGTGAGCCTCGTATCGATGGTCGAGATCCTGAAAGCATTCGTGCATTAGATGTCCGTACCGGTGTATTACCCCGTACTCACGGCAGTGCATTGTTTACTCGTGGTGAAACTCAAGCATTAGTAACAGCGACGCTTGGTACACAGCGTGATGCGCAAATCATCGACAGCATAATGGGTGAGAAGAAAGATAACTTCTTATTACATTACAACTTCCCTCCATACTGTGTAGGCGAAACTGGCTTTGTTGGCTCTCCTAAACGTCGTGAGATTGGCCATGGTCGTCTTGCTAAACGTGGTGTTTTGGCTGTTATGCCTTCACTTGAAGAATTTCCGTATACAGTACGTGTTGTATCAGAAATCACTGAATCAAATGGTTCATCTTCTATGGCTTCTGTTTGTGGTGCATCTCTGGCATTGATGGATGCGGGTGTTCCTCTTAAAGCTTCTGTTGCGGGAATCGCGATGGGTCTTGTAAAAGAAGGCGAAGAGTTTGTTGTTCTTTCTGATATTCTAGGTGATGAAGATCATCTTGGTGATATGGACTTTAAAGTTGCTGGTACTACAGCAGGTATTACTGCACTACAGATGGACATCAAAATTGAAGGAATCACGCGTGAAATCATGCAGATTGCTTTAAACCAGGCAAAAGCTGCACGTTTGCACATTTTGACTGTAATGGACCAAGCACTGCCACAAGGTCGCGCTGATATTTCTCAATTCGCACCACGTATTCATACTATCAAAATCAACACTGATAAAATCCGTGATGTTATTGGTAAAGGCGGCGCGGTTATCCGCTCTCTATGTGAAGAAACCGGTACTACAATTGAAATCGAAGATGACGGTACTGTTAAAATTGCAGCGACCTCTGGCGAACAAGCTGATGATGCAATTAACCGCATTAAAGCACTCACAGCTGAAGTTGAAGTAGGTACTATCTACACAGGCAAAGTTGTACGTTTAGCCGATTTCGGTGCGTTTGTTAATATCCTTCCTGGCAAAGATGGTCTAGTACATATCTCGCAAATTTGTGAAGAGCGTGTACAGAAAGTTTCTGATCACCTTAAAGAAGGTCAAGAAGTGAAAGTTAAAGTATTAGAAGTTGATCGCCAGGGCCGTGTGCGCTTAAGCATCAAAGAAGCTGCTGAAAAAACAGCCGCTGAATAATACTCTGATTCACAAAATATAAAGTAATGGCTGCGGTCATTGACTCAAAAAAAGGAAGCTGCGGCTTCCTTTTTTTATATCTGTCGATTTATCTCTAAACCACATAGTAAAAAATCATTCCATTCCTGCAGAAAACCTTCGAAGCCTAACTGATACCAATCCGCATAAATATCTGACCTATCTTACTTGTTAAAATTAACGCTAGCTTCGTTGTTTTCAATCCCAATAGCCAGCTATTGCTCAATCAAACGTCTTGCTATCATTATTTTTTCCTGCGCAATTTTAGACCATTTACTTATGTGGATTGG
>NZ_PJBP01000125.1 GCF_002836415.1 Psychromonas sp. MB-3u-54 | reverse complement strand
GGGAACACTGCTGTCTGAGTTATCGGCATCAGATAAATAGCGGTTCATCCCCGTAGGCACGGGGAACACCACTTGCAGATTCGACTATGTTTGCATTCAAACGGTTCATCCCCGTAGGCACGGGGAACACAATAACGGTAAAGACGATAAATACCTAACAGACGGTTCATCCCCGTAGGCACGGGGAACACGTTAGAGAGTACAATGTCGGTTGATGGCGTGACGGTTCATCCCCGTAGGCACGGGGAACACATATTTGATCGAATAAATAACACTATTAATCACGGTTCATCCCCGTAGGCACGGGGAACACATTAGTGAGCGCCAGTTGCTTTTTCTTAACCGCGGTTCATCCCCGTAGGCACGGGGAACACTCTAAGTATATATTATTGTTTTGTAAGGATAAATAGAGTACTTCAATAATCACCGATTTTTAAAGAGCAAAAACTTTTTAATTTTCTTTGATTTCAGGTTTGAATTTTACCAATCTTAATCCGTCTAACTCAACCGGCATACGGCGATTTTCACCGTAAGTAACAAAATCAAATCCAGATTCGGTATTGGTTGACCATGCCATAACAACATTTCCATTCTCAGCAAGTTCACTAATCTGGTACCAGATCATTTCTCGTACTCGCGCTGAAACATCACCTACATAAACACCCGCTCGGACTTCTAATAACCAAACCGCTAATCTCCCCCTCAAACGAGGTGGTACAACTTCTGTTACCACTGTGACCATTGACATATTTATACCTTTTTAAGCAGTACGATGACCGTCATCGCCTATCGTTTCAGGCATAGGAATAGCGGGTGGCTGTGCATCTTCGTAAGGCTCTGGTGGTTTTATCTCTCCAGCGCCTAACACTTCCTCGATCAGTGGAATCAGCCTTTTTAAGATCTTGGTTTTTCTAAAGGCTTCCCTGCATGCAATGCGTACATCCCGATCCGGAGAGTATGTTTTTTTAGCTGCAACCTGAAAGGCGACGGGCACCACCGTTTCAAATTTTATAATATCGGAAATATCATAAACAAAACTCAAAGGTTTTCCCGTATGTAAAAATCCAATAGCAGGGGCATAACCTGCTGCTAAAATTGCTGCCTCGGTAATACCATACAAACAAGCAGTCGCGGCGCTGATACATTGATTAATGGTATCACCTTTATCCCAGTCTTTACGATCATAGCGTCGACCATGCCATTCAATTCCATACTGCTTAGCGAGTAACTGATAGGTTTTTTTTACTCTGGCCCCCTCAATTCCCCGTAATTGTTCAACACTGCGGCGTTGCGGTGCTTCGTCACCAAAACGGAGTTCAAACATCTTACGAACAACCTTTAAACGCAATTCAGCATCTAATGCCAATTTGGCTTGATAAAGTAATTTATCACTGCGCGCACCGCCAGGTTGCCCGGCTGAATAAAGCCTAACGCCCGCTTCACCCACCCAAATAAGCAACGTGCCGCAAATGCTGGCAAGTTTAATAGCTGCATGACTAACCCGAGTACCCGGCTCAAGCATGATGCATGCGATAGTGCCGACTGTGATATGCATTCGTTCACCATTTTTATCAATAACGACAAATGCTCCGTCTTTTACATCAATTTGTCCCATTCCCACAAAAATCATGGACGTTCGCGCTTTTATTGGAATGGGTTTAAGGGGAATAAATGTCACCTTTCAGACTCCTTATATTAATAGCGATACCCCTTCGATGAGGTATTCTCTTTGTTATTTTCGATAGAGTGCGCTCTCTCCTTTTACTAATGCTTTAAAGAGAGGAAGATCATGCTGATATTTTCGTTGAACTCCCATAAAGATCCGTTGCGCTTCTTGTTTTAATTCAATAACGGCTGTTTTTCTTAATTCAGTGGCTTCTTTACGTTCAACATCAAGCAGGGTTCGTTGAATAATTTGCTGAGCATTTGCCGTAAAGCGGAACATCGCATTTTTACTGGCTGATACAATGATATTTTTTTTAAATTTCACACCATCATCTTTAGAAGCTATATAAAAAGCCTTTTCCAATAATTTTTTTTGTTCAAGTCCAGAATCAATCACTTGAGTCACTTTACTTAAGTTTTTATTTAACGATGAGGGCATGGAATAAAGATCATAAACACGGCCTACTATTGATGCCTCATTTTTTGGTTTTAAAATATTTCCACCGACAAGATAATTGAATGGTTTCTTACTTATTCCTGTATCTCGATATTGAGAAATAATTGGCGCTGGTGAAATGCTGTTTTTATCTACTTCAGCCTGTGCAACCATTGCAGATAAGTCTTCCCAAGAGTTCCAATTCTGATCTCGAGCTCGCAACCCCATAAATCCATTTTCTAAATTTACCGTTGCCGTGTACGGATTAGGCCACCATCCAGCGCCTAACTCTCGAGCCTCAGAAGTTGAACCATAATTACCATTGTATTTAGAATGATGAAATTTTTTTACTATATAAGAAGATTTGTGACCACATGAATCACAAACTGAACTTTCTTCGATTACATCGAACTTGAAATGATAAGCCAATGCAAATAAACCTCGCGCTAACCCAATTTTCTGGGCTTGGTAAATTTCAACTTCTTTACCTTTTGCATTGGTTACTTTGCTACCTTTTAATGGGGTAACCCACATAAAATCATTACAAGCATCTTCATTTAAACTTGATACCTTTGTAAAATAATCAACACAAACCGTATTCATTAATATTGTTTCTTTTAAGCAACTACCAGCCATTAAAAAAGTAAGAGTACCCCCACCCTTTATTCCGGTTGAGCCCCCAACTCCCATAGCTTTCGCATGAACATTAGTCTGATAATTATAATTTAGAGCTGGCATGCAATCAGAACAAACACAAGAAAAATCATTGAGACTTGAAAACAAACCCGACGCATTTTCAGTAGAACTACTTTCTATACCTGAAATAACCTTATGAATATCAGCAGGAAAATATTTTGTATTCTCCGATGGTTTAGATTGCATAAAACAATCGTTTTCAAACCATTGGCTTTCTACTTTATCCAAGGCAGCTTCATATTGTTCAGGCGTTAATCCATTTTTTAAATAACCTTTTAGATCTTGAATTGTTGGCTGTAATACTACTGTGGAGAGTGAACTTAACAGCTGCAACATTGCCAGCTGAATTTCATCAAAATAATATTGCAGTTGGTAATTCTCATTACCGGTTAAAATAGTTTTTAAAGAGACTTTGCCTTGCGTGGTTGAAATAAAATCATCTTTAAGCAGGTTCATTCATTTCCTCCTTACCATTCTGTACTTTTGCTATTTGGCCGCAAACATAGACTGTCCGCATGGCGTATTTGCGTGGTATTGCGGTGATCAAGTCGCGCACCTGGACAATAGCCAGTTGATTTTCACCACTAACATCACTAAAAATCTGACCTTGTCCTCCATGATTCTTTAACGCGTTGGCGGGATTATCATGGTCACTCACAGTTTCAAACAACGGCCGGGTTAAGGGACACGATTTACGCCCCTGAAACAGAGTAAATTCAGGCGCTTTTACTTTATTTGTGAGTGTTTCAATGATGCCATCCTCCGCACTGATGGCAAAGGTATGCTCACTGTCACACCAGTATTCCCGATAGGTCGGTTTAACTCCCTTTTGAATTTTCCCCTGGGGACTGCGAAAGTGTTGGACTGTATGGTAATCCACCATTTTTTCACCACTCAGGTTCACTTGTACTGCAATTTTAAGCTGCTCCGAGAGCGCATAAAGCTCATTAAAATTTTCACGGGTTATCCCTATGGCGGCACCCAGAATGCCCATAATGGCTGAGCGCGTTGGAAAGTGATTTGCTCTACGGTGCACATCAAAAGTTTGCAGACCGTAGGCCGACATTCCTTCGGTTTTTAATATCAAGGTTTTCATCACACGTATCCTATGCAAACTTAAAAATGAATATCACTGATTTTGTTAACCAAATTGATTTGTTTACTTTGCGCACTATCGGTTAAATCAAGTGCTATTGCTTTTGAGTCAAGCTCATAAGCATTGGTTAGCTTTTCATAATTTTTCACTAATGCAGCTATGGAGTTTTCCATCACATCACCATTATTTTCAATCGGTTTTCTAAAGGCATTGGCAAGGGAAATCGGCTGGTTGGAATGTGTGGCCATCACAAAATCAGCTTGATTGTAGGCTGCAAATACTTTTTGCTTGGCGCTAGGTGATACCTGAGCAAAACAGCGGATCATCGTATTAATAATGGGTGTTACTTCACTCACGGTGGATTTAATGTTTTTTGCCAATAAATCAACATTGATTGACGCATAACGATAAAATACGCCCGAGCTGAATTCCGTTGTCCCTATATGTCCGGAGCCTTGCTCTGCTAAATCATCACAAGCGGTAAACCAATCTACTTCAATATCAGCGCTGTGCGTGGTTAAACTGTGCGCGACACTCATCGCGGCCTCTAAATTCCGGTTATGACAATGCGTATCCATTCTCCCCGATAGCGCGACATCAATGACCGATTTGACAGTTAAAAGTATACCTTGAAATTCAACAATCGATTTTTTGAACTTATCTTTATCTGCTTTTTTAGCTTTATCAGGTAACCCAGTAATAATTGATTCATAAAGTTCAGGGAATGATTCTTTTGCAATTATCACTAATTCTTTAAACTCAGCAGCGCTGTATGGTTGAACGGTTTTAAATATTTTTAGTTTATTCCCTGTTTTAACTTTCTCTTTTTTACCTTCATCGTTAATAACTTCAACCTCTTCATCTTCTTCTTTTATCCCAGAATCTAACGTTCCTGTCTTTATTGATAGCGCATAAATTATTTTCTCAATTTCATTTTTTTCAGAGTCTGTATTTTCCACTAAAAAATCTATCAGTTCTGAATAAAGTCTTGTACGAATAGACTTTTCAGCAACGGCTTCTCCATAAATATCGCTTTGGCGAATAGCACGCTTTAAACATTGGCTGGAAATACGACTGCGCACACTACCACCAAAAACGGCGGTTTTTTGCATGCCTGAATCATCACGATTCATCATCGATGATGGATGAGAAATAAGGGTATGAATATTAATAAACGTTGTCATGGAAAATATCCTTTGGATTAATTTGATAATAGTTAGCTAGCAGCTGGTGTATCGTTAGCTGATAAAATGAAGTTTTTTAATAGATTACGACGGGCATTGTCACCCCAAAATTGAGCTAACTTGCCGATACTTTCAAGCTTAATATTTTCGCAGCGCACTAGCTGGCGTTTTAAGTAATCAATGCCGTTATCACCACTACGCGTGATTTGAATGATTTGCGCCTCTTTTACACCCGCATTTAATAATGCATTGGCAACATTCACGCCTGGCTGATCATCACTTATTTTAAGGCCAACCAATAAATACAAAATACGCTGTGTTTGCTGTGTATCTTTCGCGCCACTGAATTTTAACACTCGAAAATATGCTGGAGAATCAGCCAGTTTTTTTAAATTACAGCGTTTTAAATCTGCCTTATCGCCATTACTTAGTAACTGATAAGCTTTATATATTCTTTGATACATACCCTGTCCTTATTGTGTACGGGCAAGTGATAGCAAACCTGCTCCCGCATGTTTTTTACGGCCAATTCCCATCACCAATGCACGCTGAATTTGTTCACTATCGGTTACCTGTAAAATGCCTTCAAAGCAGACAAAGCGACTGTTGTATGATTTTTTACTGCGCACCATCACGTTATCCATGGCCGTCACGGTAGCATTAGCTCCACTAAGCTTTCGCTGTAGCCACTCTACCTGTTCATCAGGCTCTTTTATTTCTATTACTTTTTTACCTTGGCTTAAGCACTTTGTCGGGTAAGCCAGCAGTTTGAATTTATAAAATGCATCTTGCTTAATCTCAGCCAAAAATGACTTACTGGCTAACACCTTGGCTTGTTCGCTGCTTTTAGGCTCGGTGCTTGATTGCAGCAAAACTTTACACGATTGGCGATCCGCCACTTCAACCCGAAATAAATGATCACGCTTCCGATCCGCCACATTCGCAAACAAACTCCAAATAGCTTGATGCTGCTCATAAGTGTCATGCGTATTGAGCATCACCTGTGATAAATACATAGTTAACTCCCTGCTGTTAATTCATCGTTGAGATCGGCCGTTAGAAACCCCATCTCGTTATAAATAATATCTTTGCCCACTACCGCCTTATAGCAGTAATAGCGTTCGTCTTTTATCCCTTTGGCATGTTTTTTTGCTAATGCGACGGTACTGTTTTCTCGGTCTTGCTGCTCGTTAAAATCCCCACCGTGTAATAAACTACCGTCTTCATTAAACAGCACTACGGTTGCACTCATTTCACCATCTCGGGTTAATAATGCGCAGCGCGGATCAACATCATTAAGTGGTTTTGATTGCAGCTTGCTTAAAGAGCGAGCGGTATAATTACTACCATCGGCTTTAATGTCGTACTCCTCAGCCACTAAAGTTAAAACTTCTGGCTCTTCTGGATAAGCTTGCTCTTCATGAACATAATTTATCGCCTCTCGGTAGCAATCAGGAAAATGTAACAATGGATGTTGATTTAGATATTGCTCGGTGCGATAAAGTAAGCGGCTATTTTGATAAACATATCCGCTGCCTTGGTAATGATGCTTTAATTGCTCACTCGATGTCAGATCCGTTATTTTCTCATTGGGTAATAAAGTGATAAACAAAGGTGCTTTAATACAACTTGCCCGCGGACATAAACCACTCCCTATACGCTCATGCCGCCATAATCGGCCCATGCGCTGCATCAAAAATTCAATAGGTGCGATTTGACTAATTAGCACATCAAAATCTAAATCAAGTGATTGTTCTATTACTTGAGTGGCAATAAGTAGTCGTCCCGTGCGTTTAGCATTTTTATCATAATTTTCAAGCACCTGATCTTCTCGTTTTTTCCTATCGTTAAAGGTAAAACGTGCATGAAACAATTCTATTTTCAGTTCTGGATTTGCTATTTTAAGCTGGTGATATAACCGCTGTGCATCTTTTACTGTATTGCAAATAACTCCAACCATAGCCCCATGTGATACCCAATCAATCATCTTTTTTCGCTGATTAACACTGGGTAATAGATTATCGCTGCACCATGTTTTTAAAGTGATCGTTTTGTTAGTTGCTTGCTTAGGTAAGGTAAATTCTTGGGTATTAGCAAATAAGTCAGTATGGCTAACAAGTGGATACGCATTATTAAGTGATTTCCCTTTATAAGTTGAAAGTAGTTTTTCTTTTAGCGTATTAGGCAATGTAGCGGAAAGTAAAATCACACTTGAATAGGCTTGATGCTGCCCTTTTAACACTTGTTCGATAAGGCCCAACATATAGGCATCAAAACTGTGAATTTCGTCAAGCACCAACACTGATTTTCGCGTACCAAAAGAACGGACAAATTGATGGCGAATACCCAGCACGCCCATCAGAATTTGATCTATGGTTGCCACTGACATTGAGCCTAAGAAAGCACGTTTATTTGATTGCTGTAAAAAACCGCTTTCATCTGACATCAAATATTTAGATTTACCATGCGCAAGTGTCGTTTTTGTATCAGGAAATAATTTCTTTGCAGCATCTCCCACGCGAGAAAATAGACCATTGGCGGTTGCCTGTGTGGGTAAGCCAAATACCACTCCATCTGCAAGCCCGGCTTCAATAAGAGAGGACGCATAAGCTAACGCAAATTCGGTTTTACCCGATCCGGTATCCGATTCTACTAAGGTAAGTCCCGCTTTTAATGGCATCTCACTCAATAATGTTTGAATGCCGCGAGGACGATACTCGTTAAATAAATAAGCAAAACCTGCCCCCTGTGATTTTTCAATCATGCCTGTATCGACGAGTGCTTTTCTTGCTCGGAGTAAGGTCTCTTGATAATACTGCTGTAAATTAATAGATGGATCAGTTGTGAAATTAGTGATCGATGACCCCACCCAATCCGCAACACTGCACAAACCCGCCAACATGGGAATATCACCGACATCGGGAACTTCTTTTAACTGACAAAAATCAAGACTGAACTCAACCCACTCTTTTCGAGCTTGTTCATCTAACTCTAGCAGCTCGTCATCCGCATCTGGATCATGGTATGGCTGAGAGGTATCACAATAACCGTGATGGCCCGCCACCGCTTTCATTGCTTCATTGGTATCGAACATCTCGCTAAATTGCCGATAACCGCAGGAGCCATGCGAGTAATAGGTTGGATCAGGGTCAACTTCCCAATCATCACCTTGTAATATTTGACGAATATCTTCACGGAAGTTTTGAAAGCGCGCATCAAACTTTCCTAAATCATGCAATAGGATAAAAAACAAGCTAATACGCTTTGCCTGTTCTCGAGTAGATTTTAAATACCAAGACATTTGTGATAACAGAGTATTTGACTCTTCTAACCAGATATCAGCCACTGCAGTCACATCAAGACAATGAAAAACCAATAAATGATAGTCTGCACTATCCTCAGTATTTTCATCTTTCTTAGCCTTGCCCCAGTATTTAAAATAACTTTTCAAATCCGACGGTGATAAATCTTTCATCTATGTCCTCCTTGACTACGCTCAGCCTATTCGTAAAATTTTCTATACCCATTAGGTCGCTTGCGTTGAATTGACCTGCGCACAGTATTATTTGGAATGTTTTTTTGGGGTCGCCATTATTTCACTATTACTTTATCTTTCTGTGATCATAAAAACAAAATAACAAATAATTAATCTTCTATCAATACTTCTGTTTTAACTAAGTATTTAAAATTAATGGGTTTTTAGTGCTTTTAGTGCTTCAGTCAAAAAAATGAATAATAGTCTCCATTTTCTATATTAATCATTAGACTAAAAAAGATGCGCAGCTTTATATAACGCAAAGCTAATAAATACAGCCCAAAAACAGGGCTGCATCTATTTGGACTGGCATTGCATTTGAAAGTTGTAGACGATCTGCCGCCGGGGCTATTTTGTATGCTTATTTTCGCCGGAATGTTACTGCCCCTTTTATTGAACTTTGAGCTGTTCGGCACTTTATTAAAAAGGTGATGCCCCCTCTTCCGGGTAGCAGTGCGATTGATTGCATCGCATCCTAGTTAGGCGACGGCTGTTTGTATTGCAGATACTTGGCAAGCTAGAGTGATTTTTTATCAACACCCTAAAGGTTTTATCTTCTCTTTAATTGATCCCGCGCTTTATCTAATGGGAACCTTGTTGTCCGTTTATTGGGCTCGTTGGGAGATAGAACAAAACTGCGGTGAACTAAAAAATAGCCAAATTAATGGGCAGGTCAGATTACGCAGTCGTTTTCCGAAAGGGGTTGGATAATTATATTGTGTACGCGGAATTATAATAGGAGGCTTTACTCTGTAGCGCTACGCTCTGTGGTAGCCCCTTTAAGTTTGTTACAAAAAATCCCCAGAAAAAGACGACTTATGCGAGAAGACGTTAAGCATTTCATTATGCCTAAAAAGAGAAAACAGCGAACATTTACACGTTCAGTGCTTTCTCTACTATCAATATATCTGCTGATATATAAGTCTAAAATTGCTTAACCGAACGGCATTATAAAATAACCTTAGGGCTTTTTGATGAGGACTTAACAAAAAAAGATATCACGGTACGGGGGGTTCTGCATTAAAAAAGAGTCGTTATCCTTGCTGACTCTTTTCAATTTAGGAAAGAAAGACGACCAGGCAACTTTTACTCCTCATCTTGCGGAATTAATAAAGGCGTTGTATAACCGCAGGCAGAACAATGCCCTTCATTTCCGTAACTTGCTGCTGTAAAAGAATGTTTATGACATTCGGGACAGGGATCTAAAAATAAAAGCCCCGCTATTCGCTGAGCAAAATTACGACTATCTTCTATTTTGGGGTTTTTATTAACCATAAAATATCTCCCAAATATAACATTTGCACTGCTCAATATCTTATTGATACCGTAAAAGTCAAACGCAAAAGAAGATGGCCTGTCTTTACCTATCAATTTTAATTTAAAATGAGCACCAATCGACACTATCGGTTCTTTATACTCTTTGTGGAAGCGAGTAACAATGTAAAGTTGAAAGTTAAATACGGCCATTATTTATCGGTAATAAGACCCGACGCATTGAAAATTTTAAATATTCACGGCTAAAGCAACGGGATGATTTTCTACTCTGGGCTCGATCGTAATGCGGGAAAGTATCAACTAATAAAAAAACCACTTGCAGAGGCATCCGCAAGTGGTTTTTTATATAATACCGATCATTCAATTAGTGGCGTTGTGGCTACTTATTTAATAAAAGGTGTATTGGTTGTCACATGCAGGTTCTGCGCACGATGACGCAATAGATGGTCAAGTAAGGTAATGGCCATTTGTGCTTCTGCAATGGGCACAGCGCGAATACCGACACAGGGATCGTGACGCCCTTTGGTTATCATCGTAGTCGCTTCGCCATCGGTGGTAATAGTGCGACCGGGGATAGTTAAACTGGATGTGGGTTTTAGAGCGATATGGGCGATAATGTCCTGACCCGTTGAAATTCCGCCTAATATGCCGCCCGCATGGTTTGATAAAAAACCACCCGGGGTCATTTCATCACGATGCTCGGTCCCTTTTTGCTGAACAGCTGCAAAACCGTCTCCAATTTCAACACCTTTGACCGCATTAATACTCATTAATGAGTGTGCGAGCTCTGCATCTAAACGATCAAATACCGGCTCGCCCAGACCAACGGGCACACTCGATGCAACCACGGTGACTTTCGCCCCAACGGAGTTACCCTCTTTAATCAGGGCTTTCATATAATCTTCAAGCTGCGTAATTTTAGACAGATCAGGAAAGAAAAAGGGATTTTTTTCAACTTCATTCCAGTCAATTGAATCCGCTTTAATATCACCTAACTGACTTAAATAACCACGAATCACAATACCAAACTGTTCGTTTAAATATTTTTTAGCAATTGCACCGGCGGCAACACGCATTGCAGTTTCGCGCGCAGAAGAACGACCACCACCCCGATAATCGCGGTGTCCAAATTTTTGATGGTAAGTGTAATCGGCATGACCAGGACGAAACAGATCCTTAATTTCAGAATAATCCTTGGAACGCTGATCGGTATTTTCAATCATTAAACCGATACTGCTGCCGGTTGTTTTACCTTCAAAAACACCGGAAAGAATCTTAACCTGATCCTTTTCCTGACGCATTGTTGTATAACGTGACTGCCCCGGACGACGTCGGTCTAAATCATGCTGCAGATCAGCTTCACTGATTTCTAAATTCGGTGGAATACCATCCACAATACAACCTATTGCTGCACCGTGACTTTCGCCAAAGGTGGTGACTTTAAAAAGTTGACCAATACTGCTGCCCGCCATAATTATTTCCCGTTTTTAAATTGTACAAAACTGCAGATCATTAAAATTTGCAGCAGTTAATCTGAAATATCATTGACAAAAATTAAATCTTAATATTATCAAGTTGTGCTTTGGTTAATACAAACACACCATGCCCGCCCGCTTCAAACTCAATCCAGGTAAAGGGAATGTCAGGGTAAGCTTCTTGAAGGTGGACTTGGGAATTACCGACTTCTACACATAACACACCGTCTTCATTTAATTTTGAACTTGCCTGAGACAACATCTTACGTACCAAATCTAAACCATCCGCGCCACAAGCTAAGCCTAATTCGGGTTCGTGTTTATATTCTCCCGGTAAATTGTCCATATCCTGTGCATCCACATAGGGAGGATTAGACACAATAAGATCATATTTTTCGTTTTCAATGCCAGAAAAAAGATCCGATTGAATAGGGAAAACCTGTTGCTCAAGACCGTGACCCTGAATATTAATTTCAGCGACGTCCAATGCGTCTTCTGAAATATCAACGGCATCCACTTCGGCTTCCGGAAATGCGTAGGCGCAAGCGATCGCAATACAGCCGCTTCCGGTACATAAATCTAATATACGTTTGGGAGACTCAGTCACCCAAGGTGCAAAATGCGCTTCAATTAATTCAGCAATCGGTGAACGGGGAACCAGCGTACGTTCATCAACATAGAACTCCAATCCGGCAAACCAGGCTTTATTGGTTAAGTATGCAACCGGAATACGCTTTTCAATGCGCACAACAATCCTGTCCACCAGCATTTCACGTTCACGACGTGTTAAACGCGCATCAAGAATCGTCGGTTTACTGTCTAGGGGTAAATGCAATGAAGGTAAAATAAGCTGTATGGCTTCATCCCAGGCATTATCCGTACCATGCCCGTAAAAAAGTTCTGCGCGATTAAATTCTGTCGCCGCCCAGCGCAAGATATCCTGAACTGTTCGCAGTTCATTTATTGCTTCATCTTTAAAAATCGTGTCCAATTTATGCTCCAATTAAGGTAAACTCGTCGGCATACAAAACAGCGCAGGAAAGACCATGACTAATAATAATAAAAATGATGATTTTTCACTGTTTAGTGCAGAGTTTTCAGGTATTAAAAAATTACCACAGGATACCATAATACTGCCGACTAAAAATATGAAGAAAAGGCAGATCCTGAAAAAAATCCGTGAGGAATCATTTGAAACAAGTCATTTTTCCGATGGTTTTGAACCCCTTCTGGCAGAAGAGGGACCCGTACGTTATAAACGCCAGGATGCTGAAAAATATTTGTTTAAGCAATTACGGCGCGGTGACTTTTCACCTGAAATTATTTTAGATTTACACGGCTTAACCCAAGATGAAGCTAAACGTGAATTGGGTGCACTGATTACCTGCTGTAAAAAAGAGGGATTATATTGCTGCAGTGTTATGCACGGTGTTGGTAAAAACATTTTGAAGAAAAAGGTACCATTATGGTTGGCCCAGCATCCGGGTATTTTAGCTTTCCATCAAGCCCCATTAGAGTTTGGCGGACACGGGGCTTTATTAGTGCTAATAGAACTTGAGGACTGGCAAAAACGCGAGTATTAAAAATAATGGCGGCGGTGTGGTAAATAAAAATTCAGTTTCTATTAAACCTAACGCAGTATCACCAGATTAGAGAGTCAGGTTAGATCTTCAAGTTACATAATATTAGAATATAAAGTGTTTATAACCTTAAAGCCCTTTCACATTAAGCTTAACTATGTTCTATTTTAAAGCCTATTTTAATGGTTACCTGAAAGAGCCCTACTTTGCCATCAACAATATGCCCACGCGTGTCGACAACTTCAAACCAATCCATATTTTTAATGGTCTTCCGACATTGTTCAATGGCATTGCTGATCGCATCTTCTATACTGATTTTAGATGAACCAACCATTTCAATTTTTTTGTAAATTTGGTGTTTAGACATATGAACCTCCTGTATTTTAAAAACTAATTCCTAAAACTAACCAAAACTATAGTTGAATAACAAGCAGCTTGCCAAGGCGAATGATCCAATGAAATTTATGTTACTCACATTATGAATACTCATTTTAAACCTGCATCTTGTCGCTCGTTAGTTATAATAAAAAATCCACTACTCAACTAAGGCGACCCAATGACGCTCACCGATAAAGCTTGGTATAAAAGCTACCCCAGTGATGTCCCTCACGACATTAATATTACTGAGTTCGATAATTTATTATCCTTGTTTGAACATTGCTGCGAAAAATACGCGGATAATATTGCCTTTATCAATATGGGTCATTCACTCACTTATCAACAGTTAGATTTAAAGAGTAAAGCCTTTGCATCCTATTGCCAAAACACACTTTTGCTGCAACCGGGCGAAAGGATTGCATTGATGATGCCCAATCTGCTGCAGTATCCAATTGCATTATTTGGTGCATTACGGGCGGGACTGGTGGTGGTTAATATTAATCCTCTGTATACCCCAAGAGAGCTCCGCCACCCGTTAAAAGATTCGGGTGCAACCGCTATTGTGGCGGTCACCAATTTTGGTAACAGTCTGCAGCAGGTGCTAGCAGATACCGAGATTAAACATATTATTTTAACCCGCATTGGTGATCAATTATCCCCCTACAAACGCAGCTTAGTTAATTTTGTGGTTAAATATATTAAGAAAATGGTGCCTAAATATTACCTGCCATCGGCTATTTCAATGCGCAGAGTATTAACCCAGGGCGCATTACAGCGTTATCTTCGGCCGACTGTTTTACCTACAGATATCGCATTTTTACAATACACGGGTGGCACGACCGGTATTGCTAAAGGGGCCGTATTGACCCATCAAAATATTATTGCCAATGTGCTGCAGGTTTTCGCCCATTTTGGCCCGAGAACCTTGTTGAATAAAGAAAAAGCGGTGACACCTTTACCGCTTTACCATATTTTCGCCAATACCGTCAGTATGATGATGCTGATGTTTATGGGCGGGCAAAATCTTCTGATAACTAATCCGAGAGATATCAAAAGTTTCGTAAAAGATTTACAAAAATACCCTTTCACTATGCTATTTGGCTTAAATACACTGTTAAACGCGCTATTAAAAACCCCCTCTTTCAGAGCACTGGACTTTAGCCAGGCGCGCATTGTTATTGCCGGCGGGATGGCAACCCAAAAAAAGATCGCTGCCGAATGGGAAGCATTGACCGGCATGACTATTATCGAAGGTTACGGGCTAACGGAATGTTCACCCGTTGTAGCCGGTGGCGTTCATACGCAGGAAAGTTTTCAGGCAAATATTGGAGTGCCACTTCCGAGTACTGAGATGCGGATTGCCGATGTTAACGATAACCCGCTTACGGTCGGTGAAATTGGTGAAATACAGATTAAAGGCCCGCAGGTGATGCCCGGTTACTGGCGACAACCGCAAGAAAGCGAGAATGCTTTTACTCAGGATGGTTTTTTTAAAAGCGGTGATATTGGGCAAATGGATGATCGCGGTTTTTTCACCCTGGTGGATCGCAAAAAAGATATGATCTTAGTCTCCGGGTTTAATGTTTATCCTTCTGAAATTGAAGAGGTGGCAGTACTTCATTCGAATATCATTGAAGCAGCGGCTATTGGTGTCCCTGATGAAATAATCGGTGAAAAAATAAAGTTATTCTATGTTAGCGATATTTCTTTAAGCCATAAAGAAATCCGATCTCACTGTAAAAAATATCTGACTGGTTATAAAATTCCGCGTTTGTTTGAACAAAGAGATGCACTGCCTAAAAGTAATGTCGGCAAGATACTGCGTAAGGATCTTAGGTAAATAATCTTAAACGCTCCTTTTGCTAGCCGGTACAAACCGGCAATCCCCATAACAAATAAAAGTTCAAGGATAATAAATCCCAAAACAACTGTTTGCGCAGACGGTAAAAGGAAAAAATGGCAATGACTTATTATTCAGCAACTAAATTTAGTCATTGAAATTTAAATAGTTTTATTATTTTGCTTATTTATTATTCGTTTTTAAAGACGAAGTGTAATGCGGTTAACACTTTTCACTGGTATACTCTGCGACCAAATATTATAAGGTAATGTTTTTATATAACTTACCTTTGAGTTTAAAGAATTTTAACGTGGAGTGAACAAATTATCATTAGTACAGCTAACATCACTATGCAGTTCGGCGCTGAGCCTTTGTTTGAAAACATTTCAGCTAAATTTAGTAAGGGCAACCGCTATGGTTTAATTGGCGCGAATGGTTGCGGCAAATCTACTTTTATGAAAATCCTCAGTGGAGAGCAGGCACCAAGCTCAGGTAATGTCTCTCAAGCAGTCGGGCTTAAAGTGGGTATTTTAAGCCAGGATCAATTTGCGTTTGAGCAATATAATGTTATTGACGTTGTTATAATGGGCGATCTTGCATTATGGAAAGTTAAACAAGAACGTGATCGTATCTACGCAAAAGCTGAAATGACCGAAGCCGATGGTATGGCCGTTGGTGAATTGGAAAGTGAATTTGCTGAAATGGATGGTTACACCGCAGAAAGTCGTGCCGGTGACATTTTGTTATCCGCGGGTATTGAAGAAGAGTTTCATTTTGGCCTGATGCAGCAAGTTGCACCGGGTTGGAAATTACGCGTATTACTGGCACAAGCACTGTTTGCTAACCCCGACCTGTTGCTGCTTGATGAGCCTACCAACAACCTGGACATCAATACTATTGACTGGTTATCGGGCGAGCTTAATCAACGTAAATGTACCATGATAATTATTTCCCATGACCGCCATTTTTTAAACTCTGTCTGTACGCATATGGCCGATATTGATTACGGTGAATTACGTATTTACCCCGGTAATTACGAATACTTCATGGCCGCAGCAGGTTTGATTCGTGAACAATTATTGGCAGAAAACTCCAAGAAAAGTGCTGAAATCAACGAATTGCAGGACTTTGTGAATCGCTTTGGGGCCAACGCCTCTAAAGCAAAACAGGCGAGTTCACGCGCTAAAAAAATGGATAAAATCAAACTTGATGAAGTTAAAGCATCAAGTCGTATGTCACCTTCATTGAGTTTTCCTGAGGGTAAAAGAATGCATCGCCAGGCGTTAATTCTGGAAAATATTGGTCATGGTTTTGATGATCAAATGCTATTTGAAGGCGGCGAACTGATTTTAGAAGCAGGCGCAAAATTAGCCGTTATCGGTGAAAACGGTGTGGGTAAATCCACTTTTCTGCGTTGTTTAGTGAATGAACTGCAAAACAAAGAAGGTGTGGTTAAGTGGTCTGAAAATGCATCTGTCGGTTATTGCCCGCAGGACAGTACTGCAGACTTTGATAATGACTTAAATCTGTTTGACTGGATCTCACAGTGGCGCACTATTAAACACGATGATCTTATCGTGCGGGGTATGTTGGGCCGTTTATTATTTACCGCCGATGATTCCAATAAGAAAGCCAGAAATTGTTCCGGTGGTGAAAAAAATCGCCTTCTATTTGGCAAGTTAATGATGCAGGATATTAATGTATTAGTGATGGATGAACCGACTAACCACATGGATATCGAAGCGATTGATGCCTTAAATGATGCCCTGAAAGTTTATCAAGGTACCTTGATTTTTGTCAGTCATGACCGCAAATTTGTTTCATCATTAGCGACGCGTATTGTTGATATTAAGGATAATAAACTGGTTAACTTCCAGGGTACTTATAATGAGTATATTGCTAATCAACGTACGGCTTAATAAAGTAACATTGAAATAAAATTAAAAAGCACAGTCAGTTTTTTCTGACTGTGCTTTTTTGTTTATAGCAAAGAAATTAATAAATCGATCAAGTGTTATACCAAAGAAATTAAATTATGATCTTAATTAATGGAATGGGGTTTATGTTATCGGTAGAGTGCATTCTATGCACCGTAAGCAGCGGCAATCGGTGCTGAAGCACACCCTACGAGATACTTCAAATAACCATCAACAGACTTATTATTAGTTTTCTAAAACTTGTCGCCCGTAAGCCACTATTTCCTGCGAAATTTGTTTATTTAACCCTTTCACTAATACCCAACTGTGCCAGTAAAGTGTTTCGCTTAATCGATACTTTGGACAGAGATTAATAAGTTCCCCGTCGGCCAGCTCCCTTTCTATCTGCAATTGTGGAATTAAACAGCAAGCTAAACTGCGTTTTGCCAAATCGACAAAGGCTTCCGATGAGCTTATTTTATGGCTGGAGTATTCGCTGGCATCCAAGTCAAAGTGTTTATTCATAAAATCCTGGTGCATATTATCTCTATAATCATAGTTCATGCTCGGGGCCATTTTTAAGCTTTCCTTATTAACCCCCTGACTGAAATATTGCTGTCGAAAATCCTTTGAGGCAACTAATATATAATTCATGCCTCCCAGTTTAAAAGAGCGATAACCGGGCAGAGGCGACTCTATATTCATCACGGCACCAACCGCTTGCCCAGAGCGTAACTTATTCAGGGTTTCTGCCCCATTAGCGGTTATTAAATTCATTTCAATAAGATATTTTTTTAAAATAGGTGCCATCGCATCAAGAAACCAAGTAGCAATGCTGTCCGCATTGACCGCTAAAGATATTTTTACCGGGTGACTCGGTATAGCGGGGAATAAATCGGTTATTAAATCATTTTCTAACTGCTGTACCATTTTATAATGACTTAACAGCTTTTCACCGGCAGCGGTCACCCTAATAGGATGCCCGCGAATAACCAATGGTTGACCGACCTTCTCTTCCAAATTTTTCAGGCGCAATGAAATTGCAGGCTGGCTGATAAACAGCTTTTTAGCAGCAAGCTCAAAACCTTGCTGTTCAACCACCGCATTTAATGCAGATAATAGTTTGTAATCTAAATTCATCATAAGCCAAACTTATATATCATAAATATTATTCATTATACTTATATGGTTAAAGCGTGCAAAATTCTGCCTCACATAAATAACCTCAACTCGGGATAATGAAAGCGTAATAATATTCAATCTCATATTGTTACACTTTTATATTATACAGTGCCGTTAGTTTTGTGTAGTTCAAGGCAAATTATCAACGCAATAGCGGGCTATTGTTAGATGATTTAACACAGAAATACGCGAAAATAACGGTATTGTATCGTTTTGCTTATCCCGTGCTGAGGTTAACCATAAGGGGTTTAAATAAAATGAGTTTAATATTGTTAGCAAAAGGATTTGCCCTTGGGATCAGCATGATTCTTCCACTTGGAAGTCAAAATGCAATGATGCTAAATCAGGGAATTAATCGTAATCATCATTTATTAACCGCATCATTTTTTGCGTTGTCTGATATTTTATTAATTACCTTTGGAGTGATGGGTGGCAGCTTTCTATTAGCCAGTAATGAAATAATGTTTGATTTGTTAACCTGGGGCGGCATACTTTTTTTATGCAGTTACGCTGCAATGTCAGTCAAAGCGGCCTTTAGCGGGACAACGGATAGTGCCTCTGGCAGATCGGCAAAAAAGTCGTTAAAAATAGTTTTAATCAGCAGCTTTCTAGTCACCTTTTTAAACCCGCATGTGTACATTGATATGCTTATGATCATCGGCAGTGTTGGCGGGCAATATCAGGGCAGCAATAAAATATACTTTATGCTTGGGCTTATGTCTGCATCGGTTTTTTGGTTTTTCACCTTAGCAATAGGGGCCGCTAAATTGTCGAAACAACTCAGTAAACCCCATATCAAAGGTGCAATTGATATTACTGTCGCGATCATTATGTTTGCAATTGCCTGGTCATTATTGACCACTTGGTTAGCAGGATAATGGTGCTGCGGGATATCAATGGCTGCTTTTCTGATGACTGAAAAGGTAATAACCCCCGTTTTTAATCAAAACGGGGGTTATTTAAATTATCAAAAAAAATTAACTCGCTCATTAATTGCTGCTGCTTTCATTCAATAAGGTTTCAAGGCAATGTTCTTTAATACCATAAAACGCTTTTATGTCAGCGATCTGTTTAAGTATTTCAATGCTTTCCTTGCCCTTGTGTTGATTCTTTTTAACGGCCAAAATCATTTTATTTTTATTGGTATGCTCAAGGCTGATAAATTCAAACACTTTAGTTGTATAACCATGTGCTTCTAAAAATAGTGCACGTAGCGAATCAGTCACCATTTCCGCTTGTAGCCCCATATGCACACCATACTGCAGCATAGGTTTGAATAATTCAGGGCTGTGCATTTGCGGGCGAATCTGTTTATGACAACATGGCGAACACATAATAATGCCGGCATTAGCGCGAATACCATAATGAATGGCATAATCCGTCGCAATATCACAGGCATGCAGCGCAATCATCACATCGGTTTGTTTGGGTGCATGGGTTTTTACATCTCCGCAAACAAAGGACAAACCCTCATGATCCAGTGTGGCAGCCGTTTCATTACATAAATCGGCTAGCCCCTGACGTAATTCAACCCCTATTACCTGGGCATTATTATGCAGGCTATGGCGTAAATAGTCATGAATGGCAAAGGTTAAATATCCCTTACCCGAGCCAAAATCAACCACCTTAATAGGCTGATCACTCGCTTGCGGTGAGACGCTCAAAGCCTGGCTAAAAACCTCAATAAATTTATTGATCTGTTTCCATTTTCGCGACATGGCGGGAATAAGATTATGCTGCTTGTCTGTGACTCCAAGCATCCTTAAAAATGGACGATTAATATCCACGAAACGTTTCTTTTCCCTGTCATGCTGTAACTGACTGCTAGCCGTTTCTGTGACTTTACCACTCGCTTCTTTGACTTTATGAGTCGTTATGTTGATTTTACCTTTTTTGCTGATTTCCAACTGCGTTTCAACGGATTCTGCAGATAAGTAGGCACTTTTAAAATCATCGTTTAACAACAACTTAATGGCCGCTATCCCTTCCTCATAAGAATAATTTTTAGTAATATCATTAGTTTGATGACGGTAAACAAAAGACAAGACAGGCGCGTTTTGTAATATGACAGGGCGAACGGTAATACGTTGTAAGCTCTTATCATTACCTCTATATTTGCTTAATAACAGTTTTGTCAGACTATTATTTTCAAGGCTTTCGGCCAATAGTTGGTAAAAATCATCAAAAGAATGGAGGGTAGAATGAGACATAAAGTTTTCCGGGAAAGTGCAAAAGGGTAAATAGAGTGCCTATATTAACAGTTATCTGCGCTTAATAATAAATTTCTTGGCTTTTGAGTAAAAGGACTTAACGCTGCGCTTTCAGGCTTAACCACAAGCATTGAGCACAAGTTTATTTTTTCATAAAGTGGAACCAACATAAAAAATTAACTAATGGAATGAGTATTATGTTATCGGTAGGGTGCATTCTATGCACCGCAAGCAGCGCAGCCTACAAGCGAGTAAAAAAACGCTGGTAAAGGGGGTGGATAAGTCTGATCACGTGAAACGCCCCTTAAATAAAGGGCGTTAAATCATTACATACAAGGCTAAGCTGTTTTTATAAAAACAGCTTAGCGAAAGCGTGGAGCATTACCGTTTAGACAAGAATTTCAGCACAACAATAAGCGCGCTAAAAGCGATACATGAGGCAAGCAGAGACAAGCTGAGGGAATCGGTAAAGCCTATCACCACGAAACCAACGGCAGATACGCCGGCAACGGATAATGCGTAGGGTAATTGGGTTGCCACATGATCGATATGCCGGCAGCGTGCGCCCGTTGAAGAGAGAATAGTCGTATCGGAGATGGGTGAGCAGTGATCGCCAAACACAGAACCCGCCAGTACCGCGCTTAACATAGGTAACATTAAGCTTATCTCTGTCGCACCTGCCATATCACCGGCAATCGGCAGCATAATACCAAAGGTACCCCATGAAGTGCCGGTAGAAAAGGCCATTGCCCCCGATAATACAAACATAATGACCGGCAACCACTGCACCCCGATATTACCTTGTACTAATGAGGATAAATAAGCCCCGGTTTTCATGTCACCTATCACAGTGCCGATTGCCCAGGCAAAAAATAGAATAATAATGGCACCAAACATAGATCGGCCACCAATCCAGGCGGCGTGCAAAATAAATTTGGCAGCTATTTTTTGTTTTAGTACGGTAAATATTGCAAATGCCAGACCGACCAGCGCACCGTAACAAAGAGACATGCCAACATCGGTATTTTCAAATGCCCCCAACACTGAAAATGCTTGCTGATTTGCCGCCAAGGCCAGACCTCCTGTGTACTGCATAAAAAACAGGGTTGCTGCGATCAGCGCAAAAATCGGTAAAACAAGATCTGACACTTTGCCTTTTTCACTTTCTTCAATGCCAAATTCATCATGCAAATCGGCCGCTTGATGATCACCATTTTTTTCTGCGCCATTTTTTTCTGCTTCAATTTCATGGCGTTTCATTAAACCGACATCGAGCTTGAACCAGATAACCGCAAAAACCATTAACAGGGTAAAGACGGCATAAAAATTCATCGGGATCAGTCTGACGTAAGCGCCTAATGCCGAGTATTCGGTAATACCATGACTTAATAAAATACCGCCAATAATAGTCATAATATAAGCACCCCAGCTCGAAAGCGGCATGAGAATGCACATAGGGGCTGCGGTCGAATCCAGTATATAAGCCAATTTTGAACGCGAAACATGAAATCTGTCGGTTACGGGCCTCGCAATTGAACCGACTGCCAGACTGTTAAAGTAATCATCAATAAAAATGAACACCCCTAAAAATGCAGCTAGTAGTGATGCGCCGCGTTTATCTTTAATATGATTGAGTGCCCATAAAGAAAAAGCACGCGTACCACCCGAAAGCGTTAACAGTGCAGTCATCATCCCCAGCAGTAACAAAAAGCCCACTATACTCATATTCCAAGTATTGATTCCGCCCTCTTCCATCAAGACACTTTTCACCGTGGTCAGGATATAAATCGCACCTTCTGAAAATGACCAATTTACCAATAATAACGCACCAAAAACGATACCTAATCCTAAAGAGAGCAACACACGACGGGTAATAATTGCCAGACCTAATGCGACCACTGCCGGCATTACGGACAGGGGTGAGGTTGCAAAATCGGTTAAAATCATTAATTTACCTTTAAATTTTATTTGTATTCAAAAATGGAAAAGCCCCCTGCTCTTAAAAAGAGAGGAGGCTGCTTTTTTAATGAGCCGATCAATCACCGGTTCATTTTTTACATGTTATTACTTAGACAATATTTACATGCCCTTAATCAGACATCATTAAAGAGTCTGCCATTGCTTCAAGGTTCGATGAACCCATCAAATAAGCATCAATTGCACGGGATGCTTCACGACCTTCGTTAATACAGCGAACAACTAATGATTGTCCGGTACGCATATCGCCAGAGGCAAAAACACCTTTTTGGCTGGTTGCATAATCGGTTGTTTGAACATTACCACGCTCATCCAATGCAATATTAAGCTGCGCTAAAATACCCGTCGGCTCCGGGTGTAAGAACCCCATTGCTAGAAAGGCTTTAGTACAAGGAATGCTGCGAACACTACCTTCAATCTCGTTGAAATTAGGGCGTTTACCGGGTTCCGCTTTTTCCCACTCAATATCAGCAACCACTAACTCTTTAACATTGCCGTTTTCATCACCAATAAATTCTTTGGTAAGAATAGACCAATGACGATCAACACCTTCCTCATGTGAACTCGTTGTTTTTAAGATCATCGGGTAGGAAGGCCAAGGCATATTAACCGTACGTTTTTCAGGCGGAACGGGCATAATTTCCACTTGCGTAACGCTTGCTGCCCTATGACGATTAGAGGTACCAACACAGTCAGACCCCGTATCACCGCCACCAATCACCACAACATGATCGTCTTTGGCGTGGATCTCTTCGGCTTTAATCTCCATACCGTTAGCACGGCGGTTATGTTGCGCCAGGAACTCCATCGCAAAATGGACACCCTTAAGATCTCGGCCCGGAATAGGTAAATCACGAGGCACCGTGGAACCACCAGTCAATAACACCACATCAAACTGCTTACGCAACTCTTTAGCATCAAAATCAACGCCAATGTGTGCATTCACCACCATCTTGATACCGGCTTCTTCCAACACATCAATTTTACGATCAATGACATCCATACCCAGCTTAAAGTCAGGGATACCAAAACGCATTAAACCGCCAACTTTTTCGTCACGTTCATAAACAGTGACCGTATGACCGGCACCATTTAGCTGCTCAGCGGCAGATAAACCTGCGGGTCCACTGCCCACGATGGCAACTGTTTTACCCGTGCGTGATGTTGGAATTTTAGGCTTAGCATAACCATTTTCATACGCTTTGTCGGCAATGGTTTTTTCTATACTGCAAATCGTAACCGGATCCTGGTTAATACCAAGAACACATGAGGTCTCACAAGGAGCAGGACACACACGCCCGGTGACTTCAGGAAAGTTATTAGTTGCACTTAGAATATCCCAAGCCTCTACCCAACTTTCACGGTAAACCGCATCATTGAACTCGGGAATAATGTTACCAATCGGACAACCGTCGTGACAGAAAGGCACACCACAATCCATACAACGAGAGGCTTGGTCACTGATTTTGTTACCAAATTCGTCGTTTTGTACAAACTCTTTATTATGTTTGAGACGCTCTTCGACTGGTAATTTACCAGGTAGTTCACGCCCTAATTCTAAAAATCCAGTTGGCTTTCCCATTATACGTCTCCTGTCTTGCATGCATCAAGAGTTGATGCTTTTGCCGCTTGTTTCTCGCTTTCCGAGATGCTTTCTTTTGCAAGCTGAAGGCCTTTATTTTTTTTCGCCAGCAAAACCGCTTTGTAATCACGCGGCATCACTTTTTTGATTTGACTGAGACTTGCTTCGGGGTCAGCTAAAAATTCTTGAGCAACGTTTGATTCAGTTAACGCAAAATGTTTAGCCACTTTAGCAAGTATCAGCGCCTTATCTTCTTCCTCGAGCGGATCAATATCCACCAGTTCCATATTACAATTGCTGGTAAAGCACTGATCACGATCCCAAACATATGCCACACCACCGCTCATACCCGCGGCGAAGTTACGTCCAGTTACACCCAGAACAATAGCGATACCGCCAGTCATATATTCACAACCGTGATCACCAACACCCTCAACAACCACTTCTGCGCCCGAGTTACGCACACAGAAACGTTCACCTGCCATACCATTAATGTATGACTCGCCAGAGGTAGCACCGTAGAAACAAACGTTACCTATGATGATGTTATCTTTAGCAACAATCGATGAGTTACGGAATGGATAAACGACAATTTGACCACCCGATAAACCTTTGCCCCAGTAATCATTGGCGTCACCCTCAACGGTAAACTCAACACCTTTTGCCAGGAAACAACCAAAAGATTGTCCGGCAGAACCGGTAAATTTAACCTGCATCGGTTTTGGTAAACCCTGATCGCTGTACACTTTTGATATTTCGTTAGAAAGCATAGTCCCGCAACTGCGGTCTGTATTTTTAATAACAAACTCAGCGCTGACCGCTTCACCTTTTTCAAGGGCAGGTTTAGCGAGCTTAATTAACTCTCTATCCAGCACATTTTCAAGGTTATGCTTTTGACCCGTTTGATTAAACAGACCATCTTCCGCCTGAGCTGGTTCTTTGAATAAAATAGTGCTTAAGTCTAAGTTTTTGTATTTCCAATGTTTAATATTGTCACGCACTTTCAGGTTTTGGGTTTGCCCAACCATCTCATTGATAGTCGCATAACCAAGCATGGCCATGTTTTCACGCATTCCCTCTACCAGGTATTGGAAGAAAGTAATAACATCTTCAACACGACCGTCAAAACGATCACGCAGCGTTTTATTTTGTGTCGCGATACCCACAGGGCAGGTATTTAAATGACACTTGCGCATCATAATACAACCTTCAACAACCAGTGCCGCTGTAGCAACACCCCATTCTTCTGCGCCGAGTAATGCTGCAATCGTTAAGTCACGCGGCGTTTTCATCTGCCCATCTGCCTGCACCACAATGCGGTTACGCAAACCGTTTTTAAGCAGAGTTTGGTGCGTTTCAGCCAGACCAAGCTCCCACGGTAACCCCGTATGACGGATAGATGATAGTGGCGATGCACCTGTACCACCGTCAAAACCGGCGATTAATACAACGTCTGCTTTGGCTTTACAAACACCCGAAGCAATAGTACCTACACCCGCTTCCGATACCAGTTTGACATTCACACGCGCTTTACGGTTAGCATTTTTCAAATCGAAAATAAGCTGTGCTAAATCTTCAATTGAATAGATATCGTGATGTGGTGGAGGAGAAATCAAACCAACACCCGGTGTCGAGTGACGGGTACGACCAATCCAGTCGTCCACTTTATGGCCTGGCAATTGACCACCTTCACCTGGTTTCGCACCCTGCGCCATTTTAATCTGAATTTCAGCAGCATTAGTCAAGTAGTATGAGGTCACACCAAAACGACCCGATGCCACCTGTTTAATCGCAGAACGTTCCCAATCACCATTATCTTTTGGCTGAAAACGCATTGGATCTTCACCACCTTCACCGGAGTTGGATTTTGCGCCGATGCGGTTCATTGCAATCGCCAACGTTGAGTGGGCTTCATGGGAAATAGAACCAAAGCTCATTGCGCCGGTCGCAAAACGTTTTAGAATATTTTCAGATGATTCAACTTTATCTAACGCGATGGGACCCGTTGCATTAGGGACAAATTCAAACTGACTACGCAGTGTCGCGGCATCATCGCCCTGCGAGTCAACGGCTGCACAATATTCTTTGAACTGTGCATAATTTTTGTTACGCGTTGAATCTTGTAATAAAGGAATAGTAGTCGGGTTAAATAAATGTTTTTCACCACGTTGTTTCCACTGGTAAATACCCCCGACATCCAAACGGTTGACGGGCACTTCACGTAGCGGGTAAGCAAAACGATGACGCACTAGAATTTCAGTGGCAATATCATCGATTGATAAACCCTGAATACGTGTCACAGTGCCTTTAAAGTATTTTTCAACAACCGATTTACTGATACCTAGTGCTTCAAATATTTGCGCACCCTGGTAGGATTGAATGGTTGAAATACCCATTTTAGAAAATATTTTCAGCAGGCCGCCGTCAATCGCAGCCTTGTACGAAGCAAAAAGTTCTGCGACTTCTTTATCCGCCGGTAAGCGTTTTTTCGTCTGCAGGTCAACAATAAGCTCTTCAATTAAGTAAGCATTAACCGCTGATGCACCGTAACCGATGATGGTTGCAAAATGATGCGTTTCACGTACATCACCGGTTTCAACGACAATATCACAGAGCGCACGCAGGCCGCGTTTGATAAGGTAATGATGCACCGCAGCCGTCACTAACATGGCAGGAATCGGCGCGTGATCAGAGGTTGCACTGCGATCCGACAGAATAATAATGGAATAGCCATCATGAATCGCATCTTCCGCATAGCGACAAATACGATCTAATGATCGGGCTAATTTACCCGGCTCACCCGTTGCTCTAAATAACGTATCTAATGTTTTAGCCTGCAGGTTTTTATCGTCTAGTGCTTTGATTTTTTGCAGTTCGGCATTACTTAATACCGGAGACTCAAGCTCGACTTTATGACAATGCTCAGGTGTTTCAGCTAATAGATTTTGATCTTTACCTAAGTAAGTTTTTAGCGACATAACCATACGCTCACGAATCGGATCGATTGGCGGGTTAGTTACCTGTGCAAACAATTGCTTAAAGTAATGAGATAAATGCTGAGCTTGATGAGAAAGGACAGCCAGTGGCCAATCGACGCCCATTGCGCCTAATGGCTCTTTACCTTCACGCATCATTGGCAAGACAATCTCATTAACCTCTTCCGAGGTCACACCAAAACCTTGTAAACGGCGTAATAAGTGACCGTCTTTAGGCTGAAGATTACGTTCTAGCGCTGCAGGCTGGTTTTCCAACTTAATCAGGTTATCCGCTAACCAGGTTTCATAGGGCTGTCTTGCTGCGATACTGCCTTTTATTTCATCATCGGAGATGATCCGGCCCTGTTTAAGATCCGCTACAAAAATACGACCAGGTTGCAGACGACCACGAAGTTTAATATTTTCAGGTGCAATATTAACCACACCGGTTTCCGATGCCATGATTAAGAAATCATCTTTAGTCACACAATAACGTGAAGGACGCAGACCGTTTCTATCCAGCGTAGCACCTACTTGCACACCATCGGTGAAACAAACAGAAGCTGGGCCATCCCAGGGTTCCATTAAGTTTGCATGGTATTGGTAGAATGCGCGGCGCTTTGGATCCATGTCATGGTTTTCTTGCCAAGCTTCAGGGATCATCATCATCAATGCGTGTGGCAGGCTACGACCGGAAAGCACTAATAATTCTAGGGCCATATCAAAACTTGCAGAGTCAGACATACCATCGGTACAGATTGGCATTAACATATCCAGTTCTGAACGGGTAAAAAACTCGGCTTGCAGCAAAGATTCACGGGCTTTCATCCAGTTAATATTGCCACGTACGGTATTAATTTCACCATTATGCGCGATATAACGGAAAGGCTGCGCTAAACGCCAGCGCGGGAAGGTATTAGTTGAGAAACGAGAGTGTACCAGTGCAAGCGCGGTTACCATGCTTGGATTTTGTAAATCAAGGAAGTACTGAGGTACTTGCTCAGTGGTTAACTGACCTTTGTAAACAATGGTTTTATAAGAGAATGTATTAATATAGAAATTATCACCGATCTCATCAACTGACTGCAAACAAATGCGTGTTGAATAATTACGCAGAATAAATAATTTACGTTCCAATACAGCGGGGTCCATATCCGGCCCCCCCGTTACAAACATATGTTCAAACTGCGGTTCCGTGCTTAATGGGTCTTCACCAATCATTGAATTATCAGTAGGAAGGACACGGTAGCCGATAAGTTCAAGACCTAAACGCTGCACATTTCGTTCTAATATTTCACGACATTCTTTACGTTGATTAATCTCTTTTGGAAAGAGAATTGTACCTACGCCATATTGGTCGAATTTTGGTAAAGTAATACCCATTTTTAACGCTTCAGTTACTAAAAACTCATGCGGTTTTTGTAAAAGAATACCGGCACCATCTCCACTGCAGGGATCACAGCCTTGTCCACCCCGATGCTCCATACGTGCGAGCATGTCTAAAGCTTGGGTAACAATTGCATGTGATTTGCGGTTTTTCAAGTGTGCAACAAAGCCTATACCACAGGCGTCATGTTCCATCTCTGGCACATAAAGGCCTTGAGCGTTTTGCTCTATATCAGTCATAAATACGTCCTTCAAGATAAAACAGTAACGAAAACGATACTGTTTTATCTATTGTTTTCAAAGTGCTAGTTAAGGCTTAATTTGTAGGTCAACACAAACATAAGCAATCAATATTATTTTATAGAAAGGAAACTACTGGTTAGTAGGGGCAAATTTGCACTTTTAAAAAAACTTCCTGATTCAAAAAATAACGCTAATAGCGTCCCTACACAAGCAAAAGCTCATGTAAATATTGCTCTTTAATCAATCTAATAACATGGAAAATGATTTCCTTATTCTACCGTTTCAATAATATAAAATCCAACTTTGTTAATTCGACAACTCTTTGATGTTAACATCTTGTTATATAAGGTTTTAACATAAAAAATCTACATCACCACTTAAAGGCCATACTTTTTTTTGGTATTGATTTGACTTTATTCAGGGGAAAGTAAGACAAAAAACAGTTAAAACTTCAAAAAAAACGGTAGTTATGTAAAATAAACGATTAAAAATTCATTTACCAGCATAATTTCATATTAATGATAAAAAAACCAGTTCTCATTAATTCTCAATCTGTACAGTTGAATATCTTCGAAGCGGCGTTATTGTATTTGCAGGTTGCCTTGAAAAAGTGTTTTTAGGCAGTGTGGAGTAAGTCTATTTTACCCCTTTGTATTGAAATTAGTATTAGGATTAAAAACTGTTTTAAGCGTTTTTAACCCTATCGATCCGCTTGATGGATCAGAGAGATTAAATGAAAAAATGGCCAGCCTATTTTTTAGTGATCACCAAAATCACTTCACCCACTCTAAATCCCCATTTAGTGATAACACTGCGATTTATGACGACCTTATTGTCCACCTGATATAACCAATCATCAAAGGTCACCCGCACCTCTTTGCCGTCGACGGGCAGATCTAATTGATAATCCCAATGCAGTGCAAAACCGTTACTTTCTCCAAGGGCTTTACCAACCACATCACCCGCAGTGCCAATATAATGGCCCTCTTTTAATTTAGTTATTTGCCAGGTACGTGTGGTTTTTTCACCGTCATCAAAGACAAACCACTCCTCTAATTTCCCTTGATTGCCTGTCCAGGTGCCGATCATCTCAACCGTAAAGCGGCGTGTTACTTTTCCTCCACGATCCAGAACAATACCCTGTGCTTGTAATGGTCCTTTGAAATAAGACTCAACATCAAACTTCGGAGAACTATTCGCATAATCATCGAGGTTTTGGGAACTGCATCCTAAAATCATCAAACTGAAGATTAAACCGATCAATATTTTCATTTTATTTCACCTATTAATTGTCTGCGTAAATCAGGTTCACTGGTTTTTTTTGATAACCATATATCCAGAAAAGCACGGCTCAAATCCCGGTTATTAATATCACCTAATAAACGATCATTATGATAAAAAGTGCCTTGACCATTTTTCGCCACCAAAAAAGTGAGCGTATCGCCAGAATTTACATTCGGCCATAAAGAAAAAAATTGTGCTAACCAGGGTTCATACTGCCGACTGTCAATCTTCATTTTTTGCCATTCTTCAGCCGTTGCTTTGATCAACCATTCTTTCTTAAAAGAGCGCTGGTAGCGGATTGTTAAAGCTTGAGGGTATTCTTGGTGGACGTAATGGCCATCGGCACTGTGTAATGAAACCTGATAAACATCCATAAACAACCATGACATTTCTCCTTGACCGACGGTTTTAAGTGGCGCCGTCACATTTGCATATGCGAGGTTTGAAAATAGCAAAAAAGCCACAGAAATGAGTGCGAATGTAAGTCGTTTTTTAGCTGTGTTTTTGTTTAACGTTGTCATAACGATCACCGTAATTTCTCGATATAAACAGGTATACGGGTAAAAGTGTTGCCCAGATCACTATCAATATCAATGATGTCTGTAAAGGTGAAAGCGGAAAATCAACCGCCCCAAATTTGTATCCGGCGTAATAACTGAGCGGCCCGAATAATCCACCAAACATAACTTGAAAATAGAGCGGAATTTGATTCAACCAGGACATGCCATGATTGAGTGCCACCGCAAAGTGAGCCCATAATAAAACTAACCACAGCGGTAAAAGAGTTGCTTCCGGAAAGACCATTATTCCCAGCCAGGATAATAACAGATCGACCGTTCCCCCTATTGCGGAGATAGTGATTAAACTGGCTAAGTCAAATTTACGATCAGGCGACAAATAAAAATGCAGCAGTAAAGAAAATATTAAAAAAAGCTGCCCGCTGACCGTAAAAAAAACAGCAATAAACCACATTAACTGAAACCAAATAAAATTAAACCAGTAAAAGTGGCTTACAATAAAGCGCCGCATATTAAAAATCTCAGGCTCTAAAAGCGGGTTTAGCGGCAATCAAATGCACCGCACTGATATTTCTTTCTAAAAACGCACCTTCGCAATAACAGAAGTAAAAACGCCATAAACGAATAAAATCATCGTTATAGCCCAATTTTTTTATTTCAACGAGGGAGTGCTCAAACTGCTCACGCCAGTGGTTTAATGTTTTAGCATAATCCATGCCAATATCATGCAATGAAGTGATTACCATATCGGTTTTATTATTGATATTATTAGCCATCACACTGATCGAAGGTAGACAACCACCGGGGAAAATATAACGCTGAATAAAATCCACACTGGAGCGGTATTGGTCATAACGCTGATCCGCAATAGTGATAGCTTGAATCAGCATTTTTCCATGCGGTTTCAGGTGGTTATTACAGATTTCGAAAAAACTCGCCAGATATTCATGGCCAACGGCTTCAATCATTTCGATTGAAACTAACTTATCGAACTGCCCGGTCAGATCCCGATAATCGGATTTTAATAATGTAATGCTGCCCTCTAATCCCAAGCTTTTAATACGTGCCTGGGTGTATAAAAACTGTTCTTCTGAAATAGTAGTAGTGGTGACTTTTACGCCATAATGCTGCGCCGCGTAAATAGCCAGGGCGCCCCAGCCGGTTCCTATTTCCAGTAGTGTTTCGCCCTTTTTTAACCCTAGCCTGTCACAAATAGTTTTTAATTTATGCAGCTGGGCTTCTTCTAAACTGGCATCGAAAGTCGGATAAATGGCACTTGAATAGAGCATTTCTTTATCTAAAAATTGCTCATAGAGATCATTGCCAAGGTCATAATGTGCGAGAACATTCTTTTTTGAACCGTTGCGGGTATTTTTGCGGGCTTTATGATAAATCCAAGAGGGAATCGCCATCACTTTTGCAACGCGTTTTTCAATTTCGTCCTGTATCCCCTGCTCACGTCCTAATACTTGAATAACCTTAGTCAAGTCCGGGCTGCTCCACCAGCCTTGAATATAAGACTCTCCTGCCGCAACACTGCCACCCAACAAAATTTTTCGATAGGTTTTGCTGTTTTTTATTACAATTTTTCCTTTTAAGCTTGCCTTAGGATCTCCCAAGATAATTTCCTGTTGCTGATCGACTAAGATCAAACAGGCCTGCTGCATTTTACCTAATATCGATACCAATACCTTTTTAGAAACTTGATCTATATAAGCCATTGCTTTGGTATTTGTACTCAGCTGTGTTGTATTAACGGCCATCATCAATTTCCTTTTTTACAGCGTGGCCAATAAAAGGCACACCTTTAATAAACAGTTTTAAAGCTTGCCAATAAATACCGGCTAAGGTTTTCAGGGTCATCACGGGAATGTTAAACAAACATTGTCGTAAATTTTTATTACAAAATTCGATACTTTTCATTCTCAAGCTGGCTGTAAATATTTTTTTATCACTGTGATTCTCAATGTGCAAACTCAGCTGTTCTGCGGGCGCTTTAATATGCCAATGGTATTGCATCTCTAAATCCATAAAAGGAGACACGGGGAATGCTTTATCACAGATTAAATCCTTATTTATATCAATAAGGTAGTAGTGTCGTTCATTCCAGGGGGTATTACTGACTTCCGCTAATAAATAACTTAATTGGTTATTTTTCTGGTAGCAGTAATATAAATTTATCGGACTGAAATACAGCCCAAAACAGCGCATCTGTCCAATAAACATAACCCGACCGGCTAAATTCTCTCCGCCTAACTGTTCTACTTTTTGCCAAACAAGTTGTTTATTAATGGTTTTTTTGTGATCTAAATAATCTCTCGAGCGAAAGCTTAAAGGCGCAAATTTATCCCACTTAAACCACCGGCCAAGTTCACTGAGCTTTTCTATCTCATCAAGATCAATCGCCAAAAAAAATATTTTGTAGGAAAAATGATGTTCGCGCGGCGTAAAGCGTTTATGACCGACTTCACCAACATAAATACAAGAGTTAAGCTTTTCCATTAAATAATCCTCTTCTTCGGCAGCTAAAGAGAAACACCAAAACGACGGCAGACATCAAGTGCACTCTCCACACCATCTTCATGGAAACCGTTATACCAATAGGCCCCCGCAAAATGGGTATTATTTCGCCCGCAAATAGCCAACCTCTTTTTTTGTGCATCAATAGAAGCTTGATTAAAAACCGGATGTGAATAGTTAAATCGCCCTAAAATTTTATTCGCATCTATCGACTGAGTGTGATTTAAAGTAACGCAAAAAATGGGCGCATCGGCAGGCAGATTCTGCAATATATTCATATTGTAAGTGACGGCAACAGGCTGCTTGTTATCACTGTTCAAGTGATAGTTCCATGCCGCCCAAGCCAGTTTCTTTTTCGGTAACATGCTTATATCAGTATGCAGAACGACTTCATTTTTTTGATAAGCCATTTTGCCGAGAATATCCTGTTCATCCTGACTTAAGTCTTTGAGTATGGACATAGCTTGATCGCTGTGACATGCCAGAATCACTTCATCGAAGATTTGCCAATCGCTCTCCTCTGTTTTCAATTTGATCTGGCCATTTTCACGGAAAATTTTAGAAACTGGCGCATTAAGATGGACCTTATTCTCAAAACCTTTAATTAACGGTTTTACATAGGAATCGGAACCATTAGGAACCACATACCATTGCGGACGATTGTTAATCGTTAATAACCCGTGGTTGTAAAAAAAACGCACAAAAAAATACAGCGGGAAAGCTTCCATATCATGCAGACTGGCAGACCAAATGGCCGCCCCCATGGGCAGAATATAATGTGAACGGAAATATTCACTGAAGCCTTGTTGATCCAAAAAGCACCCTAAACTTATCTGATCGTCCAGGCTTTTATATTCCCAGGCTGACTGACATAATTTATTAAAACGCAGAATTTCTTTAATCAGTTTAAGAAATTTCAGATTAAAAATGTTAGTACGTTGAGCGAATAAAGCGTTTAAATTACTGCCGCTGTATTCAAGTCCGGTATCTTCATTTCTGACACTAAAGCTCATTTCAGTGGCCACTCTGTCCATACCAATTTTGGCCATTAATTTTTCGAAATTTGGATAGGTTCGATCATTAAAAACAATAAAACCGGTATCAAGTCGCCACTTTTTTCCCCGATAGAGGATATCCTGAGTTGCCGTATGCCCACCGATATAATTCCCAGCTTCAAAAACAGAAATATCATATTGCTCATGTAATAAATGCGCACAAGTAAGTCCCGAAATACCACTTCCTACGATGGCTATTTTTTTCATTTGTTAATCATCCTTGTCGCAATAAAAGACCAGACGGCGTTCGGGAAGCAGGCTAATATTTTCAGCGTAAAAGTGAAAAAAGCAGGAAAATGTATTTCTTTTTTACCTTTAAGCAACCCTTTGAAAATATAATCAGCAGCCTTATCTGCCGTGATCAACATCGGCATAGAAAAAACATTTTTGTCCGTTAAGGGCGTTTTCACAAAACCAGGATTAATCAGGCAAACATTGATTTGATCCGCAAGAAGGTCGATCGCCAAGGTTTTAGCTAAATAAGCAACACCTGCTTTACTGGCCCCGTAGGCTTCAGCCCGGGAAAAAGGTAAATAACTTGCGCTTGAACCCATTAAAGCTAATTGTCCGCCTTTTTTTATTTTCGGTAATACACTCTGTAAACAATAGCCCAAAGCGATTAAATTGGTGCTAATAACGCGTGCAAACAGATCCCCGTCAAAATTTTTGGCATCATCGATATATTCGCAACTGCCCGCATTTAAAATAACCATATCTAACTCAGGCAGTGTTGCCAGAGCCTGGCTGACTTGTATTTTATCGCTGATATCAAAGCTTAATGTTGACACATTTTTTAAACTACCTATTTCATCTAAGGCTTGTTGATTACGACCACAGGCAATAACCGCATAACCTCGCTTCTGATAAAGCAAACACAAGGCTTTACCAATGCCGGAGGTGGCGCCTGTAATTAGAATACGTTTCATGAAGTAACCCGCTTTTTAACCGTTCGAATGACGCCACCGAGCAAGGGTAAATGCTCATATAACATTTGTCCCATATCCAGAAAATCCCGGTGGTAATAAATTTTTTCATTAAATTTGAGGAGGGAGCAACCATTCACGAAGATAGTTTTACCCTTATTGATTTTCGAATGCGCATATTTCATCGTCCAAATGACAGAAGCCTTGTCTTTCTCCTTAATCACCTCTTCAATGTCAAAATTGCAGTAAAGAACATTTCCATAAAGATGGCTAAAATACTCGGTTAATTGATCTAAGCCTTTAAGGTTATGCAATGCATCAATGAAATTTATATTATCACTGTAAACAAGCCCCAGCTGGCTTAGATTATTCTTATCTAAGCCTTGATATACACGACAAAAATCATCAATCAGTGCAGTTGTCATTATTACCCCTTTTTTAATACCGAATATCTGTCTAACGCATTTAATCTTGCTTGCTTATGCTCGACTATTGCGTTTACTGGAAAATGAATTGTTTTATTATCCAATCCATTTAGTTCTTTGACATATTTACGGATGAACAGTCCCTTTGGATCAAATTTTTGACTCTGTATAATAGGATTGAAAATTCTAAAATAGGGTTGTGCATCACAACCTGTACTGGCAGCCCACTGCCAGCCGCCATTGTTGGACGCCAAGTCACCATCTATTAAATGTTCCCTGAAATAAGCCTCACCCCAACGCCAATCGATCAGTAAATGCTTGCTTAAAAAACTGGCTGTCACCATCCTTAAGCGATTGTGCATCCAGCCGGTGTCATTTAACTGACGCATCGCAGCATCTACCAGTCCGTACCCTGTACGCCCTTCACACCAGGCTTTAAAGTCTTCGCGGTTATTGCTCCAAATAATATTATCAGCCAGTTTATTGAAATTTTCCCCTTTACATAACTGCGGATTAAAAATCATCAGATGACGATAAAATTCACGCCAAACAATTTCATTTACCCAGCTAAAAACACCGGAATCCTGGGCATCTAAGGCATAGGGAAAAACGGCCAGCACTTCATACACACAGCGCTTGGCACTGATCACGCCGAATTTCAAATAAGCCGATAGCCCGGATGTCCCGTCCAGAGACGGAATATCTCTGTTGTGATGATAATCCTCGACATCCTGTAATAAAAAATGCCGTAAACGCTGCAATGCAGCAGTCTCGCCTGCAGGCCAGGCTTGGCTGGATTTTTTGTCATAATGAACGCTTATATTTTTTGTCCCACTCACATTTAAAGCGGGCCCCTGAGCAGCGGGTTTAGGTAATGGCGTGAGATCTATCTGTTTTACTTCTTTCATCCAGGCATTTCTAAAGGCAGTGAATACTTTATACATTCCACCTTGCTTCGTAAGTACGCTGCCCGCCTGTAAAATACAATCGCACTGATAAAGTACTAAAGGCAGCCCGACTTTTTTGACCGCTTGATCGCGCTCTTTTTCATTAATTTCGGGCTCTTCATTGGCATGAATAGCCTCAATATGATGCGCTTTTTGGATCTGCTTAAGGCGGGCCGGGATCTGAGAAAAATCAGCGACCTCTTCGATTAACAAGGGAATACCTAATGCCGCTAGCTGTTCAGCTAAAACTGTTAAATTTTGCTCAATAAAATCAGCTTGAATAGGTGCTAATTGGTGACTTTTCCACTGCTCGGGCGTAACAAAATAAATGCCGGTGACGGGGCCTTTTAAACAAGCATAATATAAGGCTGAATTATCTGACGTACGTAAATCGTTACGAAACCAAACCAAGTGCATTTTTGTGATCCTTTACCATAAAAAGTGAGTATTTTGTTAATGCGAATAGCGTAGTTTCAGTTCTTCCGGATGAGGATGCAGATAGACCTGCTGCTTTAAATAAGGATCCGGATACAAAGTAAGATAATGCGTAATCAAAGTGATCGGGACCATTAGCGGTAACAAACCCTGACGATATTTATCAATGTTATTTGCCAAATCCATACGCTCGACACTGCTAAGTGAACGCTTAAAGTAGCCTTGCAGATGCGATAGCGTATTAGTGTGACTTTTACGATTAGGTAAGGTTTTAAGGGTCGCCATAAAGCCCTCAATGTATTTTTTAGCGACCACCTCAATGGCTTCTTTGCTGCCGCTTAATAATGGGCCTAATGTATAATAAAGTTTGGCATTATGGGCCATTAATAGGTATTTATGCTCGGCATGAAACTTAATAAGTTTACTAATACTTAAACCGCCTGCCACTAATGATTGCCACTTATGGTAAGCGAAAACGCGGGTGATAAAATTTTCCCGTAATAACAGATCATTTAAACGCCCCTGTTCTTCTACCGGCAGCAGAGGATGATCCGCCATTACCTTTGCGGCAAACACCCCGACTCCGTTACGATTACCTTGATTGCTTCCCGCGTTATAAAGGGTTACCCGTTCCATGCCGCAAGTGGGGGATTTGGCACAGAATATATAACCGCTCAATGAGGTTAATAAAGGGCTGGTTTTTTCGCCGAACTCAGTTAATTGTTCAGTGACTTCAAAACTGCCGTCACTGGCAATAACACGAATCCGGTCTTCATCTTTCACCAGGCGAATCGCTTTTCGAGGAGTCCCCATGCCAATGGCCATTTCCGGACAGATAGGCTGAAAATCAAAATAATCGGCCAAGACTTTAGTGCAATAGTTACTCTGCTTATGCCCGCCATCAAAACGCACTTTGTTGCCGATTAAGCAACTGCTGATACCAACTTGAATTTTTTCATCTGAGAACTCAACCATGTTTTTACCTTTTTTATTGTAAGATACAGGTTATTAGGGCCTGTTTATTCTTAATAAATTAATTGACCAAGCGGATTAAGTGCCTGGCTGATCCCCGAGACAAAACGCAGCGGCGCGTCTTGAACCGCGTAACAAAGACACCCCGTTTTAGTAAAGGGAGTATGTTCAAGGTCGTTATCCAACCAGATGAAATCGCCTTTGTTATAAACACCATTTTCGTCGCTAAAAGTTCCCTCTAATAATAGCGTAAGCTCATAACCTTTATGGGTATGGCTGGGGATAGCGCTATTTTTGTCGATATGTAACAAACTGGCTCTAATATTATCTGTATCCTTAACCACACGCGCACGGCTTATTGCACCAAAAGAGGACCATTTAAGATCAGTAAAATGGCTAAATGCTCGTGGTAATTGGTAGTTATTCCCGGCAACAGAAATACGATTGATCGCGGTCTTTTTAGGCTCCACCTGCAGATCAGGTTTATGCTCAAAAATCTTATCTAACATACTAGAAAAATTGACATTATTTGAGACATCCTGTGCTTCAAAAAGCGCGGACTGTTGAGCGGTAATTTTTTTGGTGACAGTGGTGCATTCAGAACACATTTCAAGATGGGCACTCACCGCAATTGATAACGACAAAGGGAGCTGTGCCCCGCTATGGCTGATTAACAATTCTTGTGTTGGATGATATTTAATCAAGATCCGCCTCCAATTTTGATTTTAATTTTGATATCGCCAATCTAAGCCGGGATTTAACCGTACCTAAGGGGAGATCAAGATGAGTGGCTAATTCCTGTTGAGTCATTTCTTGCAAATAGATAGCTTCAACCACTTGTTTTTGCTGTAAGGATAAACTACCAAGATGGCTTAATAATAAGCGATTCTGTAAATGATCATTGTTATCATCCGGTGTCTGCTGCTCAATAACCGGCCAGAGATCATCACTGATAGTATCTTCTTTCTGAGTTTGTTTTTTACGCAGCATATCGAAACAGTAATTACGCATTATGGTGTAAATCCAGGTGCTGGCTTTACCTTTGTCCGCATTAAACAACACGGCTTTTCGCCACACTAATAACATCGTCTCTTGTACCAAATCCATTGCCAGTGCTTCTTGTTTAAAACGCTGCAGACCATGTGCACGAATTCTCGGTGCAAACCATTTGAACAGCTCAGAAAAGGCTTGTTTATCCTGCTTGGTTGCGACCAGTTTTAACCACGAATTTATTTTTAATTGTTCACCGTCTAGTGAATTAAATTTTGTATTATTCAATGTAATGTCCGTCGAGTTGTGAGCTATCCTAACTATCATAGTTTATATTACCCCTCGAAGATTATAAGATGAACTTATCTACCTAAGCCACTCTATACGACCAAAATTTGAGATTAGATCATTAAATAATAATTTTTATTGACGAGCAGCTACTTAATCACTTCATAAATAAAATCAATAGTCGGCTTCGGCCCGCTTTGACCCGCCAGCCAGTATTTTTTATCCGCAGGTACGGGCAATATCTCTAACCAACGCTGACAAATCCAACTTAAATTATTAAAGCCTTGTTGGTTAACTTGTTCCGCATAGAAAGGCGTCGACGTTAAAACGGCTTTTAAGGAGGTCAGCATAAACTCGTACTGAGGTGTCATTTGAATGCTTTCCCAGCCATTCACCACGGTCACATCCGCCTGTAGTAAACCATCAGGATCCGAGCTTACATTTTTAAATGTAAATCTATTAATCCCTTTTATATCAATGGTTAAAAATCCATCTTCATCCTGATCAAAATTATAAATTTCAACACGAATACCAATATCATAGAGACTATGCGCCTCCTTCGGCAGGCATAAACCAAAACCTTGTCCCGTTGACATAGATTCTGCCACCATCCTTTTATAGCGCGGTTCAAAAATACGTAACCTTGTTAACCCCTCGGGCAGTAAAAAAACAGGCAGTGGAAATAAAGCTAATCTCATCGAATTCTCCTTCATATTTGTGGTAATACGAGAGAGCCGTTCAATTTGATCTCTTTCAATGGCGAAATATGTTATAAAAAAGACGGTCTAAAACAAAAGCAACAATTTATGCAGCTATTCATCGTCATACCAAAAGAACTAAAAAGGTGATCACCCTTGCTGGTTAAAATTACCCCTAACCGCGTTGTGAGTTTTATTCAGACATCCTGTTCTTCACCACTTTGTGGTCAGCTAAAGCTGTTCAAAATCGTTCCAGACGATTTTTGTGAAGTGAGAACAACGATCGAATGCAACTTAAGTGCTAATTTTTCCTTCGCAATACTTGATCACTTCATTAATTCCTTTGGTATCAGGTATAAATATTAAGTTTTTTATTTTGGAGAAAAATGCAAGAATTTGAGCAGCAGATATTCACCGCCCTGTTTTACCTCCCTGCCGGCAAGCTGACGACCTATGGGCGCTTATCTAAATCTGCCGGTTACCCCAATCATTCCCGGCAGGTTGGAAGGATCCTTTCCCGTCTTCCCAAAAACACTAAGTTACCGTGGTTTCGAGTGGTTAACTCAGCGGGTAAAATTTCGCTTTGTGGTGATGCTTTTAAAGAGCAAAAGAGATTATTAGAAAAAGAGGGAATGACAGTGACTGCTCAGGGTAAAATCCAAGGGTTTAAAAAATATTTAAGCGATTAAATAAATAAAAGGTCTTTAATCGTTATTAATTGCTATTTCTTTACTCGCAGTTAACTGCTATAACGTTATTTTCACCGCGCCATAAGGAAAAAAAATGCTTCATAAAATATTTTTTATCTGCCTATTAACATTATCTTCATTGTCTTTATTTGCAACCGCCCTTCCTTATACTTTAAAAATCAGCGAGCAGGATCTGCAGGAGAAACTTTCTAAAAAGCTGCCTATAAAAAAACAAGCAGCTTATATTTCAGCTAAGATATACGATTCTCGCGTCGATTTAATCGAAGGAAGCGATCAAATTGGCGTATTTACCCATATCGATATCACTGTCCTTGGCAATATAAAAGGTGCCGGCCGGGCATATGCAAAAGGAGTCATCACTTACGACACAGAAAAAAAGGCTTTTTACCTTATTAAGCCAAATATTGTCTCTTTAGAAATAGAAAATATACCACCGGACTTAATACCAGAAATAAAAAAAATTGCGCAATTAAGCTTAGAAAAGGCACTGCAGTTTTCTCCTTTCTACCTGTTTAATGATCAAAAGACACAGGAAAAAATGGCTAACTCGTCATTACAATCAATTTTGGTTAAAGACCAAACACTGCTGATCAAAATGAGCCTTTTATAAAGCCTATGCGAATCCTCTTCAGGTTCAAAAATATTTTTTTTCTTAACAAAAAGATTGATTTGTCTTAATAAAGGAGTCGCGCGTTTAAGTGCGTTCAGAGAAATATTAAAGTATAATCTCGGCGATTTTTATTAACCAGATGGTATACCAAGTGACAGAATTAAACCTTACAGCTATTCGCAAGCAATTGACGGCATTAAATTTCAATGCGGATAAAATCAAAATTATAACCGTCAGTGCCATGGATCAAGCCGCGCTAAAAAACTGTACCAGCAAAGAAGATGAGAGTTTTTACAACAGTTATATGAATGTCATCTATCGCCGCGGTGAAAGGTATGTACTTGGTTACCGTTGTGAAGACCCTTTGGTTGAACATGCCATCATTAAAATGGGTGATCTCTACTTTGATCCGACACAACAGGCGAACAGTGAATTTACCCCCTATCAGTTTGCTGTATTAACTGAATTTAAAATCTTCGATATGATGAAACGTGCCAAAACAAACAAAGATTTCCCGCCCGATGTTGATTACTTGCTGACCAAGAAAAAACATTTCAAAAATATTATTAATAGCGAAAAATAAAAAATACTGTTCGTATAAAAAGAAAAAATCCTACGCCCGATTTAACCTTCTCGAGCGTAGAGTTTTCAGATTAATCCCGTAGGGTGCGCTCCGCGCACCGATTTTCGCCGCTTGCGGAGCGCACCCTACCGATAATATAAAACTAATTTCATTAATTAATTTGTCATGTCGATTCAATCCATTGAACAGAGTGTTTATAGCAAAATATTAATAAAGTGATCAGATTTACTATTCAAATTCATCCTCACTGCTTTGTGAGCGTAAATTTGGCCTTTGAAGCAAGTGATCATAAACTTAATGCATTGGTATAAAAAAGAAAAAACCATACGCTCGATTTACTTTATCAAGTGTATGGTTTTCAGATTAAGAATAAGCCAGTGCAATATTAATTAGCCATTTTTTAACTGTTATTATTTTTTAACTGTTATTAACAATGGCATTAAACTCTTCAGCTGAAATCACGCCATCACCATTAAGATCTAACTGCTCAAAGCTCGGACGATAATCACTATTTCCTTTGTGATGTCCTTGTTTACCCTGTTTACCCTGTTTACCCATTTTCACTTGAGCATTAAACTCATCGGCTGACAGTGTGCCGCTGGCGTCGATGTCGACTTTATCAAAATGAGTCAATAATCGTCCGCGCACTTCATCTTTAGCTAAAAAACTATCATTATTAATATCTAACTGCGCAAAGGTCGGGTGAATTTTTTTGTGATGTCCCTGTCTGCCCTGTTTACCCATTTTCACTCGAGCATTAAATTCATCGACTGACAATGTGCCGCTGGCGTCAGTGTCTAAATTATCAAAATGAATCAATAGACGTCCGCGCACTTCATCTTTAGCTAACAAGCCGTCATTATTAACATCTAACTGCGCAAAGGTCGGGTGATTATCACGATCTCCTTTATGTCCTCGATTACCCCGTTTGTCATGTTTACCCATTTTCACTTGAGCATTAAACTCATCGATTGACAGTGTGCCATTACCTTCGCTATCAAGTTTATCGAAGTTTGCTAATAAGCGTCCAAGCACCTCATTCTTAGATAAAACACCATCGGCATTTGCATCCAGTTGGGCAAATGTCATTTGCTGTTTATTTGCTCTCTGGGTTGTAGCATTCTGATTTTGCTCCGCAGCGAAGGTTGAATGGGTGGTTGCCATTAATAAAGCGCCAGTGATCAACAGTAATTTTTTCATGATGTTGCCTCTCTTATTCATGTTGGGAAATTAAGTCTTCTATTTCTAAAATCATTGCTCTTGGCAGGTAATGATTTTCTTTATGAATAAACTATAGAGCGCAACTGTGCAGGAAATATGGAGAAAAAAAGGATTTTTATAGCGTTAATTTATAATCAATACCGTAAATTGGTTTTTATAGCGTGCATTTATAACCAATACTGTAAATGGGTTTTTATAGCGTGCATTTGTAACCAATACCGTAA
>NZ_PJBP01000124.1 GCF_002836415.1 Psychromonas sp. MB-3u-54 | reverse complement strand
CTGCGAGCTGCGAGCAAATGAGCTGCGAGCTGCGAGCAAATGAGCTGCGAGCTGCGAGCTGCGAGCAAATGAGCTGCGAGCTGCGAGCAAATGAGCTGCGAGCTGACTGAGCCTAGCGCTTCACGCTAGACCGGTTTCAAGAAAGTTTATTTAATTCGTCCCGCCAACAGTTAATTGATCAATTTTGACTGACGGTTGCCCCACTCCCACGGGCAAACTCTGGCCCTCTTTGCCGCACACACCAACACCTGAATCGAGCTTCATATTATTGGCGACCATAGATATTTGCTGCATAGTATCAAAACCGTTGCCAATCAGGGTGGCACCTTTAATTGGGGTGGTTATTTTACCGTTTTCAATCAAGTAAGCCTCGGAAGCTGAGAATACAAATTTTCCCGAAGTGATGTCAACTTGACCACCCCCAAAGTTAGGCGCATAAATACCTTTTTTAACACTTTCAATTAATTCTTCATGCGCATAATTGCCATTAAGCATAAAAGTGTTCGTCATACGCGGCATCGGCAGATGGGCATAGGATTCTCGGCGGCCATTGCCGGTAGGTGCAACGCCCATCAATCGAGCGTTCATTTTATCCTGCATATAACCTTTTAAAATACCCTTTTCGATTAAAACATTACGTTGTGTTTTAGTGCCTTCATCATCGATATTAAGAGAGCCGCGACGATCCGCAATAGTGCCATCATCAATGATGGTACAATGCTCCGATGCAACTTTATCACCAATGCGTCCCGCGTAAGCCGATGAACCTTTACGGTTAAAATCACCTTCTAAACCATGTCCTACGGCTTCATGTAATAACACGCCCGGCCAGCCTGCACCGACAATCACCGGCATTGAGCCTGCGGGTGCATCAATTGCCTCAATATTGGTCAATGCCTGATGAACGGCCGCACGCGCATAACCGAATACAACTTCTTCTCCTGCGCTGCTGTCAATAAAATAATCCAAATCAAAACGTCCGCCCCCCCCTGCACTGCCACGCTCACGTTTACCCTTTTTTTCAATCAATACGGAGCAACTAAAACGCACTAACGGGCGAATATCAGTGGCTAAAGTACCGTCAGTCGCCGCCACCAGAATTTCTTCATAAATCGCATTTAGGGAGACAGTGACATCGGTGACCGAAGGCTCTAGGGCACGGGTGAACTGATCAACCTGCTTTAGGAGCGCAATTTTTTTATCTCTCGATAAACTCAGTAGAGGATCGGATTCACCATAAATTAACTTCGCAGGCGTTGGCAAAATAAGTTTTAGCGATTTTTCCTGACCGCTTTTAACAATACTTTTAGCGGCATCAGCAGCCTCTTTAATTGCTTTTAGCGAAATTTGATCAGAATAGGCGAAACCTGTTTTTTCTCCTGAAACCGCACGGATGCCAACGCCTTTTTCGATATTATAACTGCCATCTTTGACAATCCCATCTTCCAATAACCACGATTCATGTCGACTTGACTGAAAATAAAAATCGGCATAATCAATTTGATTGCTATTAAGGGCTGCAAGCTGAGATTCTAAATCACTAATTTGTAATTGTGCAGGGGCTAAAAATCGTTCGCATACTTTATCGAAGGACATGAATATTTCCTTTAAACTTTTAAGGTTGTAAAACGGTTATGCTCAAGTATTGGCATAGCTTGACGAATTTTGTCTATCTGTGATTTTTCAAAGGAGTGGTGAATACTGCCTTCACCCTCTTCTAATTGTTCAAGTATTTCACCCCAGGGTGAAATAATCATGGAGTGACCATAGGTTTCAGCGCTGCTCTGATTCGCAGCAATAATATAACACTGATTTTCTATTGCCCTGGCTTGCAATAAAGGTAACCAGTGCGCCTCTCCTGTGGTCTGTGTAAAGGCGGCGGGCAGTAATAAAATATCAGCTCCCTGTTGGCGTAATGTTTGAAATAAACCCGGGAAACGTAAATCGTAACAGATAGCTAATCCAACTTTGACAGAATAAGCGCCACACTCCCAGTTAAAGAGCTTAACTTCCTGCCCGGGAGTAAAGGTATCTGACTCTTTATAAAGTCCTTTTTTATCCGGGACCTGTGCGTCAAAAAGATGCAGTTTATGGTAGTGACTAATCAGTTCGCCCAAGGGCGAAAACACCAAACAAGTTGTAAATATTTTATTCGTTATTGTACTTTTAATCGGGAAACTGCCACAGACTAAATAACATTGGTAACGTTTTGCAAGGACGCTCAACAGAGACTGATAATAACCCTTTCCCAAATTTTCGGATAACGTCAAATAATGGTCTTTGTTTGCCATACAGAGTGCATTTTCAGGCAACAGAACCAACTGCCCGGGAGCAGGAGACAATTTAGCTAACAACACTTCTAAACGTGCTAAATTATCATTTGGAAGACTCAAACTGCGCATTTGTATTGCTGATAGATTAAAATTCATTGCAAGTCCCCTTTCATAATAACCATTCGATAAACTCCGGCGTTAGTATAACCACCTGCAGCGCTAATGAGTAAAAATGAGTGCAGAAATAAACTTAAAGCGCGCTAAAGTAGAGCTAGCATGAGCATTAACTCTCGGCATTTTTTTGCTTGAGTCCTTCTATTTCATGAAGCACTTCGGTGTCTTGCAGTATTACTTTACCTTTTTTTCTATTGATAAGTTTGATTTCAGGTGAATTCAACGGACCTTTAACCGTAAAATCAACGCGAATAATAGTATCGACAACAGGCTCTAAAATTTTTGCCAACATAAAAACAGCGGCTCCGGTCAACGGACTGATCACAAAAGCGGTTAAAACGGGTAAACTTGAGGTAATTGCAGGGCTGTAACTAATATGATAATTAGTATCGTTGTTTGGCAAGTCGATAAGCCCCTTACCTGATATTTTCCCGGCAGCGCCATTTAAGTAAAAATCATCATTTTTAACAATACCATCGGTAATACTACCTGAAAAGTTTGCTTGATCAAAATTCAGACCTTTTGAAAATACATTGTTAAATTCATTATTGAGTGTACGGCGAATCCCATCAAGGCTAAATAAACTTAATAAACGTGCACCGTTATCATTAACCTCAGTGATAGCACCATCGGTTAATTCGGCAGAAAAAGTACCATTCAAAGAATCTAAATTAAAAGACCAGGGTGCGCCAATCCAATTTAAAGCCCCGTTTAATTCAGCTTTAGAATAGATCATCGGGCTGCTATAACCGAGTCTTTTTACAATGTCGTTGTTCTGGTCACCGACACTTTTAACAATCAAGTTAGTTTTACGTTGATCCCAAACGCCTGATATCTCGCTGAATTCTTTCTCATTCCCGATTTTAATGTAATTAATATTAAGATTTTTTTTGTTAGGAAAAATATGCAGGCGCATCGGCGATAAATTTATATCGCCATAAATACACTCTAAGCAATCAACCAAAATCTCGGGATAATCCTGCAATAAATTACGATCTTTAACTTGATTTTTTGAGTCCGATTCTTGCTTTATTTTTGTTAAATCCAGCGACTGAAAATTCAACTTTTTAATATCAAAATCGAGTCGTACAGGCTCTCCGTTGCGCAATTGCACGGCTGTCTGTAAATTATCAGAGTCAACTGTTGCATCCCACTTTTTATGATCGTTGACCGCCCGTATCCTTAAATTATTTAAGGATTGTGAAAATAAATCAGCATGTTTGATGTTGAAGTTAATTTCATCCAACTTAATCGCTCGATTGCTTGTTTCTTGTGTTTTAAGCTTGCCGCTGCGCTTATCAAACAAAACCCATTGTTGATACCAACTGGCGATGTTCAAGTTATCCAGATTAACATTAATAATCTGCTTGGTTTTATCAATTACAGATACGTTATCTGTGCCGATATTGAGCAAAAAATAGGCCGTATTATTTTGTTTTTGCAGGTAGTCAACGGTTCCACTAAACCACAAAGTGTTTTTTATTTTTGCTTCAACAGTGCTGCTGCTCTGGTCACCTGAAAAAACGATATCTGTCGGCCAGGATTGCAACGCATTTTTTTCAAAGGGGTAAGGAAGTGCAATATCGACTCCCCGTGTGGCAGAATTAAAGGCAACATTATATTGATAACCACTTGCCAGCAGATTATCAAATTTTATCGCGGTAGCCCAATCTAACTGTCCTGATATTTTCAACGGATTCAGTATGGTTTGTGCTTCGGTTAATTCCGTCAAGTCCCAATTTCCTGACAGGTCGGCGTTCACTTGATATCTATCTGGTTGTGCTTCACTGTTAAAAGAAATCTGTAGCGGTTGTTCAAATAATTGCCCCTGAAGGTTATTTGCCGTCAAGTTGCCATCGATAAAACTAAACTGTCCCTGCACGTTTTTTAAAGGCAGGATCATATCTTCAGCTAACCTAATATTAATATTATTTTTTGCCAGCTGAATAGTGCCCAGGGTTTTGCTGTTCTGCGCTTTTTGGTTAAAAGGGATAGTTAAGGTCAGTGCACCGGTTAATTTTTTTTCGACTTCAATCACCGAGAGTGCTTTACCCACACTTTCCTTAAGAGGAGAAGCTTTTAAATAGTCGCTTATTTTTTGCGCATCTTCAGTAATTTCTGCATTAACAGTTAAAATGCCGTTGGGATTTAAACTGTCAATGCTCGCGGTCAGTTTTTTAACCTCCAGCGCCTGCAAAGAGGCGCTTCGCGCATTCATTAAAAGCCCGTCATTTTCGAAGAGTAGATCTAAATCCAGATTTTTGAGCCCCTGCCAGTCACCATAAAAATCGTATTCGGAGTCCCGCAAGGGTACCCATGCCTGAAAAATGCCGTTATTCTGACGATACGGATATTGATTTAATGCACCGTACCATAATATTTTAGCCCCCTTTACCTGTCCTTTTTTCAGGGTCGGTTGCAGGTAATCAAAGACTTTATTACCCAAGGCTTTAATGGGTAAATAATATTGCGCCTTACTGGCATCATTGAGATTCGCATAACTATACAAGCTTAAAAAGGGGCTTTGTTTTTGCTGGTCTTGATTGGGGAAAAAAAGTGAAAACGCAGTCATGCTATTAAGATCGCGAGTATTTAATACGCTATGCTCACTAAAGACTTTAAATCCAGCCGGCATTTTTAACCATTGTAAATTAAGTTGCGCACTTTCAAGCGGCATTTCCCGGCTAAATTGTCCATCAAAATTGATACTCTGATTGGGTAAGCTGATAGTTAACTGACCTTTTGAAGTATCACCAATAACTTCAATCTGAGCATCGTTTATTCCCGGCATTGCCCCTGTTGCTTGGTTCTTAAATTGACTTAGATGGGCAGAAAACTGCAGTTTATCCGCACTGTTTTTAAACAGTCCAAAATCATCGAGTTGTGCCTCGGGGTCAAAAGCTAACAAGGATTCGATGGTTTTTTCTGCTAAATCAGAACGTAATAAATATAAAGGCATTAAATCTTTTATATTTACTCCGTCAAGTTCAAAATAAGCACTCGCTGCCGTGCCGTGCCCTCGCACATTAAGATCTTTTAATCTTTTTTGATTAGACTCTACATCAAGGGAGTAACTGTCTAATAACCACTGGTCATTACTGTTTGTAAATTGCACCAATCCACTGTTTATCTTCCATTGATAATCTTTATCCAATTGTGACCAATTTAATTGGGTGTTATTTAACTGCAGTTGCAGCTTTTGCAGCGTATTAGACGAAAATTCAGCCCACGCTTGAAAACCTAATACTGCATCAAAGAGTTGCGCATTACTGTTCACTTGATCGGTTAAATAATGACTAATATTGAAGTTATCTGCTGCCACATAAAGATGGCCTGCCAAGGGGGGATTTTGTTGATCATTTTGTTCAACCAAATCCACCACAAAATCCAAAGAGTTATCGGCAAGGCCGTTAAGCATTGAAGCAGAACCTGTCCCCTGGTGACGCCCCTCTTCGTTTATCCAATTTAACTTTTCTATCACAACGGTTTTATTGCGTTGCAGGGGACCGGTAAAATGAAGTTGGCTATCTTTTATTGAAAACTTACTAAGCTGCACTAATAAGATTTTCTGCAACGCCGCCGTCGTGACAGCGGAGCTTTCAGATTTAGCGCTATTTTTCCGGGTTGGTTTAATCGTAATATCGGCACCCTGCGCAGATATTCGGTTAAACACTAATGTTTGTTCGCTAATACTCTGCCAAAAATTAAGATAAATGAACAGATGATCAAGTTTAAGCCGATAAGGTAGATCAACCGAATCAACCAGTTCAATCTCACTGACATTTAAAATCAGTCCTGAAAGGTCAACACCGGCAGAGATATTTTCAAAGGTTAAATTAACATTATACTCTTCGTTTAACCATTGCATTGCATAGATTTTATAGTCGTCAATGCTGACAAATACAATGCGTAATAAGGTTAATAAAAAAGCAAAAATAAACAGCTTAACGGCAATTAATGCGTATATCCGTCTCAGCCATTTAAACAATCTGAACTTCAATTTATGACTCGATACGGGAGAAAAGAAAGATTGAATCGACGCATTGAATGCCTAAATTTTTAAATGTCATATACCGCCCTATTACATCATCACAACATCAAACTGTTCTTGACCATAGAGATGCTCAGCATGAATTTTAACCGGCTTTTCCATAAACAGAACGAGTTCAGCCAAATTATGAGATTCATCCCCGGTTAATGCCTCTGCCACTTTGGGTGAAGTATAAACAACAAAACGATCAGCATCATAAGCACGATTCACGCGTAATATTTCACGTAGAACCTCATAACAAACGGTTTCTACCGTTTTAACATAACCGCGACCGCTGCACTGCTCACAAACACCACAGAAAATATGCTCTAAACTTTCCTGCGTGCGTTTACGTGTCATTTCAATTAACCCTAAGGGGGAAAAGTCATTGATATTTGTTTTAACACGATCTTTTGCCAACGCTTGTTCTAAACTGTTAAATACTCGGCGTTTATGTTCAACTGACTGCATGTCAATAAAATCAATAATAATAATACCGCCTAAATTGCGTAAACGTAATTGCCTGGCAATGGCCTGTGTCGCTTCAATATTGGTATTAAATATCGTCTCTTCAAGATTTCTATGGCCAACAAAGGCACCGGTATTAATATCAACGGTGGTCATCGCTTCGGTCTGATCAATAATCAAATATCCACCTGATTTCAGTTCCACCTTACGCTCTAATGCACGCTGCACTTCATTTTCAACATCGAACAGATCAAAAATAGGACTTTTACCCCGGTAACATTCGATTTTGTCCTCCAGTTCCGGTACAAAATCATGGGTAAACTTTTGAATCAGACTAAAATTGAGTCGCGAGTCAATACGTACTCGGTCAATTTCCTCACCAACAAAATCTCTTAGTATACGAAATGCGAGTCCCAAGTCTCGGTAAAGCAGCCTGTTTTTGCTAGCAGTCCGCTTACGACGCGTTAATACTTTACGCCACACTCGAAGTAAAAAAGCCGCATCGTTGATCAACTCATTTTCAGGTGCGCTGTCTGCCGCAGTACGGATAATAAAGCCCCCCAGATCATTGACGCAGCAGCTTTGGGCGATGGTCTTTAAACGTTCACGTTCCTGTGCACTTTCAATACGCTGTGAGACACCAACATGGCTGCTGCCAGGCATAAAAACCAAATAACGTGAAGGCAGGGTTATATCGGTGGTGAGACGGGCGCCCTTAGTGCCGAGCGGATCTTTAACCACCTGCACCATAATATCCTGGCCTTGACGGACAAGCTGCGAGATATCTGCTACTTTAAATTTTGCTTTTTCATTTTTGGCTACACATTCTGTAAAGGGCACAATGTCTGAAGCATGTAAAAATGCCGCCTTCTCCAAGCCAATATCGACAAAAGCGGCTTGCATACCGGCTAATACTCTGCTGACTTTGCCTTTGTATATATTACCAACAATCCCTTTGGTCGCCTGACGCTCTATATGCAGTTCTTGTAGTACACCACCTTCAACTAACGCAACCCGTGTTTCGGTGGGGGTGATATTCATTAATAATTCAACGGACATTAGACTACTTCCTTTAAAATTCTTTCATAAGCACTATCGCTTGATAATATAGTCATATTAAACAGCAATTTATACCCAAGTTTCTTGCTGCATCACAAGAAACTTGGGTATAAATACTGATAGTTGTTTTTATTTTCACCCTTAAACTACAAATTAATTAGTTAATTTTCCAATCATCTCAGTGCCAAGAGATTGATTTAGCGAGACTTAATTCAACAATGAAATTAAACCGGCAAGTTTTTAATCAGATTAATAGCTCAACGACCTTTGTTAAACGCTTCCATAAACTCACCAAGCAGCTCAGCTGTCTCAAAAAGCGGCAAGCCAACAACGCCACTGTAACTTCCGGAGATATTGTTAATAAACTTCCCGGCAATCCCTTGAATCGCATAACCAGCAGCTTTACCAACGGGCTCTCCGGAGCGCCAGTAATCAGAGATTTCCTGCTCACTCAAGGTTTTAAAACTCACCTCGGTTTTAACCAGAGTACTTTTTGTATAAATACTTTGTACCAGTGCCACTGCCGTAAACACTTGATGAACCCGCCCCGACAATAATTGCAGCATCTTTCGAGCATGTTTTTTATCGCGTGGTTTTTCTAATATTTTTTGATCAATAACAATGATTGTATCAGCCCCTAAAACAGGTCTGTCTTTATTGCTGTTTTTGAAACCTGCCTGAGCTTTTTGTAACGCTAAACGTAAAACATAATCCTGCGCAGCTTCACCCGTTTCCGGTTTTTCTTCAATGTCAGCTTTCACTAAATCAAATGAGACTCCTATTTGACTTAAAAGTTCACTGCGACGAGGGGAACTAGATGCAAGATAGATAGAAACGCCCATGCTTATGCAACCTTAAAACGGCGACGAATAAAACGCAAAAAAAGAAAAAACCAAGGCCAAACCAGCATCGAGGTAAAGACTGACCAGAAATATGATTTATGTAAAATAATGTCTTGTAAGCTCGATGCCATCAAATATAACGCCAGTTTCGACAGTAAAGAATACAAACCAACTAACAGGGTTGTTTGTACTAAGGTGAAATAACGAAAAAGTTGGTAATTGGTAATGACTATATAGGCTAAAAATGAAAATAATAAGGCATGCATGCCTAATGTAGAGCCTAATACAAGGTCAAATACTACCCCTAAAATAAACGCATGCCCGATGCTGACCCGGTGTGGTAATGCCAACACCCAATAAAAAATAATAAGGATCATCCAATCTGGACGAAAAGCATTCAGCATGATAGGCAGAGGTACAATAGCAAAGACTAAACCTGCAAAATAAGTAAAGTAAATCGCCAGGTAGTTACTCAATAATGACATTTTTTGATTCCAGCGGTTCAATTTTTTCGTCTGTCACTGCCGTGTTCAGAGAATCCGGGGGGGTCTTTGCATTATCTGCACTCTCAGTCGGGAGTAAAGCCGATGTTGTTAATCTACCCTTTGATAAATCAGACTCATTATATTGGTCTTCATTCCATAATAATAATAAATAACGGCTGCGGTGCAAGGGAGCAACCGGGGTTGCACTCACATCGGCGTAAGCTGCGCCTTCTTGGTAATCAACATGGCTTATTGTCGCAACCGGGTAACCTGCCGGGAAACGTCCTCCTAAGCCTGACGTGACCAGTAAATCGCCTTCTTTTAAATCGGCATTACTTTGCACAAAAGGCACCTTTAGCCTATTCCAATCTCCGCTGCCATGGAGCACGGCAATCAGATCATTACGCTGAACGCGCACCGGAATACCGTGACTTACATCGACAATCAGTAAAACCCGACTGGTTGTACTGCCTACCTGAGAAACTTGCCCGACCACACCATCTTCATTAATGACCGGTTGGCCGACATAAACACCGTTTACCGCGCCCTTATCAATCAATAACTGATGAGAAAAGGGATCCGAGCGTAAACTCATCACTTCGGTGATCATTCTTTTGTTGGTAAAGCTTCGATTTGAGCTGAGTAGTTCACGTAACTGTTTGTTTTCATTTTCTAATTGGGTGAGTAATAGGCGGTCAGCTTTAAGGTGTAAATTGTCTTTTTCTAACTGTTGATTGCGCGCTTTTAACTCATGGCGAGTCATCACACTCGCAGAGATGCCACTGAATAATTTTTCCGGTAGATCCGCAATATATTGCACCGGGCTGACCAGAGAATTTAAATAAATACGTGATGATGCAAAGAGATTGAACTTGCTGTCAGCAACAAATAAAAAAACCGAAAAGACTACCACTGTGGATAGCCTTAATAAAAATGAAGGGCCGCGCGTAAAAATTGTTTTCATTGTGACAGATTATTTAAGGAAGAGTTATCACAGCAAGCACATTAAATAATGCCTGCTACTTGGGACTCCGGGTAAATTTAAAGAAGCTAGCTAACAATTGAAACAAACAGGTTGTCAATCAATTAATAACTAGACTATCAATGCGTTAAATCGATCCGTTAATGAGTATAACTGTCATGACTCGCCGTATTATCAGTCTGAGTTAAACAGGTCACGACCATAGGTATCAATCATTTCAAGTGCCATACCGCCTCCACGAGCCACGCAAGTAAGCGGTTCGTCAGCAACGATCACCGGAATACCGGATTCCTCTGAAAGCAACCGGTCTAATTCACATAATAACGCCCCGCCACCGGTTAACACCATGCCCGTTTCAGCAATATCAGCCGCCAATTCAGGCGGTGTTTTCTCTAGCGCCAGCATAACTGCAGAAACGATTCCGCTTAAAGGCTCCTGTAGGGCTTCTAAGATTTCATTACTGTTAAGTGTAAAGCTGCGGGGAACGCCTTCGGCAACATTCATTCCGCGCACTTCAATCTCTCTAATCTCGTTAATAGGGTACGCAATCGCAATGCTGTGTTTAATACGTTCAGCCGTGATTTCGCCAATAGTACAGCCATAGTTACGACGGACGTAATTAATGATCGCCTCGTCAAATTTATCGCCGCCAATACGTACCGAGGCAGAATAAACCACACCATTTAAAGAGATCACCGCAACTTCAGTCGTGCCTCCTCCAATATCGACAACCATCGAACCTTTTGCTTCCGAGACCGGCATACCCGCGCCGATGGCGGCAGCCATTGGCTCATCAATTAAATAAACCTCTCGTGCACCGGCACCCTGTGCAGATTCACGAATAGCACGACGTTCAACTTGGGTTGATCCGCATGGCACACACACTAAAACGCGTGGGCTCGGGCGTAAAAAGCTATTGTTATGTACCTGTTTGATAAAATGTTGAAGCATTTTTTCGGTGATATAAAAATCTGCAATGACACCATCTTTCAGCGGGCGAATGGCTTGAATATTACCAGGTGTTTTACCTAACATCTGCTTCGCTTCATAACCGACAGCAGCAACGCTTTTACCCGCACCGTTTTTATCCAAACGAATCGCAACAACTGAAGGCTCATTTAAGACTATGCCTTGGTCTTTTACATAAATAAGCGTGTTTGCAGTTCCCAAATCGATCGACAGATCGTTAGAAAACATACCCCGGAACATTTTAAACATGAAATTTTCCATTAATGGCGAATAAATAAAGTAACGTACTTTACCAATCTAGCCATATTTCATCAAGAAAAGAAAGTAAATAGCACAAGGTATTATGGCTTTATTGTAACGATTGAATTTTTTCTATCGCGAAAAGCAAAAAAGAGGTATTAGCCTGGTTATTTATCCCCTATTTATTCAAGATAAGAGCAGTGGATTTGGACTCGTTGAGTTATTGGCGATTAAAAGTAACAAACTCAAAGCGCTGCTTATCGTAATACAGTTTAAAAGCCCTGTATTAACAGGGCGTCTAATTTAGCCTGAAGGCTCTATTTACAAACCGGCAGACGCCAACTTTTCAACATAATTAGGAAAGGTTTTTAAGCTAGCTTTAGGATTGTTAATAATAATCTGTAGCACTTAATGCAACGAATGAAAAACAGTTTATTAACCAACAGCGACAATGCGTTGGCCTACATTGCCAGCTGGTCTTATAGCGGTTAGCGGGAAGAACCGTTGCTGTGTCTGCTCAGCAGCGCCTATATAGATCATTGTCTGATCAGTGATTCATTTGAGGTTATCAGCAAGGACTATCAGGGTGTCCCCGGCTCAGCTGATCACTAAGCTTGGAATGCGCTGAGGGTTAATTGCTAGTGAGTTATACGGCAGGTTAAAAAAGATCTGCACAGCCAAATTTCTTAACGCTTGGCTAAAACAGAAAAAATCAGGACAAACCCTTTCACTAGCTAAAAATAACAGCTGTCCGGCTATTTACTTTACTCTGCTGACTTATTTAACAGCAGAGTAAATTTATCCGCTAAGGCTGCAAGTTGCTCGCGACTGATAATTTCGACATTTTCTGCATCAACTATTTTATTGCCTGACATTAAAACCGTGCGCGGATAACCACGCCCGCCTAGTTTAACCGTCAGCGCTTCATGCCGTGCTGATAGATATTGATTTTTAATATCCTGCACATTAAGTTGATAAACAGGCACTCCCTGAGCGGAAAGTAACTGTGAAAATAGGGATAAATTTTCAGCCTGTGCCGTGCAGTCGCTGCACCATGAAGCCACTATATTCAGGACAAATACTTCATTGCCGCTGAAAAGTTGTTCAGCCTTGGTTATGTCTATGGTTAAGTCAATGGTGAGGTCAATATTTTTAATCATGTTTACATTCCGTTATTTAAAAAGTTGATTATAAAAAAAGAAGCGGACAGAAAACCTGATATTTTTTTATCTCAAAGGAGCAAAAAAACCAACTCAGGGGCTGTTGATTTGCTTTGTTGCAGGTCTGCTTTTGTTGTATTTGTTTTTACTTTTTAGTTGCTATTCCAGCCTGATGGCCTGTTAATTTATTACAAACACCAGTGAGTATTCAAGTTTTTTTACTCTGACTCACTTATCCGCTTATTTCTACAGGCCTAGAAGCTGGAGGTTTCAAACAGAGCTCTCACTTTTTCCGCCTGCCGCCGTTATTGAGTATTTTCAAAACAGCGACAATAGAATAAAGCCTAAGATATGCAGGTTAGACAGCTATTACTGGCATTCTGCTGTGGCAGTAACAAAAGGGTTATCCCCGAAGTTAAATGGCGAATATTGATAAAGCTTGGTGATACTGCCTGAATCTTTATTGTCAATATCTGCCAAGTAATTGACAGTGGAAGGCTGTTTACCGGAGCCATCTTCCGGATCAATGCCGTAGCTAAGAGCTGAAATAGAATAGCCATCAGCTGTTTCAGCTAACCTGACCACACCCCAGTCATCAAATTTATTTACCCAGGTCGACCACTTCTTTTCCACGCAAACGGCAACGTCTTTAGCATCTTTCTGACTTGAAAAAACCTGATCTACTCCAGCAGAACGGATTTGATCAGGGCTTGTGCTGCACGCTGATATTGATAATACGGCAACAGTCAATATTATTGATTTTTTCACTATTATTTCCTCTTGTTTTATCCAGACATAACAATAGCATTATTTTCATGGAGTTAGACACTCATAAAAACGCTGATCAAGTCGCTTATTGTAAAGATGATAGATTGAGCAAAACAATCCATCAAGGCTTAGGAGCAAAGATTTTATGCTTTGTTATCACGGGTATAGAGCCTTTCCTCCACTAGCACAACCGGTGTTCCTTCTTTTGCAAAGGCGTTCGCATAATACGAATAAGCATTATTAAATTATATTAAAAAAACCGATTTAAATGTAACCAACCGTTTATATTGAAAAATAAAAATGGGCATGATCAATGCGTTAAACTTGAATATAAAAAGACTCTCTCTAAAACCAAGGGATTAAGCCATCAAGATTAAAAATATCGATACCAGTAACGGCAATGTGATTATTCAGTTAAGCGGCGAAATGGACGCATTGGGCTGCGGTAAAATCCGCCCGAATCTGGAAGCACTCAGCAAGTAGCGATTTACATGATAAAAACAGGACAAATTAATACTTGATAAGCTAATGCTTTAATTGAGGAATATTGCGCACGGTAAGCACATATAATGATCGACTGGGCACACCTGCCAGCTCCATTAAATACCTATCGGGCTTGGTAAAAGCCGCAGTAGTACCCTGTTAAGGTTATTAATACGCTTGAGAATAGCGTTAGCGGATGTCGAACGGGAAACAATAAACAATGCGCTTAATTTTTGTAATGGTAATATCCCCAAAGCCGCCGTCCTACTCGATGTCCTATCTACCGTAAAAAACAGGGCTGGGAATAAAAGGAAGTTAAAACACAATAACACCCTGTGGGCGTTATTGTGTTTTAATTAACAACTTACTGAGGTCAACTTTTCAAAATAGTCCGGAAAGGTTTTCGAGGTACATTTAGGGTCGTTGATAGTCACCGTGGTATTACCTAAGGCCACTAATGAAAAGCACATCGCCATACGGTGATCGTCATAGGTATCGATTTCCGCATGAATTAATTTTTCAGGTGCGGTGACTTCAATAAAATCATGCCCTTCAACAACGGTTGCACCGACTTTGCGAAGCTCGGTTGCCATCGCGTATAAGCGGTCGGTCTCTTTCACCCGCCAGTTATAAACGTTGCGAATTTTAGTTGTACCCGTTGCAAAGAGCGCGGCAACGGCAATGGTCATTGCGGCATCGGGAATATGATTCATATCCATATCAATGGCTTTTAACTGCCCTTTACTGGCTTTAATAAAATCATCACCCCATTCGATTTTTGCCCCCATCGCCTGCAATGCATCGGCAAACTGAATATCACCCTGAACCGAGTTTTTACCGATACCGGTCACTTTAATACAGCCCCCGGCAATCGCGCCGGCGGCTAAAAAATAAGAAGCTGAAGAGGCGTCCCCTTCAACTAAATAATGCCCGGGCGCACTATAGGTTTGCTTGCCTTTAATAATAAAACGTTCGAAGTTTTTATTATCAACATCAATGCCAAAATCATGCATTATTTGCAGGGTGATTTTAATATAAGGTTTAGACACTAATTCACCGACTATTTCAATTTCAGTATCTTCAGCTGCCATCGGTGCGGCCATTAAAAAAGCGGTTAAAAACTGACTGGAAACACTGCCGTCAATTTTTATTTTACCGCCTTTAAGCCCCGTCCCTTTGATTTTAAGTGGCGGATAATTTTCATTTTCAAGGTAAGTGACCTGTGCACCGGCCTGCTGTAGTGCATCTACTAAACTGCCGATCGGACGCTCAAACATACGCGCCTCACCGGTTAGAATGTATTCGCCTTGACCTAAACACAAAGCGGCACATAAAGGGCGCATCGCGGTGCCGGCATTCCCTAAAAAGAGCTCTAACAGACCTGATTCAGCAGTAGTAAACGCCCGTCCTAATCCCTCAACAACGCACTGTTTTTTATCCTTTGAAAGCTGATAATTGACCCCTAATTTTTTTAATGCATTTAACATATGACGAATATCATCACTGTCTAGAAGGTTGGTCAGGGTGGTTGTGCCTTGCGCTAAAGCAGCCAGTAAAAGCGCACGATTAGAAAGGCTCTTAGAGCCAGGCAGGTTAATTTCGCCATCGACTTTTTTGATCGGGTTTAACAATAATTGTTCCATCATATTCTCTATTTTTGATCTAACTTAAGCACTTTAACTAAGGCTTGTTTTAAACGCTGGTTTTCATCGAACAGGCCGATGCTAATGCGCAAATGCTCGCTTAAGCCATAGCCCGTTATCGGGCGAACAATCACACCTTCATGTAATAACTGTTGATATACCTGATCACCTGATTTTCCGACATTGACCGTAATAAAGTTCCCCATTGAAGGAATATATTCAAGGTTATGTTCACTGAAAAATGCGCTTAAGTCTGCCATACCCGCATTATTTAATTTAATGCCTTGCTGTAAATACTCTTCATCTTGTAAAACGGTCTCAGCCGCTTTAAGCGCTAGAGCATTGCAGTTAAAGGGTTGGCGCACGCGGTTAAGGATATCTGCAATTTGCGGATTTGAAATACTGTAACCGACACGCAATCCCGCAAGACCGTAGGCTTTTGAGAAGGTTCGGGAAACAATTAAATTGGGAAAATCTTTAATCCATGCGATAGCATTACCGCGCCTGTCCGCCGCCACATATTCAAAATAGGCTTCATCCAATACCACTAATACATGCGCATGTACTTTGCTCAAAAAGGCCAGAATATCAGCCGGTTCTAAAAATGTGCCCGTGGGGTTATTAGGATTAGCAATAAAAATAAGTTTTGTTTTATCAGTCACCGCTGCTGCCATCGCATCTAAATCATGACCGTAATCTTTTGCCGGTACAACCACCGCTGTTGCACCAATCGCTTGTGTCACTATTGGATAAACGACAAAAGCATATTGCGCAAAGATCACTTCATTTTCAGGGCTTACAAATGCCCGCGCAACCAATTCAAGCAAATCATTTGAGCCGTTGCCGAGGGTTATCTGATTTAATCCGACGTTATATTTGTAGCCGAGTGCCTGCTTAAGGTCAAAACCATTGGCATCGGGATAGCGGGTTAATTCAGCAAGCTCACTGTGCAGTGCAGATTTCACTTTCTCACTCAGACCTAACGGATTTTCATTGGAAGCCAGTTTGACAATATCACTGATGCCGAGTTCACGTTCTAATTCAGACGTTGGTTTACCGGCTTGGTAGGGATGCAGTTTTTGCACCCCCGCATTAGCAAGCGTTAAAAAATCACAGCTCATCTTTGATCCTTAATTTCTAATAGCAATTTGTTAACCGAGTATCACCCCCATTGACTGAGGGTGTTTAAACAGGATGGTTTAGGGTGTTTTTTAAGTGCCGATTCTCAGTCAATGTTACGCGTAATCAGCTTCAAACTTTGCCATAAAATCAACTAACGCCTGCACACCTTCAATCGGCATCGCATTGTAGATACTGGCACGCATTCCGCCTACTGCCCGATGACCTTTGAGAGTCATAAGATTAGCGTCTGTAGACTCTTTCAGGAAAAGCGCATTTAAGTTTTCATTCGCAAGTTGAAAGGGAATATTCATCCGGCTGCGCACTGATTTGTCGACATTATTGCGATACAACGTAGAACTGTCGATAAAATGATAAAGTAAATCGGCTTTTGCTATATTTTTCTTTTCTATTTCGACCAAACCACCCTGCTCTTTTAACCATTTAAAAACGAGGCCCGCCAGATACCATGAATAAGTTGGCGGCGTATTGAACATTGATCCGGCATTCGCCTGTATTTGGTAATCAAAAATAGACGGGATGACTTTGCGTGCTTTACCGATTAAATCTTCACGTACAATCACAATTGCCAAGCCCGACGGACCGATGTTTTTCTGTGCGCCCGCGTAAATAACACCAAATTTAGAAACGTCAATCGGACGGGACAAAATCGTTGAACTCATATCGGCTACCAGCGGCACAACACCTGTCTCAGGTGTTTCAAAAATTTCAATACCTTCGATTGTTTCATTGGGGCAGTAATGCACATAAGCCGCACCCGCATTAATATTCCAGTCAGCTGCAGCTTTAACACTTACCTTACCCTCGGCTGTTTTGTTGAGGACACTGGTTTCGGTCACACGGGCGTGTTTTTTCGCTTCATCGACCGCTAATTTTGACCATTGCCCGGTAATTAAATAATCCACATCCAATTTATCACCCAGCAGATTTAATGGCACCGCGGCAAATTGCCCGCGTCCGCCACCATGACAAAAAAGTACTTTATAATTATCAGGTACAGCCAACAAATCACGCAGATCCTGCTCAGCTTGTTCTGCCATTTCGATATATTCTGGACTACGGTGGCTGATTTCCATCACAGAAACCCCCAGCCCTTGCCAGTTACAAAACTCTTCTTGTGCTTTTTGCATAACGGCTTCAGGTAACATAGCCGGACCTGCGCAGAAATTAAATATTTTACTCATCGGTTTTCTTCTTTAGGATATTATACCAAATCCTTTAAATTCATGCCCATTTATGCTTGTTAAAACACATGCTAGCTAGACATAAAACTACGTTTTAGTCTTTGTTATTGATTTTGCAATTAGAACAACTAGTTACTGCAATCAATGCCTTGCTTTCATGCGTTTTTCCGGCGCCTAAACAGATCACTTAATTAATGGAATTGGTATTAAAGGGTGAATTAAATTATTTAGGGTGGTAAAACTAGCATTAAATGTAGAATGAAGAAACAGCTAGTGCCAACAAACTTAAGCTAGAATGATTAATTTTTGACACTTTTTATTTTTTAAAATAAGATTATCAATAAAAAACGCCTATTTACTTAAGCGTTAATCTCTCTACCCGTTCTTTATCTTCGAAAACAAAAAAAACGGCAAAAGCCGTTTTTTAAAACCTTTCTACCCAAATTACTTGAACAGGAAAATTCAAGTAATTTGAGTATGACTTATGGTTATACTTCGTCTGGCTGATCAACATCAGTTTCAGCGTCTAATGTAGCCGTTTCACTGCCAATTTCCTGACCTTCTTGATCAACATCAGTTTCAGCGTCTAACGCAGCCATTGCACTGCCGGTTTCCTCGTCTTCTTCGTAAACGGGCAGATCCTCGATTTCCTCAATGCGTTGCAGAGCAACGATTTTCTCGTCTTCTGCGGTGCGGATCAGCGTCACCCCCTGAGTATTACGCCCGACCACTGACACTTCACTCACGCGGGTACGTACTAAGGTTCCCCTGTTGGTGATCAGCATGATCTCGTCGTTTGTATCAACTTGCACCGCACCCACCACTTTACCGTTACGCTCGCTTACTTTAATGGAGATAACACCTTGCGTTGCGCGGCTCTTAGACGAGTAGTCTGAAAGTGGTGTACGTTTACCGTAACCATTTTCAGTCGTGGTTAAGATATGGCCTGTTTCGTTTGGAATAATCAAGGACACAACTTTTTCGCCCGCTTTTAATTTAATACCACGAACCCCGGTTGCGGTACGCCCCATTGCACGAACACCTTTAACCTTGATTTCAGGGTTACCCTCTTCATCTAATACCGGTGCACCGTTTTCATCAAGCACAGGACTTTCTTCTGCTTCTTTAAAGCGCACAACCTTACCGGCATCGGAGAAAATCATGATTTCATTGCTGCCGTCGGTGATACCAACGCCGATTAATTCATTATCTTCATTTAGATTGATTGCAATCAGACCACTGTTACGCGGACGACTGTAAGCGCTTAGTGCGGTTTTCTTGACCGTTCCGTTGGCGGTTGCCATAAAGACAAATTTATCATCGGCATAATCACGCACAGGTAAAATTGCGGTAATACGTTCGCCTTCTTCAAGGGGTAGAATATTAACGATAGGACGACCACGTGCCTGACGTGACGCTAACGGCAACTGAAATACCTTCAGCCAATATAAACGGCCGCGGGTGGAAAAACATAAAATCGTATCATGGGTGCTTGCAACTAATAGTTTTTCGATGAAATCTTCATTTTTCATCTTAGTTGCCGCCTTTCCTTTACCGCCACGACGTTGTGCTTCGTAATCGCTTAAGGGTTGGTACTTAACATAACCTTCATGGGAAAGCGTGACCACTACATCTTCTTCAGTGATTAAATCTTCCATGCTCAGGTCGGTTTCACTCGCGGCGATTTCAGTACGACGAGGATCAGCATAGTTGGCTTTAATTTCGGCTAACTCTTCACGGATAACTTCCATCAAACGTTCAGGGCTCTCGAGGATAAATAATAATGCCGCGATAATTTCAAGCAGCTCTTTATATTCAGTTAATATTTTTTCGTGTTCAAGACCGGTTAGTTTTTGTAAACGTAAATCGAGAATAGCCTGCGCTTGTACTTCCGTCATAAAGTATTGGTTATCACGGACACCAAATTCAATGGCTAAACCATCGGGACGGGCCGCATCAACACCTGATGCTTCAAGCATTGCCGACACATGGCCTAGATTCCAACCCTGTGCCTGTAACGCGATTTTAGCCTCGCCCGGTGTCGCTGAATGGCGAATCAATGCAATGATAGGTTCTATATTTGCCAGCGAAATAGCTAAACCTTCAAGTATATGTGCACGTTCTCGCGCTTTCTTCAGCTCAAATACAGTACGGCGCGTAACCACTTCACGTCGGTGTAAAATGAAGGCTTCCAACATTTCTTTGAGGTTAAATAGCTTGGGTTGACCATGATCAAGCGCCACGGCATTAATACCAAAGGTAACCTGCATTTGGGTTTGTGCGTAAAGGTTATTTAAAACGACCTCTCCCACTTCGCCACGTTTAACTTCAACCACCATCCGCATACCGTCTTTATCGGACTCATCACGTAACGCGCTAATACCTTCTATTTTTTTATCTTTTACGAATTCAGCAATTTTTTCAATTAAACGCGCTTTATTAACCTGATAAGGAAGTTCATGCACCACAATCGTTTCACGACCGGTTTTATCATTCACTTCAATATCCGCTTTTGCGCGCACTTTTATTTTTCCACGGCCCGTGTGGTAAGCATCAACAATACCCTTACGGCCATTGATAATACCTGAAGTCGGGAAATCAGGTCCGGGAATAAATTCGATTAATTCATTAATCGTAATGTCAGCATCTTCAATCAGCGCTAAACAACCGTCGATGACTTCACCTAAATTATGAGGTGGAATATTGGTTGCCATACCGACCGCAATACCGGATGATCCGTTAATTAACAAATTAGGAATTTTTGTTGGCATTACTTCAGGAATAAACTCTGTACCATCATAGTTCGGCACAAAATCAACGGTTTCTTTCTCTAAATCGGCTAATAATTCATGCGCCAGTTTCTGCATACGAATTTCCGTATAACGCATTGCTGCCGCACTATCGCCATCGACTGAGCCAAAGTTACCCTGGCCGTCAACGAGCATATAACGAAGGGAGAAATCTTGCGCCATACGAACAATAGTATCGTATACCGCTGTATCACCGTGCGGGTGATATTTACCGATCACATCACCAACAATACGGGCTGATTTTTTGTAAGGTTTATTCCAGTCATTACGCAATACATTCATGGCAAATAAAACACGGCGGTGAACCGGTTTAAGACCATCGCGTACATCGGGTAAAGCTCGCCCGACAATGACGCTCATTGCATATTCAAGATAAGAGTTCTTTAATTCATCTTCAATGTTGATCGGAGAAACGTCTGATACAAATTCGCTCATAGAGGCCAAGATCCTTATTTTATTAGTATATCGATTGAAATTTTTTAGAGTTGTGCATTCTACCACATATTATTGGTGAAGAGATGAATTCAGCGGCATTTTTCAATTAATATAAGCTCAGAATCAATCTATGGCGCAAATAAGCGGTAGGATGTCATTTGTGATGTTTTTTTATACAAATTAATTTTTATCTAAAACTTCTACAGGCGGTTAATTTTAGCTTTCTAATCGCCTTTCCCAACTTGATACGCTGAAACGTCTCGGCTTAGGGATGATCACGATTTTAAATATTTTTGCCGCGCTATTAGCGGGACTCAGGTTAATTGTTTTATCTTTTTTACTCGTTATAATGCCTCATCTACAAAAACCGGGTAAAGCTTCATGTCAGTCAATAAAAGTACAACTGCAAACAATGTTGATCCAAAAGAAATTGAAAAGTTCTCCGCAATGGCTGAACAATGGTGGGATTTAGAAGGTGACTTCAAACCATTGCATATGCTTAATCCCACTCGGTTACGTTATATAGAGCAGGGCAGCGAGGGATTATTTGCCAAGTCGATTGCAGATATTGGCTGTGGTGGCGGTATTCTCAGTGAAAGCATGGCAAAACAAGGCGCGAATGTAACAGGCATCGATATGGCCCATGCTGCGTTACAAATTGCAAAGCTGCACGCATTAGAGACGCAAACAAAAGTACAGTATCAAAAAATAACCGCAGAGGAGTTTGCGGCACAACATGCGGGTCAATTTGATTTGGTGACTTGCATGGAGATGTTAGAGCATGTGCCGGATCCTGCCTCTATTGTGCAAGCTTGTTGCGATTTGGTCAAACCGGGTGGTACGGTTTATTTTTCGACTATTAATAAAACCTTCAAGGCTTATTTAATGATGATTGTTGGTGCCGAGCATTTATTGAAATGGGTACCTAAAGGCACCCATGAATATGAAAAATTTATTCGCCCTTCACAGTTATTAACAGCTATTGATAGCACCACATTAACCTGTGAAGATTTATGCGGTGTTGAATTTAATCCGCTGCAGAGCGAGTTTGTTATTACTAAAAATGTCAATGTTAATTACATGCTAAGGTGTACAAAAGCCCTGTAACCAGATTTACAGGATCTTATTAACAGAGAAGTATAAATCCCCTGCTTCTCTGCCATTCTATTCGTCTTATTAAGCAAGCCGATTGCCGAACGAACAATCTCACCATAAGCTGATTATTGTCACTATTTTCTTCCATAGCTAGTTTCATCATCTTTCCCGCAATATTACTTTTTAAATTTGAATGGTATGAATCGCAATGGCATTTATTATTAACCTGCTATATTAAACAGGCAGCACGCAATAATTGAAAAGTTTTTCTTATTTTTGCCCGCGTGTAATCGGTAGAAATGCAAAAACAGGAATAGAAGAGAAGTTAGTGAAATTTTATTCCTAATTATATTTGCTGATATAATTATTATTTACAGTTAAAAATAAAGGTTGCATTTCATTGATCTCAGCCCCTCCCTTAAGCTATTTGTTAGTTAATACTAACCTGTTTTTTTATGCGCTAGTTATCCACAATTTTATCCACTGTAAAGCTAAAAACATTTGCTTGAAAAAAACTTAAAAAGCTTTATCTTGTGTCACCTCGCGCTATCAAACACAATATGTTGTGTTTTTGACCAATGAGCAACACTATTAAAACTGCATGTTAAGTAACACAGTTGTCGCTAGATATAAGGTATCCTGAATGAAAAAAAACCTATTTGTCACAAAACGAAATGGCAAAAGAGAACGCATTGATCTTGATAAGATTCACCGAGTTATCACTTGGGCTGCAGAAGGCTTAAAAAATGTTTCGGTCTCTCAGGTTGAATTAAATTCACATATTCAGTTTTATGATGGTATCCGTACCGATGATATCCATGAGACTATTATTAAAGCGGCCGCTGATCTTATCTCAGAAGCATCACCAGACTACCAATATTTAGCGGCACATCTTGCGGTATTCCATCTGCGTAAAAAAGCTTATCGACGTTTTACACCGCCAAGTATCTTTGAACACGTCAGTAAAATGTGTTCTAAAGGCAAGTACGATACGCATCTTCTTGAAGACTATAGCAAGCAAGAGTTTGAAGAGATGGAAAAATTTATCGTTCATGATCGTGATTTAAAGTTTTCTTATGCCGCAGTAAAACAGCTTGAGGGTAAATACCTCATTCAAAACCGTGTCACCGGTGATATTTATGAAAGTGCACAGTTTCTTTACATGATGGTGGCAGCATGCCTGTTTTCCAATTATGAACCTGCCATACGTTTATCTTACGTTAAACGCTTTTATGATGCGGTTTCACAATTTAAAATTTCATTACCGACCCCTATTATGGCCGGCGTCCGCACACCAACGCGTCAATTTAGTTCATGTGTATTGATTGAAACGGGTGATAGTCTTGATTCGATCAACGCGACATCCAGCGCAATTGTTAAATATGTTTCACAACGCGCCGGGATCGGTATTAATGCCGGTCGTATTCGTGCACTGGGCAGTGCTATTCGAGGCGGCGAGGCCTTCCATACGGGTTGTATTCCATTCTACAAACACTTCCAAACCGCAGTAAAATCATGCTCACAGGGTGGCGTACGTGGCGGTGCAGCAACGGTTTTTTACCCTGTCTGGCATTTGGAAGTTGAATCTTTATTGGTTTTAAAAAATAATCGAGGCATTGACTCCAACCGCATACGTCATCTCGACTACGGAGTCCAACTAAGCCGATTATTTTATCAACGCCTGATCGACAAAAGAAATATAGCCTTGTTCAGTCCCTCGGATGTCCCCGGTTTATACGATGCTTTTTTTGAAGATCAAGATGAATTTGAGCGTTTGTATAATTTATACGAAGGTGATCCTGAGATTCGTCAAAAAAGCATTCCAGCCGTTGAGTTGTTCTCTCTTCTAATGCAGGAACGCGCCAGTACGGGCCGAATCTACATTCAAAATGTGGATCACTGTAATACGCACAGTCCCTTTGACAGTAAGGTTGCCCCTATTCGTCAAAGTAACTTATGCCTTGAAATTGCCTTGCCGACTAAACCCATGCAGCACATTATGGATGAAGAAGGTGAAATTGCCCTGTGTACCTTATCGGCATTTAACTTGGGCGCAATTGAGTCACTTGATGAACTCGAAGAGCTTGCAGAACTTGCAGTGCGCGCATTAGATAGCTTACTGGATTACCAGGATTACCCGGTAAAAGCGGCTGAAAACAGCAGTATGGCACGTCGGACATTAGGCATAGGGGTTATCAACTTCGCTTATTATTTAGCTAAAAACGGCGTTAAATACTCAGATGGCAGCGCCAACAATCTAACCCATAAAACCTTTGAAGCTATTCAATATTATCTTTTGAAAGCCTCCAACAAACTGGCTTTCGAACGTGGTGCATGCCCTAAATTTAACGAAACACGTTATGCACAGGGTATTTTACCGCTTGATACGTACAAAAAGTCATTAGATAATATTTGTGATGAACAGTATCACCTCGATTGGGAAACCCTGCGCAGTGATATTGTTAAACACGGTTTACGTAATTCTACCTTATCGGCATTAATGCCCTCTGAAACATCGAGTCAAATATCGAATGCGACTAATGGTATTGAACCACCACGCGGTTTTGTAAGCGTTAAAGCAAGTAAAGATGGTATTTTGAAGCAGGTAGTGCCTGAGTATGAAAAATATAAACAAAACTATGAGTTATTGTGGGATATTCCCAACAATCAAGGTTACCTTGAATTAGTTGGCATAATGCAAAAATTCATCGATCAAGCAATTTCAGCCAATACGAATTACGATCCAAAACGTTTTTCTGAAGGACGAGTGCCGATGACTAATCTTTTAAAAGACTTATTGGTTGCTTATAAAATGGGTGTTAAAACATTGTATTACCACAATACCCGCGATGGTGCAGACGATGAAAACGTGATAGAAGAAGCAGATGACTGTGCGGGCGGTGCATGTAAGATATAATCAACGCTAACGACAAAAAGAATGCTCGCTTAATATTATAAGCTGAGCATTCTATTGCTTATAATTAAACTTGATTAGCCTCGCTAACAACAAAAAATTTTAGACTCTTTATTCATAAATCAAACGTTCATCTGGAGCATTCTATGGCTTATACAACTTTCTCGACAATTCCTAATGATGCAATGAAGGAACCCATGTTCTTTGGCAATCCGGTCAATGTAGCGCGTTATGACCAACAACGCTTTGCTGTATTTGAAATGTTAATTGAAAAACAGTTATCGTTTTTCTGGCGACCAGAGGAGATTGATGTAAGCCGTGACCGTATCGATTTTTTAAACTTACCGGATCATGAGCAGCATATTTTCATCTCCAATCTAAAATACCAAACATTATTAGATTCAATTCAGGGTCGTAGCCCCAATATTGCGCTACTGCCGATTGTGTCATTACCAGAACTTGAAACTTGGATTGAAACATGGTCATTTTCTGAAACTATTCACAGTCGCAGTTACACCCATATTTTACGTAATCTATTTACTGAACCCGCTGAAATCTTTGAAGATATCGTCACTAATGTCGAAATTCAAAAGCGCGCAACAGATATTTCCGGCTATTATGATGCGTTAATCCATGCCACACAGTTTATGCAACTGCATGGATTGGAACAAAATGACATTGATTATATCAACCTGAAAAACCAAGTTGAAAAATTAAACCTGCGCGCCATTAAGAAAAAACTTTACCTTTGTATCTGTTCAGTTAATGCCTTAGAAGCCATTCGTTTTTATGTTTCTTTTGCTTGTTCATTTGCCTTTGCCGAGCGTGATTTATTAGAAGGTAATGCAAAAATAATCAAATTAATTGCGCGGGATGAAGCCCTTCACCTCAATTCGACGCAACAAATTTTAAATCTTTGGGCTGATGGAAAAGATGATCCTGAAATGGCAGAGATTGCTATTGAATGCTTTGCTGAAGGGCGGGAAATATTTTTAAAAGCGGCTCAGCAAGAAAAAGATTGGGCTAAATATTTGTTTAAAGATGGATCAATGATTGGCCTAAATGAACAAATATTATCCCAATATGTTGAATATATTTCAAATCTGCGTATGCAGGCAATTGGTTATGCCCCAGAATTTGAAGTTAAGAGTAATCCCATTCCATGGATTAATAATTGGCTGGTCAGTGATAACGTACAGGTTGCTCCGCAGGAAACGGAAATTAGTTCCTATCTGGTAGGGCAAATTGACAGTAAAGTTGACAGTGAAGATCTCAGTACCTTTGAATTATAAACAGCTTCTCAGCAACGCTCTTATTTGCAGTCGTTATGAGTAAAAAAATAACTGTCAACGGGATTGAATATCCCCTCGACAGTGAAAAAACATTGCTTGAGAATTTGGAAGCTCAAGCAATTAAGCAGGAATATCATTGCCGTGATGGTCATTGTGGTGTTTGCCGCTGCCGATTAATTAGCGGACAAGCTGACTATATAAACTACCCAATGGCCTATCTTCGGGATGGCGAGGTGTTAACCTGCTGCTCAAAATCCAAGCAGGATATTGTACTGGCAACCTATTAAGCTCATCAATAGCGATAAATCGCCTGTTTTAACTCAAAGTTGACAGGATAACTTTCACCAACCTATTGGTTTATCAGCCTCAGTAAAATGATCTGTTCCCTTTGCTCGACAGCAGATTTTCTCTCCTTACCATCTTGATTCGAAAAAATAATGCCGCAGTCAATATAACCAGTACCAAAAAACCTCAGTTCAGATGATTAACTTCTAATTCAAGATGTTGTTTTAAAGAACATTATCAGTAAAAGACGCATGCTCAGGCAGTGACACTAAGTTATATTATAAAATACGTGATAATAAATCTTACCCGTCCTGTTTTTGCCGCTTGGTAATATTCACAACATCATGATTTTACGAACTTTAAACCACTATTCCATCTAGACTAATCACTTTAATTAGTCAAGTCTAATAATGCTAAAAATATGAGACATAAAGTTATTAACAGTGATATCTTTCACAAATAATTAATCTCTCTGCGAAATTATAGCGATCACCAACGATAACTCCCTATATAATAAAAAATAATGAAAAATAATGAAAACGTAGAGATGAACCCTATTGCTTAGCATTTTACTAAATAAATGATATCTATAGAAGTAAAACTGACACTCCTGGATTTAAATTTAATGAATTATTACTGTGTTTAAGTTAGCTGCTATTACCCTCCTTAGTGCGGTCTTATTAAGCTCGAATGCTTTCGCTCGCTCTGATTTTAATGACGCTTATGAAGCCGCTCAGGCCGGTGACTACGCACATGCAGTTTCATTATGGAAAAAATTAGCCAAGCAGGGAGATCCTGCCGCGCAATATGCTTTAGCCTGGATGTATGAAAGTGGACAAGGGGTTTTAATAGATATCAAGCAAGCTGCCCATTGGTACAAAGAAGCTGCAATTCAGAATAATATTGCAGCACAAGCTGTTCTAGCGTCGCTCTATGACCAGGGGACAGGTGTGACAGCAAGCCCTCAAAGTGCGGTAAAATGGTATTTAAAAGCCGCTAATCAAGGAGATGCAGAATCCCAATTCCAATTAGGCTTACACTATCAAGATGGTAACGGTGCACTGCAAAATGATCGGCAAAGTTTTCTTTGGTTTAGTAAAGCAGCAGAACAAGGATATCTCTCTGCAGAGCTCCATTTGGCCAACATTTACCGATTGGGTAAAGGTGTTAAACAAGATTATCACGCAGCTATCAAATGGTATAAAAAAGCATCCTCACAGGGTAATGCCAGTGCAACTTTTTACCTTGCTCAATTCTATGAACTTGGCCATGGCGTTGTTCAGGATAACCTGCGTGCGCACTCGCTATACCAAGCATCAGCGCTGAAAAATTTTGCGCCTGCGGCCTATAAAGCGGGTGAATTTCACGAAAATGGTAAAGCGGGAAAAACCAATTTAGAACAAGCTATGAAATGGTACAAAAGCGCGGCAAATAAGGGTGACAGTACTGCACAATATAAACTTGCCAAGCTCTATCAAAATGGCAGCGGTATCGAGAAAAACATCCGCATTGCGATTAATTGGTACAAGCATGCTGCAATCAAAAATCATCCCCAAGCTTATTATCACCTTGGTCTTATTTATGAAAAGGGTGAACAGGGAATAAAAATTAATAAATCGAAAGCATTTGATTACTATCAAAAGGCTGTCTCATTAGGAAATCTGTATGCAAATGCGCATTTGGCAGCTTATTATGAGCAGGGTATAGGTGTGCCCATGGATATTGAGCGCGCGCTGGCATTATATCAAAAATCCCCTGAAGCTTGGTCTAAAGTTAACTATCAAAAACTATCTGAACACAAATTTTGTTTAAAAAATGCCACAACAGAACTTTTTTCAGTGCCGATAGCCTGCACCAATAGACAGGTATTATCCAAGGAAATTAAAAATAAAAAGATAACCGTTATTTCTGAAAACCTGGCTGACTGGTCAGACACTTATTTTACGGGTGCTGCCATTGAAGGCACAAGTCAGCTGGAGATAACCTATACGCGTGAAGATTATTTTGCCAGTGCACAATATACTTTTATAGGCAGAAGTGATCCCAGTTTAATTTTTCGTATTAAAGAGATAGTGCAACAAAAATATGATCAACCAGATACCTCTGAAGGTGACCCTATAAAAGGCGAGGTAAGTTTTCAATGGTTATTGAATGATGGCATTAAAGTAGTCGTGCAGCGAAAATGGCCCGATACAACAACCTTTCTAACTTATTCACTGCCTGAGCATATTGAGTTACTAAAAGCACAACAAAAACAATCCCCGGATAAAATCTACCTGGCCGATAATGACGCTGAAAATAAAACAATCGGCAAGGTTGCTCCTTCATTTTTCTAACCTAATTGTTTTAACTTATTCATGTCAAAATATTGTAAAATATTATAAAATAAATTTGTCACCCTCTTTTTTATTAAAAGGTTTTAAATGCGCAGAAAAATATAATAAAGCAGCGATTAAATTGAACTGCAAGGTGTCATCGGCATTACTTCTCCCCTTTATCAAATGAGCTTCATATGGATTTTTCTATACTACTTTTTATTGGCACCGCATTTACCTTCGGCATGGTGGTTAACTTCACCAGCTTACCGCCCATGGTCGGGTTTTTAATAGCAGGTTTTGTCCTTAATTTTTTCGGCTTTGAATCCAGTGAAGGGTTGATTAGCCTGTCGAATTTAGGCGTCACTCTATTACTATTTTCTATCGGATTAAAATTAGATATCCGCACCCTCTTTAAAAGCGAAGTTTGGGGAGGCGCAAGTATTCATCTTATCGCCAGTATTATTTTTTATACCCTGCTGTTAGCGTCCTTAAAAATGGTTGGTTTAATATTTTTTATTGATCTCAAAATAATGGAGTTAGTACTTGTCTCCTTTACATTAAGTTTTTCAAGTACCGTCTTTGCGGTCAAAATTCTGGAAGAAAAAAGTGAAACAAACTCACTTTATGGCAGGATAGCAATCGGTATTTTGATCATGCAGGATATTTTTGCCGTGCTGTTTTTAACCATTTCGATCGGGGAAATGCCATCAATTTGGGCAGTTGCATTATTAGGCTTGCCCCTTATCCGCCCTCTTTTATTTAAACTATTAGATAGAGCAGGTCACGGCGAGTTATTAGTTTTATACGGTTTCTTTTTAGCGCTGGTTGTCGGAGCGGGTTTATTTGAATTTGCCGGCTTAAAGGCAGATTTAGGCGCACTAATCGCAGGAATGCTGCTTGCGGGACACCCCAGTGCTAAAAACATGGCCAAATCTTTATTTAATCTGAAAGAGCTGTTTTTAATCTGCTTCTTTTTGAGCATCGGCTTGGGTGGATTGCCAAATATTGATCATGTTATGGTTGCCGGTATTTTATCCATTTTATTATTAGGAAAAATTGCACTTTATTTCCTTACCTTAAGTCGATTTAAATTACGCTCACGGACTTCTCTGTTCAGTTCATTTTCATTGGCAAATTACAGTGAATTTGGCTTAATTGTTGCGGCCCTTGCCACCCATAAAGGTTGGTTATCTCAGGATTGGTTGATTATCATCGCCATTGCCGTCTCCTTTAGCTTTATTATCGCCTCATTATTAAATAAATATGCGGATACTATCTACAGCCGCTTTAGCCGTCCTTTAAAACGTTTTCAGGCAAAACGTTTGCATAAAGATGATCGGCCAGTGCGGGTGGGCGATGCTCAAATATTAGTATTAGGGATGGGTCAGATTGGAACGGGGGCCTATGAGGCCCTAAAGATAACCTACGGTGAACGGGTAATGGGTATTGATTACAATCATCAAAAAACGCTGGCACATCGTGCCCGTGGAAGACGGGTAATAACCGGTGATGCCTTAGATTCAGATTTTTGGAATAAATTACAGCTAACAGATAATATTAAACTTATTTTATTGGCAATGCCGGATCATAATGGTAATCGTTATGCAGCAGAGCAACTTAATAAAATTAACAGCTGCAGTTTTAAAGTCGCCGCACTTGCACACTATCAAAGCGATGAGGTGGAATTAAATGAGTTCGGTGTTAATCAAGTTTACAATATGTACGAAGAAGCGGGCTCTGGTTTTGCGCGCCATGTTTGTTCGGAATTACAAATTTCATTGCTAAAAGATCATCATAAACAAGAGTTATAATCGTTCATTTATCCGAATTAGACTTATTTCTAATATATTACGGTGATTTAGTGACTTTTATTGATTATTCTGCAAAAATCGTCTATCAAATTATTGTTTTTTTGTTTTGTCACAGCAAACCGGCAAGCATTAATAACTTAACACTCGATATCTTGTAGATATCCGCTTTAAATAAAAGGTAACATTATGTGTTCAATTTTTGGTGTACTTGACATTAAAAGCGATCCGCTCGCTTTACGTCAACAAGCTATTGAAATGTCTAAACTGCTTCGTCACCGTGGCCCAGATTGGTCCGGCGTCTACGCGTCTGAGAAAGCAATATTGGTTCATGAGCGTCTTTCCATTGTAGATGTAGATACTGGCGCACAGCCTCTGTACAATCAGAATAATACACATATCCTTGCGGTAAATGGTGAGATCTATAACCACAAAGCGTTAGAAGCTGAATTAACCTGTGGTTATCAGTTTAAAACAAAATCAGACTGTGAAATTATCTTGGCTTTGTACGAAGAAAAAGGGAGTGATTTCCTGGATGATTTAAACGGTATTTTTGCTTTTTGTTTGTACGATGCTGAAAAAGATAAATACCTGATTGGCCGTGATCATATGGGTATTATCCCGCTCTATATGGGCTGGGATGAACACGGTAATTTTTATGTCGCCTCAGAAATGAAAGCATTAACACCTATCTGTACAAAAGTTCAGGAATTCCCACCGGGATCCTTTTTGGACAGTGACATAGGTGAAATCACTCAATATTATGCACGTGACTGGATGGAATATGATGCAGTTAAAGATAACGGCGGCAGCGCGGCTGAAATTGGTGAAGCACTTGAAGCGTCGGTTAAGCGTCAGTTAATGTGTGATGTACCCTACGGTGTTTTACTGTCCGGTGGATTAGATTCATCTGTTATCTCGGCTATCACGCAAAAATTTGCTAAACAGCGTATTGAAGACAATGGTGAAAGCGGCGCATGGTGGCCACAACTGCACTCTTTCTCTGTTGGTCTGGAGGACTCGCCTGATTTAGCCGCTGCTGCAAAAGTAGCCAAAGAATTAGGCACTATTCACCACCCTATTATCTTTACCGTACAAAATGGTATTGATGCTTTGCGTGAAGTTATTTACCATATTGAAACTTACGATGTAACCACTATTCGCGCTTCAACACCTATGTACCTGATGGCACGTAAGATTAAAGCGATGGGTATAAAAATGGTACTTTCAGGTGAAGGTGCTGATGAAATATTTGCCGGTTACTTGTATTTCCATAAAGCGCCAAATCCTAAAGAGTTACATGAAGAATTAAACCGTAAAATCAGCAAACTACATATGTTTGACTGTCTACGTGCTAATAAATCAATGGCGGCCTGGGGCATTGAGGCACGTGTACCTTTCTTAGATAAAGAGTTCATGGACGTTGCTATGCGTACCAATCCTGAACTTAAAATGATCAAAGATGGCCGCATCGAGAAAAACATTCTTCGAGAAGCCTTTGAAGGTCAATTATTAAGCGAAGTTTTATGGCGTCAAAAAGAGCAGTTCTCCGATGGTGTGGGTTACAACTGGATAGATACGTTAAAAGCGCATATTGAAACACAAGTAACGGATCAGCAACTGGCGACTGCGCAATTCAAGTTCCCAATCAATACACCCGATACCAAAGAAGCTTACTTCTACCGCACTATCTTTGCTGAGCACTTCCCGCTGGACAGTGCAGCAGAATGTGTACCACACGGTAAATCAGTGGCTTGTTCAACCGTTGAGGCATTAGCCTGGGATGAGAGTTTCCAAAATAATGCAGATCCTTCCGGTCGCGCAGCAGGTATTCATAATGATGCCTACAATATTGCCTAACTAAACGTTAAATTACACCAAAAGAACTAAAAAGGTGCTCATCCTTGCTGGTTAAAATTATCCCTAACTGCGTTGTGAGTTTTGAAGTGAGAATAACTATCTCCTGCAACTCACGCCTTATTAGCGTTAATTTTCCCTTCGCAATCACTGATCACTTCATTAATTTTTTTGGTATTAACTTTATAAAGCGTTCTGCGGAACGCTTTTTTTATACGCAGCCGAATATAAAATGCCCAAATTAAATCAGCAAACCTGCCCTTGTAAAAGTAACAAAACCTATCAACAATGTTGTTTTCCATTTCATATAAAAACAGTTAAACCTATTACCTGTGAGCAGCTGATGCGCTCCCGTTTTAGTGCCTTTGTGTATCAACTAGGTGAGTATTTATATGATAGTTATCATCCTGACTACCGGGGTGATTTAAGCGTTGAAGCCTTAGCCGAACAAAGCGTTGATTGGAAAAATTTACAAATTTTAAGCACTGCAAGTTTTTCCAATTCAGGTTACGTGGAGTTTAAAGCTTGGTACTTAGATCAGGGAAAACTATTCTGTCACCATGAGCGTTCTAATTTTGTGAAAGAAAATAATGACTGGCTTTATTGTGATGGGCTTATTTATCCGGAGAAAAAATCAGGTAAGATACCCCGTAATGAACCCTGTCCCTGCGGCAGTGCTCAAAAGCACAAAAAGTGTTGTGCTAATACCAAAAGCACTAAAAAGGTAATCACCCTTGCTGGTTAAAATTATCCCTAACTGCGTTGTGAATTTTATTCAGAACATCCTGTTCTTCACCACTTTGTGGTCAGCTAAAGCTGTTCAAAATCGTTCCATACGATTTTGTGAAGGAGAATAACGATCGAATGCAACTCACGCCTTGTTAGATCTAATTTTTCCTTCGCAACCCCTGATCACTTCATTAATTCTTTTGGTATAAATAACCAGCGCATAGCCACAACAAATAAGAGATAAAAATGGAAAAGAAAATACTACTGACGGATTGCCCTGACAGCAAAGGTCTGATTGCTCAAATCACCAATATTTGCCACAAACATCAGCTGAATATTATTAAAAATAATGAGTTTGTCGACCACCAACATGGGCGTTTTTTTATGCGCACTGAAATTGAAGGTTATTTCAATGATCAGACACTGCTGGCCGATTTAGATTTTAGCCTACCAAAAGGCTCCCATCGGGCATTAATATCAGCACAGAAAAAACGGATCGTCATTTTAGTCACCAAAGAAGCTCACTGTCTTGGTGACATTTTAATGAAAAGCACTTACGGTGGCCTTGATGTTGAAATTGCAGCTGTCATTGGCAATTACAATACATTAGAAGACCTAGTGACCAAGTTTAACATTCCCTATCATACGGTCAGTCATGAAGGTTTAAGTCGTGAAGAGCATGAAAAGCAAGTACTAGAGACGATTTCGCCCTATGCGCCTGACTATGTGATTTTGGCTAAATATATGCGTATTTTAACGCCTGAATTTGTTAAGGTTTATGAAAATAAACTGATTAACATTCATCACTCATTCCTGCCCGCTTTTATTGGTGCTAAACCCTATCAGCAAGCCTTCGATCGGGGTGTTAAAATTATTGGCGCGACGGCGCACTTTGTCAATAATGACCTTGATGAAGGACCTATTATTACGCAAGATGTAACCCACATTGATCATTCCTATAGTGCTGATGATTTAGTAAAAGCAGGACGAGATGTAGAAAAATCGGTATTAAGCCGTGCATTACAACAGGTATTAGATGACAAAATTTTTGTTTATGCTAACCGCACCGTGGTTTTTCAATAAACAGAAGTTCAATCTCAGCGGCGCTAAAAGTTAAATTAATTTTGCATTATTTTAACTTTTATTCAATCAATGTTATCTTTATTTAACGCGCTTTATTCTTATCTAAGAGATGGACATTATCATGAAAAAGTTATTACCTGTTGTAACGGTGCTGGCAGGGTTGCTCTCTCCGGCGCTTCAAGCCAGTCAAACTCCGGTTATGTTCTCAACCATTGATGGCTTTAATGCACCTAATGCAGAGAGTGTTAAAGGCGTTCGGCTTAGCGTCTTTCATGGCAGAGTTAATGAAGTAAAGGGTCTCGACTTAGCCGCTTTTGGACTCTCTGAAACCAATAAAACCACCGGTGTAAATTTAAACTTTTTTGGTGCCGCTAAGGTCAATCAGGAGATGACAGGGGCTTCTTTAGGTATTGTTAACTGGCAAGAAGGTAATACAGTCGGTGCGAACATTGGCGCGCTAAACTTAACCAATAATGTCAAAGGGGCTAATATCAGTTTGGTCAATTATTCGACGGGTCATACTTTGGTTGATGTGGGCGCAGTGAGTTTTTCACAGCAATCAACTGTGCAGGTCGGTCTGTTTAACAAAACAACACAACTTGACGGTATACAGATTGGTCTGTTAAATTGCGCTGATAACGGCTTTTTCAAATGTTTCCCTTTGGTGAATTGGTCTAAGAATTTATCCGTTAACATTTCCAATTAACGCGGTCACCCTTAACACTTAAAATCCTCCTTCTAATAATGCTGTTGTTTAACAGCATTATTAATCTTTTTTCTGCTGTTAATTTAAACGCTTTTTGTTGTTTATTGTACAAAACAAATAAAACACCCAACGAACTGATTTTATTTACTGTTTTTCTCTTAGCAACGTTTTACAAAGGCTGAATTTCTGCTATTATCCATCGCGAAATGAAGGAGGGGTTCCCGAGCGGCCAAAGGGAGCAGATTGTAAATCTGCCGCGAAAGCTTCGATGGTTCGAATCCGTCCCCCTCCACCATTTCAATCCTTTCGATTACCTTTGTAAAAACTTTCCAAAATAAATTACCTATTACCCGTTACCCGTTACCCTATAATATAAAGTCATTTTCCGCTATTTGTATCACTGTATAATGTTTTTTATCGGCTTAAAAAAAAGCCCAACACGCTAAGCATGATGAGCTTTATAAAAGGCATAACGCTGATAGAGAAACTAACCCTTTAATTCAGCTAACTTTAACTTGATACGTTTTGCTGAAACGGGATAAGCGGTCCCTAACTGCTGCGCAAACAAAGACACCCTTAATTCCTCCATCATCCAATAAATTTCAGCTAATTGTTGATTATCACTTTCGCTCGCCAGTAGGGTTTTACAAAGAGCATGGTAACGTGTTTCAAGTTCATTGAGTGCGATAGTATGCAGACGATCCTGCGTGGGATTGACGGGCAGCTTTTCTAAGCGTTTTTCCAATGCCATTAAATAACGTTTTAAATCCGTTAATCTAGCCTCACCAACCTGACAAGCAAATCCGGGGAAAATAAGACGATTTAATTGCGCTTTAATATCTCCTTGCGCCACCAGCAGGGTTAAATCAACTTTCCCTTTGAGTTTTTTATTTACCGCATAAGCCAGAGTTAATATTTGTTCAACTAACTGGGTTATTGTTAATGTGGCTTCAGCCAATTCTGCCCGTACTTTTTCTTTTTCCACTTCAAATTCGGCTTCTGTCGTCGGACTTTTCTGATCCTTTAAAATCGCATCAATAGCACAGTTAATACAATCATCAATTAAGTCTTTTACTTGCCCAAAGGGATTAAAATAGAGACCTAATTTGGCCTTATTAGGCAAACTTTTTTGTAAATATTTAATCGGTGACGGCACATTTAATAACACTAAACGGCGCAGACCTTCCTTGCCAATTTGAGCGGCCTTTTGTTCACTGTCAAACAGTTCAATGGCAACACTTTTATTTTTATCCACCAGTGCAGGGAACGCTTTAACTTGATAACCGCCGTGATCTTTACTAAATGACTTAGGCAACTTTCCAAAACTCCATGTCACTAAATCTGTTTTTTCAATGCCCTGCTTCGACACTTTAGACAGAGTCTCTTTTACTTTTCCTTTTAACTGATGCTGTAAAAGTATTAAATCTGTCCCTTGGTTTATGCTTTTGCCCTGCTCATCAATAATATTAAATTTTATTTTAAGATGTGTTGGTAATGCCGTTATATCCCATGAATTCTCAGGGATGCGTACGCCGGTCATGCGCAGCAGTTGTTTCTCAAATGCTTCAAGCAGCGGTGTTTTTAGGGGCTCCATGACGGCTAATGCGGCCTGCGCGTAATTTGGTGCGGGTACAAAATTACGACGCACTGGTTTTGGCAGGGTTTTAATTAATGCAATTAATAATTCTTCACGCAATGCAGGTATCTGCCAATCAAAACCATTGGGCTGAAGTTGATTTAATAACGCCAGCGGAACCTCAACGGAGACACCATCCTGAGCAGTACCGGGCTCAAAAGCATAACTTAAGCGCAGCTTGAAGTTTCCCTGCGACCAACAATCGGGGTAGGCATTTTCAGTTACTTGATCCGCGCCGTGGGTCATCACTAAACTGCGCTGGTAATTTAATAAATCAGGTTGTTTTTGCTTTTCTCGATTCCACCAGCTGTCAAACTGTTTAGCGCTGGCTACATCCGTTGGAATATGCTGATCATAAAAATAGAATAAAGTCTCATCATCCACCAAAATATCACGGCGACGGGATTTATGCTCCAGCTCCTCAATATCTTCCAGTAACAGTTGGTTCTCTTTGAAAAACTGATGACGAGTGACAAATTCGCCTTCCACCAGCGCATGACGAATAAAAAGCTCCCGGCATAAAACAGGATCTATTTTTGTATAAATGACCTTACGTTTAATGACAATCGGCACGCCATATAAAATCTGATTTTCAAATGCGCCCACCACCCCGAGCTTCTTCTGCCAATGCGGTTCACTGTAACTGCGTTTAATTAAGTGTTGTGCCTGCTGTTCAATCCATTCAGGTTTGATCCGTGCAGCCGTTCGTCCAAAGAGTTTCGCTGTTTCAACTAATTCGGCAGTCATTATCCATTTAGGCTGCTTTTTAAACAGTGCCGATCCCGGAAATAGATAAAACTTACTGTTACGCGCACCGAGGTATTCAGCTTCTTTGTCTTTAAAACCGATGTGCGACAATAACCCTCCTAATAACGCTTGATGAATAGCATCAAAATTTGAGGCTTGGTTATTGATTTTAATGCCTAACTCATCGATCACCTGTTTAATTTGGGTGTAGATATCCTGCCATTCGCGCACCCGCATGTAAGCCAGAAACTCTTTTTGACACATTTTACGAAAGTGGCTGCTGGAAAGCTCATGACGTTGCTCTTTGATATAATCCCAAAGATTCACAAAAGCGATAAAATCAGAATTTTTGTCAACAAAGCGACGATGCTTTTCATCGGCGGCTTGTTGTTTATCCATTGGTCTTTCGCGTGGATCCTGAATACTTAATGCCGCACTAATGACCATCACTTCATGGACACAACCAAACTCCTGCGCCGCTAAAATCATTCGAGCCAAACGGGGATCAACGGGCAGTTTAGCTAACTGCCGGCCTAGAGGCGTAAGCTTTTTCTGCGCTTCCTGAAGCGTTAGATCAACGGCGCCTAACTCTTCTAATAATACTAAGCCATCTTTAATATTACGATCTTCAGGCGGCTGCACAAAGGGGAATTTATTCAGATCGCCAAGGCCCAAGGAGAGCATCTGTAAAATAACCGATGAAAGATTGGTGCGCAGCACTTCCGGATCCGTAAACTCCGGGCGGGAAAGAAAATCATCTTCACTATAAAGGCGAATACAGACACCGTCACTGACACGTCCGCAACGCCCCTTACGCTGATTCGCACTTGCCTGTGAAACAGGTTCAATCGGTAAACGTTGTACTTTAGTACGGTAGCTGTAGCGACTGATACGTACTGTACCGGTATCAATAACATATTTAATACCGGGAATAGTCAGCGAGGTCTCTGCAACGTTGGTGGCCAGCACGATACGCTGACCTTGATGCGATTGGAAAATACGATTCTGTTCAGCAACGCTTAATCGTGCAAACAGCGGTAATACTTCAGTATCACGTAAATTACGACGGTTTAGCGCATCGGTTGTATCACGAATTTCCCGTTCACCATTCATAAAAATCAGAATATCGCCACGCCCTAAGCGCTGTAATTCATCGACTGCGTGAAAGATACCTTCAATTTGATCCCCCCCTGCATAATCCTCTAAAGGACGGTATAAGGTTTCAACGGGGAAAGTACGGCCGGAGACTTCAATGATCGGGGCTTTTTTACCTCGGGCGGAGATAAAATGGTTGGAAAAACGTTCGGGATCAATGGTTGCAGAAGTAATAATAACTTTAAGATCCGGACGGCGCGGTAATAAACGTTTCAGATAACCTAATAAAAAATCGATGTTCAGACTGCGCTCATGCGCTTCATCGATAATAATAGTGTCATATTTACTTAAAAAACGATCGTTTTGAATTTCCGCCAATAAAATACCGTCGGTCATTAACTTGATATAAGAGCGTTCGCTGACTTTATCCGTAAAACGTACTCGGTAACCAACGGTTTCACCTACAATAGAATCAAGCTCTTCAGCAATACGGTTGGCAACGGTACGTGCCGCGATACGCCTGGGCTGCGTGTGGCCGATCAGCCCCGAAACACCACGCCCTAACTCTAAACAAATTTTAGGAATCTGAGTGGTTTTGCCGGATCCGGTTTCCCCGGCAATAATAACCACTTGGTTATCACGAATAGCAGCCAAAATATCATCTTTTTTCTGGCTAACGGGCAAGCTTGGCGGGTAACTCACTTTAGGTAAATTAAGTAGTCGTAAGGCGCGCGCGTCGATTGAAGACTGAATATCGCAGGCTACTTTAACCAGGGCATGCTCTACTTTTTCAGCTGTTTTTTGTTTTTTAGCAGCATCAATACGACGTGCCAAAGAAAATTGGTCTTGGTATAAGGCCTGAGAGAGATGTTTTTTTAAAGTAGCAGCAGAAATGGTCAAAAGAAATACCTAACAAGAATCAAAAAACAGATCCTAGCAAGGTGCATACAATAAAGACAGCAGTGCTTTATCTTATAGCCAAACTATTTGAGAATGCAGATTCAAATAGTTTGGCTATGAATAGACGCAAGGACTCTATTACTGCTCTTTTTATTTTCCTTCAGAAACACCATCGATTTTCAAAAATCATCTATTTTCAAAAAACAAGCAGTCTTCCAACTATCACTAATCGATTCCCAAATACTTATGCATCTGCACCGATAAACGCCAGTTGCGTTCGATACAGACTCGACTGCATAAAAGTGTTGCTTTTACTTTCTGAGAAATCGGCTGTAAACAGATAATTTTATCCTCGCTCGATGTAAGCTCTGCCAACAATGCATCTAACTGTTCGATATCTTTTTCAGTACCAACGGGATGTTTTATTTCATCGGCACGTTCAAGCGCCGATTGTAAAACGACTTTACCTGCGCGCATATTAACCTTTGGAGAGAGTGTCACCCAAGTCGTCGGTGCGACTAAAACAGGATAAGTGCCACTGGTTTCAATCTGGGTTTTAAAGTCAAACTCATGCAGCACAGTGGTTAACTCACGCAAGTCTGCCATACAAGGTTCACCACCGGTGATCACTACTAAATTAGCGCTGTATTCGAGACGTTTAATTTCAGCCACTATCTCCCGCGCGTTAACATTTGCCCAACGCGTTGATTCATTACTGCTGCCGGTTAATAAAATCAGTTCGCTCTGTTTATCGGGGTTTATTTCCCAAGTATGTTTAGTATCACACCAGGCACAACCTACATCACACCCCTGTAAACGTAGAAAAATAGCGGGTACACCGGTGTGAAAACCTTCTCCCTGAATAGTTTGAAATAATTCGTTTACTTTATAGTTTTGACTCATTGCTTTATTATGCTCGGTTGGTAGCAGGATTTTGTCAGTGTAACGCAATAAGTAAGTGAACATACAAAATCAAACCTATTAAAACTTAATATTTATACCCATGTTACTTCAATTTTATGCCTAGCATCTCAGCACAATTTTTCTTGCTGACTTTGCATCTTGAAGTATCATGGGTATATATATCTCAAAAATATAAAAAATAACAATAATATAAAAAATAACAATAAAATTCAAAGGGTTCGAAAAATTATGCATCATTACTTAGGATCCGCTTTATATCTAAATCAATCGGGAAAAATGTCTTATGTCTAAAAAAGTCGTCGTAATTTATTCTGGAGGCATGGACTCTTTCACCGTATTACACAAAGCCATGCAACAAGGTTTAACCCCTTATGCTTTAACATTTGATTACGGGCAACGCCATATTAAAGAGATTGAAGTGGCACGCAAGGTCTGTGAAGAATTAGGAGTCCATCACAAAGTTATTGATATTTCAGCTATTAACCAGTTAATTGGCGGTTCTTCATTAACCGACAACAGCATTGATGTTGCGCAGGGCCATTACCAACAGGAAAACATGAAATCCACGGTAGTCCCCAACCGTAATATGATTTTATTATCTTTGGCTATTGGTTATGCCGTTTCACTCGGTGCCGAGCAGGTTTATTACGGCGCACATTCGGGGGATCATGAAATTTACCCCGATTGCAGGCCCATTTTTGTTGAAAAAATGAATGACGTCGCAGCCGTGGCTAATTATGAAAAAGTAGAGATTTTTTCGCCCTATTTAAACAATAACAAAAGCGGCATTTTAAAAGATGGCATGGCAATGGGCCTTGATTATAGTAAAACATGGACCTGTTATAATGGCAGAGAGAAAGCCTGTGGCAAGTGCGGCTCTTGTGTTGAACGCTTAGAAGCGTTTGCCGCTAACGGCATCAATGACCCCATTGAATATGAAAGCACTTAGTTAAGTGCTTGAAGGCGTTTGCCGCTAACGGCATTAATGATGCCAATAAATATGAAAGCACTTAGTTAAGTGCTTGAAGGCGTTTTCTGCTAACGGCATTAATGATACCAATGAATATGATAGCACTTAGTTAACGCTTGTTAGCGCTTGAAGGCGTTTACCGCTAACGGCATACTATTACCGCATAAGTTAACATGCGCTGCTGTTCAGCACTTAGCAGCCTTAGCGGTAATTATATTAACAATCAAATTCGGCATAGAATAAAATCTAGCCTTTTTACCTGTCGCCTGCAAATTTTCTCAATCCTGCCGCTTTAAATAAACACCAACACCTTGCCACCTTCCCCATATTTTCTAACCTGAACAATAGCTAAGTACAGATATTGCATAATAATAATTAATAGCCGTCATTTTTATTACTCCGCAAAAATTTCCAAAATAAAAATAGGGAGGCAATTGGTTAATATTTTCACTGAATCTATAAAAAGGGGAAGTGCTATGAATAAATTAGATATAAAGAGACGTATTGTGTTAACCGGTGGTCCCGGAGGTGGAAAGACAACTGCTCTGGATCTGTTTCGACGTGAATTAAAAGGAAAAATCGCCTCTGTGCCTGAAGCCGCAACGATGATATTTAGTGGTGGTATTGATCGATCCTTCGTGGTGGAAGTCGCCTGTGCACAGCAAGTCGCTATCTTTAATTTACAGCGGCACTTAGAAGATATTCAGCGAAAAACCACCCCGAATGGTCTTATCCTGTGCGACAGGGGTTGTTTAGATGGACTTGCCTATTGGCCGCATTCAGAAGAAGATTTTTTTAAAACCATGAATACTTCATTGAATTTTGAATTAAGCCGTTACGATGCGGTGATTTTTTTTGAAACGGCTGCGAAGTCAGGTCAAGAAATCAAAAGTAATAACCCGGTCAGAAATGAATCAGCCCAAAAAGCAATTATTCTGGATAAAAGACTGCAGCAGATATGGTCCAAACATTCCAATTTCAATTTAGTTTCCAGCTCAGAATCTTTTATTAAAAAGATTCTGTTTGGCATTAGAACCATTGAGAATGTGATCGATAAAATACAATCCCCCTGATATTTCCTCGTCATAATAGTCTTAGCAGACAGGATGAAGGTCAAGGTGTGCCTACAAGCCGCACTTTGTTCATTTTATTCTTCAATTGCATAAGCAATAAAGGTTGTTACTCGATTATTGTTCACCGGCTAGGTAATAAAATGTGGCGCCAGCAATATTTTATTATTTATTTATTTATTTATTTATCAAGAGGGGAGGTCGAAACTGGATTAATTTGTTACCTCTAAGCTGAGGGTTAAAATCACTTTGCTGTTGACAACAATCTGAACCCCTTAATCTCTGCATCAGTGCAGTAATGACACCGAATTGCTGATCATTCGAATGATATATTTATTTAAGACTTAGATTAAAAGCTAAAACGGTACTCCTCTAAATCATCCTCTACCACAAGGTCTGCTTCAATTGCCCGTTGCCATGCCTCAGAATAATATTCCTCATCTGAAGGTTCGTGGTCCAGCTCTATGAAATTTATTTCGTAGGATGCCACTACGCGCTCACCATCATTTTCAATGATTGAAACTTTCATTATTATTCTCCTTCGCTGCCCATAAAGTGATACGGATTAAAAATACTGGCGGCAACAGCGCCTGTCTTTATGCGCAAAACTAACAATACGGCAACAGCGCCTGCCTTTATGCGCAAAACTAACAATACG
>NZ_PJBP01000123.1 GCF_002836415.1 Psychromonas sp. MB-3u-54 | reverse complement strand
TTTAAGTTGATATCCTTCACTTTTATATTTGCTTAGAAAGCTCTGCCGTTTATCAGAGATTTCTGCTTTGCAATTGTTCATTTTTTTATTGTGACGCCTTAAAAATCGATCATATTTCTCTGGATAGGTCCGCTCATAATAATCTTGTCGAACCTGCATATAAGGTTCATGTTTGTACCCACGAATTCTTATGTTAGGCGCAGAGAGTGTCTTTTGGGGTGGTGTAAGCCAAGTTCCCTCCTTACCAACATAGCCTTCAGTAATCGCGCTTGCGCTATAGGCCCAGCCTTCTGCCGAAAATGACCACTGTAACGCTCGTGGAACGACATCAACCTCACAAGTACTGGAATCCCGCTCCGTTTCACTGGCAAGCGCTATTCCTCCTTTATAAGATTTGATTTCCCAAGCTTTAAACGGTATTAAAATTTCACCAGACAAGGATACTACGCCTTGTGTACGACCACGTGTTTCAATTTTAAATTTCTCGGCTTCGTTACTCTGCGTCTCTCCCTGTGAGCCTCCCTGCCAAAAAGTATCATTGGATTTCGAAGCGACTTGACCGCCATCATTCCAAAAATTATCACTGTCCGTTATCTGGGGCTTTATTTCCTCAGTCTCAGCTTTAGTTTTAATGCCAACTTGAGATTCAGATTCCACAATCCCACCGTTGTTCCAAAAATCTGATGCAGTTTCAGTAACAGGTGTTTTTTCACTCCCCACATCCTTTTTCTTACACGTCCATGTTAGCGGGTTGTCAGTATATTCACGGCAACCATTTTCACGGTACATCAAAGTATCGTAAATCGATTTAATTTCTTTTTCTGGAATTTGGATTTCCGATATTAGCGCATTACGAAACTCAACTGTGCCCGTGTTAATAAAGGTCGCTGCCAGTTTCTTTTCCACCTCCTTTTTCGATAATCCGTAGCCCTGCCCAAAACCGGGCTTAACAGCATAGCTAGTAAACTCTCTAAAACCATCAGGTGGTGTACCGGAACTCATGTTTTCGCCATCGCCCCCAGAACGGACGACCATCAATTCTACGTCTTTGATAACTCTGCGGTAAGTAAACTGGCCGCCTTCAAAGAAAGTCCCATAACCACTAATAGGCTTGATTATCGACATAGCTCGTAATGTGACGTCTACGGTAATCTCCATATGCAGGGGTTGTAGATCGTCATAACGTGCCAACAGATCCGGGTAGAGCTTGAGAGCACGGCGGTGTAAAAAAATCGAATATCCGTAGTACAACTCAACTTTAATTGCGTCTTTGAGCTTCCATCTCAAAGTGTGATAGTAAACAGGCTCCCTGAACAGCCACCACCAAGTAATATCGAGTTCGGTCGACTCAATAAACCCCACCGATTTTTCATCTCCGCCTGCAAACCCATAAGCATTTATTGGAAAAATCGTGGTGTGAAACTTACCGTCTTTTTTTTCAGCAGTCACCAGATCTTGTGCATGGGAGAGACTTAACGCTCCGAAGAGAACAATAAAAGCCACAGTATTGCGTTGAAAACATCGCAAGCTATTGATTTTAATTCCTAATGTATACAACCATAAGTTAAAAGCCATCAATCCAACATCACCTAAGAATGTAAAAAATAAAGTAGTAAGTAATCCCTATATGATTAAGATACAGGAATGGGGTCACCCATTAGTAAGTTCTGGTCAAGCTGGTATGTAAGTTTCCTTGGTTTTTTTACCAAATATTTAATCGTACATGAACCGTTAATTTGTTGCTTATTAATACACCCATTAGTAAGTTCTGGTCAAGCTGGTATGTAAGTTTCCTTGGTTTTTTTAACCAAGTATTAAATCGTACATGAACCGTTAATTTGTTGCTTATTAAAATAAGTTTTACCAATTTTTTGGACACGTTTTGAATGGCACGGATATACCATTTGACGCGACGCCATCCGTAATGCTGAGGCTATCATTTAACCCATTAATTGAGCCAGCCCATGTGTCTGTACCGATACAATTTGTTGATATCAGCGAACTTATATCTATCGCCGCTAGAGAAAATAAGTTGCCGCAACTAACGTTTGAGCCAGCACCACCGGATATAGCTCCATTGGCGAAAGCGGTGCCAATGAAAGATGTTTGGGCCCCAAGCGTTACAGCACCTCCGGTATTCCATATCACACTAGCACCAGCACCTGCGTTAGTTATTTCGAACATGGTACTAGCACCCACCGACAGAGCCCCACTGAAATTAAAAATCCATAAAGGATTTTCTTCACCTTTGCCATCAAGGGTAATGGTTGACTCTGCAGTGATAGTCAGCGCAGAGCCTTCATATACGCCAGGTTCAAAAGTATAAGTGCCCAATGTTGTAGGCAGAGAAAAATCACTGTAGAGGCCAAATAAAATTACCTGCGCACTCGTTATTTGTTCAATGGCTTTTGCGGTGTCTAATGTTTCTTTATAGGCATCTATACTCGATGCCGTATTAGTGTAGGCTGTGGTACTATTAGCCCCTGTTCCGGTGATTATCCCCGTTGCATAAATATCTCCTACAGAGGCACCATCGCCCAAACTAATGGCGGTACCAGAGTAGAGGTTTGCAGCGCTTCCTGCCGCACCTATTACAACAGCGGCACCAGCATATATGTTGCCAGCGGTACCATCAGCACCTATACCAGCGGCTTCACCAGCATATATGTTGCCGGCGCTAGAGCCAGCACCTGTAGTCACCGCGGCACCCGCATATAGGTTTGCAGTTTCAGCCCCAGCCCCGAGATTAACCGCCGCTTGTGAACCGAGATCATCACTGACAAAGCCATCTGCTTCTATCGTTATTGCCGCAACAGCAATTGCTGAGTAACCGATCAAGTCAGGACCTACCAGTGAGTCGGCTACCGACACGGTTGAGTTGATTAATAATATGCTGCATAAAAAAATAGTTGACTGTTTGTTATTCATATACCTGCCCCTAATTGAAATATAAACTCTATTGATATTTTTCCATTATTATCGTTACCAAATCTTCTTGACCGTCCTAGCCGCGATAAGGGGTTGCCGTATGCCGAAAATTTAGACGAGTGAAACCACGAGAGGACATGAGATCCTCATCGCCACTGATAAACTTATCAGGTTACAAACCTGTATAGCGAGATTCATGCCAGTTTATTGTGTCTTTTAACTCATTGATTTATATTTATTAATTATATTTTATTTTTATATGTAGCTATTGGTAGATAAATTTACACATCAATTTTCGCAATTTGCTATGCAATTTGCTAATGACGGGACCTATGTTAAAAAATATCCACTGACAAGCTTAACTTGTTCATGGAATGGACTGGTGATAATGCCAAAACTGATAAAACGAGGCTTTATTGATTAATTGTTCAGTAGTTATTTCAGTTTTACTGAGCTATGTACAACAAAGTAAAAATGTTTTTATTTGTTTTTTGATTCATTCACTGATTAAAAAAACTAATAAGTGAAAATAGCTTAAGAATGTGCCATTGTGAGATGGAACTATCTAAGTAACGAAGGAGATATTGCCAATGACCAGACAAACTAATGCAAGTATTTTATTTGTTGATGATGAGATAAATATCTTATTATCGTTGAAGCGTTTGGTTCACGATATGAATTTAGAGGTACATACCGCAATTACTGCAGAAGAAGGGTTGAAAATTTTGCAGAAAAATCACATTGATATCGTTATCTCAGATAAAAGTATGCCAGGCATGAATGGTAATGAATTCCTGGGAAAAGTTGCTATTGAATGGCCAGACACGGTAAGAATTATGATTACCGCCTACACAGAACTGACTGATGTGATAAGCGCAATAAACGCAGGTAAAATATGGGGGTATATTAAAAAGCCCTGGGATAACAAAGAGTTAAAATTAAGCATACAGCAGGCCTTGATTTTTCGAGAAGTTCTTGCGGAGCGAAGCTTACTGCGTCACACCCTCGATCAGGTGCAAGCCAAACGAAAACGTCACTTTCAGCATTTTATTGGTCAATCAACTGCGATGCAATTTGTTTACGATGCCATTGAACGTTGTGCAGTAAGTTCTGCATCGGTATTTATCACTGGACCAAGTGGCTCAGGTAAGGAACTTGCCGCTGATGCCATTCACAATTTAAGTCTACGAAAAGATCAACCCTTAATATGCCTTAATTGTGCAGCGATACCGCGCGAACTGATGGAGTCTGAAATATTTGGCCATATCAAAGGCGCGTTTTCTGGTGCAATATCAAACCGTGATGGTGCCGCAACACTTGCTCACAATGGTACTTTGTTTTTGGATGAATTAGGTGAGATGGATATCGCTTTACAGGCCAAAATTCTGCGGTTTATTCAAACGGGTACTTTTCAAAGGGTCGGCAGCAGTAAAACAGAAAAGGTTGATATTCGATTTATCAGTGCCACCAACAGATTGCCCTTTGAGGCAATTTCTGATGGGCATTTGCGAGAAGACTTGTATTATAGACTCAATGTTATTTCAATTAACCTGCCTCCTTTATGCGAAAGAGAGGCAGACCCCAGTCAAATAGCTCAACATTTTATTAATCGCTTTAGTGATATCGAACAAAAAATATTTGTTGGCATGTCTGCCAATGCAGAAAAGTTGATCAATCATTACAGTTGGCCTGGTAATGTCAGACAGCTTGAAAATATTATTCACAGTGCCGTGGTGATGTCAGAAGGGCCTCTGTTAACCGAAAATAATTTGGCTCGACAGTTGCAATTAAATGAAGGACAGGTAAGTGAACTGATCAGTAAAAGGTCGCCATTAGATACTTATAGATTAACAGAACAATTGTCGGATGAGGAATCTACATTTTTGATCAACAACCCTACAGAGGTACACAGTTTAGCGTCAGTCGAAAAAGCGGCTATTGAACATGCTATTGCCGCTTGTGATGATAATATCGTTAAAGCGGCTAGTTTACTTCGAGTGAGTCCTTCTACCTTGTATCGCAAGATGCAACAGTGGCAAGAGCAGTAATAACGGCGCTTTAAACCTCAGTATCCATCTATTTTTCCTTTTGCTATTTTTCGCTATTTGCAATTTTTGATTTTTTGCAAATAGCAAAAACCCCCCTTTCTTTTGATTTAATTAAAAAATACTCCTTATAATTCAAGTGGTTAAAATTATTATGTACTTGGAACGATTCTTGAATTGTTTCCTATAATTCTCTTGATCAGGTAGGTGTTGTGAAATTTAGATTAATGCAAGGTGAAAACAGACGTTTACTTGATAACACCACTTGGTTGTTGCTCACGGAAATCGCTGGAAAAATTTCCAGAGTACTGGTGATCCTAGCATTGGCCGCTCATTTAAGTGCTATTGAATATGGCACCGTCATGCTCGCATTAGCCTGTCATGAGGTCCTCAAGCTTATGTTGCGCTCAGGTGCGGGCACACAAATTATCCAGTGTTCTGATGACAACCTCAAAGAATATGCTAAAAATGGCGCAATATTACAATGGGTCGTGTGCTTGTCGTTAGCTGGAATACAGAGTGTTTTGGCTAAGCCTATTGGCGATTTTTATAGTAACCCCGCGGTCACTCAATTGCTGGTCGCAATGGCTGGTGTCTATCTACTGTATCCGTTGGTGAGTATAAAAGTATTTTTAATTCACCGTGCAAGTAACATGCGTTTTTATAGTGTACGAAATGCCAGCTGTATTTTGGCTGAAAACCTAACAATTACGCTATTTGCAATCTTTGATTTTGGCATTATGTCGGTTGTCTATGGAAAATGGGTGTTTGGCCTCATGTGGGTATGCCTATTTTATTTTGCTCCGGTGAAACACTTTGGTATCGGCTTTGACCTCAGTACATTTTTGGTGCTTTGCAGAACCTCAGGTCAATTATTATTAACCGAGTTAGCAAGGGCTCTGCGTATGCAACTTGATATGTTAATTGGTGCTCGTTTATTAAGTCCAGAAATGTTTGGACTGTACAGTTTCGCAAAAAGTGCTGGTGTCGGCTTAAGTCAGTCGCTCAATAATGCATTTAACTCGGCGCTTTATCCTTACCTTTGTGATAAACACAGACAAGGTCAATTATCACAACATATTTGTTGGATCTACCTCGTTACTACTGCGGTTGCCCTGCTATTTTTGTTGCAAGCCATCGCTGTACCTTTTTACGTGCCATTGTTGTTCGACCAACAATGGCAACAGCAATATCTGGTTATTTCATTGCTATGTCTCGCGGCATTATCTGGACTTTACGTCGATACTCATTGCAATATATTACGATCGCAGGGGGCCTATCAATATGAATTATATGTCCGTTTGTTTTGTTTAGTGATTAGTACAGTGGGTTTACTGATTTTCCAAACAGAGACGCCAGAAACTTTAGCTTTAGTTGTGTTGGCAAATAGTACAACTTGGCTCTTGGTTTTATTTTTTAAGCCACCTATGAGCCAGAATATTAGCCCATTAAAATCACTTTCAATAAGGACTCAAACTAATGAATAAACAATCGTTACCGATAGTGTCAGTCGTTATTCCTATGTATAACGTTGAAGATCATATTCAGCAGTGTATTCAATCTGTATTAGCTCAAACGTTCCAAAATTTTGAAGTGATCTGTGTTAATGATGGCAGTACAGACAGTACACTTGATAAACTCAGGCAATTTAATGATCCCCGCATAAGACTTATTCAACAAGCCAATAGGGGATTGTCAGGTGCCCGTAATAGTGGAATTCTTGCCGCGAGGGGGCTCTATGTTGCTTTGCTTGATGCCGATGACTTTTGGGCACATGAAAAGCTAACTTACCATGTCAATCATTTGAATAGTCATCCCAATGTAGGCGTAAGTTATTGCCCTTCTTTATTTGTCAATGAACAAGGTACACTGATGGGAATAGGTCAATTTCCTAAACTAAAAAAGCTCACTTGCAAGGATATCTTTTGCCGAAATCCGGTTGGTAATGGTTCTGCACCGGTGATCCGTCATCGACTGCTTCGAGAAATGACTTTTGAGTGTCCCAAAACTGGCCATATCTCTGTATTTGACGAAGAGTTAAGCCAATCTGAAGATATTGAACTTTGGCTTCGGATCGCATTACGTGAAAGGTGGACATTTGAAGGTATTGATGTCCCTCTCACCTATTATCGAGTAAACGAGAGTGGACTCTCGGCCAATGTCACCAAACAATATGCTAATTGGTGTTTAGCCGTTAAAAAAAATATCGTCGGTCACGAAGAATTCTTTGAACGTTATCTGGCTTTGGCTAGAGCCTATCAACTTCGTTACCTTGCTCGAAGAGCCATTCGTTCAGGCAATAGCTGGAGTGCCATTAAATTAATCCACAAAGCGCTAATCACTCACCCTAGAATAATTATTGAAGAACCGCTCCGGACACTTTCAACATTTTGCTTTGCATTAATTTCAATATTACCCCGGTCGTTTCATCGTATGTTGGAGAATATAGTCATGAGTTATGTTAAGTATCGTGGCCATGGTATACGTTAACTACTTATAAAAAAGGAGTTTTTTTGAATACTAAAAGTTCGATTAGGCAAGATCCCGATATCATGAATTTCCTGAGCCGGCTACCTCAGGTAACTGCAGCCAAATTTACTGATAGCCAACTCGAACATATTAAAGTGGCCATAGGAACCGCCAAGTATCGTAAACATAAAGTCGATGTAAGAGGTACCATTCCTATTTTTTTTACAGAATACCGCATCTATTATGTGTTGTTAATGGGGCTTAATTTACGTTCGCTTAATCGGCGAGAAAAATCATTAGCCCTAGCCGCATTACTCCTTATATTTAGCGTGTTCGTGTTACTCAGCTCGCTATGTGGTTTGGTTATTTTATATCTGCTCAAATCAGCTTTGGGTATCGATCTGTTGGAAGGTTTTTCAATAGGCTTATGGGGTTGGTTTAATGGCACCTAAGGAAATATTATTAAGCTAGAATAGTTTCATTAAAAACGATTGAAATACTCAGTACTATTGAGTGTTTTAATCGATTAAGCTTGTTTATCTGTTGCCAAAAGTAGCCAATATCCTTATGCCATAGTCAAATGGCAGAGAAAATGCTTTTGAAGACTCTCCGGTGTTGTTTTGACAAAAGCTTTTCAGTGCCGACAACTTCTATACTGGCCCAATAAACTTGGCAATGAGTATATCTTTTAGTGATAACACATTCTTAACACGCCAAATCAACCAGTATCGGGTTTGACTTGCGTAAAAACTCAGTCTGTCCATTAATGGAAATATCATCTTTTTATTGTCGCTATAATAAAAACAGTCATCGGCCTGTTTTAACCAGTCATCATCTGATTTGTTTTTAACATGTAAAAAACTAAAAGGGTTGTTTAGTCGAATTTCTCTGCGCATTTTTATCTGTTCTGGCGTGCGTTGGGCGTAATGCCGACAAATGGGTGACGGATGATACAACTTTTGACAAAATGACGGTACCTTGCCACTCATATCTTCTGGCCAGCTTTGATCAGGTGAGTTTTTGAAAAAACGCGGTTCACGCCAGTTTATTCGATAATAACGACGTCGTTCGGAAACCGATAGTGTCTTATCTTCTTTTTTGTATGCCGCTAAGTCATTGTCAGTGAAATAAAACTGGGCTTGCCATACGCGCATTTGATTTTTTTTACCTTGCATGGCCTTAATTAACATTGGGCGGGGATCGTCCGTTAGCATTTCATCAGCATCTAAAATATACCACCAATCCGATGCCAAAAAGCGGGAATGAAACATATTATAGATTCGATTTCTGAATTGATTTCGGTAGATTTCACCGCTATGGGCGGCGATGACGACTCTCGGATCCTCAAAGGCTTTGTTGCATATCAGCTCCCAACTGCCGTCGGTTGAGTCATTATCAAATACATAGATATTGTCACAAAAGCGCAGCGCGTTGTTGAGCGTTTCTAGAATGATATCAACTTCGTTTTTAATGATGCAAATGGCATTTAATTTCATAATATTACCTGCTACTAAAGTGAGTTTATATTGATAGATGACCCTTTAAGCTGAGTTAAATATGCTCGTGGGGATGAGATAAGTTTCATAAATAACCACAGATAAAAGCCAACGAAATGAAAAGGTTTAAGCTTACAGCATGGATATTTCAATAACTGCTGTGCTATCACTAGGTTTCCAACCCCTAGATTTAACTTAACCAACTGACAGATATGGGCTGCACAGTAAGTTAAAATAGCTTCATTTAAGTGGGCATCGTGAGACTCATTATCTACCCAGTCGACTAGTCGCTTCGCAAAGGGCAATAAGTCATTAGGCAGGTGTCTGTCACAGGCTCTGTTTTCACTGTCTGTGTGATACTTCAAGAGGATTAAAGGTGAATAAACAATACTTGCCCAAAGGGCAACTTGGGAGAATAATGCTTGATCTTCCCCCATAATTTCACCGACAGGAAACCCGCCAACTTGCTTAAATAAACGACGCGTTATAACAGTACTTGATACCATGAAAGGCAGATCACCATGCCCTGCAATGGTAAAATAATTGTCAAGTACAGATCCTCGAGGGGGGATATGACCAATAGCAAGTTTTGGGTCGATAAACACATCATGGTTACACACTTTCTGGTAATTGCTTGCAAAGAATTCGTGCCCCGGGAAGCGCTCAATCAATTTACTCATTTCGAGTAAGAAAAAGGGTGACCATTGGTCATCTGCGTCAATGAAGGCGATATGTTCATATTTTGCAAGAGAAACCCCATAATTTCTGGCCGCTGATACACCTAGATTTGCTTGTTTGACTAACCTGACTTGCGGAAGGTTAAGGGCTAACACTTTTTCTGCGCTGTCATCGGTTGAACCATCGTCAACAATAATAATCTCTGCGGCTTGGAAGCGTTGCTTAATAATTGAATCAAGGGTTCGACAGACACTTTTAGTCTTGTTGAATAAGGGGATTACGACTGAAAACTTTATTTTATTCATAATATTACCTCCAATTTAATAATGTGGCCTTAATAGCCTCATCGGTATTCATCGTGGGCAGAGTGAAACCGATACCAAGACCTTTTGTTAAAGTGTCAGTCAAGATTTTAGGACAAAGATCTCCCGCATCAAATTGGTACTGTTCAGGCACACCGACTTGCTGACACCAGCGCTTGCACTTTTCATGATAAATTATCGATATAGCGGGCGTATTCGCCAGATAAGAAAGGATCGCCGAGTGTAACCTCATTGACACCGTTACTTTAAACCGGGCCATTCGTTGCAATACTCGAAATGGATTGGGGTCATAGGGAATATGGACAACTGGGATATGGTCGGGTAAGCCAGCGATTATTTGCTGATGAAGATGAAAATCACCAAAGACCGCATGACCATTAAAATCTAACAAGTAAATGTCTTCATTCGTGTTTTGCCAGGTTTTTTTAATCGTCTCAATGGCCATTTTGATGTGGCGACGTTCATTATCGACATTGGTATGGCCAAAGGCGTCTATCGCCTGCTGACAAAAATTGAACATCACTCCTTTGCGCTCTATTGCCACTAGACGATTTGATTGATGACATAAGAGTAATGGCGCAAGATCAAAGGTTAGTTTTACGTTAGCCTGTGGTGCAATGGCCGTCGCTATCTCTAAACTGTTGGCATCTCGTACACCAACAAAACCACATTCAGATAAAAATTTAGCACAGGCTTTTTCTGCATTAATTGATTCAAATGGCTCAATACCTACACCAACACAGCGGCTTGATTTAGCGTTGGTTAAAGCGAGCAGGTGACGTTTAAATTGGATGTCCTTTTCACTATGTAAAACCGAACCACCACCAAAGATGATATTTTCACTTAGCAAAGCATTCTTATAATGCACAAGACGATGATGACCACGAAATTTAGCGGTAGGGTAAGCGGAAATGTCACCAAATTCTGGACAGCTAATGTTGGAGGCACTGCTGACTAAGTCTCTTTGATACCCTAATATATGACGTATTGCCCATCGGCTTGTATAAAGTAAAACGTCGTCACCGGTATTATTCATCCCATAATAGCCCGTAAGATAAGCATTGAATTTTTTAAACATGTGCACCTCTGACTTGAAGATTTTTAAGTACCATGCCGAGCCAAAATAAGGCCGGCCAATATAAATAGGCCAAAATTTCAAGATTTTCAAAAAAACTGTAGCAGATCAAAACCAACAACATACAAAGTGCTGAGCGTGCTTGAATGTTGTTATGAGCAAAAATGAAGAGATACAAGGTGCTCAAAACCATGGGGATGGCCAATGCCAAAAGCCCTACCAGTCCTTTAACGAAGAGCAAACCATACCAGCTGTGATGTGAACCAATAGGCATGAACTCAACAAGTTTTGGCCCTGACTCAACTATGCCATGTCCCCAAATGGGAGCTTCATCACGCCAGCGTTGAACGGCAAGGTTTTCAAGCGTAGCCCGCACCCGTGTCGATGCGGGACGCGCTTCTTTAACTTGTTGAAAGATATCCATTACTGATTCATATAAAGGTTCACCTAAGAGCATCATAATAGGTAACAGCAGTCCAATAGAGACCAGTAACCAGGGGTTGTTAACTTGGTTGGCCAGCATGAAAGTGGGGACAATTACGATAAAAATAGCCCAGCCTGCGCGAGATTGTGACAATAATGCCATAACAATACAGCCGGCAAGGCCCCAATTACGGTAGTTTTTGTCTTTTTCTTGTAAGCAAAAGATAACAAAAAGGCAGCTAAGTAATCCGGCAGCAGTAGCCCAAGGTGCAAAGAATTGCCAACGGCCAACAGACGATTCTGGATTGATTTGGTAAAGGCTGACCATAAAAAAATTCTCCCCTGAGCCGCCCAAAATTTGCAGGGGAGAGACAAATAATTTACCTGGCAACCCCGTCATGTAAATTAACCATGTTATTACGCCAAATATAGCGCTATGTTTAGCAACAATGCATACGACTCGTATCAATGCTTCGGGTTTAAGCTTGACGATTGCACCTAGCATTGGAAACAACCCCAGGAGTGCCCAGCCCTTTGCCCATCCAACGGTGCTTTTGATCGTTTGACCGCTGCCTAAAGACCATTGTCCATGTGCGACCCAAAGACTTAGCAGCATCACTAACATCCCCATGACCCAGACCCAAACTAGCACTGGAAGACCAGTAAACGAATTTTCACCTTCAATAAAAGCTCTCAGTGAAACCAGAGCTAGTACTGTCCAACCCAAAACAGAGCCTGTGATATAGAGTCCACCCATCGCATATATTGGATAGGTAAATAGCAAAGCCCCAACAATTAGCTTCTTTTCAAAAGTACTTTGATAATGCGTCTGCGATTCCATAAGACGGTTACTCCTGAAGTAAGGAAAATGAAACCCACTATACCCGCGGCCACTCCAAGCTCAGGAATGGGGCTGTTTTCTTTAGTGGGTAGCGATGGTTCTGTTAGTAGCTGTAGAACAGGGTATGAGGCAAATACATCCGCTTTACCTGCCTCTAATCTCGCTGCAGCAGAGGTGAAAATAGCTTCAGCTAAATCAAATCTACGCTGCAATTGATCTAGTACCGCAGACTCTCGGGCGAATATTTTTAACTGATCACTGAGTTGTAATTCAGAGCGCTGTAAGTCATTTATTTCTGCCTGAATACCTTGTTGACGAGCTTTAGCCTCAATTAAAGCAGCAAACATTTCGGCACGCTTTGGATTGATTTTAAGATCAGAGTGAGCAAAGAAATTCGCAGCATGTGGACCCGCCAATTCGTTACTTCTGCGCAGCAATGCTTGGCGGGCCCCATCATAACGCTGTTGCTCAGCAATCACTTTGGGGTGACCGATTCCCCAGCGTGATTGATACTCTAAAAGTTGAGAGGTACTGGTATCAAGCTCATTAAGTAAAGCTCTAAATTCAACATCTGATTGCAATAACAAAGCCTTACCGGCTAAATTTGACGATACACCTAAGTTTTCGCTCAAGCCATAACTGTAATCGCCAAGATTAGCAGCTTGGGCTTTTAGGTAGAGCTGTTTTTCTTTAATACTTTGTAAACTGGTCACCAGTAACACGAACTGATCTTGGGAGACTAAAAAAGAGTCTTCTTGGAACTGTAAAATATTGGCGCGCGCCTCGTTTAGCTTAACCCGATAGTCATCAAGCACTCCCTGAGTACTTTTATCTCGACGTCTGATTTCATCGGCTCTCAGACGATTTAATTCTTCTTGTAAACTTTGATAAAGCGCCCAAGCTTTTGCGTTCGCTTGTTTAGCACTAATACCAATGATGCTAACGGCTAGAATTGAGGTTTGGGCGGTTAAATTTACCTTTGGTAGTCCATAGCTAAGTGCTGACAAAAACATTTTTTCACGAGCTAATGCCAATACGCCGCGGCTTAATAGCATTTCTTTGTAATTCACTCGTGGGTTGTATCCGCCACCCGAGAAAGGTGCGCTGGTAGTTGATACCACCTGACCAACATTATCGATAGAGACACTCGATGATGTGCCAGTTCCGGGTAAGACTAATTCCAATTCACTTTTATAAACAGGCGCTTTGCCCAAGTATAATAAAACCATGAGCGTAATTAATAAATATCCTCCTAATGTAAAAATTAAATACGGCGATTTGACAAAACGATAAATTGTAGTTCTAAAACGGTTGCTAGGGGGTGAAATAACGATGGGGAATTGCATCATAAAGCGTCCTAAAATAACAAGGTAAATGGAGTTATTACATCTAAAACAGTTCGTGCTACTTCGCGCAAATTGGTTATGCTAGAGTCGTAACAAGCAATGGCATCATTAGGCATAACGTAAGGATTAATTTCATCACGATTGGCTTGTCTGACCAATTGTTCTACCGAACGCTCAATTACCTGAGTTTGATTTGTCATCGGATTGATACTCGCCAACATGACTTTACGTGAGGCATTAGTCCATTCTTTTCCGCCAACACAATTTGCTGATACAGCAGCTTGAAGCAGTTTGGTTCCGTAAGGTAGATTGGTGGAATATTTGTTGACCGCTGCACCGGAATTACTCTGTGCGGAATCAATCAAATTGGACATAAAAACGCGAAAACCTTTTGGAGTTATTTGACTGGGACGAACTAGGTGGGATTGAAAGCATCCTGTACTTGGCACTATTACCTGATCACCGGCAATCAATGGATAATCTTTGACCGGTAAACCAGTTAATATTCCGGTTAAATCAACTTCAATCTGCCAGCCCTGACGAATCAGTATAATTTGGTCTAGTTTGGCGTCAGGTCGAATCCCCGATGCAGCCCGGAGCGCTTCTGAAAGTAATCTTTTGTTGCTGTAATCGCCACTAGCGTTGATTCTCTGATCCATTTTTCCTGTCGCACTTTTGTCATTAATTAAGACCCTTCCCGGTTGGAAAACAGCACCCGTTACTGGAATTTCTATGGCAGCTAAGTGGAGAACTTTAACATTTACGGTTGCGGTGGCTGAGCGAAAAATATGGGCTTTGATCAGTGCTAATTCGATCTGCTTAGACAGATCTTTAGGCGACATGCCAGATGCATCTATTGCATCAAGTATTGGTAAGGTTAATAGTCCAAAATTATCCAATACATAAATACCGTTAAAGCCTTCGCCATATTCCATCATAATTTCTAACATATCTCCGGGGCTAAGAGGTAAGGCATTACGTGAGGGATGAATATTGGCAGGCAAGGGTGTCTGGCTGGGTGATGATGATAATATCGGTTTGTCTACCCGGTAATTCAGTGGCGCAGAAAACTGGTCTTTATCAGTACAGTTTAATTGACTCTCAAACGCTTTGGCGGGGATGCTTTGTTGAGTGAATAGCTCACCATGATCATTCATCGCGCCGTAAAATCCTGATGAGTGATTATTTATTGCTTGTAAGCTATCACGGTTGGTACAACCACTTAAGGTAGCGACAGCTAATAAACCACCGACTAACATCGCCTTTAATCGGGTGTTTATGTTAGGCCAAATATTTTTCATCAAATATTCCCTTTATTAGTATTGGGACAAATCTATATAGATATTCATTGCACAAATTAGGCCAATAATAATTAAAAATAACTAATTGTTTTATAAGTGTTTATTTTTTTAAAAAATTGACTTTCGCATTTTTGGAAGTATTTAAAACGTATTTTTTTAATTTGCGAAAAATAAAAAGTAAAGATTATAGGGGATTGAGGAGTCATTAAGGCGTCTATTTTAGATAAAAAATAGAAACAGTAAAATATATTCTCGGAGTTGGTAGACGATATGAAAAGTTTTAACCAATAACGTTGGCGATGTTTTAGTTAACTGATGCTGCACTGTGATTATATCCAGTTCGTTAAGTGAGGTTATTATGAATAATTCATTTAAACAACTCGAATGAATGGTCAGTGAACTATCGCTTGATAAAAAGCATTTATTAGTCAAATTGTTAAATGGTCAAGTATCAGGCCAAAGTTGCCTTGATGTATTAACTGGGCATCAAGATAGCGTATCTACTTGCCCACATTGTCACTCTCCAAGCATCAAACGAAACGGGAAAATAAATAATCGTCAACGCTACCTCTGTAAAGCATATTCAAAAAGCTTTATGTCTACATTCAATACACCTTTTTATCGACTAATAAATCCTGAAAAGTGGTTAAACTATTTCTCCTGTATGCTTAATAGTTTGACCGTAAGGCGTAGTGCAGCTTCTTGTGAAATCACCAAAAACACTGCTTTTCTATGACGACATAAATTCCTCAAGCTACTAAATATTCAAGATAATACTCATTTATCCGGAATAGTTGAAATGGATGAAATATTATTTAGGTACTCAGAAAAGGGAAGCAGAAAATTATCCCATACAAAACACCATCGAGGTGTAGATAAAGCGGGTAGAGGCCGTGCTAAAGGGGATTGGGTGGCTGTTATTGTCGCTCGAGATAGGCAATATAATACGTTTGATAAATGTTTAGATAGTTCGACAGGAGAAGCTTTCTAGCAGTTATTAAACAAACATATTGATAAGGATTCCGTTATTTGTAGCGATGGCTTTCGATCATATAGAGTATTAACTAAGAAATTAGGTATGGGTCATAAAGCGGTTAATTTAACCAAAGGTATTCGTGTTATTGAAAAAGTATTTCATATTCAAAACGTTAATGCCTACCACGGTCGACTTCATGGATGGATGAATCGATTTAATATTTAATATTTAGATAATTATTTAAGTTGGTTTAGGTTTTTTGAATCTAACAATAATCCTAATGAAAACAGCCTGTTATTATCACAGACACCGTTAATTGGGAGGTCGCCAATAGCGTTATATCTGACAAAAATAAGCGATGTTGATATCGCTTATTAGTTCACCATTTTATGCGATTAATAGGCCCCCTCAGCTGACAACACAACAGGGAAGGTAGCCAGTATGATCTTTATATCCAATAGGATACTCTGTTGCCAAAGATAACTCTTATCCAGATCAACTTGGGTGTCAAAATTGGTGTCAGCTCTGCCTGACACTTGCCATAAGCCAGACAATCCTGGTATACCATTAAGACGGCCCAAAGCATTGTATGAATATTGATCAACTTCATTTGACAGTGCAGGACGAGGACCGATTAACACCATATCACCGATGATAACATTGTAAAGCTGGGGTAACTCATCGATAGAAAATTTGCGAATGAACCAACCGACAGTGGTAATACGCGGATCCTTTTTATACTTTTTACAGACACCGTCACGATTACTTTGACTTGGATCAGGTTCGTGGTAGTTTGGATCACTTTTAAGATACATCGAACGAAATTTATACATTTTAAAATGTCGCCCATATTTACCAATACGGTCTTGACTGTATAAAAAACTTCCCTTACTTTCCAAACAAATAATGAAGGTGGTAATGAGTAAAACCGGTGTCAGTAGGATTAATGTCACTAAAGCAATTAACCGTTGGATAAACAGAGGTATGCCACGATGTTGACCCAACATTAGCACCTGTTTGGGCAATGCGGTACTGTGTATATCTTGGTCTGTTAAACTATTTAGATAAAAAAAATTGGTGATATTCATCATTAATATCCTCAGCTTGCTTGATTAAGTATAAAGGTACGGAATAAAAATAAAGGGTTACCTATAATGTAACGAGTGAACTTGGCTTTAGGTTCCTGGATAAGGCGCCATATCCATTCCATGCCAAGCTCTCGGAGCCATAGTGGAGCACGAGATATCCTTCCAGAGTAAAAATCGAATAAACCGCCAACCGCTAGAGCCGTCCGACATTTAATGAGATCTGCATGTTGAATGAGCCATTTTTCTTGGCTAGGTGATCCCATAGCAACGAGTAAAATATCTGCCTGGGATTCATTGATTTTTTCAATCACTTTAAGAGAACTGTTTACCTCAAAATAACCATGTTCGCTGCCAGCAATGCGTAGGCCTGGATATTGCTGGCAAAGGTTTTGGGCGGTAGCTTTTGCGATACTAGGTTTGCCCCCCAGTAAATAAATTGACAGACCTTTTGCAACAGCAGCCTTGCATAGGTATGGCAACATATCAGTGCCATTAACATTATCTTTAAGTTGTACCCCTATTTTTCTAGCAGCGATACGCATGCCTAAACCATCTGAAAAACAATGGTCGGCCTGACTGAGATGAGCTTTGAATTGAGGGTTTTTGTGCGCTAGGTTGACTGAATTGACATTAATAAAAAAACCGACTTTACAACCTTGCTTGATGGTCATTTCTAGTGGTTTAGTCATCACCCAATTTATGGCATCCGCCATGGAGTCGTTATGTATCTTTAGGCCAAAAAGGTAAAAAACTGTGGGGCATTTTAAGTGTAAGTTTTGCCCATGAAAAATTAATTGACTCAACACTCCTCTAACTAACAGTTTAAGGTAACTAGTTCGCGTTCCTTCGAATTGATTTTTAAGTAAAACAACTTTATTTACCGTGTGTAATCCACTGGACTCATGGATAGTTATTGCATCAAATAGACCGGCTGGTATATAGCTATAACAAGATAAAACCGCGCGATTTTTTCTCGTCAACTCAATGTTCATTGGCATACCACATAAACTAATACGTTTACTAAATACCGCCTCTAGTACCGCTATATTTTTCATTACACCTGAGCTGAAATGGTAATATTCAACCACTCGTTTTAAGCAATCCTTTTGTTGTACTGGTTGAAGTACTGATTTATTCTGAATAAGTGCAAGTAAGGTATTAACAAGAATAATGGGTAAGCACAGTACTAATAAACACACACTAATTGCTTGATTAAGTTCACACCCTGCATAGCGTTTATCTTGTGATCGATTTATCTCTAAATTATGACGCTTGCTCATTACTTGTATAAATTTAGATAACATACTTTTCTCCGATGACTGCAACTATTAGAGGTAAATAAGTCCAATGGTTGTCTGTGCTAATCTTTGATCAGTAACAATGCTTAAATGATGCCAACTTTTGTTTTCTTCTTAAGTCATTGTATTTTAATGTTATTTTTATATTTTATGTTTTTTTTTGATTATTTTTTAATTTTAATTATCATTTTAGAAATGCAACTTGAAAATATTCGTTAAATGATAAAAGCTTAAAGATGGAATCAGGTAGGATTGTTCTTAGAGAACAACTTGGTTGTGTGTAATGCAGCTTTTGTTAGTTTTATTAAGGGATCTTGAGAGCTATTTAGCAGATGAAGTGTCCGTGCGTATCTCTGCAATTTTGTTAGCACTCTGGTAGCTCGTCCAAGCACCTTATGACTGAGGTTAAGTAAAAAATTTTGACGTAGAGGGCCGAAACTAAAATGCCTTATATAATCAGATAAATGTATATCGTAGGTGTTATTCCAACGTCGATCGAGCGTAGAGACAAACTCACAATTTTGAGTGTACTCAATGATGTGGCCGTTTTCTCCCCAGCCAACATCATATTCCGGTAACACTGTGAGATGTCTAGCCGAGATAACATCCGTTAACCATTGTTGTATTTTTAAATGATTATTAATCAAAATTACACCTGAATTAAAACGTCCGCTGTAGCTTTTGGCAAGATACAAATATTTATCTGGTTGAAGCAGAGATTCAAGTTGATGTGCACTTGTCTTTATATAAGCATCAGCATCGACAAATAACACGGTGTCGTATCCAGCCTTTAAGGCTTCAAGTAGCACGGTCAACTTTAACCAACAACACTCAACACCCAGTGAAGTAAAATATGGACGAGAGATCACTAAATACTCATAGCCATAGTGTTTTGCATAAGCTCGCTGTGAATCAATACAATTACGGTATAACCATTGGTAGCCGTTGAGAGCAATGCTAAAGATCAATGTCTTATTTGCCATACTAGTCGCCTTTTCTTTTGGTGGACAATCACAGTAATAACTACATGCAAGAACCAATCCATATCTAATAAGGCTTAATTTGCTACTTTTCCCCTGCGAATTGATAAAATATTGTGATCTGCGATGCAAATTGCAAAAAAACAATCATTTATCCTTTAAAAATACCTAAAAAAGCACCTAAGTAGTTATTTTTTAGAAGATATAAAAGTTGGCTCGATGTAAGCATTGTATTCCTAGTAATTCAGATAAAACCACCATATCGATGGTTCACTTAAGGTTAATTACAGGATTAGGAAGCAATATTATGAAAAAAAAATTCAGCTTTAGTTTTATCAGTATATTAATACTACTGAGTTATTCTACCTTAGCGACAGAGCAAGAAAATGGCGACTATGTCTGGCAATTTTTGTCTGGTCAGCCTTGGCCAGTGGGGTACGAACAAAATATTGGTAAGCCAGACAATCTATTGTGGAGTGCCAGTGAATACACCACAGATTTCTTTGCCCGTATCAACAATGCACTGCCAGAAAGTGAGGTAAATGAAGCTTTTATAACTGATGATTGTGGGTCCATAGTCGATCTGGATGAGGAAGGTGAAGTATTTGTTACTTTTGTTCACGAAGGAACGGGCTATAAAAATTCTTTTGGTTTTTTCACTTTTGACCGTGACAATCCACCACAAACTAGCGCTGAAGTAATGGAAACTATCGTTTTCCCCAATTTGTCATCGCCTCATATGGCCGGTGGCCATAGATTAAGTTTGGGTACTTTTCCTGCGGGCACCAGCATAGGATTTTTAATTGCCGCTAATGGTTTTGATTATTATACGGGTGTAAAATCGGAAGAAACACCTTACTACTACTCATTACCATATCTTAATCCAGAAGTAGATCCTGCTTTACGTCAACATACGGTGATGCTTTATGATGAAGGGGTCGGTGAAGTGATTTTGGGTTTTGAAGATTTACCGGGGACATGGGGTGATAACGATTTTAATGATGCGGTATTTAGCATCAAAACAAGCCCAGGAACTGCCATCCATAAAGAATCCTTAACTAACGTTCCCAATGTTAACGATAGTGATGCTGATGGTTTGATTAATTCTTTAGATGAATTTCCATATGATTATCGACGAGCATACAGTACTTATTTTCCAAGCAAAAGTGATTTCGTCACCCTCGCTTATGAGGATAATTGGCCAAAACTTGGTGACTACGACTTTAATGATTTAGTCGTTAAAGAGCGCTTTCAGACAACGTATGATGCTTCAGGGCTGGTCAGTGGTTTTATTATTCAGGGCTTAATCTCAGCCCGTGGTGGAGAAAAGGCTAATGGTTTTGCCCTAAGGTTAGTCGACATTCCAGCTTCACAAGTTGAATCCGCGAATTTTACCATCAATAATATAACGTACAACAAACAACCAGAGTCAAATCAAACAGACGCCGTAATTTCTTTATGGGGTAATAGTAAAACCTTCACTGAAACCGGTGAGACTGGGCAATGTTCGTTGTTTAACACCAACAAAAACTGTGCTGAGTTTGCACCAGTCGCATTTACTTTTGACGTGAAATTTACCAGTGGTTTGGTGTCATTAAACCACTCGGCCATTGATTTTTTTATCTACCGTTCAAATGATCGTACTCTAGAAATTCATATGCCGGGCTACGCGCCAACAGACTGGTTTAACTTTGCTCGTTTTGGAACTGAAGATGATACCTCTGATGTAAATCAAGACCGCTACTTTAGATCTAGCACAAATTTACCTTGGGGTCTAAAAATTAGCGACAACTGGGCTCACCCTCGGGAGTACATAGATGTTTTGTGGGCTTATCCTGGTTATGAAGAGTGGGTTGAAAGTTCGGGAGGCCTCGCTACTGCATGGTATAAAACGAGTGAGCGCACAAGCCACTTTTATGTTCCCAGCATAATTAACCCATAAAAGGATTAACGTAATGAAAAAATTATTGTCAAATACAGGATATATTGTCAAGTCACGCACCATTACGCTAGCCTTGACGACACTGTGCTTAGTTTTGCTGTTACCGGCAACTGCCACTGGCAAGACAACACAAGATTATCAGCCATCGGCTGGGAAGCTTGATGCTAATGCGGGTCGTTCAAAAGAGCTTTATGTCGAACCTGATTTTCGTTTTGACACCTTTAAATCGATGACCGTGGATATATCGGTTGTTGATCTGAATGGACAACCTGTATCGGGTGCCATTGCGCTTATTTCTAATATACCGGAGGATGTTTTAGACCTATATGATCAACGACTCGAACAGAAAGTACTAATAGGTATTGTCCGTTCAGATGAACACGGTCGTGTCTATCAAGCGTTAGAACTGTCAAGTTCGGTTAAAAGGGTCTTACTTGAGTTGAAAATACAAAGTGAGAACAATAAAGTGATCATTGAACTAGATGATACGCAATACATTAGTCATTTTTTTCAAGTGGAATAAGGTGTAAATAATCGTTAAGTGAGAGTCAACATTAATTACTATTGTGGCGTTAATATTGACGCTGATCAAACACCAATGATGTAGGATTTACCCCTAAAAAGTCGACATTTTTTTATTTTGACTGATATTTTGGAAAAGGATAACTCAAAAATGGTACCGACACCTTCAACAGACTTGACGTTTATTGTTGCGTTATGAGACTCGATAATCGCATATGAAACTGATAATCCTAATCCGGTGTCTTCTCCTATTGGTTTTGTCGTAAAGAATGGCGTGAACAGCTGTTGAAGGTTTTTTTGTCCATACCCCTTCCCGTATCAGTGACTTGAACATTCAAGAAGTCAATATCCTCACTAACCGTTATACTTAATACCCCGTTATTATCCATGGCATAAAAAGCATTGACGAACAGGTTAACAAATACTTGCTGCAGCTGCCCTTTATCTCCCATGATAAAGGGCTAATGTACCTGTATCCCCTGAATGGATTGGTGATACACACCAAGACTGGTAAACAGGATCCTCAGCTAATGGAAAATATTTCATTGACGCTAAGAGAATCTCTTTATCGAGTGACCATCCGGCCTCCTGATTCCAAATTTTGGTGTTATCAATATCCACCGGGGACCCTGATTTAGTAATGAGGAAAAAGCCATATTCTGCAGAGAGAAAATTTCCAGTTAATTCGACCGTATTTAATAGCCGTTCTATAATACCAATCCGCATAAATATCTGACCTATCTTACTTGTTAAAATTAACGCTAGCTTCGTTGTTTTCAATCTCAATAGCCAGCTATTGCTCAATCAAACGTCTTGCTATCATTACTTTTTCCTGCGCAATTTTAGACCATTTACTTATGCGGATTGGTATAACAGAGAGTTTGGAGATAACATCATCAGATGCTTTAGAAAGAAACTCGAGTTCTGCCTGCTTTTTTTTTGAGCTGGCTAAAGAAGCTTGCAAAGACTGATTGCTCTCGTATAGTTCCCTGGTGTAATTCTCAAGTTGTTTCCCGAGTTGTGGCGCACGACGAATGGTAGAAAGTACAGCCTGACTGGTGGATGACTTCTTGTAAATTAAAAAGCTGCCATATGAGCCTATACGACAATGGGTATTGAGCTTTCCTTTTTAGCTTAGGTTTCTGTTTGCCAGCTACCCTCAGATCATGGGAAAAGTATTAGGGGTTGTCTATCGCATACTTGCTACACATATCACTAAAAAAGCAGGCTACAACAAACAGACCGCAAAATGGGTGCGGTAACACTGATCCAACGATTCGGTTCAGCGTTGAATTTAAATATCCATTTTCACATGCTATTTCTCGACGGTGTGTATGCCGAAGATAACGATGGCAAAATGCGTTTAGATGAGAAACATCCCTGTTTCTCACCCTACGGGCAACCTTTGGTTGTCCTAATTCATTCCCGATGAATTAGTCATCAGATAAAAGCCCCGAAAAAAAGTGAACTGAATGTACTTTCACCTAATTAGCCAGTGTGTGGCATAGTTACGGATTTACTCCCATTTTGCTAATATTATGGTCCTATCTATTTCTGTTTTGCTAATATTATGGTTCTATTTATTTCTGTTTTGCTAATATTATGCCCATTTTATATAAAAAATGATTAAACGTTACTTATAGGTGGTGTTGCATAGCTAAACTGAATGACGTGAAGTGGTTTGCATTATATAACAACATCTTGCGCGGTCGATTTTTAACCAAAATGCCGTGTCAGGGTTATTTTACACAGCAAAGATATCTTTAAACATTTGTTTGTAAACAAATAAGTTTGATTGTTACATTGATCTTTACCGGCTATTTTTTGATTAACCCACTTTGATTTTATCTCTATCCCTGTTTCATTATCAATTAACATAGCATGATTTTTTGCGAAATATCTTACTTATATAAACACTGATAATTTATCCAAGCCAATGAAAAATATCATTTCATTGGCTTGTTTTGTGCATACTTTTCAGTAAAGGGTGAGGTAACGTTATCTCTCGGTGGATATTATGCAATTTAGAAACGATATTAATGGATTAAGAGCTATTGCTGTAATAGCTGTTTTGCTATTTCATTTCAATGCGTCTTGGATGCCTGGTGGTTTTGCAGGTGTTGATGTGTTTTTTGTTATTTCAGGTTTTCTAATGACGGGCATAATATTCAGGGGGATTGAACAAGGAAACTTTTCTATTGTAAAATTTTATGTTGCCCGTGCAAATAGAATTATTCCTGCCTTAGCAGTGCTTTGTTTAGTCTTACTCGTATTTGGTTGGTTTTATTTAACACCGCTTGATTATAAATCATTAGGTCAACATGTTGGCAGTAGTATCGGTTTTTTTTCCAATATTATTTACTGGGGAGAGTCAGGTTATTTTGATGCGAGCTCACATGAAAAATGGCTATTGCATACGTGGTCATTATCAGTCGAATGGCAATTCTATATAATTTATCCATTAATCCTTGTCGCTATACATAAGTTCATGCCTGTAAAGACGATGAAAGTGACGGTACTACTTGGAACGGTCTTAGGCTTTATTTTTTGTGTCATCGCTACCTACAAATGGCCTAACGGTGCATATTACCTACTACCAACGAGGGCGTGGGAAATGATGTTCGGCGGCATTGCTTACCTATACCCTGTTAATCTAAAAGATAAAAATAAAAAACTAGTAGAGGGGTTTGGCTTAACTTTGATTGTGGGTTCTTACTTTTTAATCTCAAAAGATAACTATTGGCCAGGCTATTTGTCATTATGGCCAGTGTTAGGGGCCTATTTAATTTTACTAGCAAAAAGAAAAGACAGTTTTATCACCAGCAATCTAGTTTTCCAAAAAATTGGTGCTTGGTCTTATTCTATCTATCTATGGCACTGGCCTGTAGTTGTCGCTATTTATTTTTTCTCATTAAATGATTTATTTATCTTTTTAGGCATTGTGTTGTCAATAACCTTGGGTTTTTTGAGTAATAAATATATTGAGAAAACTAAGTTTAGCAATACCTTTGCTCAGCCATTCGATTACTTAAAGTGTAAGCCCTTGTTTATGGTTTTTCTAATAGGATTTCTATCTTTTTATAACGATTACACCAATGGTGAGAATGGTTGGCAAACAAGGCAAGATTCATTAACACAAAAAACATATTTGGTTATTGAAGAGAGAACTGAAAAACCTGACAATGGTCAGGAAGATGTGAATGCCAATCAAGACTTTTCAGCTTGTCGTTTTAATGTGCAGACCCTGACAGCTCAAGCGGCACTAAGATTTAAACAGTGTAAAGCTAAATATGGCGCAGGTATTTTAATATTAGGTGATAGTCATGCGAATGACTTATTCAATATGGTTACTTCTAAATTTAGTAATCAATTTATTGTTGGAGTAACAAGCACTGAGGGCTGTCGACCACATACACTAAAGAGCCATTGCAAGTATGAAAAAGTCACAGACTTTATCTCAATAAATAACCATGTATTTAACCATGTTATTTATGAGCAAGGTGGATCTTATTTATTAATTGATGAGCAAGGTAATAAAGGTTCAAAGAATATGTTTAGTAAACTGGCCTTCTCAGAAAGTGTTGATAACATTAGTGTTGACATTGGGCATGTTGATACAGTAAGTGCCTATTTGTCATCAATAAGTGAATTTGTACCCGTTACTTGGTTCGGTAGTAGGGTTGAACCGCATTTTACTAATAGACATTTGTTGCAGAAAGGTTGTAATTTTGAATTTAAGTTACGGCCAAATCAAAAAGGGGCGTTTGATTTACTTGATAATCATATCGAAAATAATATTTCTATCTTAAAGAATGTAAAATTCCTATCTCAAAATCAGCTGTTAAAGTATAAATTCCCCCAAGATTTTATGAACTGTAAAAAAATACTGTGGGATGATGGTGATCACTTATCAAGTTTTGGTGAAGAAGTCATTGCCAGGCGCCTTCCCAATAGCTTTTTACGTTATTAAAATGCAATGTTTCGAGCAAAATCTGCGGGCTAGTATGTTATTCTGCTAACCATGGTTGAAGATACAGCAAGCGTTTATAAAAGGTGTACAACAAAATAACAGGCACCGATTTATTTATTATATCCTAACCAGTTAATCAATGAGTCGCGATCACAGCCGATAAATGCTCTAGGCGCTCTATTTTAGTGATTATTAAGGCGAGGGCAATTATACTCGGTAAAAATTTCATTTTTTACCGAGTGATGACGAGGCGATTCTTTTAACGCATATACTCTCAATAAGCTAAATATTTGTCATGTCGAAATGAATGTTGGTGGGTAATTTATAGATTTATAACGCTATGGGGCATATATGGACGCCCTGTTTATTGCAATTTTAATGAAGATTACAGTCTGCTGTCATATATCCGACGTCTCAGTAGGTTGTCAATAACCTGCGCCATAGTGTAATCCGAGTCCTGTCTCCTAATCACAAAGTCGACATTTACATGCCAAGCCCCAAAGCAGGTTTTCACAGGAATGGTTGACCGTTTTTCATCAAGCATTGCAAACTTAAACTAGGGTGTATATTTTACTTATCTACTTTTTTTACTCGTTAATTATGCACTTTTAAATGCACAACTCGCTTAATTCGTAATTACCATTCTTGGTGATTTTGCCCCGTTTTGTTTTTCCTCTTTAACTGAATTGACGAGGAACTAAACCACACCACGCAGATAATTGCCGACAATTTGAGAACTGCTCTCCTGAGCCAACCTGACTTAAAAACGCAGTGGTTACAATCGGACCAAATCCTGGAATAGCCAACAGAGCTTGATATCGTGGTTGTTGTTTGCAGAGCGCTTCAAGATCATTGGTTAATGATTTGATACCAAGGGTAAGGGCATTAATCTCTGTCAGTAAATCATAAAGCATACGTCTCATCACAAGTGATAATTCATTTTCGGCATCTTCTAGTGCGATAGGCACCTGCTCTTTTAAACACTTAAAGCTTTTTGCGATTACCACGCCATACTCACTGGCTAAGCCTTTTAATTGATTAGCAGCGGCAAGGCGTTGTTCGACTCTTTGTTGTCTTATGCATCTTATGGATTTAATATCTTGAAGCTCGACAGTTTTTGTTGGAACGCTATGAATACTTGAACGAGAGGCAGCTTCACATATCGCGTGGCATCATTAGCATCATTTTTGTGATGACCAACAAATGGCTTAACGTATTGAGGTGGAATAAGTTTTATTTTAAAACCTATTTTAGCAAAAGTACGGGGCCAGTAATTCGAAGTACCGCATGCCTCGATAGCGATCAGCGTGCCTTCTGGCAAATTGGCGAACCACATCTAATAGACGTGCTCTTGTGACTTTTTATCAGAATGGATCACATCTTGCTCAGTTAAAACACCAACTTGAAAATAATGTTTAGCTAAATCAATACCAACCACTTTAATGTTCATGCGATGCTCCTTGGATTAAACGATCTAATCTAATTATGGCTAACATAACGCCATTGGGGATGGGCGTCGATCACATCACATAACGCCTTAGTTTTCTTCCGGAAAGTAGCTCACCTCCTCAGGCAAGTCTATTTGCATAAACATACGTTCATCATAAACAAAAGTAATATTCATAGCTGGTTTGCACAACAGCGGGACGCACTTGCCCTTTACCTAAAATTTTGTAAAGACGGGTGAGTATATGAGAAGTATCTGACTTTCGTAGCTTCATTAAGATGAAAAAGAAGTCAATATGAAATTATGAACTAAAGTAGATTTTGGATCTAATGAAAAATGACGTTTATTCTACTTATCCTCGGAACATAAGCATTTCACACACTTATCACTCGATGTGATTAAGATTATTTGTGATTATGATTGGCCGGGTAATATCGGTCAATTAGAAAATATTTTTCAGGCTATGGGGGTACTTAATACTGGCACACAAATAACCTCAGAAATGATCATTAAGTCATTATCTACTACTGTGGTTAGTCCGCATTTATTAAGCACAAAGCAACTAACTAAAGCTAATGTTGAAGAGGCGGTTGAAAAAGGCACTCCACTGCCAATATCAGCCTCTGAAGTATTACCTTTATGGAAAATAGAGAAGATGCCAACCGAAGCCGCCATTGATTTTTGTGCTGCTAATGTGCCTAAAGCGGCTGCATTATTAGGGGGTATCCCTTCGACCATATACCGTAAAAAATGAATGGGTAATGCTCCTATTTAGTCTTTAGAAGCATCAACTAGTATGGGGCTATTTGGCGAGCCTAGCGAGAAATTAGAATTTACTCATCCTCTCAAGAGGTTTGTAATGCAGAAATCCTGACTTTCAGTCAGGATTTTTTACATTAGTTGGTTTTATTATTTTAGGCCTACTATACCCATGTTACTTCAAGATGCTTTGTCAGGCGCAAGGTCGTAGACCAGAGCAAGACGCAACATGAGGTAATGGTTATTCCCTTTTCGATGGGTGCAACGCAGCGCTGGTTTTCGACCTTGCGCCCCGTAGGGCAAGGTAAATTGTGCCAATCTGCGTTGTTATAAAATATCTATGTAGAATAACTAACCTTCAATTTTATGCCTAGCATCTCAGCACAATTTTCCTTGCTGACTTTGCATCTTGAAGTATCATGGGTATAAATGGCAAGTAAGATACTAAACGTCGTTCCTTTTCCTAACACCGATCGCACTTTAATATCCCCACCATGTTGCTCAATAATATTATGGCAGATGGATAATCCCAAGCCGGTACCTTTTCCAACATCTTTAGTGGTATAAAATGGGGTGAATATATTCTTTAAATCTAGATCATTAATTCCACTCCCGGTATCTTCAATCTCTATCACCACAAAACCGTTATCTTGAAAAGTGCGTATATATATATCGCCTTTATCGCTGATCGCTTGGCCTGCATTCATGATGAGATTCATGAACACTTGGTTGAGTTTACCTGGATACACCATAATCTGAGGGATTTCTCCTAACTGTAAGTGCAATTTACAGTGGTACTTTATTTCATTATTGACCATATTAATGCTGGTTTGTAAACCCTCGTTAATATCCGTTAAGGTTTTATCTGGCGCATCTAAGCGAGAAAAATCTTTTAAACTGCTCACTATTTCACTGACTCTATCAATGCCAGATATCGAGCTACTCAATAGGTGGGGTAAATCAGACAGTATGTATTCAATATCATGTTGTACGGCGAGTTGTTGCTGCTGTGTTTGTTGTTCATCGAGCAATAGTTGATTGACCTCTTTTGTATAGGCGCAAAGGCTATCTGTATACTCTTGAAACATCTGGAAATTACTTTTAATAAAACCAATTGGATTATTAATCTCATGAGCAATGCCAGCGGCTAATACCCCAATGCTAGCCATTTTCTCTGACTGTACTAACTGTGACTCACTGAGTTTACGATCTTTATAGGCTTGGCTTAACTGCCTGTTCGCTTCTTTTAACGAGGACTCTCGTTGTTCAACCTGCCTTACCATTTTATTAAACTGCTTGAACAGGCGGGCAAACTCATCAATTTTTATATTTTCGTGTAGTTCTGTTTGCTGTAACCCTTGCTCTAAATCCTCGGTTGCAGCGGATAAAGAAACTAACGGTTTAACAAAGGTGTAATGGGCATAAAAGTAAGCAACAATTAAGATGGCAAAAGTGACCGCCGCAATAATAATGGCAAGCTCAAAGAGTAAATTATATAACTTTGGAGTGAGCAGTGTTTGATCAAAAGTGATGCGTAGCGTAACAGGTAGCTCACTCCATGTAATTTCAATTACTTCTCCATCGATATGTTCGCCAAATTTAATAATGTTGGTTTGCTGGTTAACTATTTCAATACTAAGCCCATCTAGTATCTTATCTCGATGAATTTCGGCAATGGGTATCTCAATCAGTAAAATGCCTTGGATAATACTCTGATAACTGACGGTGGCAGAGAGTACCCAATAATATTGCTGATTAATTATGAGTAATTGGATGCTACTTGTTTGTTCTGAGTTGAGCAGTGGTTGTATCCAAGTTTGTTGCTTAAAATTAGTGGGATTTTCCTTTGTTGAATAGATGGTATTGCCTGCAAAATCCAACAAGGATTGATTATACTTTTTCCCTAGCATGCTCATGCCTTGCATAAAGTCACCAATTTTCCCCAAATGGCTCTCTGGTTGCATCACTGTTTGTAATATTAATGGTAATTTTGCCTGCTCTTGCAATAAAATTAAGCGATCATGTAAAAACATTTTGTATTTATTACTGAGCGTTTTTGCTTCGCGTTCATTATTATGATTTTGCAACTGCTGGTGAGACTCAAGCACCTTCTCAATCACGAAGGTAGTGATCAGCAGTGCTAATAAAATACAAATGAGTGCAACAAACCGCGTTATTGCAATGGAGATGGTCTGTCTGGGCATAAAATCCTATTAATCTAAATTCAATTCAGCAGAATAACTTCATTTTTGGAGCCATAAAAGCCCATCGTATAATCACTACTGCCCAATGCTTCGTGTGCATCAGGCGTCTTTATTGTGTATTTAGAATAGGGCTTTTGATACGTTTTGATTAAACCTACTACTGGTTTTTGTAAATTCTCTAAGGCATCTTTGATTGCTTGCCTATCTTCAATCACATTGCCTGTTAATCCTGATTGCTCAATGGCAGCTATCAATAACTTTGTTAAATCATAAGCATGCACAAAACCACTTTGTACTTGAATATCATACACACTATTGAATTCAGGAAAGTGATGTATGGCATTTTTTAATACACTACGTTGAAATGGGTTAAGCATCGGGTTTAGAAAAGAGAAGGAGGTTTGAATAAATTCAATATCAAGATTCTTACGTATATTCGGGGTGATCACGCGCGTAAAGTCACCACCTGTTATGCCCCAGTGACTTCTTATTGGTAGGCGATATTGCGCGGGTAATTCAGACATCGCTTGGGCTAGTATTTTACCTTCTGATGCATTCCCAACAAAAAAGATGACATCGGCGCCACTGTCCGCAATATCGCGTAATAATATACTGGCATGATTTTTACCTAATCCCCAGTTAAACCAGGTAATACCTCGTGGTGTTAAGCCTGCTTTTTCTAATGCAATGGTCATTGTTTTTGCATTAGATTTTCCCCAACCAGTGTCTTCTAATAATAAAAAAGGTTCAATGAAGCCTTGCTTGACGGCATGTTCAGTAATGATATATCCGGCTTTACTGTCATCAATCGACAATCTGAAAATCCAATTTTCTGATTGTATTGTGCGTGTAATGGGGGCTGCCGCCGCCCATGGGTTTAATAGTAATATTTTGTTGTTATTAATAAATTTCTGATTGGCAAGAATAGGCGGGGAGTGCAGGCCTGAGAAAACGAGTAATGCATGTGGGTCCTTTAAGAATTGTTCGAGATTCTGTTTGCTGCGTAAAGAATTGCCCTGATGATTCTTACTGTGTATCTCGAACTTGTACCCCATAATGGTAAAGTTAACCTCTGATAATGCGCTCTCAATACCTTGTGAAATGGATTCGCTAGCGGCCTTTGTACTTATAAAGTCGGCATCTAGATAAATATTGTAATGCCCAGCCGTTACCTGTTGAGCATTACAGAGTGCACTAGAAAATACTAAAAATAAACTACAAATGAATTTAGACACGTTTTAACCTTCTGTTTTGGCATATAAACTCTATTGATATTTTCCCATTATTATCGTTATCAAATCTCCTTGACCGTCCTAGCCGCGATAAGGGGGTGTCGTATGCCGAAAATTTAGATGAGTGAAACCACGAGAGGACATGAGATCCTCATCGCCACTGATAAACTTCTCAGGTTACAATCCTATATAGCGAGATTCATGCCAGTTTATTGTGTCTTTTAACTCATTGATTTATATTTATTAATTATATTTTATTTTTATATGTAGCCATTGGCAGATAAATTGGCACATCAATTTTCGCAATTTGCTATGCAATTTGCTAATGACGGGACCTATGTTAAAAAATATCCACTGACAATCTTAGCTTCTTCATGCAATGGACTGGTGATAATGCCAAAACTGATAAAACGAGACTTTATTGATTAATTGTTCAGTAGTTATTTCAGTTTTACTGAGCTATGTACAACAAAGTAAAAATGTTTTTATTTGTTTTTTGATTCATTCACGGATAAAAAACTAATAAGTGAAAATAGCTTAAGAAGGTGTCATTGTAAAGGTAGACCTATCTAAGTAACGAAGTAGATATTGCCAATGACCAGACAAACTAATGCAAGTATTTTATTTGTTGATGCTTCTGAAAAATAGATCCCCCCTCAGATAAGTTTGTTTGAATATACAAAAGCTCATCATAAATAACCCGTGTTGGTTTGTACTTTTTTCCCCCCTAATTTTGGAAAAACAGGTAACTCATAGGCGAGAAATGTCTAACTTGCGCTCCTTCATTGAACTCAAAAAGAGGTGCACTTTGAAATTTGAGCTAAAGTATATTTTAAAGCTTATGAAAAATAACGTTTATTCTACTTGTACTCATCATTAATGTCCCCGAAAAGTGGTGCGAAGTTACTGACTTTATTTGAAAATGCATAGTCAGTGAATTTAATAATACACTCTGCTTTTATCGACAAATATGGGGAATCCACTGTTATATAACAACAAGCAGGAAATAAGTAATGGGAATGACTAAATGTGTGGATTGCCATCAGGACATATCCGATCAAGCGATAAGTTGTATCAATTGTGGTCGGCCATTAGCTTCCAAAACACCGTCCAGTGGCATGATCAACAGTGCTTGGGGGGCAGTAGCAAAATCGAAAACGCCAATAAATTTGTTTGCTATAGCCATAATGTCCTGCTCTGCAATTCTTGGAATGAGCGCGACCCAAATTGAAAACAGCGTTTCACTCACTGCTTTTACCTACACGTTACATACTTTTATGGCGGTTACTGGAATGTTTTTCGTGACCATTCTGTTCTGTCGTAAAGCTATTTATCATCCGGATGATCTGGCTAAAGCAAAGCGTGATGGTTTCACTGATATTGGTGAAGACAAGCCCAAAATTGCAGCTGTGCTTATTGTTCTGATGCTAATTGCCTATGGCTTATTCCAATATAGTTCCGACAAAATGCAACCAAAGACGGCATTATATTGCGGCAATGAACAGGGGGTAGAGCTGAGGGTATGTTGACGTTTTCGTCATACATTATTTTTTACGCAGCCTAATATTAACAGATTCTAGAATTTTTAAATGCGCTGTTATTTTTGGCCTTGTATAACAATAACTTTGCTGTAGCACTATGCCTGCTTTTTCGCATTATTTGATCAGCTGGTTTTGAATATTATTAGGTTGCAAAAATGTAGGTGCATACATATTAACAAATATAATAACTGGATGTCCGTAACTTATTTTCGCACGTTATTTATTACCGGGACTTACATAGATCATTTAATGAGTGGAATGAGTATAAAAAAAGTGCCATTCGAGTTAGCTCTGAATGGCATTGTGTTTATTCAAATCAATAGGTTCAGTTTTTAAACCTTTGGATGCACTTTTTTTACATCATTTGAATGTGCTATTGGCAGTCAAATTACATCAATGAATTTTTCTTCATCAATTCTAAATCTACGTCTTTTAGCTCCATTTCATCCATAATGAAGTTTACTGTATTCAGGAGTCTTTGTTCGCCCGTTGGTATCAGGTAGCCGAACTGGCTTTTTGTAAAGGGGGTCTTTTCACGAACAGCCTGCAGCTTGTTATTGATAGTCTGATAATAAAGTGCTTCAGGCGTTTCTGTTACCATCACATCTACCTCTCCTGCTGCAACCGCTTTTGGTACATCCAGATTATTTTCAAACTTGAGCAGAGTTGCCTTGTTCAGAAAATTTTTCGTTGGTTCCACCAATATTTATGCCAACCTTAACTTCAGAAACGTTGACTGCTTCAATAGTGTCGAAAAGATCTTGTTTTCCATTTGCAACTAAAAATAGCTTACCAAAGGTCATGTATCCTTGCGTTTGTTCTGCGGAAAACTGACGGGTAATACCACCCATGGCGATATCGTATTTATGCGTTACTAGGTCTGGAACTAAGCCTTTCCAACTGAAACCTAACCTCAACACCTAGCTGAGCTGCAATGTGTTTGGCAACGTCAATATCGTACCCAGAGTAATCTTACCATCAAAATAAGAGAAGGGTTTGTAATCACCAGTAGTACCTACTGTCAAATATCCTTTTTTCTGAACATCTTCCAGAAGATCTGCATGCGAAGCAAAGCTGAGTGTAACAAGAGAAGCTAGTCGTCATTTGAATAGTTTCATATCTTCATTTAATTCCTTTGGGTTATGTTGATTTTTAATAGACTCGAAAGAGCAATGTTACATATTATTAGCTGCGTTCCTATATTAATCTATTTATAAAAAGAAAATATCGTCCAACCATCTTTATCCTCATCTTTGATCAATTGGGCAGAAAGATAAGCATGGCTAAAAATGTATAAGCCGTTAAACTTCACAATCGGCTTTATCGGGCTATTATTACAGTTGTCACTGTTTTTGCTGTTGTCACTGTTTTTGCTAAAGACTAAAATCTGCAAAAAAAACGCCAACCTAGGTACTCTTACATAATTTTCCAGTATTTTTGAGCAGTTTACTCAGTAAGGGCGCGCTTTAATATCAGAAAACTTTCGGTTGAGTACTTAGGTGCCTGTATTTTCTGTTTTATGCACTTATATGCCTTTTGAAATGATCAAATGTTTTTATTAATAGGTAATTAATTTGGCAGCCCTAAAGCAATTCCCCTCAATAGAGGGTGACAATGTGAGTGATGAAATACTTTTTGGTGTCATAGCTCAAGATATCGAAAATAAAGGATATAGTGTCCTACCAGGCGCTTTTCCAGAAAGGTTGGCTAGTTCATTATTTTATTATCAGCAAACAATGGAGGCGGAACAATTTAAAAGTGCAGGCATAGGCAGGGGGAATGAATATTCAGAAAATAAATTTGTAAGAACCGATGAAATTTGTTGGATTACAGGGGACACTGAAACCGGTGAAAAGTGGCTGGATTGGTCTTCAAATCTGCAACGCTTCTTAAACCGCCGTCTATTTTTAGGTCTTTTTTCATTCGAAAGTCATTTTGCCCACTATGGACCTGGAGATTATTACAAAAGACATTGTGATGCCTTTAGAGGTGAAGCTAATCGCATTTTATCAATTGTTGTGTATTTAAATACTGGCTGGACGAGTGCCGATGGTGGCGAATTAGTGATATATAAAGATGAGCACGATCAACAAGGGATTAAAGTCGTCCCTCTTTTAGGCACATTGGTTACCTTCTTAAGTGAGGAATTTCCTCATGAAGTGCTTGCTGCTAATCGGGATCGTTATTCTATTGCGGGATGGTTTCGTGTTAATACATCCGTTACAGCTAAAGTAGATCCGCCCTTATAGGCCACATAAGGCGAGGGCGAATGACATACTCATCTGAGGTGCTTAAAAAGGCACGGGCATCTCTGGGTTACTGGTGTCTAGCAATGGGATCAGCGCGCCCTTCGGCAGTGTTGCGTGGCCTTTGACCCAATCTTTCATCCACTGTGGATCTGGCTCTTTTCTGGGATTAAAGCCGGGCAGCAGAGCCCTGAATATAAAAGGACCTATTGCGACACACAAATTAACTATTTCTTTGGCTATCTGAAACAGCGTTTTGGGACGATACAATATTTTGTCTTTTTTAAGCGCAATGCACATCCCCCAAAATCCCAGTCCCATGACGTGGCAACTGCCGTGAAAAACACCCAGAAAGCGAGCGAAATACTGGCCTGAACAAGCCATATAGGCATCGTAAGCAACCGTTTTGTGTTCACTTTCTTCAATCATATGCATGATCCAGAAGGAGCTGACATGTCGGTCCGCACCGCCAAAAAGCGCGACGCGTTTGTTGATAAGCCAGTGAGTCAAACCATTTGTAATAGATTCAAAACCGGCTGAATAGGCTAACTGAGTGCGTAAGCTTCTTTTCTCTAGGCGGGCATAAGCTTTGGCCATGTGCTTCTCCAGCCGCTCCAACTCGGGATAGCCATTGGCTTTCAATAATTCATTGTACTTACGATGACACTTGTAATGATTTGCCTCCTGCCGATTAAAACCCGCGAGATCTTTTAGCAACTCAGGGTCTGTAATGTGCTTGCGTGCTCTTAGTATTGAATGTATCAGGTAGGGTTCAAGGTAAGGCATGATCAGGGAAAAGCCATTAAACAAGTGCGAGCGCACCGGGTTACCGGGTATCCAAATCGGGTCAAGGTCCTCGGGAAAATCAAAAGTGAAATTCCTTACTACGATCTGGTCGACATCCTTGGGCTGATATGCATACTGGGGTTGCGTGATAGTTGACTCCATTCTTTTTATTGTGCAGCGCTAAAAGCCTTCGTCTTATATCGCCATTTGCCCAAGAAACCCCGGTACATATGTTGTGTGAATACAGATCTGCGCATGCGTCATAAAACGCTGAATCATCAGCATAATAGTGCCCTTGACGTGCCTGCCCACTGTCTTCACCAATAATTAATATTTTCTCACAAAAGGCGATCAAAAGGTAGGACGGTCAGTGTGCTGAGATAAATCGGTATTAGATTTAACCGTTATAAAGCAAATTTTTCCACACTGAGCGAGAATGCCATTCGAAGCTGAGCTGAAGGGCATATTTTAATGCTTATTCCGACTTCAGCTTGCTTAGCTCACGGCTGAGATTAGGTCGGATACGCTATTATATATTTTCAAAGAGACGGCTTTAACCTCTTCTTTCGCATTATTTACCGCATAACCATTATATTTTTCGAGCATCGGAATATCATTTAAGTCATCACCAATCACGGAAACACAATATTTGTCTGCTTTAGAATGCTCAATAATAATATCCAGACCGCTGGCTTTACTTATTCCTTTAGGCACTATGTTTATGTAATTTAGGTTGATAAATACTTCTACTTCACTCTCATATTTGAGCAGAATTTCTTCTTTTAATATCTTTGCCTTTTCAAAATTATCATTTAAACAACCAATAAGTAAGACTTCCCCATCAAGCGCTGTTTCTATTGTTTTTGAATATATCTTAGCGTTTCTTTCATATACTTCTCTGGAAATTTCATTGCTCAGGCTGGCCTTTTTACTGGTCATATTACAGCCATCAAATCCATTGGAAATAATCAATTCATCACCAAACTTTTCTTTTAGCATTTCAACCAGCTCTCTGGCTAACGCATTGTCCAGTGCTTGTTTAAATAGAATATTATTTTTGCCATCGACAATAAAGGAGCCGTTAAGCGATACAAGATAGTCATAATCTATATTTCTGATTTTTTTCTCATGAAGCATGCTTGCAACATCCCGGCCGGTACTGATTGCAAAAATATTTCCTTTATTTCTCCAATTTTCGACCGCAATGAGGTTTTTTTTTAAATCCAGCTGATTATTTCTATGAAATGTTTTATCGTAATCTGAAGCTATTAATTTAATATTATTTAACACTTTCTTTCCTTAAGTCTTATGGAACATCAATAATACTTTATCGAGATCTAACAGGTGAGGGCAATTCACCGAACCTGTCTGTTAAGTGGTTTGCTAGGTTATATCTTAACAGTTTTTTATATTTGCTTGTTAAAGTGATTGAGTCTTTCATTTTTGTCCGTTATTAAGGGGCTGCGCGAACGCCGATAATACTATGTTGTATTTACGACGGGCTGATAGTTAGATTAATCAATAATTCTTAGTGGATTTTCATGTTAAAATATTGAAAATTATTAATAAACTGAATAAAAAATAATGTATGAAAAATTATTAGAGCCTATCAACTCCTTTTTAAAATGTACTACGCCCGACTCTTGGGTTGATCAAGCTAAAAAAGCAGAAAATTTACCCATTCTTCTTCGGGATCACTTGCTATGCGAATTAAAAGCGTCCCAAAGTGCTTTATTTTTACTTAAACGTTATGCTTTAAAAGATGAGGGAATAGAGCAACTAGTGAAGCTTGTTAAGCCCTATGAACAATTTGCTTATAAGCGTATCGGTAATCTAGAAACCCTTAAAGGCAAGAATGTTTTATCAAAGTCGATTAAGGCTCGTTCCGACTGTCCTTACGGTCAGGATATGGTCGATAAAATGGTTTTATTGATAAGAGAAGAATTACATCACTTTTATCAAGTATTAGAAATTATAGAAGACAATAATATTACTTATGAATCAATACCTGGCTCACGTTATGCGAAAGGGTTGTTAAAAAAGGTTCGCACCTATGAACCGCAAGCGCTTATTGATAAATTGATAATAGGTGCCTTTATAGAAGCAAGATCCTGCGAAAGGTTTGCTAAAATAGCACCGCATTTAGATCCTAAAATAGGAAAGTTTTACCTGTCTCTGCTGCGGTCAGAAGCGCGCCATTATCAAGATTATTTAGCATTAGCAGAGCATATTTCAGGACAAGACATAACCGAGAGAGTTGCTTTTTTTGCTGTTGTTGAAGCTGAACTCATTCAAGCACCTGATTCTGACTTTAAATTCCACTCAGGAAAGCCAAGCTTTTTGTAAGGCTCGGCTCCATTTTATTGTGGCCCCATGTCTTTCTTTTCGCTGGGTTTTGCTTGAATTTTATTCGTATGTCAGGCATCACCATGCCGGTATTATTTATTTTCACTCTCGTCGGAGCATATTGACTTGCCAAGCCTGATTTATGGAAGATCCGTTGCTCGCGGCAAGCGAGGACTGATGAGAGGCTGAAATTTATGACAATACCTATTTCGTTGCTACCTGTTTTTTGTTAATAATTAGTTACCAAAAATCTAATTTCTAACTAAACTTTATTTGTTATCACACTTTTAGCTAGCAGCAATTAAAGGAAGTTGAATGATAAATTTTCCTGCTCTATCACCTATTAAAATAATTCTTCATCGATTAAGTAATCATCAGGTTATCAAGCAGGCAAAAGAAGACTGCGGAATAAACACTGCAAACAACAAATTGAGCGCAATGATCTTTACTGCCATCTGTTTATTATTATCACCTGTTACTTTTGCTAAGCAATCAGACTCTATCGCGGTTTCCGTTGGCGTGTTTGATATAGGGAATGCTAATAATGATACGGCTGCAGAGATGGGTATTGAGTATCGTTTTGCACCACTTCAATCAGTATATAACCTGATACCGACAGTGGGTTTTGCCGTTAACGCTGATCAAGCTTACTGGCTCTATGGTGGTGTTCGTTATGACTTTCCGCTAAATGAAAAGTGGGTACTGACTCCAAATTGGGCAGTCAGCTACTATAACGAAGGTGACAGCACCGATCTGGGATCTGATATAGAATTCCGCACTGGCCTTGAACTGGCATACAAGCTGAGCGCTAATTCCCGTCTGGGCGTGGGCCTTTCTCATTTATCCAATGCCGGTTTTGCAAGCAGAAACCCCGGTTCAAATTCAATCATCCTGAGTTATAATTTTTCATTCGCTGCGTTTAAATAGTTCAATCAACTGATTAGCATATTTACTGTCATCCACTTCTCCACCAGTCACTATTAACAGCTAAATGTATTTTACTTGTATTTAACCCTATGCCGTTTGTTCACGGGCAGCCCCTGCTCTATCCTGGTGTGCCTTGACGTAATTATACCAAAAGAACTAAAAAGGTGATCACTCTTGCTGGTTAAAATCATCCCTAACTGCGTTGTGAGTTTTGAAGTGAGAACAACTATCTCCTGCAACTCACGCCTTGTTAGTGCTAATTTTTCCTTCGCAATAATTGATCACTTCATTAATTCCTTTGGTATTACTGCTTTCAGACGTAAATATGAACATTCATTTTTATGATGAAGTATGCGTGGTTATTTTTTGTAACAAACTTAAAGGTACTACCACAGAGGGCTGCGCTACACAGAGTAAAGAGGACTATATAAGTCCGCGTACACAACATAATTATCCACCCCCTTTCTATTGAAAGAGATGATGAAATTAGGTCATGAATATATAATACAAACTTAAGTCCGAAGACACTACCATCAATAAACTCCCATTCAACATCACTATCACTTGATAATTTTTTAAATCATCTCATCAAGATACCTTTCCTAGACCAAAGTAAAAATCGGCGATAAATCGTATTCCATAAGTTAAAAAAATCAGATAAATCACGCCAAGGGCAAGCAGCACACAAGCGCCAGAGAATGCCTTCCATTGCCTGTCTATATTCAGATTTTTTATGCACTCTATCCTCAATAGAAATAGCTTTTAGTTTTGATCATAACTCATCGGTGAGTATTGTTCGGGGCATGGCAGCGGATCAAGTTTTTTTCTGGAGTAAATTATATGGTATTCCCTTTGTCGTATAAATTTCAAATAAAGATCAGCAGCCCTCTAGCGCATAACGAATGAATAGCTATATTTAAAGATGAAATATGATCGATCTTGCTTAGTGATTTTATAAATTTTATGTACATCGAAATAGATAACTTCAAATATTTTGCTATAAGCATTAACAGTGCGTAATACCAAATGTATTAAAAATGTGATCTTGCATTGCGTCGGAAAATTAATACTGGAAAGGAATGAGCTGCAGGAAGTAGTTATTATCCTTTCAAAAAATCATATGCAACGATTTTGAACCACTTTAGCTTTATTACTAACTGGTGAAGAGAAGGATGTTCTGAATAGAACTCATTACACCGATAGGCTTGATTTTAGCCAGCAAGGCTGATCACTTATTTGATGCGTTTGGTATAACCACATTAAGTGATAAGGAGATTTGACATGAAGAGTAAAAAAGATAAACCCACCGATTCTGAGAAAAATGCTAACTTTAAAATAGAAGGTGACATTCAGCGCGAACAGGCTGAGTGTGAATCTGGTGATCTGAAACTAGCCGTCTATGTTTTCGATAGAGCCGGCGCTCTAATCGGCAATACAGATATAAAGGATAAAGGTAATTACAGTGTTTCAGTTCGGCTAAATAAACCTGCTCAGGTGCAGCTGATTATTGGTCCGATAGGCGATGCGCAACAAATTCGCCATTCCAGCGCCTATAGTAAACTGTTCGCCGCAACAGATTGGCGTGGTGAAGAACAACGGTACAGTCTGCATTTTGATAGTTTATTACCGCTAGCTGTGTGGCGCCTCTGGTGGCCTCAACGCATTTGTGTCAGTGGTCATGTCCGTAAATTAGTTCATCAAGATAGCAATACCGAACTCTGTCCGGTGCCGTTTGTGAAGGTGGAGATATATGATGTTGATCGCGAAGCTTGCTGGTGGCCTTGGTTGCGCAAGTGGCCAGATCTGGCTCTTGACCGTCAAGTTGTACGCATTCCCGACTTACTAAAGGAGCCTCCTTTTCCGCCGCGCCCGTTTCCCAGACCAGATCTACTGCCAGAATTGGATTTAGGCGGAATTTCTGACCTATCCCAAGGGATTAATTTATTATCATCACCTTTGCCGAAGGTGACTATCAATCCTCAACCAGAGCCGCCAGGAAAATTGCAGCTAGCCTCTGCAACTACTTTTAAGCGTGTGGGCGAAGCCGCATTATTAGACAACACCACCGCGGCACGTCTGGATAATCTCACCCTGACTTCTAAACTAGCGCCATGGCATGTTTTTCCGCTGTGCTTTTACAGCAAGGCTCTATTATGCGAAACCAACACCGATTGCAATGGTTATTTCAACTGCTGCTTTAACTGGTCGCCGTTCCACTTCCGCAGAGGGCGTCTGCGCTTTGATGCTCGCCCTGATATTATTATTAAGGTCACTCAGATCGTTAACGGTGTAAAGACAGTTATCTATATGGATCCGTATACCAGTACACGCTGGAATGTAAACAATACCCATATTGATCTGTTCCTGGATAATGAAGAGGTGATTTGTGGTAATGGTCATTGTTATGAGCCACCAACTGGTTCACCAGTATTCTTCACTCGCATTGGTGATGATGAAGTTTATCAAATTAACCAGACAACAGGCCTCTACAACCAAACCCCTTATAGCAATGTAGCCTATGGGCATAGCCTGTTGGTGTATGGCCAGTTTGGTGATCATCTGACGAGCAGCGATCCGGTCCTTGGCGATCCGCCGCCATATTATTATTACCGTCTTTCCTACGCCAAACAGGGTAGTCATGATCATGACTTCAAATTTATTGATGTCACACTCAATGATACGCGGGTCGATAAAAGCACGCTAATTGGTCTAAGCCATAAACTGGGGCCCTATCAAGTTAATGCGGTACCTAGCCTGTACGAGATGCGTAATTTCAATGACTATTACTGGTACAATCCTGATTGGATTGGGGTATGGCAGAGCTGGTTGGCAGAAGAAGATACGGGGATCTATATATTGCGCATGGAGGTGTTTGATAAGAACGGCCTTAAGCTGAACACTGCCTCTGGTTCAGTCGATTACCGTAACGGTGCCGGCGTCGGTAATGGCATACCGCCGGCTCCACTACCGGTTATGGTCGATCACAGTGATCTGGTGATCACTTTGGATAATAAACGACCCGATGCCGAAATCACTGTTCCAAGTGTGATGAATGACTGCGGTGTCATCCCGTGGGCGGCAGTGCCACCACTGGACTTATATGTAAATGCATCACAGGAAAACAATCGCCTGCACGGATGGCATTTATGGTATACCAAGGGTGTTGGTACAGAGCAATCCTTAGCGAGCAATATATCCAATAATGGTCTGCCTGGAAGTTTCACCAATTATCATGTTTCAGGAGCATCGTTGCTGACTGGTCTGGACTCGACCTGTGCCTTTGCTCTCAGGCTGAGAGCTTGGGCACATGTACGTAATGGGCGTTATTTTATCTTTTACGATGAAGATATTGATGCCATTGCAATCGAGAAATGTCCTTAGTTATGACTGGCTGCAGGCGCAGCTGTTCAGACGGCCTCGGTTCATTGCAATAAAACCTGAGAGGAATCCCGCTATTTTTGGGGTTCCTCTTCTGCGCATAGATCTGAGTAAATGTGCCCCTATTGGCAATAGCGAAATAATCGGTGAAAATAGTGTTTATGGTCAGTGTGATTTTAAGATTGATTTTGATCGTGATATTGTTGAACCAGAGTAGGAATTGAAGGTGATATAACGCCTATTCAGTTGTACATTAAGCCTACGTGCGGCGCAATGTATCAGGCTTTAAATTTGATAACGTGTATTACTTAAACGCTGGAACAACGATCATCCTATCAGCGAATGGGAGATAGAGCGCAATAAAAAGAACTGTGAAGTTCAAGGTTCTGGTAATCAATATATCGGTGAATATTAGAGGAAATTTATGGCAAAACCAAATACTAAAGCGCCCTCTAGAAGTGTGAATATTTATTGCAGCAAATGCCAACATCCACTTTTTAAATATAAAAAAGGCGGAAAAGGCTCTCTTGTTAAATGCTTCAAAGAGCGAATTACTAAAAATTTCACCACGGAAGAATGTACTTGTCCTGAATGCGCAACCGTGTTCGCCAGAGAGATGCTAATACGCGGTACCCCTGCCTATAAAATGATAGGCGGAAAAGTATGGTTTAAATAGGAGCATTATCCTATCGCTTAAAGCTAAAAGAGAACAATAAGGCAGGACAGCCAAGCCTTTTTGACTGTGTAAAATAAGGGGTTGAAGGCAAGATCTAAATCAGTATTTTTATGAATATAAAGCACAAAACGCAGCTGAATACTCAAAGGAAAACTATAATCAGCCCTATAAATGCAGTAAATGTTATTTTTGGCATCGGTCATAACGCCGGTAAGAAATACCTTAGGTGTACCGCTGGAGAGGGTACATATAGAATGGTTATTCATTTGGCCTGTTATTATCAAAAGAACGGGTGTCTCGCTTTTTCAGTTTTTAGTCCGTTAACAAGGGCGTTAGTGCGTCAAATAGGTTTGGGTTCAATGATGAGTTTTGAAAGTTGTGAGTATGGCGTAGGAGACAACTCTTATACAATGGCGGGAAAGTTATCTGGTATTACTAAACTCGTTGATGATTTTTATCATAATATGAATGTTTTTTCAAAATCAAAGAAAATTAGAGATATGCACCCCAGTGATTTGTCAGAGTCTCGGAAAAAGCTGTCCTGTTTTTTATCCGGTTGGCTTGGCGGGCCTAAATTGTATGCTGAGCATTACGGGAGTATCAATATTCCCTTAGCGCATAAGCATTTGTCAGTCGGTATTGAGGAAAGGGATGCATGGCTTTTGTGTATGCAAAAAGCCATCGATCAACAACCCTATGAAGCATCATTTAAAATTTATTTAATGGCACAATTACGCGTTCCGGCAGAACGAATCAGAATGGTGTCAGGCACTTAGATTAACAAGGACAATCGCATGCATCCAGATAATATAATTCAGTTTCGCAAGCAGTTGATAGCCCTTAAGGAAGAGCTCATTGTAGCCCTTGCCAGCACTGCAAATGATATCAAACCAGTGGCTCTGGATCAGGCCGCTGTTGGCCGCGTATCGAGGGTCGATGCCATGCAGATCCAGCAAATGGCACTTGAATCTTCGCGCCGTCGAGAACGTCGATTAATCAGTGTGGAGCAGGGGCTAAAGCGATTGGATCAACAGATATATGGAATCTGTATTGACTGTGATGAAGACATCAATGTACGCCGTTTGGAAATCGATCCAACGGCGATTCGCTGTATCAAATGTGCACAAGCCCTTTCGATGTAATCACCTC
>NZ_PJBP01000122.1 GCF_002836415.1 Psychromonas sp. MB-3u-54 | reverse complement strand
CATTTATTACCTGCAAGTAAACAAAGGTAACTAAATAATAGATTAGTGCTTAAATATTCGCCAATAATGATGGGTGGCTAAATTAAATAGCTAAATTAAATCGTGAATAATGATGGGTGGCTAAATTAAATCGGGCGCCAATAATGATGGGTGGCTAAATTAAATCGGTTTAATTCGCGCCATGATTTTCCTTGTTAAAGTGTTTGCTCATCACAACAAAAATGCATGTAGATCACATAGCTGAATTGAATTGTCATGATCGGTGATCGATAAAAATTTTGGATATGTCCTAAATTGTTATGGATAGCACACTTATTGAAAAAGCGTCTATTCAAAGGAACTATACCCGTTTCAATTGATGCGAATGTTGTCTATTATACCAAGAATAGAAAATTTGTTAATAGAAAATTTAAAAAACGTCAACGCCGCGCCGGGTGTCATTGAATAAATACAGACAAGGAACCAAACGCTTATAAAGGGCTATCGTAGTGACTTATCAATCAGATCTTTTCTAATACCATAGGCATAGTTTTGCCATGCAGGTACTCGCTTGTGTCATATGATTTTGCGGTTGAATGTAATTATTAAGGTGAATAAAATGTCAGAGAGTGAATGCAAAAATTTTTTAATTGTTGATGCTGATCCAGTCGCTAGAGACGCTATAAGTGTCTATATAAAAGATATGCGGCCTGACTGGCGAGTGCTCGAAGCAGAAAATGGCTATCAAGCGATGGAGATAGCTGAGCAGTATCCCATCAATTTTTTCACTATAGATGAGTACTTGCCAATCCTTTCAGGAGTAAATTTAATAATTGAATTAAAAAGAGTGCATACTCCTGGTAAGTTCGTTTTGTTGACATTACAACTTCCCGACCACCTTAAAGCAGAAATTGAAGTCATGGCAGTAAAACACTTAGACAAGCCAATTACACAAGAAACAATGATCTCCATCTTGAAGTATTTTGAATCATGAACGTAAGCGCTAAACACATCGTTATTTTTTTTCTTCGCATTAATAGGGAATAAACAATGAAAAGCAGCATACCGACCGAGCCCATAGGTTCAATTCCTCGTAGTAAGACATTGATTGCTGCTTATAAAAAATACCAAAAAGGAGAACTTGATTTTTTAACCCTGAATGAATTGGCGGAGAAAGAAACGCTTCAGGTTGTACGTGAGCTTGAAGCGTTAGGTTGTCCTGTGATAAGTGATGGCGAACAAAGAAAGTTTGACGGTTTTGCCCATTACTGCCTACATAATTCAAAATCATATTCTAAAGAGGGCTTGGAAGTGAGTTTCTCTGACGGACATAAACGGGTTTTTGCTCCTCACCTTAAAGTTCCACCTTTCAAATACGAGCAGACTGCGGATGTATTCCTGAAATTTGCACTGCAACATGCGCATGTGCCCGTCAAGCAAGCGGTGATATCCCCTTCAATGCTAAGTCTTGTTTATCCTGCCAAAGGTATTGAAAGCTACAATCACGAACAGTTTATCAACGACTTGATCGAACAGCATGTCGCCGAAGTCCGGCGCTGTCTTGATCTTGGAGCACATAAAGTTCAGATTGATTTTACTGAAGCGAGGCTGTCAATAAAATATGACCCCTCGGGTGACATGTTGAATTCATTTGTCGAATTAATTAATAAGTGTCTGGCGCATTTTAACGATGAAGAGATCCAGAAGATTGGTATCCATACGTGCCCAGGCGCAGATGTTGATTGTACCCATAGTGCAGAGGTGGACTATAAACATCTGTTGCCAACATTATTTAAAATTAACGCAGGCAATTTCTATGTTGCCATGCGGAGTGAGCAAAATCCTAGAAAAGCTTTACGCTTAATTGGTCATGTTATAAGGCCATTTCAACGCGTGTTTATTGGTGTGACGGATCCAAATAACAAAACACCGGAAACGCCTGAAGAGGTTTGTGAACTGATTCTCCAGGCTGCGGAGTTTATTCCGCTAGAGCAACTTGGTACAACCGACGATTGCGGATTTTCTCCCTTTCTCGATGATGCCTCCACGAACAGAGAACTGGTTTATCAAAAGATTAGTGCTCGACTTGAAGGCACCCGTTTAGCCGAGAAAATATTATTCTCCGGTAGCTCACACAGATGACACCGACAGATAAAACATCAATTACCCAAGAGGAGTTCGATAAGCTCGAAGAGAATGTACTTATGCTGGAGATTGAAAATCATGATCTTAAGCAAAAAATTCAGCATTATGAGTTTGAGCAGTATAAGCTGCAAGAAATTCAGCGATTAGCAAAAGTAGGCACTTGGGAGCTTAATCATTTAAGTTATGACTTGAGAATTTCATCCGAACTATCTCAGTTACTGTATAGCAAAACTACGGATATGAGTGGTTTGTCATGGCATGATTTTTTAGACACTTTTGTATCGGCAGAAAATAAAGATATAAAAAAAGAATTAATTGAAGATGTCATCCAAAATGGAAAAAGTCTTGATTTTGAACATTATATAGTGAGACTCGATGGGAAACGTATCTTTGTGCATCATCACTGTAAGACATTTTATAATGCGATTGGACAACCGTTAATAACCACTGGTTTGATACATGATTTTACCTTTGAGTATAATCAGTCAATTGAGTTAGAAAAACGTGCCTCCACCGATGCACTTACACTGCTGCTTAACCGTAGGCGTATTAACGAGGTTCTGAAAGAGCAATATGAAATTTTTCAACGTTACCAAAAAATAAGTGCATATATCATGCTGGATATAGATTATTTTAAGAATGTTAATGATCTCTTTGGTCACCAAACCGGTGATGAAGTGCTATGTAAAATCGCAAATATAATTAAAAGTAAGATCCGTTGTGTTGATTATGCCGGGCGCTGGGGCGGAGAAGAATTTCTAATCATTTGCCCGAATACATCGCTGGAAAATACTTTTCAGCTTGCTGAAAAGTTGCGTCTGAATTTTATGGAAATGAAAAATCCAACTGGCGCTACTATTACTGCAAGTTTTGGTGTGGGAGAAATTGCACCGGGTGAAAGTACCGATAAGCTTTTAAAACGTATTGATGATGCACTTTATCAGGCAAAAGAAAATGGGCGGAACCAGATTAGATTCGCTAGATCGGCTCCAAAATCATAATTTCTGACCAATTTACAGATAAAGACTGGAAAGAGAAAGACTGAAAGAAAGACTGGACATCCATACCTTATGTTCTTTTAAATCATCAGATTAAAATAAATGAGCCATTCGAGTTCAGTATTGAAAGAGACAAAAAATGGGACAATCAAAGCTTTCGCTTCTAAAAAAACCAACCAATACGGCTAGGTAATTTCCGACCGTTTTTCTTGAACAATCAATTCCTTTAGCAAGTGGAAACATGGAGCGAAAAATTTTTCAGGAACAAATTTGAACGTTGGAATTTACGACAACGACCTGAAAGGTTAGGGCAGGACGCTGAAGTCATTTACAGCAGTTCAGGCTTATGAGCGTGCTAAGCTCTGCGTGCCCTTTTCGTTTCCACTAGGCTTGGCTCTGCACAGTCCAAGCTGGTGCCCTCTTTGTTAAAAAAGAATAAAGGGATTTATTTATCAAGATAAAAACGTCTAGTCTAATTGAACGTCAGTTCAGGATTATGAACGGGAAACACAATGCTAATAAGGTGTATTAATTAAACTAACTTAGCTTTTTAGAAACAGTGGCATAACTCACTGACCGGCATAAAAATGAAACACCTTATCGTTTAGAGCAGTTCAAAAAAAGGCCATAAAAGAGGACTAGACTGCCGATATTAAAAACAATCACTCAAGCTTGGTATTAAATTTAATCTGCATTACATTACAAATGTTCAAAAAAGCGCCTATACTTGTTCGTTAATTAATCACATTAAGGAGCAAAAAGTAAATGAATACCCTCGTTGAAACTAGATTGCAGCAACACGATCCGCTAGTTCATTGTGAATTGATGCAAGTCGCCTCTCATGTCCAACGCTTTAACGGTGAATGTATAATCAATACCCTGATGATGGATGGCTACGATTTCCCGTTTAAATACGGCCGCAAAAATAAATGTCGAAATCTTAAAGGCAAACAGGTCGACCTCTCCTATTATCCTTCAATAGAAGTCATCGCCGACTTTGAAATGAACATTATGAAAGTTGTGCAAATCAAAGTCATTTCAATGTAATAAGACGTTTTGCTTATACCCAAGCTACTTCAAAATGCAGATTCAGAGCTTTGCCCGGATGCCAGAACAAAGTGCAATATGAAAAGAATGGTTATTCCATTTTCAAGTATTGTAACCTAGGCCAACTTTCGGGAAAAACGCCGAAAGAAAAGGCTGGACAGCCAAAGCTTTGTGAGGCTAATAACTTGAGTTTTTCTGCATTGCTATTAAGCAAGTCGACCAAAAAAAGTCATTCTAGCGGATTCAGATAAAGCAATATCAGGCTCTGAATTATAGGCTAATACCACCAGCATGCGTGTTGTATCACCAATGGTCGGTGTCACACGATGAATCGCATTACGGCCTCGAAATAACACTAATGAACCAGGTTCAATAGTCAGAGTTTTGATCTCTTTATTTCCTGCTAACACCTCACCAACACCTTCAAAATTCATTTCGCCAAGGTCGGCATTCCGCATGTTATTGAGGTATTCAAAAGACCCGCCTTGTTCTGGTTTTTGAATTAACAAAGTGATGGCAAACGACGAATTATCGAAATGCCATCCTAATTCTTGACCTGCACTGGCATAATGCAGGTTAATAGAAGAAAGAGGATCAGCATATTCATGCAGTGCTTTTATGCCCAAAACTTGGGTTAAGAATGTTCTAAATAAAGCGGCGTCATAAATGACTCTTAATGGCGAATTTTGTGCAATTTGATCATCCGTAATACACCCTTTAGAAGAGTTAATTTGTTTGTTTTTAACATGGTCTAAAGCATAATCAGGATCGATATCAGTTAAATACACATTATGCGTGTTCGATGTATACCAAGCTAAGCTTTGTTTTTCTTTACCTTGATCAACAATGGCTCGAATCGCCTGTTCAGTTAAAAAATCAGGTAAGACAATGGCCCCTTCCTGCTCAAGCGTTGCTTTACAAGATTCAACTAACGCATTGTTTTCAAGATTATACTTCGATGTATTTAATACTTCTGATAACAACATATTCGATATCCTTTATCTTGTTGATGATCATTCAATTGTTCAGTGCTTAAGAGTAACCAATAAACCTGACTATGAATAACAATATATTTATGGCTTATCAAAAGATGGGATAGCCAAAGCTTTTCGTTTCTAAAGCACCAAACCAACGCGGATAGGCAAAAGGCTGGACACCCAAACCTTTGTTAGGCTAATAAGTTGATTTTTAACAATGCATAAGTGGATGTTCCACAATTTTTACACCACAATTTTTAAAAATCAACAACCGCCGAGCCTGAAGGCCCAGTTCCGAGAGCCGGTGCACATTTTATTATTTGGAACAGCGCCTTCAGGCGGGGCAATGTTTTGTAAAAACATCCGGTTACTTTTCGTCATCAAACAAAAAGGCTGCAAAAAGACTGGATATCCATACCTTATATTTTTAAATCATCACATTAAATTAAATATGCCATTCGGATTCGGCCTTGAAAAAATGGGAAATTACGTTTCTGAAGGGACAAAAGATGGGACAGCCGATGCTTTTCGTATCTAAAACAGCAAACCAATTCGGCTAGGCAATTTCCGACCATTTTGCTTGAAAAATCAATTCATTTAGCAAGTGGAAAATGGAGCGACAAATTTTTCAGGAACAAATTTGAACGTTGGAATTTACGACAACGACCTGAAAGGCGTAGGGCAGGACGCTGAAGTCATTTACAGCAGTGCAGGTTTATCAGCGGGACAGGCCGGGACAGGCTCTGCTGTGCCTGTATACGGCAATGTATATGGCAATGTAAGTAATAGACCAGCATAGTGTTACGAACAAAACGCTTTTTACCTTATTGCTGTTGAAAGAGCATGACGCCCTCGAACGGCGAAACTCCAACAAATAAAATTAAACCAACAGCCACAAGGGTAAAGCTTATTAATAGTCGGAATAAATCGGGTCATTAAGTTCATTTTTTAGGTTGATTGGCAAAAACGCTAAAATTTATTCTATTGTTTAAAGCCCCAAAAAACTGAGTTCAGACCTGATCCTCATGACACTACAGCTTAGCGTTAATTGCTAACACTGACTTGGAAATCTTGTCCACCACCCCACGAATGAGATCAGCAGGTACAGGCTTGGCATGATAATAGCCCTGAACCACGTCACATCCCATTTCTTGAACCATCATGATTTCCTCAATAGTTTCTGTTCCTTCAATAATAATTTTAAAGTCGAGCTCAGTTGTGAGTGAAAGAATGCCCCGCATGACCTTCTTCTTGCGGTCATCCGTATCAATATTGGTGACGAAGCTACGGTCAATTTTTACCTGATCGAAGGGCATGTTGTTGAGATAGCTTAGTGATGAATAGCCCGAGCCGAAATCATCGAGTGATAGCATGACACCAAGTGAGCGAATAAGCTCCAGAACCCGTAGCGTTTTGTGTTTGGTATGGTCAATAAACACACTTTCTGTAATTTCGATGCAGATACAATTAGCCGGCAGCTTGTATCTTTTTAATGAGGCACTCAAAACGTCGATAAAATTGTCCTGCCATAACTGGATGGGTGAGACATTGACTGCAATATGTTTAAAGTCGAACTTTTCCTTACGCCACTGCGCCGCTTGCTGGCACGCCATATCAATGATCAGGGTTCCAAGCTTGACAATCTGCCCGCCGTCTTCAGCGATAGGAATAAATTTAGCGGGTGGAATCTGACCCAATATTGGGTGCTTCCAGCGAGCGAGGGCTTCTAACCCAGATAATTTATTAGATGACAGAATAACCTGTGGTTGGAAATGGATCTCGAGTTCCCTGTTTTCGATCGCCATCTCGAGCATTTTTATCAATGTCACCCGTTCTTGGTACTCGTCGTTCAATTCCGAAGAGAAAATTGCATATTGATCGCCCCCTGCTCTCTGGGCTTTGCGAAGCGCTAAACTCGCATTGAGATGCACCACTTCAGGATCATCAAAACCTTTGAGCACATCGATTACACCCATCGAGCCAGTGATGGAAATTTCGCCAACTGGAGTATGAAACCCTTTGCGCATGCTCTCAATGAGGTTTTGGGCGAGCACTGTAATTTCGTCAGTTGCCAAACGATTATCGATAATGATAATAAAATTGGCTGCACTGGGACGCGCTACCTTTGCTTGATTTCCTGCAACCTGCTTAATTCTAGCCCCAATCCTTTTGAGAATCTGATCGCCCATTTCCTGGCCATAGGCATCATTGATGTGGCCAAATTTGTCGATATTGAGGTGTAACAATGCCCAAGATTCAATAGCCGATTGGCTATTCCTCAAAGCCACCTGAAGATCAGCAAAGTAACGGCTGCGATTACCAAGACCCGTGAGATCGTCTGTATAGGCCAGATGAGCGAGTTTAACCTGCAGGTCAACCACATGATTAAGACCCTCTGATAGCGTCCCGACTTCATCACTTTGGCCGATAAAGGGTACACTTCCCAAGTTTTTTTCAGAGCCCATATCCTCAGCATATTTTGCCAAAACCCGAATTGGCCTAAGTGCGTAACTGATATAAGCGGCGCCGAGAAGGGCTTCTACAATAAGGATTATGCAAGCAACCAGTATACTTTGGTTGCGCAACTCATCCCGCGCGATGATCAAATCATCAACCCAGCCCACATCAACGGCAAGCACGCCTTGAACCGAGTTGTCCAAGTCCATAATCGGCATCAGCTCTGCTAATCTTAAACGCCCCATCACCGGCACTTGCCCGCGATGGGTCTGACCATTGATAATTTTCTCATAGGCCGGGTGACTCACACCGATAGACATTGGTGGTGGCATGGACCCATCAGGTTTCCGGAAGGTCGTGGCAAAACGATCAAACGCTTTGGTTTGAGTATTGAGTTTAAAAAGATTGGCCGCACCGTGATTAGTCGCTCCTATATTCTTTAGGACGACATCATACTCGTCGCGGAAAGACAGGGATGTTGCAGCGGTATCGCCTTTCAGCTAGATTGCTTTCACATTGCTCTGGTCATCGAATACCGGATAAAATTCCGCCGAAAAATGTTCGGAGAAGATGACTGCTGCGGTATGTGCGGCACGTCCGATTCGGATTTCCGAGTTGTTTGCGGTAACTTGATAGATCTTGATATAGCCAATACCGGCAATAATTAAAATCGACAGTGCCGCGAACATTAAAAAACGCGATGTAATTTTACCAGTGAGACCGGTTAGTGTATGTCGAACCTTCATCATTTGACTTCATTCCAAAAAAATATGAATACAATATTATAAAAAGCATTGAATACAACATAGTTGCATTAAGCAGTGAAAGCGGTCAAGGGCTTGTAAGCTGTTCGGGATTCCTGCGGCAATAGATGCGGCGATGAGGACCCACACGCAACTGACCTATAAACAAGTATTTCAGATATAAATATCTTTTCTTATTTATATCTTGATTTTACATAAACCACTAGAATTATTATTGCCACATTAGTGAAATTTGTGACATCATTTCATATAAAAGGAGCTCTGAATATGACCAACTGCGCAGAAATAAATTCAGGAACTCATCCGCAATTTGCTTTGTGCCGTTTAAAAAAATTATGGACAGACCAGAAGTATTAAAAAGGCTGGACACCCAAACTTTTATTAGGCTAATAAGTTGATTTTTAACAATTCAATAACTGAATATCCCACAATTTTTACAAATCAACAACGCCGAGCCTGAAGGCCCAGTTCCGAAAGTCGGTGTACATTATCTTATTTGGAACAGCGCCTTCAGGCGGGGCAATGTTTTGTAAAAACATCCGGTTACTTTTCGTCATCAAACAAAAAGGCTGCAAAAAGGCTGGACATCCATATCTTATATTCTTTTAAATCATCATATGAAAATAAATGAGCCATTCGAGTTATACCAATTCCACTAATTAGGTGATCTATTTAGGCGCCGGAAAAACCCATGAAAGCAAGGCATTAATTGCAGTAACTAGTTGTTCTAATTATACAAAATCGTCTGGAACGATTTTGAACAGCTTTAGCTGGCCACGAAGTGGGGAATAACAGGATGTTATGAATCAAATTAATCACAAAGACTAAAACATCGTTTTATGTCTAGCTAGCATGTGTTTTAACCAGCATAAATGAGTAGAAAATTAATGGATTTGGTATTAGGTGTTGAAAAAAATGGGACATTAGGTTTCTGAAGGGACAAGCAATGCTTTTCGTTTCTAAAGCACCAAACCATGCGGCCAGGTAATTTCCGGACGTTTTTCTTGCCAGGAAAATGACTTTAGCAAAGGAAATCATAGGAAGAATTAAACGGCGGTTCAGGCTACTAAGCTCTGCACCGACAAATGGTGCCACCTATTAGATCCTCTTTTAAACAGCACTCGGAAAGTAAAAATGAATTTATTTACTCTGCAACTTTTACAACATATTGGTTTTTCGCGTCTATTGTTAAATACAGCCTATTTTCTAAACAGGATGCCCACTGCCATCGGTTATATAGCTTTGGCTAGTAAATTTATTGATAAAAGCAGTTATAGTACCGTCGGATTTTTCAATGATTGTCGCGCCATCTTGCCAAATACCGTTTTCAGACCACCAACTTGTTCCACTAGGATCCCCTTGGTTTTGATGGATATTATGGACGCCTAAATCACCGCTGCTAAAAGGCTCTCCAAACACATATATTTTTGTTACATTGCCGGTATTTAGAATACTTTCTAATTCATTTAGCGTCTTATCACCCGTATTACTCTTCCAGCCGTATCCCCGCCTCAACATAAGATGCTCAATGAGACTGATTAAATGCCCCATAAAAAAATAGCGCATCCATTTTCTAAGGCTATCGGGTAGTTTTGGAACAAGGTACGCACTTCGAATGTAATCAATTGCGCCTGAAGTCGCATTAGAAAATAATTCATGGTAACCGTTGCTGAGCGGTGAAATGACATGCAAATCTGAGGGAATCAGCGAAATTATTTTATACTCCACGCCAACGGATGTATTGGGGGTGTCTACATCAATTGCACAAGTATATTCACCATCAAGTGTCTTAATTTTTAATATACCGTGATAGTAGTTACCATAAGAATCAGGATTATCTCTTGTAAAGCTAACAAAAGTTCCTATCGCAACCCCATACCCATCAGATAATGACATTTTAGTACTCCTTATTTCTTTCTGAAATTCCTAAAAAACAACAATCAAGCTTAGATTTAATCTACAAGTGTAGTTGCACATAACAGTGCAGTGCAGTGCTATTCTGCTCACAAATAAAAACATTCCACTTTCGGCTACATTCATTAATCGCCCTTAGGGTGCGCTCCGAGAACCGATTACCGCTGTTTGCGGTAATACCAAACGCATTAATAAAGTGATCATAAATGTAATGCTTTTGGTATAACAGCAAACCTAAAATTAACTTTAATTGACATTATAAGTATAAATTAATGATCTATTATTTAAAAGTGAACGTATTATGTAGCGCAAATCATCATTCGATGATTTGAACGTTCACTTAAAAGGAAAGTATTATGTTAAACAAAATATTGACTATTGGTGCGTTACTAATGAGCAGTTTAATTTTCATGCCTTTGGCACAAGCCGACAGTCATGGCATGAAAAAAGATATTGTTGATGTGGCGGTTGAAAACGGTTCGTTTACGACTCTGGTTGCAGCATTAAAAGCAGCTGAACTGGTGGATACTTTAAAAAGTGAAGGACCCTTTACTGTGTTTGCACCAACTGACGAGGCATTTGCTAAATTACCTGAAGGCACGTTAGACATGTTACTACTGCCTGAAAACAAAGAACAGTTGGTTTCGATACTCACCTATCATGTGGTTGCCGGCAAAGTGATGGCCGCAGATGTCATGGAACTCGACAGCGCAACAACGGTTCAGGGACAAGATGTTATGGTGGACATCATGGACGGTAAAGTGATGATAGACGATGCGACCGTAGTGATAGCAGATGTTGAAGCAAGCAATGGTGTTATCCATGTAATAGATGCTGTTATTTTACCAGAATAATTTCCACTTATCAGGGGACAGTTTAATCATTAAGCAGTCCCCTATCAGTATAATTATTACCTCTGTAAAAAGATCGAACAGCCAAAGCTTTTCACTCATAACGCAGTAATTATGATTTGAAGAATAAATCTGATCACTTGATTAATGCCTTTGATATGATCACTTTTGATAGGATATTTTTCACAAAATATTGCCCGGGTTCCAAATGATAAAGTGTGCACCGGCTCTCGGAATTGAGCCTTTAGGCTCGGCCTGTTGCTTTTGCCAACCTGAGGCGGGATTTAAAACGACAAAGTATGCACCTGTTGCAGGAACTGAGCCTTTTCATCCACTTTTTGAACCAATAAAAATATCTTATTGATATGAAAAGCCGGAAAGTTTTGTACCATCTTTAAAATTAAAAACGGCGAAATCAAGTATAAGCACAGAAGATGAATGCAAGCTAACCGTGCTTATGCCCTTTTAAATAAGAGCGCTTAAATCTAAGCCGGAAGCATCAACAGGCGGGCACCAGAAATAAGCTCCGGTGACTGGACGGCTAAATTCAAATAGACCATCGGTAATACCGTCTTCCATTCCAATCATGCGTTTAAGCTGTACCTCATAAGGGTAATAGCTAGTTGCAAAACAAACAAACTGCAATCCACAACGCCCATTTTTCGCCCAAGGCAATGAACGACGCCACATAAAGGCTTCCGGTGTAAAGCTTTCCTGCGCAGTACGTTTGACATGCGCAGAGACAGGCGCGTCGTCTAACTCCTCATTATCACTTAAACGGCGGCCAATAATGTGATCCTGATGTGTTTGCGGCAGACTTTTGAGGTGCTTAATATCATGGATCCAAGATTGCACGGCCACAAATGATGAGCCATTGATGCCCCTTTTATCGCTTTTAATAATGGCCGTTTTAATCGCATCGTCATCCTGCGGATTTTCGGTGCCATCCTCATAGCCGCTTAAATCTCGGTTTTGACGATGCGTAAAAGCCGGAACTTGTTCGGTCAATACAAAACCATCAGCAACGGCTTGAATAACTGACTCCGCGCTAAACATAGTTTCACCCGGATCGCTTCCGCTGACACGAACCCATAACGCACCATGAGAAGTGGGAATGGTAATAGCCCCAGATTGCAGAGACGGCATGGGTTTTAGCCCTTCGATCACGCAATTAAATGTTTTCATAAGACTGACGCCAAGCCCCACTAACATAGAGTCGTTATCAAAAATTGACTGCAGTGCCAGCAGTGAAGGTTTGGCTGTGCCGCCTAGCTTGCGTTCAAAAGTCAAAAATTGTGCATGAGTGGGTAAGGGAGCAAGGATCTGATCTTGATAAATCGGCATAAAACATCCTGTTTTGAAATGAAGTAAGTTTAAACTATCATCTCACATGATCCTTGACCCATCACATTATTATCACTGGAAAGCTCGAAAGCTCGAAAACTCGAAAACTCGAAAACTCGAAAACTAGAAAGCTAGAAAGCTAGAAAGCTCGAAAGCTCGAAAGCTAGAAAGCTAGAAAGCTGGAAAGCTGGAAAACTAGAAAACTGGAAAACTAGAAAGCTAGAAAGCTAGAAAGCTAGAAAGCTCGAAACTCGAAGCTAGAAAGCTCGATACCCAAACCTTTGTTAAGCTAATAAGTTGATTATTAATAATCCAATCAGTGGATATCCCGCAATTTAATTAGGCAGAAAAGCATAAAAAAGCGGGCTTGTTTGTGGCATCTAGGGATAAAATTTAATGGCTTGCCATATATTATGTGGAACAAAGTACTCAACAGCACAATAAGTACTATGACTCTGTAACACCGATAAACTTGTTCACTTTTTTAGTTATGCATAATCTCTTATTCACTTGTCTTGAGACAATAACGGCAATAATCATTAGCGGGAAAAAAAACAATCTTTTCCCTGTATCAGTTAAACTCATATACCAGTCAGGATTTAAAGAAGCGATAAAAAAAACAGGCAAGATAGCCAGAACAACAACAAAAATAATGGTCATCGTTAATTGGATTAGATTACGTAAGACAAATGCAAATAAAGTATGCTTCATGCTGTTTTTTATCCTTAAAAAATATAAACGCCCTAATAACGGGCAAAAAATTGTTGGCTAAAATATTGAGGGACGAAAACAGCCAACTGTTTTTTCCCTTATTAATTAGCTTTTTATACGCTACCTTCTGATTCGATGACTAAGATTCTAGCTTCACCTATCGGGTGAGCGACATGTTCAGTACCAACGGAAGCATAAAAGATATCACCCGTATTTAATAGGGTAGATTGTTCGATTCCATTCTCTTTATAGAGCATTTCTACTACACCATCTACAACAGCAAAAACTTCTTCGCCATCGTTAATGTGCCATTTGTATGGTTGATCTGTCCAATGTAAGCGAGTTGTGACCCCATTCATATTAGAGATATCTTTTGCACCCCAAGCACGGGTTGCTGTGAATTCTTTACTTCTGATTATTTCCACAATACTTCCAGATTAACCGCAAAACTTGAGTAGCTTATAACAGTGTATTAGTCTGTATTCTCACTAACACGCATTTTAAATTTAATTTATTGATAAAAACCATATCATAACCAGTTTATAGAACAGTCAGATAGATCCAATTCTTGATTGTAAACCGACACTTTATATCTGGTAAATAAACCTATTTTCATTTGTTGAGATCTCTATCAAAGAACCAAAGTGAGGACACTCAAAAATAAAAAAATGGAACAAGCAAAAATTTTCCTATTGCCACTAACCCTTACGGAACCTTATACCAATCGAGGCTAGTAAAAACCACTTGATAAGCATACAGTTATCAACTTACTCTACTTATATCTCTTATAAATACGTTACCGAGACATATATGGACGCTCCCGTGAGTCTTCTTATTTACTTTTTTAGACATTGCTGTAAGCCCTATTCTATCTGGGGACGGCGTAACATCAGTTATTTATTCTCATATTAAACTTTAAAGCGGGCATCAGTATCGTTTATAAAAAAATTTGGATGTCCCATCTTTTTCTTTTTACTTTTTGTGGAAAAGGGCTTGTCAATTGTATTAGTTTTTGATTTATAAGCACACTGATAAAAGGTATTCAATTCAACCACAAGTCTAAATTAGATTATAAAAAAATAAATTTATATTCAAAATAATAGCAATATCGTACAATTAAAAAAATGGAGTTTGTATTAGATATGAATGAAAATACTAAGGATAAGGCCAACTTCACTATTGCAAATGCATATGACGGTATTGAAATTGTTAACGCTGATTATAAAAATCAAGAATTCTCTAAACATGTCCATGAAGGTTACACTATTGGCGTCATTGAAAAAGGCGCTCAGCGTTTTTATCGCAGTGGTAAAATTCATACTGCGGATACAAACTCTATTATTTTAGTTAATGCTGACGATGTACACACAGGAGAATCTGCTTCTCCTGACGGTTGGAAATATCGAGCGATGTATCCTTTACCAGAACACTTTGAAAATGTTTGTAGTGATCTCCATGATGGAAAAGAGTTTGCACCATACTTCTGTTCGTCAGTTATAAACGATCAACGACTAACTGAACAATTAAGGTTGTTATTTACTCAAGTAGATAACGGGGCTTCTAAGTTACTTACAGAAACTGTACTGTATAGTATAATGTTTAGACTAACATTAAGACATTCCTCACTTCGCAATACCCCCCAAGATATATCAGGTAGTAAAGAAAGGCTCATTCGAGTAAAAGAATATTTAGATTGTTATCCCGCTGAAGATATATCATTGAAGCAATTAGCAAACATTGCAGGTTTAAGTCAATTTCATTTTATAAGGCAATTTAAAAAGATATTCGAGCTTGCTCCACATAGCTATCAAATCCAATCAAGATTAAAAAAAGCAAAAACGTTACTTAAAGCTGGATTAAAACCAGCGATGGTTGCTACAGATTGCGGTTTTCATGATCAAAGCCATTTCAATCGACACTTTAAAAAAGCACTAGGCACCACGCCAAGTCAGTTTCAAAAACAAGCAGTTTTGTACAAGAACTAATATCACTTAAATATTAATCTCTTTCAAAAACTTGAAGGAGTTCTTTAATGTCAACAAGTCATATCGTAATCGCTAGGAAAATTTTCATAAGCGATTTAAAAACAATTAATCAGGCAACAATTGATATTTTTCCCCTAGCATTAGCAACTGTGCCTTGGGGAGTTCTATGTGGCTCATTAGCCATAAATGTTGGACTATCACCGTTACAAGCTCAATTAATGTCACTGTTAGTTTTTGCAGGGGCAGCTCAATTAGCGGCACTCACTATTATAGGTGCAGTAGGCTCTTTGTCCTCTATCTTTTCTTCTACATTTGTTATTAGCTCTCGCCATCTACTCTACTCAGCAGTGTTTCGTGAACATGTAAGAAAAAGCTCTTTAGGTCTTCGTTGTAGCATTGCCTTTTTTTTAACAGATGAAATGTTTGCAGTAACGTGTGCTTACATGGAAAAACATAAAATTTTTAGTCCTATTTATGCCATAAGTTCGGGGGTTGTATTTTATTTAATTTGGAATATTTCAACCTTTGTTGGAATTATTGCCGGCCAACACATCCCTAACATAGAACATCTCGGTCTTGAGTTTGCTATCGCTGCAACCTTCATTGCGATAGTTTTTCCTGCAATTAAAAATAAATCAACTTTGATCTCTGTGATCAGTAGCGGTTTGAGTGCAATTGTACTTTCAATATTTCTGAAAGAGTACGCACTGATTGCGGCAACTTTTATAGGGATGCTTTGTGGTTATCTAACTAATGATAAGGAGTGTATTGATGAATAATTTCTGGGTAGCTTTAGTTGGAATGACTTGTATTACATTCTCATGTCGTTACTTTTTTTTCTCTAAAACCGTACCTTTTGAATTGGGTACAAAAGTTAAAAGGTTACTTAGTTATACCGCACCTTCTATTTTAACCGCAATGTGGGTGCCAATTGTGTTTCTAGGACATCAAACTACTAATGATGACTTTATTACAAGTCCATTTTTAATTGCAGGATTAGTAACTGTTGTATTGAGTTTGAAAATAAAAAATACATTAGCAGTAGTTGGCCTAGGCATCAGCATTTTTGGATTACTAAAAGTGATCATCTAATTTAATTAAGTCATCATTGCAACCATTCTGACACTGGGGCAAAGTGTTCTTAAAAAAATTGGCTGTCCAGTCTTTTCTCATCATCTACACGCCGTCAAAGGCGGAATACCAACAATGAAAGTTAAACCAACTGCCCCTTGCCGAACCTTCATTACCCATTGATCCTAGTAAAAACCACTTGATAAGCGTACACTTATCAACATTTTCTACTTATATCCCTTATTGAAGCGAGTCAAAATGCCCCACAAGTCCAATCAAGCTTGCTGTGATCACGGCGGGAAACGCAGCGGTTGCGGCCGCAAGCCCGGTGTAAAAACGCAACCTATTCGCCTGCCTGCATGGTTGCTTGAGAAATTGAGTGAACAAGGTGACCCAAGGCAGCTGATTATTGACGCCTGCCTTGCGCAGCATCCATCGATTTGTAATGAAGGTCCCGCGAGCAATGACTAAATCTAAATTTATACTGCACTATTTCCTGTTAAACAAATTTTCTTATGTGTTTGCAATTGTCTGTATTTTTCTCGTTAATTACCTGCAGGTGGAAATTCCGCGCTATATAAAGCTTGCCGTTGATTTACTCAACGAGTCAACACTTGCCTCGAAACAGGGGCTGGTTGACAATGTGCAGTGGGTGATTGCGTTGTCGGTGGTGATGGTGGTTATCCGTATTCTGTCACGGGTATATGCCTTAAACCCGGGCCGAATTACGGAAGCAACCCTGAAAAATGATATTTTTCAGCATTTGAACCGTCTACCTTCAACCTTTCACGCCCAATTTGCATCGGGCAAACTGATATCTATTATCAATAATGACCTTAGCGGTATTCGCCTGTTTTATGGTATTGGTTTTTTACAGCTGTTTAATATTTTGTTTGCACTGTCCCTTACGCCGATTTGGATGTGGAAAATCTCTCCGGAATTAACCTTGTACTCCGTGGTTCCGATCATTATTGCCTCGATTATTTTCCGCATGGGTTTTAGAAAATTGCGCGCTTTACAGGCCGAGCGATTGACCCGTTTACAGAATTTGTCCGAGCAGTTAATGAACTACCTGGGCGGAATAGACTTGATTAAAAATCAGCAGATGGGTAAGTGGGTGACCAGCGAACTCAATGAAGTCAATCTCCGTCTCCTTGATTGCACCATGAAAATAGCTAAAATCCAAACCATCTTTATGCCTATTCTGGATTACGCCAACCATTTCATGAAAGTGCTTATTTTAGGGCTTGGCGGTTATTATCTTTTGCAGGAAAAACTGTCAATTGGCGAAATTACGGCCTTTTTATCCTACTCCGTCCTCTTGGCGATCCCGCTGATGCACCTCGGCCGAATTGTCACGGTTTATCAAATGGGCATGATCAGTATTGATAGTGTGCAGAATATTCTCAATAACGAGGTGCCAAGCACTGATCTGTTGAAAATGGACGACCATCAAAAATCCGCCCTGCGCGGATCAACACTCCTAGTGCAAAACCTCAGTTACCACTACCCAAGCGCCACAGATGAACACTCGGAGGTCGTGCTAAAGGGCCTCAATTTTTCCATTGAGCCGGGTGAGAAAGTCGGTGTTTTGGGTAGCATTGGCGCGGGTAAAAGTACCCTGGTGAATTGTTTAAATCATCACTTATCCCTTCAAGCCGGGCAGGTTTTTTGGGGTGGTAAAGATATTACTCAAGTGTCGCGTCAGGATTGGCGCAGTTACGTAAGAACGATTACCCAGGAGCCTTTTCTGTTTTCCGATACAATTTCTGAGAATGTTAAATTTGGCGGTAAACAACAAGGCCAAGCCGCTGATCAGCTCGACGTGCAGCAGGTGCTCGAACTCAGCCAGTTAAACGAAGATGTACGACGTTTTGCCGCCGGCGACCAAACCCTGGTGGGTGAAAAAGGCATTATGCTCTCGGGTGGACAAAAGCAGCGTCTGAGCATCGCCCGAGCCCTGCTGACACCCAGCGATCTGATCATTATGGACAATGTGTTATCGGCCGTGGATTACGAAACCGAGCGCACTATTCTAAAAGGGGTATTCAATCGCATTGCCGGGCAGAGTTTGTTGGTGGTTTCTCACCGCGTCAGCGCGCTGGAGTACATGGATAAGATTCTGGTGTTGGAACAGGGGGAAATCATCGCCCGTGGCACCCACGCCGAACTACTTGAATCGTCCAGTTATTACCGAAATACCTGGCAATTACAACAACATGAGACGGAGGCCAGCGCATGATTAAATCTTTGGATCTTAACTACCTTAAGCATTTCTATCATTACGCTTCGCGCTACAAAAAAACCACTACCATTGGTTTGCTGATGATGCCGCTATCCGTGGCCGCCAATGTATTGTTTCCCTGGCTGGTTATTCAAGTGATTGATGAGCACCTTACCCCGGGCAAATACGCCGGGCTGATGTTCCTGATTGCCGCCATGGTGGTCGTATTGATTGTCAATTACATTGCCGATGGCATCTACACCTACTGCTTGCGCATGACCGGGCAGAAGGCGGTTTTCGATATGCGGATGGCCTTATTTGGTCGCATTTTGAAACTGCCCAGAACCTATTTTGATAAAACCCCCACGGGTGTCACTTTGTCACGCTTAACCAGCGATCTTGAGGCGATCGGAGAATCCTTCGTGCTGGGTGTACTCAATTTGGTGAAAGACTCAATCAACACCTTGGCGGTGCTGATCTTTATGTTTTTCATCAACTGGCAATTGGCCTTGCTGGTGTTGCTGGTGTTTCCGCCGATATTGCTGCTGACCCAGTATGTGCGCAATCGCCTGCGCGAAATGTACAGCATTACACGTTCGTCTTTGGCCAAAGGGACGGGCTTTCTGCAGGAGTGTCTGCTGGGGGTGAAAACGGTTCAATTGTATGGTGCTGAAGAAGAGGTAGAATCTAAGTATCAGGGTTACACCGACGATTTCCTGCGCGCGCAGTTAAAAACCAATAAATACGATGCTACCTTGTTTTCTATTATAACCGGCATCACCAGCATCACCATCGGACTGATTATTTGGTATGGCTCCGGTAAGGTTCTCGAAGGTGTTATCAGCCTTGGGGTATTGATAGCCTTCATCAATACCCTGGAAAAAGTGTTTGTACCACTGCGCGATTTCACCTCGCAGATAGCCGCCATCCAGCGTTCTTTTGCGGCCTTTGAGCACATAGAAGAACTTTTTGAGGAAGCCCTCGAAGAACAAGGATTAACGCTTTTGCCGGCGAACACGCTGCAGGAAAAACTGGCTAATTTCGAGTCTCTGGAATTCAAAAATGTACGTTTCCGTTACGGCGGCAAAGGCCCTTACGTGTTGGATGACATCTCCTTTAAACTCAACAAGGGCGAGCAGTTGGCCTTAGTGGGCACAACCGGCTCGGGCAAGTCGACCATCATTCGCATCATGAGTAAAAACTACATGGAATATCAAGGCAGTATTCTGCTCAACGGCATTGAACTGTCGAGTATTCCTAAAGACTCAATGCTGCATTTGTTTTCTCTGATGCAGCAGGACGTGTTTTTATTCGAGAAGAATATCCAATTTAATATTTCCCTTGGTGCCAGCGACATCAGTGACAACGCTGTGATTGATGCCGCGAAATACGTTTATGCTCACGACTTTATTTTGGGGCTGCCGGGTCAGTACCAGTTTGAGCTGAAAAAAAGCGGCAGTAATTTGTCGGCAGGCCAAGCTCAGCTGATCTCCTTTGCTCGGGTCGTGGCTCAGGGCGGACAGGTGATGATGTTGGATGAGGCGACCAGTTCGGTGGATTCCATTACCGAAAATTTGATCCAAAAAGCCATCGGCCGCTTATTTGAGGAAAAGACCGTGATTGCGATTGCTCACCGTCTGAGTACTATTCGTCACTCGGATCAAATATTAGTGCTCAGCCATGGCAAGATTGTCGAGCAAGGCAATCACCAGAATTTGCTGGCGATGAATGGCGTTTATGCCCGCCTACTCAAGACTGAAGTCAACGATAGCCCAATTTTAACCAAACCAGCCTGATTGATGGCCAACGCTTGAGTTCAGGCTTTATAGGATCGGTTGCAACGACAATAAAGATGAGACAACCATTTTTATTTTTCAATCAATTCATAATTTAACAAGACACCCATGTTAATGATGTGAACTTATAAAAAGATAGGACAGCCAAAGCTTTTCGTTTCTAAAGCACTAAACCAATGCGGCTAGGCAATTTCCGACCATTTTTCTTGATCAATCAATTCCTTTAGCAAAGGAAACATTGAGCGACAAATTTTTCAGGAACAAATTTGAACGTTAGAATTTACGACAACGACCTGAAAGGCGGAGGGCAGGACGCCAGAAGTCATTTACGTCAGTTTAGGTTAATGAAGCTCTGCGGGTCCTGTTTTCTTTTGCTATTGAAGAGCATCACTCCCTCGAACTGTAAAGGCTTACAAATAACCAGTACGGTATTTACATTACCAGCAGAGCGTGGGAACGAGCATATAATCACACCAACACGGCTACGAGATTCCCCTTCCATTTTTCTTGCAATGAACAAACGCTTTAGCAACAGAAATCATGGAGCGAATTGAACGCCAGTTCAGGATTATGAGCGGGCTAAGCTCTGCGTGCCCTTGTTGATTTCATTAAGTTCGGCTCTGCACATGGATGTGCTGTCCGGACTGGTGCGTTAAAAAGCGATTGGGCAGTGCAAGATTAAAAAATGGCTAGGCGAATTGAACGGCAGTTCAGGATCATGAGCGGGACAGGCTCTGCCGTCCCTGTATACGGCCTACTTTTTTTCGGCATTTAGAAGCATAACTTATTCGAACTGCGAAACTGTGTTTCGGTTTCTCAACGTTTACTCGCCGTCAGGGCGAAACCACCAACAAATAAAGTTAAACCAAAAGCTCACAAGCGAAAGCTTACAAATAACCAGTACGGTATTTACATTACCACGTGGAGCATGGAAACGAGCATGACATTTCGGTTTCTCATCGTCTATACGCCGTCAAGGGCGGAATACCAACAATGAAAGTTAAACCAGCAGCCGCAAGCGAAAGCTTACGAATAAACGATTCACGTAAAAAGAAAAATTCACGGGGTCAGGTGCCCAGAATCAAGTTCACAACACCGATCAGCGTTATAACAAACAGAATAGTGAAGATGAGACCCACGGCAATAAAGACGATCAGGTTACCCGTGGTAAAGTCCCGCTCACTGTTCTTGCTGCTCTGCACGCCAAATGCTGCCGCGATGACACTGAATACAACTTTTAGGATCGAGGGCGACTTTTTTTTATCAGCTTTATCCTGCACAATTTATCCTTTTGGGAATCACTAAAAAGAACATATCCTAACACGGTTAGTCCTCGATAATTCATAAGGCGAGGAGTCAAACAATTTCTCAGCGACTGCAAGCGCATGAGTAGAATAAACGTCATTTTTCATAAAATACACTTTAGCCCATATTTTATATTTCACCTATTTCAGATCAACAATTTTATAAAGGGTGTCTACTTATAAGCGCTAAGAGTGGCGAGTGGCGAGCTGCGAGCTGCGAGCTGCGAGAAGCTCGAAAGCTCGAGGCTCGAGGCTCGCTTTTCCCTGCGCATAGAAGCCACCCTACCGATAACGCTTTGGCCCGTAGGGTGCGCTCCGCGCACCGATTACCGCTGCTTGCGGTGCATAGAATGCACCCTACCGACTAAGAGCGAAGAGTGGCGAAAAGCTCCAAAGCTCGAAACTCGAAACTCAAAGCTCCAAAGCTCCAAAGCTCCAAAGCTCCAAAGCTCGAAAGCTCGAAGCTCCAAAGCTCGAGGCTCGAAGCTCCAAAGCTCGAGGCTCGAAGCTCAAAGCTCGCTTTTCCCTGCGCATAGAAGCCACCCTACCGATAACATAATGCCAACAAAGAAAGTTAAACCAACCACCAGCGAAAGTTATTTTACAAAAACTTGTCCAGCCATTTAACAACCCATTTATTATTAAGATCGTCGGCCATTAAATCTAACATTGAGACTAAAATGATAGGCAGATATTTCACTATTGGATGGCTAATATGGACAGCAATATCAGTAAGATTTTAATTGCAATAGGTTGCGCACTGTTACTTTATTTTCTCGCCGTTATTTGGCTTGTTCCTGCGCAGGCAATCACACTGGCATTAATCTGTTTACTGGTTATTTTGTGGAGCAACAATGGATTGCCGCTGGGCGTTGTCTCATTACTGCCGATCCTTCTTTTTCCTATGTTTGATCTGTTACCCACCGACGAGGTCACCAGTAATTACAGCAATTCCATTATTTTTCTTTTTATTGGCGGTTTTTTACTGGCGATTGCGGTGGAAAAAACCGAGCTGCATAAAATCATTGCCAATAAAATGTTGGCGTTTTTCCCAAATACAATAACGGGTATGATTTATGCGCTCGCATTAACCGCAGGCTGTCTTAGCGCGTTTCTATCGAATACCACCAGCTGCTTATTATTAATTCCGTTAGCATTATTTTTATCTAACGATGATGCTCTAAAAATGCGCTTCGCCTTGGCCATCTGTTACGGGGCAAGTATTGGCGGTATTATCACCCCCATCGGCACACCGCCCAATTTGATTTTATACGGTCTGCTTGATCAGTTAAATTTACCGAGCATCCCGTTTATACAATGGATTTTTCTGGTTTTACCCTTAGCATTAATGCTGTTTTTATTTCTTGGATGGATGCTTTCATGGGGAACAAAAAACCAACGGATAACTAAACAACCATTACAGCAACAACCAAAACTAAGCACCGAGCAAAAAAAAGTAACGGGGATATTAGTGACACTTATCTTGTTACTGTTTATTAACTCCCCGATACAGCCCTACTATGCGGGACTGGGCCTAAATGAAAAAGGGATTTTATTATCCGCCGGATTAATATTATTTGTCCCCCCCGTCAATATCCTTAATTGGTCAGACAGCAAAAAAATTCCCTTTGAAATCTTATTTTTATTTGGCGCAGGTTTTTCTATTGCGCATGTTTTTACAAGCTCAGGATTGGCGGTTCAGTTAGCGACTTTTCTGCAAAACTTTAGCCAATTACCACTCCCTTTATTGATTCTTTTAATCGCCGGCCTGGTCACCTTCTCAACGGAAATAACCAGTAATACGGCGCTTATCTCTATGATTTTGCCGGTTATTTATGCCCTTGGTCAGCAAAATGGTTTGGATACAAGATTGCTGATGATGGTCGCCACCGTCTGCGCCAGTTATGCTTTTATGCTGCCCATAGCAACACCACCAAACGCGATAGCAATGAGCTGTGCGGCCGTTGAAGTTAAAAACATGATCCGATATGGTTTTCTATTAAACCTTTTATCCATACTGTTAGTCTTTGCGGTTGCTTCTACCTATTGGGACTATTTTCTTAATTTTTAAGTAAGTGAACATTCTGGATAGGTTATTGAACAGATTATAGAAAGCGCACCCTACCGACTAAGAGCTAAGAGTGGCGAGCTGCGAGAAGCTCGAAGCTCGTTTCCCCCTGCGCATAGAATGCACCCTACCGATAACGCTTTGGCCCGTAGGGTGCGCTTCAGCACCGATTACCGCTGCTTGCGGTGCATAGAATGCACCCTACCGACTAGAGCTAAGAGTGGCGAAAAGCTCCAAAGCTCGAAACTCGAAACTCAAAGCTCCAAAGCTCCAAAGCTCGAAAGCTCGAAACTCGAAACTCGAAGCTCGTTTTTCCCTGCGCATAGAATACACCCTACCGATAACGCTTTAGCGTTATTAGACAATTCCTTACTGCAATAAAAAAAGGGAACCTTATCAAAGGTTCCCTTTTTTACGCATGGCTTTCTAACTTTTCACTATTTATTTCAGTAAAGAGTGATCCGGCGGCAAATGTTTACTGATCCAGATAACCAATTTATGGCGAATATCCGCCGATGTTTCTTGATCTTTGGGGAGCGGCGACACCAGTTTATCTTGTACTAATAAACGGTAAATACACTCCTGTTTATCCTTAGCGGAGGTCGTTTCATCAATGCCGACATAACCCCGTTTTAATGCGTATGTTGTCCCTAACTTAATCGCATGTTGTAATAATTGAGATTCATTTTTTATTTTTTTCATCAGGTTACCCAATATGGTTAATACTAAAAACAAGTCTATAAATTTTAAAGACAATAAACAGTGACTTACACTGCCATTATATCACCTCAGTTGATAACGAAGAAGTGAGCTTTTGAGCGTCGAGCCTTCGAGCTTCGAGCTTCGAGCTTCGAGCTTCGAGTTTCCAGCTTTCCAGCTTTCCAGCTTTCCAGCTTTCCAGCTTTCCAGCTTCGAGCTTCGAGTTTCCAGCTTTCCAGCTTCGAGCTTCGAGTTTCCAGCTTTCCAGCTTCGAGCTTCGAGCCTTCAAGCCTTCAAGCCTTCGAGCCTTCAAGCCTTCAAGCCTTCGAGCCTTCGAGCCTTCGGGCCTTCGGGCTTTCTAGCCTTTATTTTTCCAGCATAGTTAATAAAGCGGCTTCATCCATGATATTAATGCCGAGCTCCTGTGCTTTTATGAGTTTCGAACCAGCGGCTTCACCCGCCACAACCGTATCGGTATTTTTAGAAACGCTGCCGGCAACCTTGGCGCCTAACGCCTGTAATGCATTTTTAATATCACTGCGCGACATGCTGCTAAATGACCCGGTGATCACTAAGGTTTGTCCTATTAAGGGTTGTTTTTCCTGCTCTGCGGCTTTTATTTCAGGCCAGTGAATGCCGGCATCTATTAATTTAGTCAGTACTTCTACATTGTGCTCCTGACGGAAAAAATAATAGACATGTTTAGCCACAATTTCGCCGACATCAGCCACCGCTTTAAGATCTTCTATACCCGCATTTTTAACGGCTTCAATACTTTTGTAATAATTTGCCAAATTATTTGCTGTCGCTTCACCGACTTCCCGAATGCCCAAAGAATAAAGAAAACGTGCCAGCGTTGTCTGTTTACTGATTTGTAAGCTGTTAATTAATTTTTTAGCCGATACCTCGCCCATTCTGGGCAAAGATGAAAGTTGATCAATGGTTAGGCTGAATAAATCCGACGGGTGTTTAATCATATTATGATCCACCAGCAACTCGACGATTTTATTCCCTAAGCCGTCAATATCTAACGCTTTACGCGAAGCAAAATGTTTAATGGCTTGTTTACACTGCGCCTGGCAATATAACCCGCCGCTACAACGAATAGTCGCCTCACCTTCAATACGCTCAACACTGCTTTGACAAACAGGGCAAACCATTGGAAAGACTATTTCACGGGTAGAATCAGGATCACGTTTATCAAATAAAACACGCGCGACTTGCGGGATCACGTCCCCCGCACGGCGCACTACCACCTGGTCGCCAATTAGAATACCTAAACGCTGTATTTCATCTTTATTATGCAGGGTGGCATTTGAAACAGTCACCCCCCCCACAAAAACGGGTTTAAGTTTTGCCACGGGTGTAATTGCCCCGGTGCGCCCGACTTGAAATTCTACATTTTCAACCACAGTAACGGCTTCTTCCGCAGGAAACTTATAGGCCGTTGCCCAACGCGGTGCCCGTGCGACAAAACCTAAACGCTCCTGTAAACTAATATCATCAACTTTATAAACAACACCATCAATTTCATAGGATAAATTTGCCCGCTTTAACTGCATATCATCAAAAAAATCCTGGCAATTTTCTTTACCAATAAGTCGTTTAATCTCAGCGGAAATCGGCAGCCCCCAGCCTTTTAACTGCTGAATCCGCTCAAATTGCGTGTTCGCCAACTGCCCTTCAAAAACCCCTACCCCATAACAATAAAAGGCTAAAGGACGGCTTGCCGCTACTTTAGAATCCAGTTGACGTAAACTGCCCGCAGCGGCATTACGCGGATTAACAAAAGGTTTTTCACCCGCATTAATCAATCCTTCATTGAGTTTATTAAAACCGGCTTTAGGCATAAACACTTCACCGCGCACCTCTAACAACGCAGGAATATTATCACCACGCAGTTTAAGCGGTACATTGGCAATGGTTTTTACATTTTCTGTTACCTTCTCACCTATTTTCCCGTCGCCGCGCGTCGCCGCCTGCACTAATAAACCCTTTTCATAAATAAGACTTGCGGCTAAACCATCTAACTTAGGCTCAATACAAAAAGCGGTTTGCTCATCGAATCTGTCGGTCACACGCTGTATAAAGTCAGATAATGCTTGTTCGCTAAAAACATTATCCAGACTGAGCATAGGTAATTGATGTTTAACCTGCTCAAATTTAGTTAACGCTAAACCACCGACTTTTTGTGTTGGTGAATTTGGGTTTAAATATTCAGGGTGAGATTTTTCCAAGGTTTGTAATTGCTGAAAAATCCGATCATATTCACTGTCCGGTACACTGGGGTTATCAAGTACATAATATTGATAGTTATATTCTTCTAATAAGACCGTTAATCTTTGTATCTCGTTCTCTGTACTCATATCCATACCATATTTTTTTTATAAAAAAACCTCGCTGCCCGAGGTTTTATTTTATGTTTCGCTTGCTAACAATTAGACATAACGCATTAGCCGCTGGTGATCATCCCTGTACTCCTGCTCCGTTAGCGGCGTTCGATCTGCATTTAAAACCACACAGTCAAACTCTTCGGTCATCTGCCCTACTGCGGTGAGCATCATATCAAATGCGGTTTTAATATTAATCTCCGGATTTGGCGCAACAATAAAAAATGACACCCCTTCGCAGGCAATGCGTCCCATCCGATCCGGATCAAAGACACCCGGCTTGACCATATTAGCAATACTAAATAAAATCGGTCCGTTGCCGTCGGAATGTAAATGACGGTGAAAAATAGATCGCTCACCGAAACGGAAACCGGAGGTTAAGAAAAACTGCAATAAATCATTGCCGAATATTTTAGAGCCCTGTTTTGCAACAACGTTATAAATAAAGACATCCTTTGATTGATCATTTTCTGCGAGATTTTTATCATCCGCTTCTAACTCAAAGTAATTGACTTTGCCATCTGTTTTTTCTTGATCTGTCTCACTGGCATTTAAAGAAGATTCTTGCAGCGAGTCATTTAGATCAGAATCAGAATCAGAAATGTGAATATTTGATTCTGCTTTATTATCACTGTCCTCTTGCCCATCAAAATGAAGATCTTCAAGATGATCATCTTCTGAAATTGAAAAATCGATTTGCTCTTGAGAGTCTTCATCAATCGAATGACTGAACGCTAAATCATCAATAATGCCATCTTTAGTTGGGTCCGAATTTTCTTTTTCAGAGAAAATATCAGTGGTTATTTTCTTCTCAAACAGTACTTTTTTTTCTTTACGATGAGTTAAATATCCATGAATTAATACTGCGCCAATGGCAAGTAACCCAATAAAAATAAGAATAGATTGAAAATGCTGCATGGTAAGTTCTCTTAATTGCAAAATAGAATTAGATGACTGTTAAAATACCTTGATTAAATGAAAGCGTCTACATATTGCCACTATTTTTTTATAAAACTGTTACACATTTATACAAAGCCCGACTTTTTAGTTAGACTTCTGTTTTTGATAACTTTAAAGAGTAAATTATGATCCAAAATCAACTTATAAGACAGCCCCTTTCCGGTGTAGGTTATCTCCTTAAAGGCGCAAAACTTATCAGCCATCCCAAATTGCGGCTTTTTGTATTGATACCGTTAATGATTAATATACTTATTTTTGCCGCTGCTTTTTGGTTTCTGTTCAGTTCAATAACACAATGGATAGACAGTTATATGGCAGGCTTACCAGAATTTTTAAGTTGGTTAAATTATCTTTTATGGCCTCTTTTAGTGCTGACCATTTTATTCGCTTTTACCTTTGTTTTTTCCGCTGTCGCTAATTTAATCGCCGCCCCTTTTAACGGTTTATTGGCAGAAAAAACGGAAACAATATTAACCAATCAGCCATTGGGTGATTCAAGCTTGTCCGATCTTGTTAAAGATTTACCGCGTACCTTTAAACGCGAGTTACAAAAACTGGCTTACTTCTTGCCAAGAATGTTGTTCTGCGGTCTATTATTTTTAATCCCGGGTTTTGGACAAATAGTTGCCCCCTTTATCTGGTTTGTATTTGCAGGTTGGATGATGGCCATACAATATGCAGATTTTCCCTTTGATAATCATAAGATTCCTTTTGCAACAATGAAACAGGCATTAAGAAAACGCTTAGGCAAAAATTTGACTTTCGGAATGCTGGTGAGTTTGTTTACGACTCTGCCGATCATAAACTTTATCATCATGCCGATTGCGGTGTGCGGCGCAACGGCTTTTTGGGTGGATGTCTATAAACAAGAATCGATCAGCAGCAGAAGTCCCGGTTGATTAGGTAAAAACACAGAGCCGTTTAAGTCCTAATACATTAGCAAGCAGCGGAGTGCACCCTATGGGCTAAAGGGTTATAGGTAGGGTGCATTTTATGCACCGCAAGCAGCAGCAATCGGTGCTGAAGTGCACCCTACGGGCGCAGCGTTATCCGCTGTTGATTGGCTCGCGATTAAGATTTGAGTAATCGATATAAGGTTGGTGCATCGAGTTTTTCTATATATTCCTCATAATCGATCCCTTTCTCAATAATATACTCAGTGATTAACTCTTTTACCATTTGCAGTAACTCTTTTGGATCCCAGACTTTTGCCAAAAAGTTATCAAGTTTAGCGTTATTGATTGCCTGAATAGTATCAGCTTGTGTTGCAAGGCCGGTTAACAGTAATTTTTTAGTGCCTGCAAAACGATTATCCATTGCCACTTCGGTCAATAATTCTACCCCCGATTTTTCAGGCATAATATGATCCGAAATAATCAATGCGACATATTCTTGCTGCTCATCGAACTCTTCTAATAACGCCAAGCATTCAAAAGCAGACTCACACTCTTCAATATTAAACATATCGCTAAAATAATCGAGGTCGCGGCTGACCGATTCCAATACTTCACGTTCATCATCAACACAAATAATATTAATTTTTTCCATTTTTCTTCCTCTCTTAAAATTGCTTAACCAATAAAATTGGTTTTATTCATAATAAATAACATAGCAAAAGCGACCAATACGCCAACAACACCAATAATCACGCCTATTTTTGCCATCTGCCTGGTTTCAATATTGCCCGATGCATAAGCAAGTGCATTAGGAGGCGTGCTGATCGGCAATGACATTCCTAAGGACGCTGCAAAAGTGACCGCCAGAATTAAGACAACTTCACCGCCGTAGGGTAATAAAGACTGCATTGTTGTGGCTAATGCGGCAATCAGGGGCAGTAGTAAATTGGCGGCCGCCGTGTGGGAGATGAAATTCGCCATCACTAAACATAATATGGAAGCGCCAAGGATTAATAAAAGAGGATGCAGACCGCCGAAAGGGATAGCATCAACCGCATGCTCCGCAAGACCGGATTTATCTAATGCGACACCTAATGCAATACCGCCTGATACCAGCCATAAAACATCCCAGGAGATGCGCTTTAAATCCTCTTTATTAATAATCTTAAAGGTCACAAACACAGCGACCGGGATTAATGCCACCACATAGGCATTCATCCCGTGTATATCACCCATTAACCATAATAGAATAGTGCCGATAAAGGTAATATAAACCGTAATAGCTTTAGGCGTTTTTAAAAATTTACCTTTAATGTTGAGATCTATTTGCTCGGTTGATGTTGGAAATAATTTGATTAACAGTAACCAGGCGATAAATAACATCACCACCACAAAGGGCACACCAAAGACCATCCATTCCCCAAAAGAAATGCTATTTTCATTGACTAAATACTTTAATGCGATTGCATTGGGAGGGGTACCAATAGGCGTGCCTATACCACCGATATTAGCGGCGACGGGCACAGATAAGGAGAATGCAACTTTGCCTAAGTCTTTGGTCGCAAGCAGGGCAATAACCGGAGATAGGATGGATAACATCATCACTGTGGTGGCTGTATTACTCATAAACATGGAGAAAACAGCGGTTATCATCATCAGACCCAACATCACATATTTGGGCTTATTGCCAAAGGGTTTGAGTAATACTCTGGCCAAGTTAACATCTAATCGATATTTAGTGGCCGCCATCGCCAAAAAGAATCCCCCTAAAAAAAGCATAATAATAGGGGATGCAAAGGTTGCCATAATCGTTTGATAATCGATTAAATGTCCTAAATCCGGGCTGGGTGTTTTAAAAAACCATAAACCCTTGTCGGAAATTAATAACAATTCAGAGACAATAATAACCACTGAGGTCGCGAAAATAGGGATCGGCTCTAATACCCAGCAAAGTGCAGCCAGCGCGAAAATAGCGATCACTCTTTGTTCAATTAGGGTGAGTCCAACAATACCAAAACTGTCGCTGGGTAAAAGAAGAATAATGAGAGGGATGATCACAGGTAATAGATACTTTAAATATTGACTAAACATAGACATAACTTTTTATTGTAATAAAAAATTATTGTCTATTAACCACAATAAAAAAGATTGAATTAGATCACTTCGAGTTGAAAAAGCCTTTTTGAATATGCAAAAAGGCTGACTGGATCACTTTAATAACTGATACCCAAACTACTTGAAGATGCATCTTCAAATAATTTGGGTATATATAACTTATATAAGTTACTGGATCAGTGCTTTACTGACTTTCTCATATAAATCTAATGCTAAATCATCAAGTGCTAGCAAACGATTTAACTGCTTTTTAATTAAATTTGTACGATTTTGATCCAAGCGTTTGAATTGAATTAACGGGGTTATTAAGCGCGCAGCCACCTGCGGATTCTGCTTGTTTAATTTTATCAACTGATCGGTTAAGAAGCGATAACCACTGCCGTCTGCGGCATGAAAATGATAAGGGTTATTTTGCGCGAATGCGCCCACTAGGGAGCGTAATCTGTTCGGGTTATTGAAATCAAAACTGCGATGCTTAAACAATGTTTTGACATTATTCAATACATCAGTCTGATCCTGGCTTGCCTGAATCGCAAACCATTTATCCATCACCAGCCCATTTTCAAACCACTTCTCTTCAAAATCCTGCATAACCGTTTCCCGACATGCAAGCGAAGCACTGTTCGCCGCAACTAACCCGGCCAGGTGATCGGTCATATTATTGCACTGGGTAATTTGTTTCACCACCAGTTCATTGCCTAAGACAGGATCCGCCTTGGCAATAAATAACAATGCCATATTAGCCAGTTGACGGAAAGCGATATCCTCGGTGACCGGCTGGTACTCACCCGCCACTTGGTGGGCATGATAAACACTTATAAATTCAGAGTGTAAATCCGTCGCCAGTTGGCTGAGCATAAATTCACGTGCCCGGTGCAGCGCTTCAATATCAACCCGGTCAAATAATTCCATTGCCCCGTTTTCAGAAATAAAGTCAAACATACAGGTAATAAGTGCAGGATCTAATAACTCACTGACCAGCACCTCTTTAAAACCTTTAATAAACAATTCCGGCAGCTGCATCGATTGTTTATCCTGCAGACGGCGCACATTTTCAACCAGGTATTTATTAAATAATGTTTGTCCTGCATCCCAGCGGGAAAATTCATCACTGGCGAAATTCATCAAATGTAAAAGCTGTAAATCCGAGTAGGCATACTGGTATTTTACCGGCGCTGAAAAACCTCTGAATAACGAGGGAACAGGTTTTTCGCTAAGATTATGAAAGACAAAAGTCTGCTCCGTATGGGTTAAACTTAATATTGTATTAGTTTGATTATCCGCGAGCTTCAGGGCAACGCCCTGCTTATTCAATAACTCAATCGCGATCGGAATATGCAGCGCTTGTTTTACTTTTTGATCCGCGGTGGGCTGCGTTTTTTGTTTAAAGGTCATTTGATAACAGTTTGTTAGCGGATCAAAATGATCGCTGACATACACATGCGGTGTGCCGGATTGTGAATACCAACGTTTAAACAGGGTTAAATCAATATTACTTGCATCCTGCATCGCGGCAATAAAATCATCACAGGTGACAGCTTGCCCGTCATGACGGTCAACATATAACTCCATGCCCTGCTGGAATGCAGTTTCACCTAATAAAGTGTGCAGCATACGGATAACTTCAGATCCTTTTTCATACACAGTTAAGGTATAAAAATTATTCATTTCCATCACAGATGCGGGACGAATAGGATGTGACATTGGCCCTGCATCTTCAGCAAACTGATGATTACGCATGGTTTTTACATTAGAAATACGATTAACACTGCGGCTGCCCAGATCTGAACTGAACTCCTGATCGCGAAAAACGGTTAATCCCTCTTTCAAGCTCAATTGGAACCAGTCGCGGCAGGTAATTCGGTTACCCGTCCAGTTATGAAAATATTCATGACCGATCACAGCTTCAATACCTAAAAAATCCTGATCCGTTGCACTTTGCGCATTCGCCAGAACAAATTTGGAATTAAAGATATTTAAGCCTTTATTTTCCATCGCCCCCATATTAAAGAAATCCACCGCAACGATCATGTAAATATCTAAATCGTATTCAAGATTAAAGCGCTGCTCATCCCATAACATGGCCTTTTTCAGTGAAATCATGGCATGGGCCGTTTTATCCAGATTACCTTTATCTACAAATAGCGCTAAAGCCACTTCGCGGCCGCTTTTGGTGGTAAAGGTATCTTTTAAACAATCAAAGTCTCCGCCCACCAGGGCAAACAGATAAGCAGGCTTTGGAAAGGGATCAGACCAGCTAACCCAATGCCGTCCATCGGCTAAATCGCCCTGATCAACGCGATTACCATTGGATAGAAGAAAAGGGTACAAGCTTTTATCTGCACTGATTTTGGTGGTAAATTTAGCCATTACATCGGGTCTGTCCAGATAATAAGTAATGCGCCTAAAACCTTCCGCTTCACATTGAGTGCAAAATGCCCCCCCTGATTTATATAAACCTGAATATGACGTATTTGCCTGCGGGTTTAGTTCAGTATGAATTTCCAGCGTGAAGGTCTGCGGCAGATGAGACAGTTCTAAACCGTCTTCCACCAGCTTATAATCCGAATGGTTAACACCATTAACCAACAGTTTATTAAGTTGTAACTGCTCACCGAATAAAAACAGAGGTTGATCATCCCCACCAACACGGACCACGGAGCTCACGGCTTTGACTAAAGTAGCAGTATCATAAAGCTCAAATTCGAGATCAATGCTGTCTATCTCATAATCCGACACCTTATAATCTGAAAGGTATTTTTCTTTTGAATTTTTTTCTACAATATTTTCAATCGAGGTAACTTGACTCATTTTAAGGCACTCTTTTTTATAGTGAATTTATAATGATGAATTTATAATGATGAATACTAATGCTTAAGCTATGCTAAGCGCTTATCCGTAAACTTGCAAAAAAAAAGTCATTCAACTTGGCTTTTGCAGGGCTAATTTCATATTGATAACCCCCTCCTGCATATCCCTTTCAAGTTCAAAGCCTAATTTTTTAGACAGGCTTGCCATGCCGACATTAGAGAGCATCGTCATTCCGGTTAAATAAGTGGTGCCTTTGGCCTGTTGGTATTTAATGATTTTTTGTAACAATATTTTTCCTAATCCTAAGCCCTGCAAATCGGAACGCACCACCATCGCAAATTCAGCATCAATATTATCTGAGTCAACCGATGCGTTAACCACCGCCAGGGTTTCCTGTTCATTAAGTTCATCAAAACGCACGGCAATAAAGGCCATTTCTCGCTCGTAATCAATCTGGGTTAAGGTCGCCATCTCTTCATGACTCATTTTTCCGCGCTGTGAAAAGTAACGCTTATAACGATCCTCTTCACTTAATGCCGCATCAAAAATTTGATGACGCGCCTCATCTTCGGCTTTAATGGGACGAATTAATATCTGTTCACCATTTCTAAGCCGCACCTGCTCCTCTAACTGTTTTGGATAAGGCGTGATCGCAAATTTGCTCTGTGCGCTGATGTCTGAATGCAGGAGATGCATTTGACTGTCTAAAACAATCACTTTTTTACCCGTCACTAACACCGGATTAAGATCCAGCTCATTAATCGCACGATTATCTATTAACATTTGTGAAATTTTAGTCAGCATTAGGCACACCGCATCCATATCAAAATCCTGGGCTGCTTTTTTAACCTGAATTTTTTTCTCTTTAATGGCCTGAATCATCAGATAACGTGCTAATGCCATGTTTAACGGCGGTAAAGCGACCACCGAATTCTCCAGAGTGGTTTGCAGATCCCGCGCATCACTTTCCTGGGAAATAGCAATAACAGGACCAAATATGGGATCCTGTTTAATCATTACCCGTAACTCTAACCCGAGGCCACTGGCGACCATTTTCTGCAGCGTAAATCCGGTTAAACGGGCATCGGGTAATAAGTTTTTGACCCGTTTGTTAATCGCTTTCAGCGCCACATCTAATTCACGCAGATTATTGATGTTTAAAATCACCCCATGGACAAGCGATTTGTAAGCAATATCGGGTGAATTGATTTTCACAGCCAACGGAAAACCAATATGTTTGGCTTTTTCTAAGGCCTCCTGTGCGGACTCCACCAGCAGCGTTTCGATAGTCTCCAGCTGATAAGCTTCCAGAATAGGTTTTGTTTGAAAGGTATTCAGTTTTAGCAATCCTGAATCCGGGTCAACAAGACGTTTAATATATTCCGAGGCAGCGTAGGTATCATAAAATAAATTTTCCGGCGTGCTGCTCGGTGTTTGCATTAATAATTTTTTATTACGGCGATATTGTACTAAATGCATAAAGGCAGTAACTGCGCCCTTTGGTGTTCTTAGGGTGCCAATTTTTGCCTGTGAAAATAATTTACGGGCGGATTTCGCGCTATCCTCACCTGTCCAGTTGGTCAGAAGATTAACCCGCTTTCTGTTGGGATGTTTTTCAATAACATCAATGATGGCCCGCGCACAGCCTTCATTGTCGGATAATGCCGAGGGGGAATGCATAATTAATATCGCATCAACTTGCTCACTGTTCATAATGATCTTTAATACCGCAGCATAACGTTTTGGATCGGCATCGCCAATCATATCGATCGGGTTATTATGTGACCAGTTACCGGGTAAGCAGTTATTTAATTGTCTCATTAAATCCTCGTCAAGCTCCGCCAGCCGCCCCCCCTGTTCAACTAAATCATCGACTGCTAAAACGCCTAGGCCTCCGCCATTGGTGATAATGGCTAAACGCTCACCGTGCAGATAGTTTGAGTAGGCGAGCGTCTCAACCGCGGCAAACAGCTCGTGGAAATCATAAACACGTAACATACCCACACGTTTAAAGGCCGCATCATAAACACGATCATGTCCATATTGGCCATTGCTGTGCAGCGCTGCGGCCTTCGCCCCTAAAAACGAACGGCCGGCTTTAATGACCACAACAGATTTATGTTGAGAGATCGCCCGCGCGGCAGATAAAAATGCACGTGCATCGGAGATACTGTCGATATACAAAAGGACCGATTGTGTTTTAGCATCACGTGCCAGATAATCCAATAATTCAGCAAAACTAATGTCCTGGCCGTCCCCTATGGAAATAAAGGCAGAAAAACCAATGCCTTTACTGTTTGCCCAATCTAATATCGAGGTACAAACCGCAGCGGATTGTGAAATAAAAGCGATATTTCCCGGCAGCGCATGACAATGGGCAAGACTGGCATTTAATTTCGTGTAAGGGTTGATAATACCTAAACTACTCATCCCTAAAAGCCGTATGCCTAAATCTTTTGCCGTTTTATAAACTGTCGCTGCAATCTGTTGATTTTTTTCAGTCGTAACGAGAATCGCCCTGTTGCAGCCTTTTTCTGCTAACGCGTGTAAAATATCCGTAAGATAAGATTCATTGGTACAAATAACCGCCAGCTCAGGCGTAATAGGCAACTGACTGATGTTTTTATAGGCAAGCACACCATGCACTGAAGAATATTTAGGCGTGACGGGCATGATCGGGCCATTAAAGCCCCCTGATAACAGATTATTCATCACTAAATAACCAGCCCGATGAGGGACTGCAGAAGCACCAATCACGGCTATCGATTTTGGATTAAAGAAACCTTTTAGTGTTAATAAACTCATGAACAAGACGCCCTTAATAAAAGATAAATATGAACAGTTTACGCTCCCGCCATTTTTATGCCTTTGTTTCTTTTTAAAATAAGATATTTATCTCTATAATTTTTGCGCTTACTAAGATTGCAATAGCAGCACCTAACGCGTATAAATCAGTGCTAAATTTTATCCTCTATTCAATTGGAACGTTTTGTGCCTTACTCCCGAGAAATCAGAAAAATACTCAAGCTAAGTTTCCCTATTTTTATCGCTCAATTTGCACAAACAGCCATGGGTTTTGTAGATACTGTGATGGCCGGAGGTGTTAGCGCAAATGATATGGCGGCAGTCGCTGTTGCCACCAGCATTTGGTTACCTTGTATTTTATTTGGCGTCGGTGTGTTAATGGCACTTATTCCCCTGACGGCACAAGCCCATGGTGCCAACGATATAGAAAACATTCCCGGTATCGGCCAACAGGGTATGTATTTGGCCTTATTACTGACTGTCCCCACCTTTCTGATTTTATATAACGCCAGTTACCTTATAAATATCATGGATATAGATCCAATTTTAAAAGATATTACGATTCGCTATCTGTACGCTATTTTACCCGCTATACCGGCCTTTTTATTATTTCAGGCACTGCGTAACTATATAGAAGGTCTGTCACTTACCAAGCCTGCAATGGTAATAGGCTTTATGGGATTACTCATTAATATTCCACTGAACTGGATTTTTGTCTACGGGAAATTAGGGCTGCCGGCAATGGGTGGCGCGGGATGCGGCGTGGCAACCAGCCTTGCTTATTGGCTAATGCTGGCGGCACTGACAGGTTATGTGTGGCATACTAAAAAACTTCAATATACTCCTTTATTTAAGCGCTTCTCTGCCATTAACTTGAAAACTCAATTAGCCATTTTTAGCCTCGGTCTACCGGTTGCAATTGCGTTATTTTTTGAGATCTCTATTTTTGCGATCGTCGCACTCCTAATCGCACCATTAGGCGCAAGCATAGTGGCAGCCCATCAAATTGCGATCAATTTTTCCGGCATGGTCTTTATGCTCCCGATGAGTATTGCCAATGCGGTCAGTATTCGGGTCAGTTTTAACTTAGGGCAAGCAAATAAAGCGGAAGCCAAAAATGCCAGTTATGCCGGTTTTATTGTCGGTTTATCTTTCTCGGTGATCACCGCATTATTAACCTTGATATTTAAGGAACAGATCGCACTGCTTTACACTAATGACCCGAAGGTCGTTTTATTAGCCGTTACTCTGATAATATTTTCCGCAATATACCAGTGTGTTGACGCGATTCAGGTTGTAGCGGCTGGTGCCCTGCGTGGTTATAAAGAGATGAAGGCGATATTTACACGTACCTTTATTGCTTATTGGATGGTTGGATTACCACTGGGTTACAGCCTGGCAATGACCGATCTATTTATGCCGGCACTTGGCGCAAAAGGATTTTGGATTGGTATTACGGTAGGTTTAACGACTGCCGCCATATTATTAGGAAGACGTCTCTGGGTGGTACAAAAGTGCTCAGCAGTATAGTGCCGAATAGTGCCGAGCAGATAAATCAAAAAAGCAACAGTTGGTAACCCTGATTATTTCACAATAGGCACGAGTCCAAATTATTGCCATAGTAATCTAAGTAATGCTATTTTGGTATGCGCGCTCAATAACAGCCGGATTTTTTGCCGCCTGCGTCGAAAAAAACGCATGTTGCGGGTAGATACCAAGTCGGCCCAAATCTAAACGGTCGGCATCCCAACAAGTACCAATTGTCGCAGACTGCGACAATTGATGAAATGTGTGACCGGCACAGGCATCTACCAATAATTTAAACTCCACTGCGCTCAAAAAAGAGAATAATTTTTTATTTTGCTTTATAAAAAAAGCGGCGGCAGGACCATGTTCCGGTTCGTGCCCGTCGTGTACAGCACAACAATCATGAAGATAACAAAATAACTGTACAACAGTTGCATTAGCCTTAGTAATTGGTATTAACATTTTGGCATTTTCCCAGGCACGATCCCAATGCGCAGGTCCGTTATCACCTAAACGATCACCATGGTAACGATCAATCGCTAAATTTTTTATACGAGATATATCATTCATAATCCCCCCCATTATTTATTAGATTCTTATCGGCAACGATGCGGATAACCACCAAACACAACACCATCATCGATTGTCACCGTCTTAAATCAAAATGACCTGATCTATCTACCAAAAATATAAGTTAAAAAATCAGTAGAAGGGATAATATTTGGTCGATTAAGGTAACTTAATTTTTCATAAAAAAAACAAATTACAATCAAAATCGTGAACTAAACATCAAAATAAAGTATTAGATAATTATTGGCTAAATTAATTTATCCTGGGTTATAACTAATTAATCTGTTTGTCTCTTAGCAGTGCACTTTTAAGCATAAAAAGGTAAGGCTTAAGCCGCAGATCGTAGGGTGCGCTTCAGCACCAAGCAACATTAACGATGCATGAAATGCATCCTACCGATAACATCACCGTAGGGTGCGCTTCAGCACCAATTAACATCAACGGTGCATAAAATGCATCCTACCGATAACACCGCCCGTGATCATAACGCCGCATAAAATGCATCCTACCGATAACATCGACCGTGGTCATTAATGATGCATGGAATGCATCCTACCGATGGCATCGACCGTGGTCATTAATGATGCATGGAATGCATCCTACCGGTTGCATCACCGCACCGGGTAACATTAACGGGGCATGGAATGCACCCTACCGATTGCATCGACCGTAGTCATTAAGGATGCATGGAATGCATCCTACAAATAACATAACCCGTAGGGTGCGCTTCGCGCACCGATCAACATTAACGGTGCGCGGAACAATATTAATGGTGCATAAATACACCATACCGATGGTATCGGCCGTGGTCATTAACGATGCATAAAATGCATCCTACCGATAACATCACCGCACCGGGTAACATTAACGGGGCATAAATACACCATACCGATGGTATCGGCCGTGGTCATTAACGATGCATAAAATGCATCCTACCGATAACATCACCGCACCGGGTAACATTAACGGTGCATAAAGACACCATACCGATGGTATCGGCCGTGGTCATTAACGATGCATAAAATGCATCCTACAAATAACATAACCGTAGGGTGCGCTTCAGCACCGAGCAACATTAATGATGCATGGAATGCATCCTACAAATAACATAACCGCAGGGTGCGCACCGATTACCGGCCTTTTTTCGACCGAATGAAGATTTATATGCGGGGGGGGTTAGCCTTACAACCTTACAGCTTTACAGCTTTACAGCTTTACAGCTTTACAGCTTTACAGCTTTACAGCTTTACAGCTTTACAGCTTTACAGCTTTACAGCTTTACAGCTTTACAACCTTACAATCTTACAGCTTTACTGAAGGCATAAAAAAACCCGCAGGCTTTGATTAAAAAGCGTTGCGGGTTCTAGTTGTACCTGTCGGTACTGAATATGGCGGTGACGGAGAGATTCGAACTCTCGAAGGGTTGCCCCTTACACGCTTTCCAGGCGTGCTCCTTCAGCCACTCGGACACGTCACCTAAAACTTTGTTATTTTATTTCACATTGGGTTGATAAGCCGTTCCGGTATATTACCGTAGACGCATCTTCCGCTGCTTAATTGTCTAACTAAAGCGGAGCGCATGATAATGAACTCCGCTTCTAAAATCAACCTCTAATAACAATTTAACTGTTATTAATTCGTAATAGTTTCAAGTTCTTGGCGTAAATAAACACTTGCACCTAATAAACCTGGATTATCATGGGTGATTAAATAGGTTGGTATGCCGGAAAGATAGTCTTTAAATCGACCTTTGGCTTCAAAGAACTCCCTGAATTCACTGGCTTTAAAGAACTCAATAAAACGCGGTACAATCCCCCCGGCGATATAGACGCCGCCCGTACAGGCAAGATTTAATCCAAGGTTACCGGCGAAGCCTCCCATCACTTGACAGAATACCTTAAGGCTTTGCAGTGACGTTTCACAACTCCCCGCTAATGCGGCTTGAGTTATCTGTTTGGGCTCGCTAAAAACGGCCTGCTCGCCCGTTAAGCTACACAGGCTATTATACAAATTAACTAAACCTTGCCCCGATAAAATACGCTCCGCAGAAACATGATCAAATTGCTGCTGCAGTAGCAATAAAATTTCTGTTTGCTCTCGAGTATTGGGGGTAAAACTAACGTGTCCCCCTTCCCCCTCGAGACTGACCCATTTATTAGCCACGTTGATAATGTGCGCAACACCTAAACCCGTGCCCGGACCAAAAACCGCTGTGACCCCCTTTTTGTTGGCTTCCCCGCCGCCAATTTTAATTTTGTCCTGCTGATCAATAAAAGGCACAGCCAGTGAAATAGCGGTGTAATCATTGATAAGGTAGAGGGAATCCAGTTGTAATTGTGCTTTTAAAGCCGCCTGAGAAAATTGCCAATTTAAATTGGTCATTGCGACCAGATCGTTGCCTACCGGACAAGCGATACCAATACAGAGGTGTTTTACGTCATCCTGTAGTGTTGCAAAATAATGTATCAGTGCGGCATCCAAACTCAAGAATTGCGCACAGGGAAATTCTTTTAACTCTCTTAGTTTACCGCTGGTTAAATCACAGACAGCAAGCCGAATATTTGTTCCACCAAGATCAGCAACAACTGCTAACATATTGTTTCTCCCAAAATTATATATACCCATGATACTTCAAGATGCAAAGTCAGCAAGGAAAATTATGCTGAGATGCTAGGCATAAAATTGAAGTATAGTTATTCTACATAGAAATTTTATAACAACGCAGATTGGCACAATTTACCTTGCCCTACGGGGCGCAAGCTCGAAAACCAGCGCTGCGTTGCACCAATCGAAAAGGGAATAACCATTACCTCATGTTGCGTCTTGCTCTGATCGAAGATCTTGCGCCTGACAAAGCATATTGAAGTAACATGGGTATATACCAGTAAGTACCCACTTGCATTTTTACATTATCAAACTTTAAAATTGATCTTGATCAACTTTGATTTGTAATAAAATGACATGACAATATAAGTTATTTATAATGAGCGCTAATTTATCGGGGATTTATGTTGTTTTATTCCAACTTGACGCATGCCATTTCAAACTTAATAAAACATTAATTAAGCGCACCTGAACTATCTCCCGATAGTCAATTTCGTCGTTGTTTACAAGTCTACCTTAAAAATAATTATCTTAGTGGGACAATATGAAAACTTTAGAGTTAATTCAAAAAAATCTGGGTAGTTTCAGTAAATCAGAAAGAAAGGTTGCAGAGGCGATCATTGCATCTCCAGAAGTCGCTATCCATTCCAGTATTGCGACACTCGCTAAAATGGCTGAAGTCAGTGAGCCTACGGTTAATCGCTTTTGCAGACGCCTTGATACTAAGGGTTTTCCTGACTTTAAATTACTGCTCGCACAAAGTCTGGTGATAGGTACCCCCTATGTGAATCGTAATGTTAACCAGGATGACGGTCCGGAAGCCTATAATGCAAAAATATTTGAATCAACAATAGCTTCCCTTGATTCTGCTAAGAACATGCTGGACACCGCCACCATTAAGAGAGCCGTTGATGTCTTAACCCGAGCCGATAAAATTGCATTTTTTGGGTTGGGTGCCTCTTCTGCCGTTGCCCATGACGCGTTAAATAAATTTATCCGTTTTAATATTCCAGTTTCCTGTTTTGATGACATTGTCATGCAGAAAATGAGCTGTATCAATAGTCGTAAAGGGGATGTGATTGTTTTAATATCTCATACGGGCCGTACTAAAGCACTGGTAGAAGTCGCGCAACTGGCGCGTGAAAATAATGCCTTTGTTATCGCATTAACACCGAACCATTCACCGCTTGCTGAAAAAAGTGACTTGGTTCTTTCGGCCTCGGCACCGGAAGATACTGATATTTATATGCCTATGGCATCCCGTATTGTACAAATGGTCATTATTGATGTTTTAGCAACGGGTTTTACATTACGCCGGGGTCCTAAATTTATTGAACATTTAAAACGCATAAAAACCGGGATTAAAGACTCTCGCTTTGATAAAGTCGATCTAAATGAAGACTGAACATTTTACCCATTGATACTTTTCAATACTAAAAGCTAATTCCTAAAATAACTTTAATGACTGGAGTAGATAATGTTAAGACGCACAAAAATTGTTACAACCTTAGGTCCCGCGACGGATCGTGATAATAATTTGGAAAAAATCATTGCAGCCGGCGCGAATATGGTACGCATGAACTTTTCACATGGCGAGGCCATTGATCATGTAAGACGTGCCAATGAAGTGCGAGAAATAGCAGCACGTTTGGGTAAAGATGTTGCCATTATGGGCGATTTACAGGGGCCTAAAATCCGCGTTTCTACTTTTAAGAATAATAAAATTAACTTAGTGGTAGGTGATAAATTCACTCTGGACAGTGATATCGAAAAAGGTCAGGGAGATGGTCAAGCGGTTGGCCTTGATTACAAAACGCTGCCACAGGAAGTCGTTACCGGTGATCTGTTATTACTTGACGATGGCCGCGTGCAACTACAGGTGGAAAATGTTGTTGGTAATAAAGTCAATACCGTTGTAACTATTGGCGGTCCTTTGTCCAACAATAAAGGTATTAACAAAAAAGGCGGTGGTTTATCGGCGGCGGCGTTAACACCTAAAGATAAAAAAGACATTATTACGGCGGCGGAAATTGGTTGTGATTACTTAGCGGTATCTTTTCCGCGTAATGGTGCAGATCTTCATTATGCACGTCGTTTGGCAAAAGAAGCGGGTTGTAATGCTAAAATAGTGGCCAAAGTAGAACGTGCCGAAGCCGTGGAAACCCAAGAAGCATTAGAAGAAATTATTATTGCTTCCGATGTTGTAATGGTTGCCCGTGGTGACTTAGGGGTGGAAATTGGTGATGCCCGTTTAGTGGGTGTGCAGAAAAACATGATCCGTACGGCGCGTCGTTTAAATCGAGTCGTGATCACAGCAACACAGATGATGGAGTCAATGGTCAGTGCACCTATGCCGACCCGCGCCGAGGTAATGGATGTGGCCAATGCGGTATTAGATGGTACCGATGCGGTGATGCTGTCGGGCGAAACGGCTGCAGGAGATTATCCGGTCGAGACAGTGAAAGCCATGAGTGAAGTTTGTCTTGGCGCTGAAAAGCACCCAAGCATTAATATTTCCAAAAACCGCATGGAATGTACCTTTGATGATCCTACCGAGGCATTAGCGATAACCGCCATGTTTGCAGCGAACCACACTAATGGTATTAAAGCGATTGTTGCCCTAACGGCGACGGGTACGACGCCTTTATTAATGTCGCGTCTAAGCTCTGGTTTGCCTATATTTGCACTTTCAAGTAACCCGCAAACATTAAGTTATTGTGCATTGTACCGTGGTGTAACACCGATTAAATTTAAGTCAGTTTCCGACAATAATGTCGTCTTTACACGTGATGCTATTGATACATTGAAAGCTGCTGGCTACCTGCACGAGGGAGATCTTATCATCATCACCCACGGTGATGATCATTACGCAGGCTCAACCAATACGTGTAAAATCGTTACCGTTTAAATCAATCTGGATTTAATGCTATCAAGCAAAAAGCTTCTCATTGAGAAGCTTTTTTTATTAGCACTACCGAAGCGCACCCTACCAATTGCATCGACCGTGGTCATTAACGGTGCATAGCATGCCCCCCACCAATAACATAACCCGTGATCATCAACGATGCATAAAATGCCCGTAGGGTGCGCTCTGCGCACCGATTGTCTGTGTTATTCACCAAATTCATTATCAATCCCGTCACCAGCAACATTAACGGTGCATAAAATGCATCCTACCGATTGCATCGACAGTGGTCATTAACGATGCATGGAATGCATCCTACAAATGACATAACCGTAGGGTGCGCTTCAGCACCGGGTAACATCAACGGTGCATAACATGCCCCCACCAATAACATACCCGTAGGGTGCGCTCTGCGCACCGATTGTCTGTGTTATTCACCAAATTCATTATCAATCCCGTCACCAGCAACATTAACGATGCATAAAATGCATCCTACAATAACACTCCCGTAGGGTGTGCTCTGCGCACCAATCATCATTAACGATGCATAAAATCCACCCTACAAATAACCTACCCGTAGGGTGCGCTCTGCGCACCGATTGTCTGTGTTATTCACCAAATTCATTATCAATTTCATCAATCCCGTCACCAACAACATTAACGATGCATAAAATGCATCCTACCAATAACATAACCCGTGATCATCAACGATGCATAAAATGCATCCTACCGATGGCATAACCGTGGTCATTAACGATGCATAAAATGCATCCTACAAATAACATTCCCGTAGGGTACGCTTCACCGAGCACCGATTACCTACCTTTTTGCGACCGAATGAAGATTATATGCAGGGATTTAAGCCTCACAGCCTCACAGCCTCACAGCCTCACAGCCTCACAGCCTCACAGCCTTACAGCCTTACAGCCTTACAACCTTACAACCTTACAACCTTACAACCTTACAGCGTTACAGCTTTACAGCTTTACAGCTTTACAGCTTTACAGCTTTACAGCTTTACAGCTTT
>NZ_PJBP01000121.1 GCF_002836415.1 Psychromonas sp. MB-3u-54 | reverse complement strand
TGACTATTCTTTCAATAAAATGTGCGAACGAATAATTAATAAACAAACTGCTGTTTTCTTCCGCATTTCTGTATAAATAAACTATAAATTAATCAAATTTATTTTCTAAGATGCTTTATATTGTTTTTCTTGTAGCTATATAGTGTAAAAAAATTTTATGGAGATTATAAATGAGCACATTACAAATATTAGTAGGCAGTACGTTAGGTGGGACAGAATATGTTGCCGAAGCAGCACAGGTTTTATTAGAGGAAGCAGGTTTTGATTCTGACCTTCACTTTGATCCTGATTTGAATACTTTATCTTTATCTGAAGATGAAATTTGGCTAATTTGTTTATCGACACATGGAGCGGGTGATTACCCTGAAAACTTCAAATCATTTGCTGAACAGCTTCAAGGTGTAAATGCACCTTTGAATGATGTACGTTATGGCATTATTGGCATTGGCGATTCCAATTACGATACTTTTTGCGAAGCTGCCAAGAATATGGATTATATTTTGGAAGAAATGGGTGCGGTTCGTATCGGAGATCGTTTAGAAATAGATATAGTTGATTATCCTATACCTGAAGACAATATCTCAAATTGGATCTCTCTCTGGATTGAAGATCTTAACGATTTATAAGCATATTTAGAAGGATTTCCCCCTATTTTCCCCTTTAAGTTATCCACAACCGCCTGTGGGTAGTTTATTTATAAGTCATGTACTAGCTTTGTTTTAACAGTGTACAAACCTAGCCTTAATCGCGTCTGTGCATAAGTAGCAAAACTATCCCCTAGTTAAGCGCAGGAAGACCCCTTCTTGCGCACACTTAAAGATCTACTTTAAGATCCTGATCTTTAAGATCAATAAATGGTTTTGCACAGAAATTCAATTACATTAATAAGTATAGTAGTAAAGATCTTTAAAGATCTTTATATAATACTAATAATATTGTTTTGATCTTATCTGTTTTCCTTTAGGCAAGAAAAGAGTAAAATCCCTTTTGTCTTTTTAACTTATAGTTTTGGAAAAATGAATGAATTACCACGAACATTTTGACGTAATTGTTATTGGCGGAGGTCATGCAGGCACTGAAGCCGCTGCAGCCGCTGCTCGTATGGGCATGAATACTTTATTATTAACCCATAATATTGAAACATTAGGTCAAATGTCCTGTAACCCCGCCATTGGTGGGATTGGTAAAGGACACCTAGTGAGAGAAATTGATGCATTGGGTGGTCTAATGGCAAACGCAGCAGACAAAGCAGGTATTCAATTTAGAATACTGAATGCCAGCAAAGGACCCGCCGTGAGAGCAACACGGGCACAGGCTGATCGTCTGTTATATAAAGCGGCGATCCGGGAGAAGCTAGAAAACCAAGAAAACCTAAAAATATTTCAACAAGAAGTGGAAGATCTTGTTGTTGAAAACGATCGAGTTAGCGGCGTTGTTACTAAAATGGGCATTAAATTTTCCGCAAAAACCGTTGTCTTAACCGTTGGTACTTTCTTAAATGGCCGAATCCATGTCGGCTTAAAAAATCATAGTGGCGGACGGGCTGGCGATTCAGCTTCAATCGGTTTAGCTGAACGATTAAGACAGCTGCCGTTACGTACGGGACGTTTAAAAACAGGTACGCCTGCACGTATAGATTCCCGCAGTATTGATTTTTCAGCATTAGAAGTTCAGCACGGTGATAACCCCACTCCTCTATTTTCATTTATGGGCGACCGTAGTGAACATCCGAGACAAATTCCTTGTTATATTACTCACACCAATGAAAAAACGCACGATATTATCCGTCGTAATTTAGATCGAAGCCCGATGTATTCCGGGGTGATTGAAGGTGTTGGGCCGCGTTATTGTCCTTCTATCGAAGACAAAGTAATGCGTTTTGCGGATAAAAATTCCCATCAAATATTTGTTGAACCGGAAGGTTTAACAACTAATGAAATTTATCCTAATGGGATATCAACCAGTTTACCCTTTGACGTGCAAATTGATTTTATTCGTTCGATGAAAGGTTTTGAAAACGCATTTGTGACTAGACCTGGTTATGCTATTGAATATGATTATTTTGATCCTCGCGATCTTAAATCAACTTTGGAAAGTAAATATATTGATGGTTTATTCTTTGCAGGCCAAATTAACGGCACAACGGGTTACGAAGAAGCGGCCGCACAAGGTTTATTAGCGGGCATGAATGCCGGGTTAATGACCCAGGACAAAGAGGGCTGGTGCCCACGTCGTGATCAAGCTTATGCCGGTGTATTAGTTGATGATCTTTCTACACTAGGCACAAAAGAACCCTACCGCATGTTTACCAGTCGTGCTGAATATCGCCTATTATTACGTGAAGATAATGCCGATGCGCGCTTAACAGAAAAAGGGCGTGAATTGGGTCTTGTTGATGATATTCGCTGGAAAGCATTTAGCGAGAAACAGGAAGCGGTAGAAACAGAAATTCAACGATTAAAAAATCAATGGATCCACCCTAAATCAGAAAATGCGGCGCAAATTAATGAGTTATTAAAAACGCCAATGCAGCGTGAAAGTACGCTTGAAGGGATGATTCGTCGACCAGAAGTGAATTATCAAAGTTTAATCTCAATTGAGGGATTAGGGCCAGTGATCAAAAATGATCAAGCTGCTGAGCAAGTTGAAATTATCATCAAATATCAAGGTTATGTAGATCGTCAACGTGAAGAAATAGAAAAACTTAAACGTAATGAAGATACATTATTACCGAATAATCTGGATTATTCTGATATTAAAGGTTTATCAAATGAAGTGACGGCTAAATTAAATGATACTAAGCCCGAAAATATTGGTCAAGCTTCCAGAATTTCAGGAATAACACCTGCTGCAATATCTATATTATTAATTTATATAAAGAAAAATTCTCTAAGACGTAAGGTTTTATAAATGAGTCTGCTTGAAAATTTACAAAAATTAATTGACCAAACAGCACTTGAAGTGACTGAGTCACAAAAGCAACAATTAGTGCAGTTGGTCGAGTTATTAAACAAGTGGAATAAAGCTTACAATCTCACTTCTGTAAGAGATCCTAATCAAATGCTTGTTAAACATATAATGGACAGTATAGTTGTATCACCCTATCTAATAGGAGAACGCTTTATTGATGTGGGTACCGGCCCAGGATTACCCGGGCTGCCACTCGCTATCCTAAATCCCGATAAACAATTTGTTTTATTAGATAGTCTGGGTAAACGCTTGCGATTTATTCGTCAAGCACTTTTGGAGTTGGGACTAAAAAACGTAACCACTGTGCAGAGTCGGGTCGAAGAGTATCAGCCAGAGGATAAATTTGATGTTGTTCTCAGCCGAGCATTTGCTTCACTTCATGATATGTTGTATTGGTGTAAACATTTACCCCATGAAAAAGGCCATTTTCTGGCTTTAAAGGGGCAAGTTCCGGCACAAGAAATAAAAGAACTAGATAAACAGTTTGAATTTATAGAATCAATTTCATTACAAGTGCCAACACTTGAAGGCGAACGTTGCTTGGTTAAAATTAAACGTATTTAAATAATTTAATCAGTGTCTTCGGATTATGGATCGTTCAGTGACAGGCGCTTAGCTCTGGGTCTGCTTTTTCAAGTTATTTGGGTATGGTATTCATTTTAATTAAGAGTAGAGCTTGTGGCTAAAATAATTGCGATCGCAAATCAAAAAGGGGGTGTAGGTAAAACAACAACCTGCGTAAATATCGCTGCTTCAATAGCTGCAACCAAACGTAACGTTTTGGTGATTGACTTAGATCCCCAGGGTAATGCAACCATGGGAAGTGGTATTGATAAATATGAAGTTGCTCATAGTGCTTACGATTTATTAATTGATGAGTTACCGCTAGATCAAGTTGTAGAGGTTGAAACAACCGGGGGTTATCACTTGGTTGCGGCAAACAGTGATGTGACCGCTGCTGAAGTTAAGTTAATGGAATTTTTTGCGCGAGAAACACGCTTACGCAGTGCACTGGCAAATTACAGAGATAATTACGATTATATTTTTATTGACTGTCCCCCTTCGTTAAATATGCTGACGGTCAATGCCATGACCGCGGCTGATTCTGTTTTAATTCCGATGCAGTGTGAATATTATGCGTTAGAAGGTTTAACTGCGCTGGTTGATACTATCAGCAAGCTCGCATCTGTGGTTAATTCAGGGCTTAAGATCGAAGGTGTTTTACGCACTATGTATGATCCTCGTAATCGCCTTTGTTCTGATGTCTCGGATCAATTAAAAAAACACTTTGGTGAAAAAGTTTACCGCACTATTATTCCGCGCAATATCCGTTTAGCTGAAGCGCCAAGTTTTAGTACGCCTGTTATGTATTATGATAAGAACTCAACGGGTGCAAAAGCTTATCTGGCATTAGCGGCTGAAATGTTGCGTCGCGAAGATAAATGTGAGCAGCTAAGTGCCAAAACTGTCTAAATAGGGATTATTATGTTGGGGAAAAAAAGAGGTTTAGGCAAAGGACTCGATTCATTATTAAGCAGTAGTTCATCGCACCGCCAAAAACAGGTTTCTCATGACGTTAATGCAGAAAAAAATCAACCGTTGATTGACGAAGTGAGTGTTAAGGGGATATTAAAAGATATTGATGTCAATTCTCTGCACCCGGGTAAATATCAACCAAGAAGAGAGATGAGCAATAAGGCCTTGGATGAACTGGCTAACTCAATCCATGCTCAGGGGATTATCCAACCGCTGGTTATCAGAGAAACCGGTCACCAACAATATGAGATTATTGCGGGAGAACGTCGTTGGAGAGCGGCTAAAATTATTGGTCTGACAAATGTGCCCTGCTTAATTAAAAATGTAGAAGACAATGCGGCAATAGCGATTGCATTAATAGAAAATATTCAACGCGAAAACCTCAATGCGATGGAAGAAGCGGTTGCATTAAAACGCCTTTTAGAAGAGTTTGATTTAACCCATGTTGAAGTTGCTAAGGCGGTGGGAAAATCACGTACCACGATCAGTAATTTATTAAGATTAAATAATTTAAATGAAGCCGTTAAATTATTATTGGAGCACGGTGATATTGAAATGGGCCACGCCCGGGCACTACTAAGCTGTGAAAAAAATCAGCAAGTCGAATTAGCCAAGATAATAGTTGCCAAATCGCTAAATGTGAGAAAAACAGAGTTATTAGTAAAACAAGCCTTAAATCCTCAACCGGAAAAACAAGCTTCTCCACGTTGCCAAAAAACAGAACAGATTATTAACACTTTTCAAAATAAATTTGGTTTATCAGTAACCGCTAAAACGGGTAAAAAAAAGGCGGGGCAATTGGTTATTAATTATAATTCGCTGGATGATTTAAAAGAATTAATGTTTAAAATTGATGTAGCACAATGAAATATGAAAGAAATAAAAATAATTGATCTATAGCGCATATATAGCGCCAAAAATGAGCTCTTATATTGCATTGACTTGGATGTTGCTATAGTCTTCACCACGATTTGACATGTTGGTTGCGAGAGCTCTCAAAGTGCATGTTAAATAATAAAAGGAAAATAAAATGGTTGATAGACTGGCAAAAGACAGTCAGAAAGCGGGACTTAAATTGGTTGGTTTTCAATTATTACTTGTTCTTTTTATTGCACTGATATTAACTGTTTTTTCTTCAACTAAATCAGGATATTCAGGTTTAGCAGGAGGGATGACTTTTATACTTCCTAATCTGATTTTTGTTTTAATGACTTTTGCGCATGCAGGGGCCAGTAAAACACAATTAGTACTTAGGGGGTTTTATGGCGGAGAGGCGGTTAAGCTTTTTTTAGTTGTGATTTTATTAAGTCTATTTTTGAAATATGGAAGTTTATCTTTACTGGCTTTTTATATCTCTTTTGTACTCTTGGTTATCTCTCAATGGTTGGCTCCTTTCTTTTTTTACAACAATAGTAGGATGAAACATGTCTGATGATAGTGGAGCTATAACTTCATCTGAGTATATTCAACACCATTTAACCAATCTCACCTGGAGTGTAGATGGTGGTTGGAATGTTCATGATGCTGGTTTTTGGACTTTTCACGTCGATTCTCTATTATTTTCAATAGGGCTCGGAGTGCTCTTCCTGTGGCTGTTCCGTAGTATCGCTAAAAAAGCAACAACAGATGTACCTGGAAAATTACAATGTTTAATCGAGATAGTGATCGAATTTGTTGATCAAAATGTCAAAGATACTTTTCATGGAAAAAATGCCATGATAGCGCCTTTAGCATTAACTATATTCGTTTGGGTTTTCCTTATGAATCTGATGGATTTAATTCCAGTTGATCTTTTACCAAGCGCTGCTCAAGCGGTCGGAATACCTTATCTTAAAGTTGTACCTACCACTGATTTAAACGTCACACTGGGTATGTCATTAAGTGTATTTGCTTTAATCATCTTTTATAGCATTAAAATAAAAGGCATTGGCGGATTCGTTAAAGAATTAACCATGCAGCCTTTTAATCACCCTGCCTTTATTCCTGTAAACTTAATCCTTGAGTTAGTGACGCTGTTAGCGAAACCTGTCTCGCTTGGTTTGCGTTTATTTGGAAATTTATATGCAGGCGAGTTAATCTTTATTTTGATCGCTATGTTAGGTATGTGGCAATTACCATTACACTTTATATGGGCTGTATTCCATATTTTAATTATTGTTCTGCAAGCCTTTATCTTTATGATGTTGAGTATTGTATATCTTAGCATGGCACACGAAGATCATTAATTAATCAGGTATAACCTTAATTTTGCTTTTATAAGCAGTTTTTTATTAAAATTTAAATATATATTTATTCGGAGAATTTCATGGAAACAGTATTAGGTTTTACTGCAATTGCTGTAGCGCTTTTAATTGGTCTAGGCGCTGCGGGCACAGCAATCGGTTTTGGTATTTTAGGTGGTAAATTCCTAGAGGGTGCCGCACGTCAACCAGAAATGGCACCTATGTTACAAGTGAAAATGTTTATTGTTGCAGGTCTTATTGATGCAATCGCAATGATCGGTGTTGGTATTGCATTATTCTTTACTTTTGCAAACCCATTCGTAGGTCAACTTGCGGGCTAATTAACGGATCCTAATTAACCAAATTATTGAGGAGCTGTTATGGATATAAACGCAACCCTATTAGGCCAAGCTATCGCATTTGCGGTATTTGTTTGGTTCTGTATGAAGTATGTGTGGCCACCACTTCTTTCGGCGATAGAAGTTCGTCAAAAGAAAATTTCTGATGGTTTAACACAAGCTGAACGTGCAGGGAAAGATCTTGAATTAGCACAAGCTAAAGCAACTGAAAAGTTGAAAGAAGCTAAGGCACAAGCTGCTGTAATTGTTGATCAAGCAAATAAACGTCGTGCACAAATTATTGAAAAAGCAAAAGATGAAGGTCAAATCGAGCGTAAAAAAATTATTACGCAAGGTGAAGCTGAAGTTGAAGCAGAAATCAATCGTGCACGTGAAAAGTTACGCCGACAAGTTTCCAGTCTTGCTATTGCGGGTGCTGAGAAAATCATTAAGCGTACTGTCGATAAAGAAGCGAACAGCGACATTATCGATAAATTGGTTGCTGAACTATAAGGAGCGAGCTTATGTCTGAATTGACTACCGTAGCTCGTCCTTATGCAAGAGCTGCTTTTGAATTTGCCGTTGATAATAACAAGATCGAAGCTTGGTCTGAGATGCTGTTTTTTACCGCTGAAGTTGTTAATAATCCAACGATGGTAAAATTATTAACAAGTGATAAAGCTGCACAAGAGCTAGCCAAACTATTTCTTAATGTTTGTGAAAACCAACTCGATGAGAGTGGTCAGAACTTAATTAAAATAATGGCTGAAAATGGACGTTTGAGTGTTTTACCTCGCGTTGCACAACTTTTCGCTGCATTAGAAGATGAGCATAGAAAACAGATCGACGTAACCGTCGTCTGTGCTTATGGTCTTTCTAAAAAGCAGCAAGATGAGTTGAGTAAATCGTTAGAAAAACGTCTCGCACGAAAAGTAAATCTACATTGTAGTATTGATAAAACCCTAATTGCCGGATTGGTAATTACTGCGGGTGACTTAGTGATTGATAGCTCTGCTAAAGGTCAACTAGGTCGATTATCTAATACTTTACAATCTTAATGGGAAATTGGCATGCAACTGAATTCCACTGAAATCAGCGACCTTATCAAGCAACGAATTGGAAAATTCGAGGCCGTAAGTGAAGCACGTAATGAAGGTACAATCGTTTCTGTAAGCGATGGTATTGTTCGTATCAATGGCCTTGCTGAATGTATGCAGGGTGAGATGATTGAGCTACCAAATGGTGGCTTTGCGATGGCACTTAACCTTGAGCGTGACTCTGTTGGTGCAGTAGTAATGGGACCTTTCCGTGATCTTCGTGAAGGTCAAAAGGTTAAATCAACTGGACGTATTCTTGAAGTGCCAGTAGGTAAAGGTTTGTTAGGTCGTGTTGTAAACACACTTGGCGCACCAATTGATGGTAAAGGCCCGATTGAAAATGACGGTTATTCTCCCATTGAAGTGATAGCACCTGGCGTAATCGATCGTAAATCTGTTGATCAACCAGTGCAAACTGGCTGGAAATCAATCGATTCAATGGTTCCAATTGGCCGCGGCCAACGTGAATTAATCATCGGTGACCGTCAAGTCGGTAAAACGGCTATTGCAATCGATGCAATCATTAACCAAAAAGACACTGGATTATTTTCAATCTATGTTGCGATTGGTCAGAAAGCATCAACCATTGCAAACGTGGTAAATAAACTTGAAGAGCATGGCGCATTAGAAAATACTATTGTTGTTGTTGCTTCTGCATCTGAAACAGCTGCGCTGCAATACCTGGCACCTTATGCGGGTTGTTCTATGGGTGAATACTTCCGTGACCGTGGTGAAGATGCGCTGATTGTATATGATGATCTGTCTAAACAAGCTGTTGCTTATCGTCAAATTTCACTGCTGCTTAAACGTCCGCCTGGTCGTGAAGCATACCCTGGTGATGTTTTCTACCTTCACTCTCGTCTTCTTGAACGTGCATCTCGTGTAAGCGCTGCTTACGTTGAGGCCTTTACTAAAGGTGCAGTGAAAGGTAAAACCGGTTCTTTAACTGCGTTGCCTATCATTGAAACACAAGGCGGGGATGTATCTGCATTTGTACCTACTAACGTAATTTCCATTACTGACGGTCAGATATTTTTAACAACTGAGCTGTTTAATAGTGGTATTCGTCCTGCGGTTGATCCTGGTATTTCAGTATCACGTGTTGGTGGTTCTGCGCAATGTAAAGTGATCAAAAAACTAGCGGGTGGTATTCGTACCGCACTGGCTCAATACCGTGAATTAGCTGCGTTCGCACAGTTTGCTTCAGATCTTGATGAAACAACACGTAAACAGCTTGACCACGGTAAGAAAGTAACTGAATTAATGAAGCAAAAACAATATGCTCCAATGTCAGTTGCTGAACAAGCATTATCACTGTTTTCAGCAGAGAAAGGTTATCTAACTGATGTTGATGTTTCAGACGTTCTAAGCTTTGAATCATCTCTGCTCTCTTATGCTAAAAATGAGCATGCTGAGTTCTATGCTCAACTTAATGCAACCGGTGATTACAGCAAAGAAATTGAAGGTCAATTCCATGCTATATTGGAAGCTTTCAAAGCGACGCAAACCTGGTAATTAGTTAACTACTTAGACGGTTAATTAATCATTAATTAGGAGCTAGAGAATGGCCGGCGATAAAGAAATTAGAAATAAGATCGCGAGTGTTAAAAATACTCAAAAAATCACTGGTGCCATGGAAATGGTTGCAGCATCAAAGATGCGTCGTGCGCAATTGCGTATGACGAACAGTCTTTCTTATGCTAAAACCATGCGCAAAGTGATTGGTCATATCGCACTTGGTGAATTGGAATATCACCACGCTTATCTTCAAGAAAGAGAGATAAGTCGAGTTGGTTATATTGTTATTTCAAGTGATCGTGGTTTATGTGGCGGTTTAAATATTAACTTATTTAAACCGCTTGTTGCAGCAATGAAAAAACACTCGGAAGCGAATGTTGAAGTTGATTTAGCTGTAATAGGTTCTAAAGCCGCCGCATTCTTCAATGGATTAGGCGCTAATGTAGTTGCTCAAAACTCAGGTTTAGGTGACGCACCATCAGTTAATGATTTAATTGGTTCGGTGAAAATTATGTTAGATGCCTATGACGAAGGTAAAATCGATCGTTTGTTTATAGTAAACAATAAATTCATTAGTACTATGGTTCAAGAGCCCTCAATCAGCCAATTATTACCTCTGCCTAAAGCAGAAGGTGATAAGGAAGTTGCTTCTGATCGCTGGGATTACATTTACGAAGGTGAACCAAAAGATATTTTGGATTCATTATTAGTTCGCTATGTGGAGTCTCAAGTGTATCAGGGTGTTGTGGAAAACTTAGCCTGTGAACAAGTTTCTCGTATGATTGCCATGAAATCGGCAACCGATAATGCGGGTGATATGATTGATGAGTTACAACTTGTTGCCAATAAAGCACGTCAATCTGCAATTACTCAGGAACTTTCTGAGATTTGTAGTGGTGCGGCTGCGGTATAAGCAGATTAACAAATTTTAGAGGATCAGAGATGAGTACAGGTAAAATCATTCAGGTTATCGGTGCTGTTGTGGATGTTGAATTCCCACAAGAAACTGTACCGAATATATACAGTGCCTTGATCGTGACGGCAAAGAATCTAACCATGGAAGTGCAGCAGCAAATTGGCGGCGGCGTTGTTCGTTGTATCGCTATGGGTGCTTCTGATGGTTTAAGTCGCGGTTTAGAAGTGACTGATACAGGTAATCCAATTACAGTACCCGTTGGTACGGCGACATTAGGCCGAATCATGAATGTACTGGGTGAGCCTATTGATATGTGTGGTGAAATTGGTGCAACTGAGCATTACGGAATTCACCGCGAAGCCCCTACATACGAAGAGCAATCAGCTTCTGTCGCTACACTAGAAGTAGGTATTAAAGTTATAGACTTAATATGCCCATTCTCTAAAGGTGGTAAAATCGGCCTATTTGGCGGTGCAGGTGTTGGTAAAACAGTTAACATGATGGAACTTATCAATAATATCGCCTTAAAACATTCAGGTTTGTCTGTTTTTGCCGGTGTTGGTGAGCGTACTCGTGAAGGTAACGATTTCTACTTTGAAATGCAGGAAGCAGGCGTTGTTAACGTTGAAAAACCTGAGTTATCAAAAGTAGCGATGGTTTACGGTCAAATGAATGAGCCACCAGGAAACCGTTTACGTGTTGCCCTGACTGGTTTGACTATGGCTGAGCGTTTCCGTGATGAAGGTAAAGACGTATTATTATTTATTGATAATATATATCGTTATACCCTTGCAGGAACTGAAGTATCTGCTTTATTAGGCCGTATGCCTTCTGCTGTTGGTTATCAACCAACACTTGCGGAAGAGATGGGTGTTCTGCAAGAGCGTATTACTTCAACTAAGACGGGCTCTATTACATCAATCCAGGCGGTATACGTACCTGCGGATGATTTAACCGATCCGGCTCCGGCAACAACCTTTGCTCACTTAGACGCAACAGTTGTACTTAACCGTAGCATCGCATCAATGGGTCTATACCCGGCGATCGATCCCTTAGATTCTACATCTCGTCAACTTGATCCATTAGTTGTTGGCCAAGAGCACTATGATATCGCACGTGGCGTACAGGGTACCCTGCAACGTTATAAAGAGCTGAAAGATATTATTGCGATTCTAGGTATGGATGAATTATCTGAAGAAGATAAGCTGGTCGTATCTCGCGCACGTAAAATTGGTAATTTCTTAACTCAGGCTTATCACGTAGCGGAAGTATTTACTGGTGATCCGGGTATGTACGTACCACTTAAAGACACATTAGCTGGCTTTAAAGGGTTACTCGCTGGCGATTATGATGATCTCCCTGAGCAAGCGTTCCTATACATAGGTGCGATTGAAGAAGCTGTTGAAAAAGCGAAAAAGATGTAATAGCTGGAGATAACTATGACTAAAGCAATGACTACACATTTAGATGTTGTAAGTGCTGAAGAATCTCTTTTTTCTGGGCGCGTTTCACATCTGCAAGTTTCAGGTGAAGAAGGCGAGTTAGGCATTATGCCTGGCCACACGCCACTGTTAACACCTATTAAGCCAGGAATGGTTAAAATGGTTAAGCAGCATGGTGATGAAGAGGTTTTTTATATCTCTGGTGGTTTTCTTGAGGTGCAGCCTGGTGGTGTAACCGTGCTTGCTGATACTGCTATTCGTGGTGTCGATCTTGATAAAGCTAAAGCAGAAGAAGCTAAACGTACGGCACAAGAGCAAATGTCAAATCCGAATAAGGATATTGATTACGCCCTTGTTACTGCTCAATTAGCGCAAGCAATTGCAAAACTGCGTGTTATTAAAATGTTGCGAAAGTAATATTAACTTTTGATCAAAAAGGCGACTAATAAGTCGCCTTTTTTATTTTATTAAAGTGACAGTTTCTTCATTTTAATGGCCCATTCAGGAAGTTCATTTATTCCTTTTTCTGAAATGCTGTAAATACCCCGATCAATCTTTTCAAACCAGCCATAATAATTATCCCTTAAAAATAGCGTTGCCTGCGGTTCATTGATGGCATTTTTTATTTCAAAACCTCGACTTGAGGGCAATTCAGATAAGTATTGTGCCACTCTAATGCAACGCTGGCGATAAGCGGTTAAAACGGCTTTTGTGCAGTTAGAACCCCCTTTTTGAGGATCACCTAGTCGTGTTGAAAACTCTTTTAGCAGTGCACTTTGTTTACGCTTATTTTTACGGGGCAGGTAATAATCCGGGTCATTGATGACTTCAACATATTGCCCCGCTTCCTGCATATCAACAATAATTAAACCAAGGCCTAAACGCTTGATCAGTTTTTTGACTTTGGATGTCTGTTTTTTATAAATAGGGCTGTGCTTGGGAATAGCAATATAGACAGTATCAGCAACAGATAAACGGTCAACCGCTTGTAATAACAGAGTGATATTTAAACTCAATTTCAGTTCAATAATAATTAACGAATTATTTAAATTAGCATCACTTTTTTTAGCGACTATATCACAATGACTAATTTCTCCTTTGACTTGGTAACCGAGGTTTTCAAGAAACCCTTTGATTGGCAGGTAAAGATCAGATTCTTTGAGTTTATTATTCATTTATATTTTTCTATGTTGTTTAAATTGATTGAGTGTTGGAAAGTTAACCATTTAAACAAAAAATGATGGCTAAAATTTTTTTAGGTTAACACAGAAAAACGTTCTAAGCTTTGCTGATTCTGGCAGTTTTTCTTGGTTTTCATAAGGGGAAAGTTGGTCATTTTGAGTCTCAATAAGGTCAACAGACCCTCGTACTCTTACATAAATTTATCGGTATTTTGAGCCGTTTATTCAAGAAGGGCACTCTTTAATATCAGAAAACTTTTGAATCAGCATTTAGCTGATTTTTATTGCCTCTCTGCGCTTTTATGCTTAAACCTTTTATTGTTTTAATACTAATCAATAATCTTATCCTATTCTTAACTTCAATATCAGCTCATCTAACTGATTGGCATTGGTATAATAATCTACCATAGGTATAATGGCAGTCATTTTCCTATCATTAACTCTAAGCCTAAATTATGCAAAAATTCGATACTAAAACATTTCAAGGGCTCATTCTTGCACTGCAAGATTTTTGGGCTCGCCAAGGTTGCGCCATTGTTCAACCGCTTGATATGGAAGTGGGTGCCGGTACCTTTCATCCGCAAACATTTTTACGTTCAATTGGCCCTGAGCCAATGAACAGCGCTTATGTGCAACCTTGCCGTCGACCTACCGATGGTCGTTACGGCGAAAATCCAAACCGTCTACAGCAATACTATCAATTCCAAGTGGTTTTAAAGCCGTCACCAAAAAACATTCAAGATCTTTACTTAAAGTCGCTTGAGGAAATAGGTATTGATACTTCCATTCATGATATCCGTTTTGTAGAGGATAACTGGGAATCACCCACGCTTGGCGCATGGGGACTCGGTTGGGAGATCTGGTTAAACGGCATGGAAGTAACGCAGTTTACTTATTTTCAGCAAGTGGGTGGCTTAGAATGTAGCCCGGTAACCGGTGAAATAACCTATGGCCTGGAGCGCATTGCAATGTATGTGCAGGGCGTTGAAAGTATTTATGACCTTGTCTGGACCGACGGCCCGATGGGTAAATTGACTTACGGTGATATCTTTCATCAAAATGAAGTTGAACAATCAGCTTATAACTTTGAGCATGCCGATGTTGATGCTTTATTTACTCAATTTAATCAGTGTGAAAAAGACAGTCAAAAACTGATCGAAGCGGGACTCGCATTGCCTGCCTATGAACAAGTAATGAAAGCATCTCATGCTTTTAATCTGCTCGATGCACGTCATGCCATTTCGGTCACCGAGCGTCAGCGTTACATACTGCGCGTTCGTGCATTATCAAAAGCAGTTGCTGAAGCGTATTACGGCAAGCGTGAAGCGCTTGGTTTCCCACTTTGCAAAAACCTAGTTAAATAGAGGCAAGTTTCATGGCACAAGAAAATTTATTGATTGAACTGGGAACCGAAGAGTTACCTCCCAAATCACTGCGTAAACTTGCTGAATCTTTTGCAAGTAATGTTGAAGCTGAATTAAAGAAGGCTGAGTTATCCTTTGGTAGCGTCCGCTGGTTAGCATCTCCGCGTCGTCTGGCGTTAGTTGTTGCTAACTTATCGGACTCGCAAGCGGATAAAATAGTGGAAAAACGCGGTCCTGCGGTAAATGTTGCCTTTGATGCCGAAGGTCAGGCGACTAAGGCTGCACAGGGCTGGGCACGTTCAAACGGTATTACCGTTGAGCAAGCCGAGCGTCTAATCACCGATAAAGGCGAATGGTTGTTGTTCAAATCAGAGGTTAAAGGATTATCCGTGGCTCAGCTGATTCCTGAAATCGCTGCGAGTGCCTTGGCCAAATTGCCTATTTCCAAGCCGATGCGCTGGGGATCGAGCAGTACGCAATTTATCCGCCCTGTTCATACGGTGACTATGTTATTTGGTTCCCGCTTAATTAAAGGCGAGTTATTAGGTGTTGAATCCGATCGAGTTATTCGCGGTCATCGTTTTTTAGGTGAAGCTGAATTGATCATTGATCATGCTGATCAATACGAAACATTATTAGATGATAGCGGCAAAGTAATTGTTGATTATGAACGCCGTAAAGCGATTATTCGTGATCAGGTTGAGGCATTGGCAGCCCATGAAAATGGTGTTGCAGATATTGATGAAAGTTTACTTGAAGAGGTTACTTCATTAGTTGAATGGCCGGTAACCTTAGTGGGATCCTTTGAAGATAAATTTTTAGACGTCCCTTCTGAAGCCCTGATCTATACGATGAAAGATAATCAAAAATACTTCCCGGTATTAGATAAAGACGGCAAGCTTTTATCGCGCTTTATTTTTGTTTCGAATATTGTCAGTCGAGATCCTGCACAAGTAATAAGTGGTAACGAAAAAGTGATTCGTCCACGTTTAGCGGATGCTGAATTCTTCTTTGAAACCGATAAAAAGAAAACCTTAGCAAGCCGTTTAGAATCTTTATCAAGTGTTTTATTCCAACAAAAATTAGGCACTTTAAAAGAAAAATCTGAACGTATTGCCAATGTCGCTGAAGATATCGCACTGCAAATTAAAGCCGATACAAAACATGCCCAACGTGCCGGTCTCTTATCTAAAACAGATTTAATGACCGACATGGTCATGGAGTTCCCGGATGTGCAGGGCATTATGGGAATGCATTATGCGTTACATGATGGTGAAGATCAGGAAGTTGCGATTGCTCTAAATGAGCAATACTTACCCCGTTTTGCCGGTGATAAATTACCCACCTCTTTAGTGGCATGCGCTGTTTCCTTAGCAGATAAGCTCGACACTTTAGTGGGTATTTTTGGTATTGGTCAAGCACCGAAAGGCGCTGCAGATCCCTTTGCTCTGCGCCGTGCTGCAATTGGTCTATTGCGTATCATTACCCATAAAAATCTGGATCTGGATCTGGTTGAATTGGTTGAAATTGCGAAGCTGCAATACGGTAATAAATTAACCAACATTAACGTAGTACAGGATGTTGTCGATTTCTTATTCGCCCGATTCCGTGCGACTTATCAAGCTAACGGTTATTCAGTTGAGCTGATTCAATCGGTACTGGTTCGTCGTCCTACTAAACCTGTTGATTTTGAAAAACGTCTGCAAGCTGTTGCCAAGTTTCAAACATTACCGGAAGCGGCTCCCATTGCCGCCGCCAATAAACGTATTAGTAATATACTCGCTAAAGTCAAAGGTGATATAAACGCACAGGTAGACAGCTCTTTACTGCAGGAGCCCGCTGAAATCAAATTATCGGAAATTTTAGCCTCTCTAGAATCAACGCTAAGCCCTTTATTTGATAACTTAGACTACGAGTCAGTGTTGTTTGAACTCGCTTCTCTGAACGAGCCTGTGGATGATTTCTTTGATAATGTGATGGTGATGGCCGAAGATCCGGCTATCAAAGCGAACCGTCTGGCTATTTTAAATCGTTTGCGTAACTTGTTCTTAAAAATTGCCGATGTTTCTGTTTTATAATAGATGATCCCTGCTAAGTAAAATGCTTATTAAAAAGCTCAGTTTTCACTGAGCTTTTTTTGTTACGGATAAAAGCTTCTATTTTCTCTATTTACAAAGTGCTGTTCACACAAATTATTGTTTCACATGAAACATCCCTTCAAAAATAATTAATAAAATACAGGATAGGAACAAAAATGCCCTACTCATTATTTGGAAATAAATTTACACAACATTCAGGCATCACTGAATTAATGGATGATCTTAATGAAGGTGTCCAGGGGGGAGATGATATTTTAATGTTGGGCGGAGGAAATCCTGCCGCCATTCCAGAAATACAAAATAGGCTGCAGGAGCTCATGCAGCAATTATTAACCGAAGGAAAGTTAATTAATACGCTATCAAATTATGATGGCCCGCAGGGAAAAAATACTTTTATCAATGCGCTGGTTGAGTTATTTAATGATCTCTATGATTGGGAATTAACGCCGGAAAACATCATGCTCACCAATGGCAGTCAGAATGCCTTTTTTTACCTCTTTAATCTTCTGGCAGGTAATTTTAGTGATGATAAAAATAAAAAAATATTATTTCCATTAGCACCTGAATATATAGGTTATGCCGATGCCAGTGTTTCTGAGAATGCTTTTGTTGCACAGCGGCCTAAAATAACAGAATTAGCAGACGGATTTTTTAAATATAATGTTGATTTTGATGCTCTGAAAGTAAGCGAAGATATCGGTGCTATCTGCGTTTCCCGGCCGACAAATCCAACCGGTAATGTGTTAACCGACGAGGAGATAAATCATCTTGATAGATTAGCTAAAAAGAATAATATTCCGTTAATTATCGATAATGCCTATGGTACGCCCTTTCCTAATATTATTTTTGAAAATGCCACTCCCTTCTGGAACGCCAATACTATTTTGTGTTTAAGTTTATCTAAATTTGGATTACCCGGAGCGCGTTGCGGTATTGTTATCGCCAAGCCTGAAATTATTAAAGCAATGTCTAGCTTATCCGGTATTACGGCTTTATCCCCGGGTGGTATTGGTCCTGAAATTGTATTACCTTTAGTTAAATCTAAAGAAATTATCCAATTAAGTAATGAGGTCATTAAACCTTTTTATCAAGGAAAAGCGAATAAAGCCATCGAACTTTTAAAATCAAAAATAAGCATACCAGAGTTTAAAATACATAAAGCTGAAGGTGCCTTATTTCTTTGGTTATGGTTTAAAGATTTACCTATCTCTTCCAATGAGTTGTACAAATTACTTAAAAGCAAAGGCCTATTGATTGTATCCGGGCATTACTTTTTCCCTGGTTTAGATCAGAATTGGCAGCATACACAGGAATGTATTCGTGTTAATTATGCACAGGATGACAAGGTCGTTGATAAAGGTATTACTATTCTGGCTGATACCATTAACGAATTGTACGGTAAATAAATAATAGTGTTTCACGTGAAACAGCCAGTTAATTTATTAGCTGGTTATAGCGTTAACATTAAATTGGCTGCATGACGGTAAACAGTTTTCCGCTATCGGCTTGCAGCCTATAAAGTCTAATAGAGTCAGTTTTAATGAATAAATCACTTTTGCTAAGCGCATTTAAAGCAACCGCCCCCGTGTTTTTTGGCTATATTCCGATGGGCATTGCATTTGGCGTTCTGTTTAATGAACTGGGTTTTCACTGGATTTATGCAACCTTGATGGCATTGGTAATTTACGCGGGGGCTGCGCAGTTTATGGCTGTCGGGTTGCTCGCCAATCACGCCGGTTTTACGGAAGTTGCAATCACCACTTTGCTGTTGAATTCACGCCATCTGTTTTATGGTATCTCCCTGATCAATAAGTTTAAGACCCGCGGCTTGCGCAAGTTTTATCTGATCTTCGGATTGACCGATGAAACCTATTCATTGCTGACCGGCACCCGGCCTACTGATGATAAAGATCAGACCAATTTCTATCTGCTGATCACGGTTTTAAATCATAGCTATTGGGTGATTGGCTCTACTTTAGGTGCCATTGTCGGCGCCAATATAAGCTTCAATACCAGCGGGCTTGATTTTACCCTTCCTGCGTTGTTTACGGTGCTGGCAATAGAGCAGTATAAATCGGTGCGCGAATCTTGGCCTTTTGTGATGGCTTTCGCCGTGGCTTTTGTGTCGATTTGGTTATTCAGCCGGGAAAATATGCTGCTAATGTCTATTCTGTTATCTATTATCGTCTTACTGTTGCTTCAGCGCACAAAAAAATCTCCTGAAGTCATCCACAGAGGATCCTTATAATGCAGGATATTAACTACTTACTGCTGTTTATTCTTGTAATGGCGGTCGCTACTTTTATCACTCGGGTTCTGCCGTTTATTCTGCTCTATAAGATAAGCGACCATCCTATGCTGATTTATTTAGGGCGTTATCTGCCGCCGGTCATGATGGTGCTGCTGCTGATTTATTGTTTTAAAGATTTGCGCTTCAGCACTTTTGACGACGGCCCGGCAGAGCTTCTGGCACTTCTTTTAGTCGTTGCTTTGCATCTGTGGCGCGCTAATGCGCTGCTTAGTATTATGGCGGGTACCGGTCTGTATATGTATCTCTCCCAGTCCCTAGTTCTAGCTGGTTAGCTGCTGTTTGTACTTGTTAGCCGTTTTTTTTTCACGTGAAACAATATCGAAACAGCTGTTTTTTATCCTTGCTTTAAAATGAATTTCGTCCTGCTAGCCCGTTACTAACACTAAAAAATTCGAGATAAACATCAAAGTTAAAATATTCTTTTAAATCAATGCTTTAATGTTTTTATTGTGTTGTTATTTGTGCCCTTAATTATTTTTCGGGTGTTATATTATAGCAAACGCATCGCTCGTAGGGTGTCTGCTCAGATACTAAGCTGTCGCTTATTCGCTGCACCGATTACTGCTGCCTGCGGTGCAGAGAATGCACCGCACCGATAACATCAGACTAAATGCAATAATCGATTTATTATTTAAAATTATCCCGGCGGCTTGGTGAGCGTAAATTTTCCCTTTGCTGTAACTGATCATAAATTTAATAGCCGTTTTATTTGAACGCCAACTAGCACCAACTATGACAACAAACGTATAGCTCGTAGGGTGTCTGCTCAGATACTAAGCTGTCGCTTATTCGCTGCACCGCTTACTACTGCCTAGGGTGCATAAAATGCACCCCACCGATAACATCAGACTAAATGCAATAATCGATTTATTATTTAAAATTATCCCGGCGGCTTGGTGAGCGTAAAATTTTCCTTTGCAGCAACTGAGCACGTTTGGTATTACTCAGATGTTTTGCAGGGCAAAAAAAATGCCCGTCAGTGGCAAACTGACGGGCATTTTAGGGTGTTTTACTGTGCTTCTTGTTAGATATCTAAGTTTTCAGCTCGCAGTGCATTTTTTTCTATAAACTCACGTCTAGGTTCAACATGATCGCCCATTAGAGTAGAGAACAGTTGGTCAGCACCCACCGCATCCTGGATTGTTACCTGCAGCATACGACGCGCAGTAGGATCCATAGTGGTTTCCCATAGCTGACCGGGGTTCATCTCTCCCAGTCCTTTATAACGCTGTATATAAAGGCCGCGTTTTGATTCATGCATCAACCAGTTTACCGCTTCAATAAAGTTTTTAACTTCTTTTCTGCGCTCACCACGTTTTATGTATGCGCCCTCTTCCAGAAGGTTCTGTATTTCATTACCCAATGAAACCAAAGATTTGTAACCGGATGATCCAAAAAATTCTTCATCAAGCAGATAGCGGTTATCCACACCATGTTTACGCACGATGAAAATCACGTTGTTGGTTAGTTCATCTTCAGATGTAATGATTTCAGTTTTATAAATTGTGCCACCTAAATCTTCTCGATTTAAGGTTGCGACAACATCATTTGCCCATTCTGATACAAGCGAATAACTAGCCAGATTATCAGCCGAGAGTTCAGGTTTATAGATAAGCTTATCTAAAATCGCAGAGGGATAACGGCGAGATAAACGTGCAATAGTATTTTGAACAGTACGGTAACGCTGAATCATGCTTTCCAGTTCGATCCCGGAAATACCGGGTGCATCGGGATTTATATGCAGTGATGAATTTTCCATTGCTAAGCGGGTTAAGAATGCCTGCATTGCAGCTTCATCTTTGACGTAATCTTCTTGCTTACCTTTTTTAATTTTATATAAAGGCGGTTGAGCAATATAGATGTACCCGTTTTCAATTAACTCCGGCATTTGACGGAAGAAAAAGGTCAGTAACAATGTTCGAATGTGAGAACCATCCACATCGGCGTCGGTCATGATAATAATATGGTGATAACGCGTTTTTTCCGGATTGTATTCATCGCGGCCAATACCACAACCTAAGGCTGTGATTAAGGTTGCCACTTCCTGAGAAGAAAGCATTTTATCAAAGCGTGCTTTTTCAACATTCAGGATTTTACCTTTAAGCGGTAATATCGCCTGGTTTTTACGTGAACGTCCCTGCTTAGCGCTGCCGCCAGCGGAGTCCCCTTCCACAATATAGAGTTCAGAAAGAGCGGGATCTTTTTCCTGACAATCGGCTAGTTTACCGGGTAAACCTGCCAAATCTAAAGCACCTTTACGGCGTGTCATATCACGGGCTTTACGGGCAGCTTCACGTGCGCGTGCTGCATCAATAATTTTACCCGTTATAATTCTGGCCTCAGAAGGATTTTCCAGTAAAAATTCCTGCAGATGTTCATTCATTGCGCCTTCGACAACCGGGCGTACTTCAGATGAAACTAAACGGTCTTTAGTTTGTGATGAGAACTTAGGATCAGGCACTTTTACGGAAATAACAGCGGTTAGACCTTCACGCGAATCACCGCCTTCAGTGGCTGTTTTATTTTTGCTGTTTTTAACCTTGGCGACTTCTTTTTCCATGTAGTTATTTAACGTACGCGTTAATGCACCACGGAAACCTGTTAAATGGGAGCCACCATCTTTTTGCGGAATATTATTGGTAAAACAGTAAATATTTTCCTGGAAACCATCATTCCACTGCATGGCCACTTCTACATTAGTGCCATCTTCATGGTTTGTTGAAAAGTGAAAAATCTTTTGATGGATAGGCGTTTTGTTTTTATTTAAGTAATTAACAAAAGCTTCAATACCCCCTTCATAATGAAAGTGATCGGACTTATCGTCTTCGCGTTTATCAAAAAGTTTGATTGACACGCCAGAGTTTAAGAAAGAAAGCTCGCGTAATCTTTTAGCCAGAATATCGTAGTGAAACAGGGTATCGGAGAATGTTTCTTCACTAGGCCAAAAACGAAGTTCTGTGCCGGTTTGTTCAGTGTCACCAATAACCGCGATCGGTGCCTCGGGTACACCATGAATATAGGTTTGCTGATAAATGTGACCATGGCGTTTAACGGTTAAACGCAGCTTTTGCGAAAGTGCATTAACCACGGAAACACCGACACCATGCAGACCGCCGGAAACTTTATAAGAGTTATCATCAAACTTACCGCCTGCGTGCAGGACTGTCATAATAACTTCGGCTGCTGAAACGCCCTCTTCTTCATGCATATCAACAGGAATACCGCGGCCGTCATCACGTACAGAAACTGAGCCGTCGGTGTGGATTGTAGTGATAATATCAGAACAATAACCGGCCAACGCTTCATCTATTGAGTTATCTAAAACCTCAAAGACCATATGATGTAAACCGGTGCCATCATCTGTGTCGCCAATATACATGCCAGGACGTTTGCGAACTGCATCTAGCCCTTTTAGTACTTTAATATTTGACGAATCATAACTATTTTCAGCCATCAAACTTTCACCTATTCTGCTTTAATCTTACCGTGCTCCACGTGAAACACAGTCTGTTCCTGTCCAAATAATTTATCGATATTTTCTGTTGCAATAACACTGATAAATATTTGGGCATTCGAATCTATAATATGCTTTGCTAATATCTGTTGTTTGTTCTGATCCAATTCAGAACTAAAATCGTCAATTAAAAAAACACACTGTTTATTATCAAAAGAGTTTAAAAATAATCCCTGCGCTAAGCGTAATGCGTAAACAAATAACTTTAACTGCCCTCTTGATAATACATCGCTAACAGGTATTCCATTGATTTTAAAGCGAAGATCTGCTTTTTGAGGTCCAGCGCTGGTATAACCAATTTGTTTGTCGCGATCAAAATTATCGACTAGATAATTTTGTAATGATTTATTGTTTTTATCCCAGCCGCAAAAGAATTGACTGGTAATAGAAAAATCAGGTAAAAAATCGGCTAATGTTTGTTTTACTAATGGCATTAGCAACTCAAAATAAGCTTGTCGTTGTTGACTGATTTCTTCACTTAAAAGACAAAGTTCATTATCCCATATTTGGAGCTCGTTGTAAGTTTTACATTGCTTTAAAGCGGCATTACGTTGCTTTAAAAGCCGTTTAATACGGGACCAGTTAGGGTAAAAAATAGGATCATGGTAGAAAACCCCCCAATCTAAGAAAGCACGGCGGTTTTTGGGGCTTCCTGAGAGTAAAGTGTAACCTTCAGGGGTAATAAGTTGTAATGGCAGGTATTGGGTTAAATTAGCTAATTTTTTGCAGTAACCACCATTAATTTTTAATAAGGTCTCACCACTTTTACTTTTCTGTAAACCAATAGGAATTGAGCCGTTATTATTTTGAATTTCGCTAAAAAGCGTAAAGGATTTAGATTGGTGTTCAACCACGCGGCTGGTTAAATGGGTACGAAAAGAGCGACCCAGTCCGAGAAAGTAAATAGCTTCAAGCAGGGCTGTTTTGCCGCTGCCATTCGGCCCTACGACCACATTTATTTTAGGATTAAAATCGAGCGTGGCCGAGCTGATATTACGAAACTGATGGATAATCAATCTACTGAGTGACATATAACCACACCTTAACGGAGATCATCTTTTTTGAAGTTATAAACGCATTGGCATAAGCACATAAAGTGAGTCATCACTGTCAATAGATTCTATTAAAGCACTGTGATCTGAATTACTAAATGTTATTTTAACCTGTTCACTTTTTAGGGTGTTTAGAACATCCAAAACGTAACTTACATTAAAGCCTATTTCCAGATTGGCGGAGTGATAATCAACATCAATATACTCTTCTGCCTCCTCTCTTTCCGGATTGTTTGCGGTAATTTGCAGGAGATTTTCAGAAAGAATTAAACGCACGCCTCTGAATTTTTCATTGGATAATATGGCAGCCCGCGAAAATGCCTGCTTTAATGATTCTCTATTAGAGATTAACTCTTTATCACCATTTTTAGGGATAACGCGGCGATAATCCGGAAAGCGGCCATCGACCAATTTAGTAGTGAAAATAAAACCATCTATCACGGCGCGCAAATTATTTTGTCCGATTTGAATAGTGACATTTGCCTGATCATTATCGAGCAGTTTAACTAACTCTATCACCCCTTTTCTGGGCACAATCACAGATTGTTGCTCAATGGCCTGATTAAGCTTTATTGAGCAGGATGCGAGTCGATGCCCGTCGGTTGCTACGCTGCGTAATGTCTGTTCAGAAGCTTCAAAATACATGCCGTTAAGATAATAACGCACATCCTGGCTGGCCATCGCAAACTGGGTAAATTCGATCAGTTTTTTAAACTCAGCTTGAGGAACCGTTAATTCAACCAGGCTTTGCCAGGATTCTATATTCGGAAAATCGACGGCAGGCAATGAAGATAGTAAGTAACGACTACGGCCTGAGCGTATGGTTACTTTCTCTTCTTTTACCTGAAACTTGATTTCACAGGGATCAGATAACCCCCGGCAAATATCCAGTAATTTTCGAGCAGGAACCGTAATAACCCCATCCTCACTGGCATTTTCCAGTGCGATAACGGTAATCAGTTCAACTTCCAGATCTGTTCCCGTGAGGCTTAATACGTTATCTTTAACTTCAATTAAAATATTGGCCATTATAGGTAACGCGGGACGCCCGCCGGCGACGGAGCTAACAACGAGTTGCAGAGGACGGAGAAATGCTTCTCTAGAAATTGAAAAATGCATAATCAAACTTACCTTATAGCAATTACATTAAATAAGTGGTCAATGTGAGACGCGGAGGAAATTGACAGGAGCTAGTTATTAAGTCATTTATTCTTTAAATTACTTAATAAGCTGCTCGCTCTGTTTTTAATCCAAATAAATTATCAACAGTTTTGACTGGCTGGCTCAGATCTGCTTGGTCTACATCGAAAGTGTCCGGATCAGAATTTTATAATCCTCTTGGATATCATTATTTTCTCGACGCAACTCTTGGACTTTTCGACAAGCATGTAAAACCGTAGTGTGATCTCGTCCGCCAAATGCCTCTCCAATCTCCGGCAGGCTATGTTGAGTTAACTCTTTAGCCAATGCCATGGCAATTTGACGAGGGCGGGCTACGGTGCGGGTACGGCGCTTTGAAGACATATCAGATATTTTAATACGATAATGCTGAGCGACTATTTTTTGAATATTATCAATAGTCGTTTGTTTAGTATGCACCGCAAGCATATCGCGCAGGGCATCTTGTACCAGAGATATCGTTATACCCTGACCGGTGAATTGTGCTTTTGCAGAAATATTAGCAATCGCCCCTTCTAAAACACGTACGTCGGTGATAGTTAAGCGCTTCGCAATAAAGAAAGCCACATCATCGGGCAGTTTTAGACCGCGTTCTTCCGCTTTAGTGATTAAAATTGCAACGCGTGTTTCCAGTTCAGGCGGATCAATGGGAATCGATAATCCCCAACCAAAACGGGTCCGCAAACGCTCGTCAATACCTTCAATTTCCTTGGGAAAACGGTCACTGGTTAAAATAACCTGTTGGTGCGCATCCAACATAGAATTAAAGGTTTGGAAAAGCACTTCTTGAGAGCGATCTTTACCGGCAAAGAAATGAATATCATCAATAAGCAGCGCATCAAGTGATGCATAATATTCTTTAAACTGTTCGATAGTATTGTTACGGATAGAGTTGATCATATCCTGCACAAAACGTTCTGAGCGGATATAAACCACTTTACTGTCAGGATTTTCTGCGACGATAGCATTGCCAACAGCGTGTAATAAATGTGTTTTGCCCAAACCTGGATGCGCATATAAAAACAGAGGATTGTATACATCACCTGGATTTTCAGCTATTTGCTGAGTTGTTGCGATAGCGAAGTTGTTTGATTTACCTTCAACAAAGTTATCAAAAGTGTATTTTTTTATTAAATTACTTTTGTGAGGCACTCTATTGGCTTTGCTCTCCCCTTCCCAAGGTTGATTGGTAATCGGTGCCTGAGCTGGTATTTGCTTTGCTGGTTTTTTTTCAACAGAGCTAACATTACCCACCATTAAACGAATCTTAACCGAGTGATTAGGATTTTCCTGATTAACAAGTTGTTGAACCTTATCTTCAATGGTCGCCATGTATTTGTTACGCACCCATTCGCTGGTATATTTATTAGGAGAATAAAGCGACAGGGTTGAATGATTAAAATCTGCTTGAAGAGGACGTAACCAAGTACTAAAGTCTCCGGCTGACAGTTCATCTTTTAATTGTGCTAGGCACTCTTGCCAAATTGCCAGGGACATCACTAACTCCAGTTATTAAATTCGGGCGCATAATTCTACCGCTAAGATCTGTTTTCCGCCACAAGATCCGTGCATAAATAAGTAAAAAAGATCCTTGTGTTTATGATCATTAAATGCACCTTGATTAGTTTTTTGTATTAAATGCCGCTTGCTTAAAAAATTTTTGTTTTATCTGTTTCTCAAGGGCTGTTTTTTCAAGCGCTTTATCCGTTGCCCGCTAAAATTTATCTGTTTTAATCAGCGAAAAGAGAAAATTATATTATTCAAGATAGCTTGTTTTATGAGGTTTATTTGATAAGTTAGTGCTTACTTTTTTATTTTTAAGCGTGATTAACGGTATCTGTTAGCATTCTTTTACGGGGGGTGTACGCATTTTAAAAGCTTTTAAATTAGGGGGTAACTGCTGCTAAAAAAGGTCTTAATACTCTTTATAAATGACCGTGTATTAGAATATCCTCATTGCTGGGTTGTTTATGTACTAAAGGTGCTAATCCTTCTGCGAGGGCCTGTTTATAGACTTGATTCATTTTTAACGCTAAATAAAGATCTGAACGAATCAGTACCCCGCCATCGGTGGTTGATACGCCGGCCAATTCACACCACTTGATCATTTGCCGCTTGCGTCCAGCTACCACCAGACGAATACCGGTCTGTTTTAATACCATATGCAAATCTGCAAGCATGGCCATCACACTTAAATCTAAGTGTGTAAAACAAGGTACTGCATCAATAATTAAACACTCAATCCCCTCTTCTCCTGCGACTTTGCCAAGCAGCTGACGTTTGAAGTATAGAGCATTAAAGTAGGTCAGCGGTGAATTAAAGCGATAGATAAATACACCATGAATAGCTTGAGCTTTATCGGAACTGTCTATGCTGCGCATTATTCCTTTATTATCAATACCTAACACCTGCTCCGTCGGGCGCATCACCACCCGCAAAAATTGGAATAAACCTAACAGTACAGCCAGAGTAATCCCGGGAATAACACCAATAAAGAGCACGGCTAATAAGGTTGTTAAGGCCAGAAAAAAGGCCGAATTATCACGTTTTTGAAGCTGCCACAGCGCTTTTAGATCAATCAGTGATAAGGATGCAATGACCAGTACAATGCCCAATGCTGCCGAAGGGATATATTGTAATGGTGCGGTCAAAAATAATGCGACTAGGGTAATTAACACAGCCGCTATAATGGAGACCAACTGCGTTTTCCCACCATTAGCGTCATTAACGGCGGTGCGCGAATCAGCACCGCTGACGGCAAATCCCTGCGAGAATGCGGAAGCTATATTAGCCAGACCCAAGGCCATAAACTCTTTATCGGCATCAATATCATAACCATTTTTGGCTGCAAAACTGCGTGCCGTTAGCATCATACTGACAAAGCTTACCATCGCCAGATTAAGTGCCGGCATAACTAGTTCACGTGTGATACCAAAATCAAAGGTTGGTGTCTGAAACACCGGCAGTCCAGATTGAATTACCCCGACTGTCTTAATCTCAAAGGTTCCCAAGTTAAAGAACCAGACCGCAAAAGCGGTCATTATCATCACTGCCAATGCGGACGAAAACGTTTAATCAATAAAAACACAGATAAAGCGACTAAGCTTACCAAGATCGTCGGTCTATGAAATTGAGTCATATAATGCGGCAAATCAGCCAGGCGCTCAATCAGATAACGGTGTTCAAAGCTAAAGCCAAAAACATTAGAAAATTGACTGACAATAATAGTGATTGCCACACCATTTAACAGCCCCATTAAAATCGGTTTGGACAGGAAGTCAGCCAGCACCCCAAGCTTAAATCGACTGGCAAGCAAACACCAAACACCGGTCATTCCGGTCATGGTCATCACCAATTGCCAATGTTTAACCGGATCCCCTGCTGCTAAAGGGGTCACAACCGCCGCAATCACTGCACAGGTTGCCGCATCGGGGCCGACTATTAATTGCCGTGAACTGCCAAATAGCGCATAAACCAACATCGGAAAAATACAGGAATACAAGCCTACGACTGCATTGACGCCGGTCAATTGGGCATAGGCAATAGCCACCGGCAGGGCAACAGCCACCACGGATAACGCCGCGCGGAGATCATCACGAAACCATCGCTTTTGGTAATTCAGCAATCCTTTTAAGCCGGGCATAAAGGAATATAAGCGAGCAAACTTCAAGGGGGACCTCTGTTGTCTTTCGAGCGTTAGAAATAAGAAAGTGACCAATATTATAGTAGTCAAAAATAAAAATAATGTTATTAATAAAGGAGACATTAAAAGCGCTGCATTGACGGCTCAATTTAGTATTACACTTAAGCTCATATACAGCATAGGAGTAATATGATGGTCAAAAAATATTTCGTTTTTGTCGCGGGTTTGTCAGTGAGTTTGGTTTGTTTAGTGTCTCTATTTTGGCCGGCTATGTTGTGGGGTTTGATTATCATTCTACCTGTTACCCTGCTGGGTCTTTGGGATATGCGCCAGACTAAACATGCACTTAGGAGAAATTTTCCTGTGCTAGGCCATGTACGCTGGATAACCGAGTATGTTCGCCCCTATCTGCGCCAGTATCTTTTTGAATCAGAAACCGATGGTGTGCCCATTAACCGTATGTTTCGTTCAGTGATTTATCAAAGAGCTAAAGGTGAGCGCGATACTATACCCTATGGCACTAAGGTTGATACGCAGCGAGTTGGTTATGAGTGGATCGGGCATTCACTGGCGGCTTGTCATGTTAACCGGGCAATCTGCGATTGCCGTGTCAGCATCGGCGGATTCGATTGCCTGCAACCCTACAGTGCCAGTATCTTTAATATCTCCGCCATGAGTTTTGGGGCATTAAGCAATAATGCCATTCTGGCGCTTAATAAAGGCGCTAAATCAGGCGGGTTTGCTCATAATACCGGTGAGGGCAGTGTTAGCCCTTATCATTTGCGCCACGGCGGGGATTTAATTTGGCAGATTGGCACGGGCTATTTTGGTTGCCGGGATAAACTGGGCAACTTTAGCGCGGAAAATTTTGCAAAAACAGCCTTATTGAATAGCGTGAAAATGATTGAAATTAAATTATCCCAGGGGGCAAAACCGGGCCATGGCGGTATACTGCCCGGTGATAAAAACAGCATAGAAATAGCGCAGATAAGAGGCGTTATTGCAGGGGTAACGGTTAACTCCCCCGCTATCCATTCCGCTTTTTCAACACCCCTAGAGATGATGTTCTTTATTCGACAGTTACGCCAACTTTGCGGCGCTAAACCGATAGGTTTTAAGCTCTGTGTCGGCAACAAGAGTGAGTTTTTTGCACTCTGTAAAGCGATGCTAAAAACTGGCATAAAGCCTGATTTCATTACCGTTGATGGCGGAGAAGGTGGCACCGGAGCTGCACCTTTAGAGTTTTCTAATTCAGTGGGTATGCCGTTACGGGAAGGTTTGAGTTTTGTTTGTGATACGCTGATTGGCTTTGGCCTGAAAGATGAAATTAAAGTCATTGCCAGCGGCAAGATTTTTACCGGTTTTCATCTGGTTAAAAATATCGCACTCGGGGCTGATCTGTGTAATAGCGCCCGCGGTATGATGATAGCATTAGGTTGTGTGCAGTCTTTAATCTGTAATACCAATAAATGCCCGACCGGTATCGCAACTCAGGATCCCAATTTAGTCAGTGGACTGGTGGTTGAGAATAAAGCCACCCGGGTTGCCTCATTTCACCATAAAACCGTGCAGGCAGCCATGCAGATTATTAACGCTGCCGGGCTTGAGTCTGCAAGCCAGCTTAACCGCGCACATATTTACCGGCGTACCAGTCAAACCGCTATTTTACGCTTTGATGAAATTTACCCTTATCCGGCCAAAAGCAGTTTTCTTGCAGCAGACTATCCGAAAAACGTGACGCGGGAGATGCTAGAGTCGACTGCGGAGAGTTTTTTACCTGAGCATAGTGTGGTCAAATCCAGCGCCGGTTTAACCGCTCTGGATTAATTGATATCTGTTTTTTGGGTGTGTCAATTCAGGTGGTCTTGCGCAGTGAAAGTTGATTTAGTAAAAAGCAGGCATAAAAAAACCCCACCAAAGTGAGGTTTTTATTATTTAATGTGTTTATTGGCTAAGCCGCTAAATTAGAAAATGTATTTAAAGCGCACACGACCGCCAACTACGTCATCTTTAGTTTCATTATTAAGTTCAGCTTGTGACCAACCTGCACCTAAGTAGATATCAAAATTATCGATTTCCATAATTGCTGGGATTTTGTAAGAAGCATAAACCTGTGTTTCTGTGGTATCAAGTGTATTTGAATCAGAATCAGACTCACCGTATAATGCGGCAATAAAGAAGTTGTTGTATTGTGCGTTAAGTCCTGCTGTATAAGAATCTATTGAATCAGCTTGGATTCTATCATCTGCTAAGTAAGCAGCACGAGCCGTTAAGGTTAACTCATCCGTTGCCTGCAGACTGAGCGAACCACCCGCACCGATCCAATCGGCATTGTCAGTAATACCATCGTCATCACCATCGATGGGTAATTCAAGGCCTAAAGCCATTGAGACTTTGTCACTTAAATCGGCGGTTACAACAGGACGAAGGATCACAGTGTTACCACTGTCCTTTGACTGAGCCGTTAACTCAAAGCCAGCTCCTGCCATTGCTTTATTAAAGGTCATTTGAGCGCCACCGTCATCATCATTACGGCCGCGAGCATAGTTTGCGCGGTACATAGTCGTACCAGACTCAGCTATATAAGTATCCTGACCTGCTGGTGAAAGATCTTGTGCTTCAAAATGCCCAGCCGTTAGGCTCCAGTCATTTTGCATACCGAAGGAAAATTTAACATCATCAGTACCAATGCCGCCATTTTGGCCGAATGTAGGTGCTACTGCAAAAGAGGCAAACCCACCGTTGTCTAAAACTTTTTCTCCATGGATATCAATTAATAAACGGCCGCTTCCGGCAAAATCTGACTTGGCAGTAGTCGCAGGAGCGGTTATGTTACCATCAGTATCAGCCCATGTTTCACCGGTTTGCGTTGTGTAATCAAACTCAACATCACCACCCAGGTATAAAGAACCGGCTGCAGTATCAAATGTTTGACCTGCATTCGCTGCAGATGCTACCAATAAAGTCAGAATGCTTGAAGCTAGAATAGATTTTTTCATAATTTTTACTTTCCTTAGTTATCATAGATACCTGAGTTATCCAGGGTTTGTTTGATTTTTTTTTGCTTTGTTACTGATCTTTTCTTGACTTAAGATATCTAATAAGAATTGGCCGTGCAAATTAGAAATTGTATTTCTATGTTTTTTTGTGAACTGTTTTACAGTTTTACTGTCCAAAATGTGAGCAATCCTGCAAAAATCAGGATTAATTATGAGTAGCTGCAACTTAAACAACAAATAATCGGCCTGCGCAAAGCAAAACTGAGACAATATAAGAGTTTTTCAGAGTGCTTAAGATTATGGCTAAAATGCACACTGAGTCTTTTATGCGTGCAATCCGCCATATAACAGTCCTATTAAAATGGGGTTGGATAGAAAGTAGGCTAGCATGCCAAGCCTAAATCTACTGCCAAGCAAACCCCAAAGACTTGTTATGGTCATAACCCCTCGCCAATCCTTAACTGTGCTAAGGGGGGAAACTGCCACAATAACCGCACAAGTCGCTGCATCGGACCCGCTATTAATTACCGAGAACTGCCAAATAACGAATAAACCAACATCGGCAGAATATAATCCTATTAGCGCATAACATAGGTCAATTGTGCATAGGCAATAGCAACCACCACCACTTATTTCCGCTGATAATTTCGCAGTCCTTCTGATACCAATGCCACTCATTAAGTGATCTATGTAGACTCAGGAAAAATTCATGAAAGCAAGGCATTGATTGCAGTAACGAGTTGTTCTAATTTCAAAAAATAGTAGGTAACTCTATTGTGAACAGCTCCAGCTGGCCAAGAAAGGGTGAATAACAGGATGTTATGAAGCAAAGAATAAAACGTGGTTTTATGTCGAGCTAGAAGGTGTTTTAACAAGCAGAAATAAGCAGAAAATTAATGGATTTGGTATTAGATTACGGATAAAAGCTATTTTTTGTAAACGCCGAATAGCGCACTTACCAATAGAAAACCGGGTTATGGTGGGTGCTGATTTTTTTTGAAAATTCAGGCATAAAAAAACCCCACCGAAGTGAGGTTTTTATTATTTAATCTGTTTATCGGCTAAGCCGCTAAATTAGAAGATGTATTTAACACGAAATTTAACAGTAGTAACATCGTTAGCTGAATCTGGGGCGAATGCATATCCAGCACCTAAGTGGAAATCTAGGTTATCAATATCCATAATAGCTGGGATTTTGTATGCAGTATAAAGACTTGTTTCAGTATCAGTACTGTTATCGTTTAATTCAGCACCTAAGTAGAAGTTCTGTATACCAACACCAACACCAGCGGTCATATTATCAGCTGCAACAATAGTAGAAGTAACAGTATCAAATTCAGTACCGCTACGAGTAGCAGCACGTAATGTGATGCTTACCATATCAGATGCTTCAAAAGTTCCTGTTGCAGCATAACCAGTCCAGTCTGCATGATCTTGAGTATCAACTACAGGAACTTCAGCGCCTACAGCAAGAGAGAATTTAGCTGCAGAGTAAGTCACTATAGGACGAAGAATAACAAGATCACCTGAATCTTGGCTTGAAGCTGTTAATTCATAACCTAGTGCACCGGCCTCTTTATTGAAAGTGACTTGAGTTTGTTCAGAACCTGCAGCACGGCCGCGCGCTTTGCCGCCATTGTAACCTGATACCGCGCCAGAAGTTGTTAAAGACATATCTGCGCCAGCAGGTGAAAGGTTAGTTGCTTCAAAAGCGCCTAACGCTAAGCTCCAATCATTTTTCTGACCGATAACAAATTTACGGTCATCAAAAGTAACGTTACCATCTAATCCAGCTTCAGTAGCTACAGAAAATCCAGCATATGCGTTGTTGTCTAGTAAACGCTCACCTTTTACAACGATAGTGACATCACCACCTGAAGTTAAGTTTGAAGTATTGTTAGATTCGTAATTGAATTCAACATCACCACCGATTGATAAAGAACCTGCTGCAGTATCAAATGTTTGACCTGCGTTTGCTGCAGATGCTACCAATAAAGCCAGGATGCTTGAAGCTAAAATAGATTTTTTCATGTTAGTTAATTTCCTTTTTTATCATAGATACCTGAGTGATTCAGGTGTTGTGTAATTTTTTTTTGTATTATTATATTGTTGTTTATTTGTATTATTTTTGAACTTTTCTGAATTCAAGATATCTAATAAAAATTGACTGCGCAAACTAGAAATTGCGTTTGCATCTTTTTTTGTGAGCTGTTTTGCAGTTTTACTTTCTGGTGTGTGAGCAAGGCCACAAAATATCAGGGTTAATTATGGATAGCTGCAACTTGAACTATCAATAATAAGGCTACAAAACCCCACCTAGGTCAAAATTCAATCAAAAAAAGAGCTTTTCGCAGTGCTTTAGGTCATAAAAACAGCATTTTTACTTATTCCCCCCTTTCTAATGTTTTAATTAGTCATAAAATATAAGCGCTGTATTTCCTTTTTATTACGACAATAGGATTAATTTGTGCTCTTTTAGGACAATATGACTCAAACAGCAGCGCTGCTATTTGATACCCTATTTGCCAAATCCACTTTTTTTTATTCATTTCTGCCTTTAAACAGACTATTTTCTATCTCAGTCTTGGTTATCTATCTGCCCGTTATTCGCCCTTTTTAGCTTTTTTACTAAAACATTTCGCTTTACCGTCTCATTGTCACTTTAGTTTTTTTGCTATAACACTCCGCACTTATCGTTTTATAGCCTTTTCGCCTTTTCGCCTTTTCGCTTTATCGCTTTATCGCTTTATAGCCTTTTCGCCTTATCGCCTTCTCGTTTTATCGCTTTATCGCTTTATCGTTTTATCGCTTTATCGCTTTATCGCCTTCTCGCTTTATCGCTTTATCGCTTTATCGCTTTATCGCCTTATCGCCTTATCGCCTTATCGCCTTATCGCCTTATTGCCTTATTGCCTTATTGCCTTATTGCCTTATCGCCTTTTCGCCTTTTCGCCTTTTCGCCTTTTCGCCTTATCGCTTTATCGCCCTATCGCCTTATTGTCACTATTGCTGTTTTAGATCTATATTTAGAATGGTCTGCGGATCGCCTGAAGGCACACTCAGTTGAAGGGATTTTGAGTATTTCAACCTTATTAGGTGCAGCTGATAGCGCTTTGATTAATCAAGTTGTTATTATTTTTCGCTGAGCATAAGTTAATCCAGTCCGGATTAATAAACACAATAAATAATTTTCCTGCAAAAATAACCGGGATCTTTTCATGCTAAAAAAACATCGCCTGCTCATTATCAGTGTGCTGATTATTGTTGCCATTGTTGTGCTTATTGTTTATCTCAAACGTCCCCGCCCGATCGCGGTTGTGGTACAGGAAGTAACCAAGGGCGAAGTACTGGCAACTATTACCAATACGCGCGCGGGAACGCTCAAGGCCTGCCAGCGTGCGCGACTTTCACCCTCGATCGGTGGCCAGATTGAAAATCTGCTGGTTAAAGAGGGGGATCGGGTCAAAGCCGGGCAACTGCTGCTGGAAATATGGAATGATGATCTTCAGGCACAGGTCACACTGGCTCAGTATGAGAGTGACCGAACAGAGGCTCTGGTGCGCGAGGCCTGTATTATTGGCGATCTTGCCAAACGTGAAGCATTTCGCCTGCGCACTTTGTTCTCCAAAAATATGGTCTCTGCGGAGAGTGTCGACCAGGCCGAAAGCGCAGCGAACGCTAAGCTTGCAGCATGCGAAGCTGCGCAGACCTCGGTCAAAGTGAGCCAGTCAAAAATTGATGCAACCCACGCCGCGCTGGCACGCACCCGCTTAAATGCACCTTTTAGCGGGCGCGTTGCTGAAGTGAATGGTGAAGTGGGGGAGTATCTAACCCCTTCGCCGATTGGTGTTGCGACTTTGCCGGCGATTGATTTGATTGATTACAGCTGCCTGTATGTCTCCGCGCCCATTGATGAAGTCGATGCACCGCAGATTCGCCCGCAAATGCCTGCTCATATTTCATTGGATGCTTTTGCGGGCAGAACATTTGCCGGTCGAGTGCGCCGGGTTGCTGATTATGTGTTGGATCTGGAGAAACAGTCGCGCACGGTTGAAATAGAAGTTGAATTTATCAATCTCGATAATACTGACAATATGCTGCCCGGTTACAGTGCCGATGCCGAAGTTATTCTTGAGCAACGTGAAAACGTCCTGCGTATTCCCACTGCGGCACTGTTCGACCGTAACAATATACTGATTTTAAAAGATAATGGATTGCTTGAACAACGAAAGATCAAAATCGGTATAAGCAATTGGAGTTATACGGAAGTGCTTGACGGGGTTGCTGCCGGTGAACGGCTGGTGACTTCAATTGAGCGGGAAGGTGTCGAGAAGGGTGCCCGTGCTATTGTTGAACGTAAAGATGATTGAATTAAGCACTATGCAATTAAACATGATTGAGTTAAACAATATTCATCGTGACTTTCTGGTTGGCGAGCAAAAGGTGCATGCCCTCGATGATATTAATCTGTCCATTGTCGCGGGTGAATATATTTCTATTATGGGGCCTTCGGGTTCAGGGAAATCAACCCTGCTGAATTTAATCGGCCTGCTGGATAGCGCAACGGAAGGCACTTATCTATTAAACCAGCAGGATGTTACTGCACTGCCGGATAACGAGCAGGCTGCCACCCGCAACAAAACCATCGGTTTTATTTTTCAGTCCTTTCACCTGATCCCCCGATTAACCGCTGCACAGAATGTTGAGCTACCTTTGATGCTCGCAGGTACTGAGCCAGATCAGCGCCTCCCTCTGGTTAATAAAGCGATCACGGAAATGGACTTGGCCGATCGTGCTCAGCATAGACCCGATCAACTTTCCGGCGGGCAGCGCCAACGTGTTGCGATTGCCCGTGCAACGATTATGCAGCCGAAAATATTACTGGCTGATGAACCGACGGGTAATCTGGATCAAAAATCCGGTCAGGATGTCATTAATATTCTCGAGCAGCTTAACCGGCAGGGGATCACGGTCATTATAGTGACTCATGATAACAATATTGGAGAGCGGGCAACGCGGCAGTTAAAAATGCTTGATGGTCGTATTGAATCAGATCAAACCTTATCTCAGGCAAGTTTATGAAAACGGCGCTGCGTGATATTACCGGTTTTTCCTGGCGCGCCCTGACGGGGTTCCCAACCCGGACAATATTGATGTTAATGGCGATGGCTATCGGTGTTGCCTCGGTCATTATGTTAACCGCTTTGGGGGAGGGGGCCCGGCGTTATGTCAGCAATGAGTTTAGCTCATTAGGCACCAATCTGGTGATTGTTTTCCCCGGCTATTCTGAAACATCAGGTCTTAATCCAGTTGCTATGGTGGGCACTACCCCCCGAGATCTGACTCTGGATGATGCGCAGGTATTAACCCGTAATACTAATATTCGCCGTATAGCGCCGATCAGCATAGGTTCGATTAATGCCAGTTTTCAGGGGCGTTCACGTGAAGTGCCCATTATTGGCAGTAATGCTGAGCTGTTAAATATTCGCCATTGGCAGCTGGCACAGGGGCGTTTTTTACCTGCCGGCGACTTGGATCGTGCTACACCGGTTTGTGTGATTGGCCGTAATATAAGAGATCAACTATTTGCAGCACAAGCCGCAGTCGGTCAATGGATACGTCTGGGTGATCGGCGTTTTCGAGTGATCGGAATTATGGCATCGGAAGGGCGATCTATTGGTGTGGATGTGCAGGATACTATTATTATTCCGGTGGCATCTGCACAGCAATTATTTAACAGCGCTTCACTGTTTCGTATTCTGTTGGAAGTCAAAACCCGTTCTGCCATTGAGTCAGTCAAACAATCCACCATTGAAATATTAAAAGAGCGTCATCAGGGCAAACGTGATGTGACTGTGATTACTCAGGATGCGGTTCTGAAAACCTTTGATCGTATATTAGGCGCACTGACTTATGCTATCGGCGGTATTGCGGCAATCAGCCTCGCTGTCGCCGGTATTTTAATTATGAATGTAATGCTGGTCGCCGTCTCTCAACGTACGGCAGAAATTGGTTTATTAAAAGCACTGGGTGCACCTCAGCGGCAGATTCTGCACCTGATTTTATTCGAAGCCATTATGTTATCGACCTTCGGCGCAATGCTCGGTGTATTATTGGGTGAACTCGGTTGTGTTGTCATCAGGCTGGTTTTTCCTGCTCTGCCTGCCTACGCCCCGCTTTGGGCGGTATCGACTGCGGTTGCCGTCAGTCTGTTGGCCGGATTTATTTTTAGTTTACTGCCGGCACGACAAGCCGCGCGCCTGGATCCTGTTCTCGCCCTGACGGGGAAATAGATTATGCGACTGCGCGACCTTCTCCATTTAACCACCTCATCTCTGATTGCACATCGTCTGCGCAGTTTTTTATCTGCGTTAGGTATTGCAGTGGGCGTTGCTGCGGTTGTCCTGTTAACCTCTATCGGCGAAGGAGTCCATCAGTTTGTACTGGCGGAATTTACCCAGTTTGGTACTAATCTGGTGGCCATCAATCCAGGGAAAGCGACAACCGGCGGGATCAGTATGGGAGTGTTTGGTACCGAAAGACCATTAACTATTGAAGATGCGCAGGCACTTAAACGGCTACCCTATGCGCGAGCCGTAGTGGCTTTTGTACAGGGCAATGCCGAGGTGGAAGCGGGTAACCGCAGTCGCCGTACTACTGTTTATGGTGCTGGCTCACAAATGCCGGAAGCTTTTCAAATGAGCATTAAGTCAGGCCATTTTCTGCCCGATGATGATCCCACTGCTCCGCGCGCTTTTGCCGTACTCGGCAGTAAACTCAAATATGAATTATTTGACGATTTAAATCCTTTAGGAAAACGCATTACGGTAGGGGGGAATCGTTTTCGTATTATTGGTGTGATGGAGTCAAAAGGTAACGTATTGGGATTTGATCTCGATGATACCGTTTATATTCCAGCATCCCGCGCCTTAAGTTTATTTAACCGTGAGACTCTGCATGAAGTGGATCTGCTTTATGATGATAATACTGCCATTGAAACAGTGGTCGCGGGTATAAAAAAAATCCTCGCAGAGCGACATGGCAGGGATGATGTCACTATTACTACGCAGCAGCAGATGCTCGAGGTGCTGGGGTCGGTATTGAATGTGCTGACCTTTGCCGTTGGTGCCATTGGCGGTATCTCATTATTAGTCGGTGCGATCGGAATAGTTACTATTATGACTATTGCGGTCAATGAACGGATCAGTGAAATCGGTTTAATTCGCGCATTAGGTGGCCGACGGTCACAGATACTCAGTTTATTTTTAGGGGAGGCTATTGTACTTTCTGCTGTCGGTGGATTCGTCGGGCTGGGACTGGGTATCGGTATTGCCCAACTACTGCATCTGAGTTTACCTGCGCTGCCTGTACACACTTCATGGAACTTTGTCATTCTGGCGGAAGTCATCGCCATCAGTATTGGACTTATTGCCGGTGTCCTGCCTGCCCGCCGCGCTGCCCGGCTCAATCCGGTTGAAGCGCTGCGGGCGGAATAAGCAATTTGTAAAACTAACTGAGCGGTTTTTATCTGTGCAGCGCTGTGATTGTTATCGCTTTAACTGACCAGCAAAAAAATTGATGTAGGTATTATTAGGTATCTGCACTTTTAACTGGCCAGCAAAAAATTGATGTAGGTATTATTACGTATTTGCACTTTTAACTGGCCAGCAAAAAATTGATATAGGTACTATTGCGTATTTGCACTTTTAACTGTGCAGCGCTGTTATTGTTATACCTTTAACTGGCCAGCAAAAAATTGATATAGGTACTATTACGTATTTGCACTTTTAACTGGCTAGCAAAAAATTGATATAGGTACTATTACGTATTTGCACTTTTAACTGGCTAGCAAAAAATTGATATAGGTACTATTACGTATTTGCACTTTTAACTGGCTAGCAAAAAATTGATATAGGTATTATTACGTAGATGGCGCTTTAATTGACGAGATAACCAGTATTCACCGAGTGAATGATCTTTAAAGATTTTTCTGAAATGCAGTGAATTAATATTGACATATATATCATCAACAATGTCAAAAGTAGCATAACCAATAATAGTCCCGTCGAGACGAATAATAAGTAATTCAGTAGCGTTATCCGGGTCTTTATTCTCAGGTTGTGTTTTCAGCCTTTGAGCATCCTCCTGAAGCAGCGTTTGGCATATTGGGGAAAAAATAGAGGTCAATTTAACATTTATGATTTTATGCATATTTTTCCTTTTAAGGACAATAAACAAAGAAGTAGACGCTGATGACACTTTACAGGCAAAAAAAAAGAGGTCAACTAAACATCAATAATTTGTGGGTTTTTTTAATGCCAATTAAAAAAATAATGAGATATGGATCGCAGTTTACACCTTTCTGACAATGTTAAGGTATTTATCTGTGATCTTCCGCAAATATATTTATTCACTTGCGGTGAAGAAAACCCCCGACAAAAGTGAACTCAATCAATTTGCAGATAAAATTCTGCAGTAGAGACGATAAAATTATTTACATTGTGCGAGCAACTGGCGTACCTCGTCAGCATTCAAAGGCCGGACCAATCGCGCTACCTCCGTTCCATCATGCAGCAAAATCAAGGTTGGCCAAAGCTTAACCCGAAATGCACGACCCAGAGTTTTACCTTTTCCATCATATACCTTAATGTGAGGCAGCTGCGAATGTTCGCTCAGTCCCTCCTTTACTGCCGGCCGTGCAGCCTGACAGTGGCCGCACCAGGGTACTCCGAATTCGAGGATAGCATCACCGACCAAGCCACTAATCTGTTCGAGTGTTGGTGCGTCTTTTGTATAATCAGGATTAAATCCTAACTGACTACTTTTCATGCTATTTTTTCCCTAGTATTGGATGGATAATGGATTCGCTCAAATGAAATTTGTCCATTTTCATCAAGTTATAAAAGATCAGTTACTCTATAGCCACTTTCAAAAGTGCTGGCAATTATAAACGGCTTAACTTTGTGCTGTTTTTTAGGCAATAACTTAAATAAGTGCACTTATACCTGATTGATAAGCTCATTCCCTATCATAAATTCTAGCCCTTCAAGCTCAACTAGCAATTGATGGCGTGACCTAAATAACACCTTTTGCGATGCTGAATATTGTCCATCTCAATATGACGTTTTGTGACTGCTTTTAAAATTAATACCTGTTTGTTTCAAAAATCACCTGCCCGTGAGCTATAAACAGTCAATTCCCTCATGTTATTTGAGTTAAGGTAGCCTGTTTTTAAACAAAAAAAATGGCAAACCCGCAAAGGTTTACCATTTTTTTATCAATTTAGCTCGATTGGGGAGCTAAAATATCACAGCGAATTAAAGCGCTACGATAGTATCTGCTTGCGGGCCTTTTTGACCTTGGCTTACAGTGAATTCTACTTTTTGGCCTTCAGCTAAAGTTTTGAAACCTTCGCTTGCAATAGCACTAAAGTGAGCGAATACATCTGGACCAGATTCTTGCTCGATAAAACCAAAACCTTTCGCTTCGTTGAACCATTTAACGGTTCCTTGTACTTTATTAGACATAATAATATCCTGTAATTTTAATGTAAGGTTGCCTTCAGAAGGCTTGAATAGCGTAAAAACAGACTGGAACTTAAAAACTACAGTGCGAGGTATTATTAATAAAACAACGAAATGGAGAATGTAAACGTAAGGCTTTCTTTTGCTGAGTTGAATTATACAGAATCAAAAGTTAAAGTCAATAAAATGCCTAATAAATACACAGTTAAGGACTGAAAAACAGACTGCGGAGGGCAGCGATTACCTAGCAATATCAACTCGAAGTCTTATTCTGTTATTTACCTGTGTCGGTTACAAGAGCCTGAAACAGGCTAAATTAGCTTAGCAGCCCGTATTTTTTGTGTGCGCCCATAGAATAGATAGACAAAAACCAATGGGATAATCAGCAGATATATATGCTGCAGTTGTTGTAGCGGCGTGTCACTGCTATTAAAAAGATAACCGGCAAGGCTAAAAAACAACAGTAAAGTAAACTGTGAATAATAACTTTTACAGATACTATATTGAATCGGCTGCGCTAAGCTTGCGATATCATAAAAGCGTTTGTTAAAAGCGAGGCGAAAAAAGCTGCTTAAAAAGGCAATCAGCAATACGGTTGAGTATAAAACAAGTGGACCTGTCTGAAGGCTTAAGTCAGCGCGCAACAGCCAGGAAAACGCATAGCCGAAAACCGCGATAGTGAAGATGTGCTGCGCGTTAATACGATCAATACGCTTCTTGATAACATAGAATATAAGGGCTAAAAGTACGCTTAACAGTACAATCAGCAAGCCCAATTTTAATAGATTTTGTTGGGTCAGCAGATATAATGACAATACCCAAAAATAGCTTTCTAGAAACAATAAAACACCATCAATCAAAAAAATCACTTTCGAATTAAAAGTGTCTTTAAAGTTAATCACCTCAAGCAGAGAAAAAGCACTGGGTTGGTTGTTGCTTAATAGTTCAATCTGGTTAATAAGCGAGTGTCTAAGCAGCCAATAACCTAAGGTTGAGATACTTATGAAAATAATAAGCAGCAGGTTAATCTGTGCTGCCGCTAATAAATAACTGCCCAGCAAGATACCTAACTTTAAGACAATCATCACTAAAATTTGAAAATTAGCAAAGCTGTCACCGCTGTTGTTTGTTTGGGTAATACGTTGAAACAAAACCCGTTGAGTTGACCAGTAAAAACAGCCCGCTGCACCATTAATCAATGCGCCAATGCTTAATAAGACAGGCGAGAAATCCCATAATAAAATAATGACCAGTAATATTTCAAAGATAAAAGAGAGAGCCACTATCTTTGACCAGTTTGCAGCTGCACGTAACCTGTCCCAAAAATACAGAGCAATAATAAACCCGAGTGCGCTGAATGCAATAAAATAGGCAATATCGTTAAGCGCCAGCCCTTTATTCCAAAGAATAATAGGGATAAATATGGGCAGCAATCCGATCAGAAAGGAGTGTACTGCCACAAACAGATAAAAGCTGCGTACTAAGCTTTTCATTAATAGGTATCTGTTTGCTGAATATTAAGCTTTTCCAATTGTGCAAAATGGATAGACAGATCTTCAGCTTCACCATAACGGGGAAAAGCATGCATATGCAGATAGGGGCGTGAATTAACCTCTAAAAAGATACATTTTTGCTGCCGATAATCCGTGCTAATACCTTTCTCCATAATCACATCAATGCCTAATATATTCGCATCAAAGCGCTGCAGCACATTCTTAAACAATGTTTGATTCACCGCTGGAATAGTCTCCTTGTCAATCACTTCAACCACGCCACCCGGTGCTAATGAGATGCGATAAAATAGCAGCACCTGTTGATTCAAGTTGGGAACGGTTGTTAAGTTATAGCCGCTCTTTGCTAAAAACTTTAACGTTTGTTGCCCTTTTTGCAGGGGAGAGATACAAGGGTATAAATTCATCTGCTCTCTAATGGCATTTTCTCTGTCAATCAACTGGTCGATCGAAGCTATCCCGTCACCCGTTACAAAGGGTGCATAACGTTGTAATACTGACATTACCTGCCCATTTGCCACGACCACACGATAATTGTTGCCCTGTAAATATTGCTCGACAACCGTATAGGGCCACCATAATTTGGCCAGAAATATCGCCCGCCAAAGTTGCCTGACATTTTCAATCGGAAAATAACTGCCCCGTGAGAAACCACTGACATTGGGTTTGATAACCAAAGGGAAGCCAACTTCTTTGGCAAATTTTATGGCTTTAAAAGGGTTTAGAAAGATTAATCCCTGTGCATGCGGAACATTTGCCGCTGCAAAAACATCCCTTGCCTGTTCCTTGCTGCGGCAACTTTTACGCACGCGAAGGTCATTATAATGACTGCAGCCGCCCATAAATTTTTTACTGATCCATGCGTAGAGGATCTTTTTCAAGCGAATCATGATGAAACCTCATTTTTAGTGGCTCTTTTTAATCGTTGAGATAATTTGAATTTATTAAAAAATACCGGTTTAACGGCTTGGGTGCGCGGAATGGTTGTGGTGACTTTTGCTAACTGCTTCATACTGCTCCGTATAAATTTAATTTTTTTCCAAAGGCTAAAATTTTGTACTAATAAAATCAGTGGCATAGGGACATAGAGGTTGATTTCAATAATATGAAACTGCCCCGCAATCAAACTTTCCAGCGAATCAGCACGTATGCCATAACGGGCAATACGAAATTCACCGATTTGTTTAAGATGAGACCAAATTTTTTGTTGCTGCTTTAAGCTAAGCATGGCTAAACGGTCTGTATAGTAGCTGTTGTCATTGTAGATTCCATTAATCGGCAGGGGATCATCGCTTGTATTGCAGGTTTCAGTAATAGATAAAACGGCAAACTGCTGCAAATTATCTTTTTCGGGAATAACAAAAACTTCAAATTCTCGTTTTCCCGGTGCGGCTTGCTGAAGCAGATAAAATGGCGGGTTAGCGCTGCGTTTGCGGCGTATCTTCTGCAGCGTATCTAAGTTATCAATACGCACAATACCCTGTGAGTTTTGCCCCCATTCAGGTTTCATAAAAACAGGGTAAGCGCTTGGGTTGTTATTACCAATATCCATACACTGCACCAGCCGCCATTGTATGGGAATACGCGCATCCATATCTAATTTCGAAAACAGATTACGTTGTTCATTAAAGTAGTTCGCGTTGAGCTGAAAATACTTCCAGGGTGCAACGGCAAATCGAATGCAATATAAAATATATGAAACCACCAGCGCGATGCGTGTCAGCAAGTTGTTACCCCCGGATTTTCCTCTGTCAATTGAGATTGGCAGCTGCGTATATTGATGACAAAAAGAACCAAGCCCAAAAATACAATCAGCCCGTTAATTATCTTGGTGTTACTTAATAGCATATTATTTTTTGTCCATTTTTGCCCAGTTTTTAGCGGCTTTTTTAATCAAGTTATCTTTATTCGCTAACCACAGATCTTGAGTGTCTTGATCGTAATTAAGGTAGAGCTTATCCTGATAAATTGTCCAAAATGGTGCATTGCCCGAAGCCGTTTTATTGCCCGCCATTGCCCATGCACAGTAACCACCGTACTGTGGTAAAAAATAGTCTGGATTTTTTTTAAACTTATTAAGATTGTGCTGACTGCTGAAATACCAGTCGGCTCCTTTATACTCGAGGGTAAATTTTGCCGAACCTCGAACCGGTTTTTGCTCGCTAAAATAGGCAACTGCATCAAACCCTGAAATAGCTTTATGACTAAAATAGCCCGTATAAACTTGATCGACAGCCAGTACTGAATTGCAGCTGAAAAGAGACAACAGTAAAAATATTTTCACCGGTAAATTGACGAATTTCATGTTCAACCTTTATTGACTGCAGTAGAATAATTAGACCTAGGTAAGCCTGTAAATATTTCATCTTTGTGTATTTATTTTTGCATGGATAAAATCCTCACTCCTTAATTTATGCGATTAAGCCGCACTGATTTATTAATGAATTGCATGTTTTTCAATAAAAACAGCTGCAAGCAATCCTTATATTGTTGATAAAAGAAGACTCCGAAGAAATATTTATGCCGTTACTCCGGTCAAGTAGATGGCGAAGGCTTTTTAGTTAGATAAATGGAGAAACAATGAAGCAGCTGCGTGAAGCGACAGTAGAGGCACTACTGCAGGTACAGCAATTAGTGGTAGCGAGTGGAGGAGAACGTTATAACCAGCCTTCGCTGCATAGCGAATCGGGCATTGGCAAACATGTTCGCCACATTCTGGATCATTTTTTGGCGCTTCAGCAGGGTGCAGTTAATGGCAATATTGATTACAACAGCCGTCATCGCGACAGCGAAATTGAAAATGATGCCGAGTTGGCTTTGCAGTTAATCAATGAATTAATTGCATGGTTTCTTCCGCCTGATTCAGAATTGCAGGAACGCGCCGTTAAGGTTGAGTCTGAAATTTCCCTAAAGCAGCAACAAAACAGGTTGTTTGATAGCAGCCTAAGTCGTGAGTTATGTTACCTGATTAACCATACGGTGCATCATGTGGCCTATGCCAAATTAGTGGCAAAAGAATTAGGTATTTTGGTTGATGATGCTATCGGCATAGCACCCAGTACGGCGAGTTACCTGCGCCAGCAAGGTAACTAAGATGTGTACCCTAAGCGTGCTACGTTTAAGCAATTCGTTGGTGATCACCATGAATCGTGACGAAGCCCGCTTGCGCCATGAAGCCGGCTTAAAACAACAGCAGAAAAATGGCGTTGAGCGGCTATATCCGATTGACGGACAAGCCGGAGGCACATGGTTTGGTGTTAATAATCACGGGGTGGTTCTCGCCTTACTTAATCGCTATCAAGACCCCCAATCAAGTACCGCGCCTACGCGTGGAAATATTATTCCGCAAGCTTTAGCCTATGGCAACGTTAAGCTTGTTAAAAAACACCTTTCTGAGCAAAGCTATCAATACTACAACCCTTTTGATTTAGTACTCATGTCTGGTCGTGAATGCTTACATCTAAGCTGGAATGGTCGGCACTTAAGTACTCATAATGTCTGTCAAGCGGCACTGCTGCTTAGCTCATCTGCGCTCAATACCGAAGCGGTGTTAGCTAAACGGCAACGGCATTTTCAACAATGGTTGGCGCAGTTACCTGAGTTGTCGGCCGCTGAGGTCCTGCAGAAAATTCATTTGCAGCATAATCCAGACAGCCAAGGTGATTCAGTATTAATGGACCGCAGTGATGCCCACAGTAAAAGTATCTGTCAGGTGTTGCTCGATGCGAATTACTGCGAATTTAACTATTACTCGGAAGCCAGCCTGCAGCAATGGCGATCTCATATTAGCGACGGCAAGCATCCTCAATTAAAAAAGCAACAACGACTTCTCACTCTACAAAGCCCAACGTTGAGTAACGAATTGCCTGCACTTTAAAGCTGGAACATACAACCAATTTTTATATTAGGACCTGTTCATTAGCAAGCTTAATTCAGCTAATTTAGTATTTTTAAGCGCAATTTTCATAGTGTGAATCTAAGCATATTTTCGACAGTTTCTGCGCTTCATTTATCTCTTTTGATGTCATTTTAGGTATGATTAAATCAAATATATTTTTAGTTTTTTCACCATTATATTTGGCTAAATTGAGCCACATATACGCTTGTTTATAATCTTGACGAACACCATGACCATTGGCATAGATCAGCCCCAGGTAGTATTGAGCATTGGCATGTTTTTGTTCGGCGGCTTTGCGATACCACTCGGCTGCTTGTTTATAACCTTGAAGGACGCCCTGACCATAGTCATAGATCATTCCCATATTGTATTGAGCGCCAGCATGCCCCTGTTTGGCGGCTTTGCGGTGCCACTGGCCCGCTTGTTTATAATCTTGAAGGACGCCTAGACCGTTGTGATAGATCAACCCCAGATTATATTGGGCGTCAGCATGGCCCTGTTCGGCGGCTTTGTGATACCACTGGGCCGCTTGTTTATAATCTTTAAAGCCGTTATCACCATTGGCATAGATCGACCCCAGCTTGTATTGGGCATCTAGATGCCCCTGTTCGGCGGCTTTGCGATACCACTTTGCTGCTTGTTTAAAATCTTGAGGGATACCCAGGCCATTGGCATAGATCAATCCTAAATTATATTGTGCATCGGGATGCCCCTGTTTGGCGGCTTTGCTATACCATAGAGCTGCTTGTTTATAATATTGAGGCACGCCCTGACCATTGTGATAGATCAACCCCATATTGTATTGGGCGTCTAGATGACCCTGTTTGGCGGCTTTACGATACCAGTAGGTTGCTTGTTTATCATCTCGAGGGACTGTCTTACCAAGGGCATAGCGCTCCCCCATAGAATATTGTGCCTTTGCATGACCCTGTTCAGCGGCTTTGCGATACCATTTTGCCGCTTGTTTATCATCTTGAAGCACACCTCGGCCCCTGTTATACAGCAACCCCAGATAGTATTGGCCGCCTGCATGGCCCTGTTCAGCAGCTTTGTGATACCACTTTGCTGCTTGTTTATTATCTTGAAGGACGCCCTGACCATTGTTATAGATCAACCCCAGATAGTATTGTGCGTCTGCATGCCCCTGTTCGGCGGCTTTGCGAGACCACAGGAGCGCTTGTTTATAATCTTGAGGAACGGCCAGACCATTGGCATAGATAGTCCCTATATTATATTGGGCGTTTGCATCGCCCCGTTCGGCAAGCGGAAACCATTCTTTGTAGGCTGTTTTAAAGTCACCCTTGTCAGCTGCGTCTATCCCTTTTTGAAAGTCTGCTGACTGTGCGAAAGAGGCAAAAAGAATAAGAGATACCCAAATAATATTTTTCATCATTAATTACTCTACTTCATGTGTTATTACATCTGCAAATAGGCATAAAAAGATATTGATAATATCATAACAACCTGAATGTAAGTGTTTTTTATGGAGTAATATCCATGCGTAAAATCACCATAACAATAAATAGTTATATTTATTGTTTAACGACTGCTTTGGTCATTATGTTCGGGATAACATTGCATACGCTCTAAAAAATTCGCTATCCGTCGGATCTTTTTAGCTTTACTGGATTTAAGGATAACGATTCTATTTATGAAAAGATCGCTATGGTGTTGATTTAAGCAACGCTGTCAGCGCTTTTTTAGCTTTACTGGATTTAAGGATAAGGATTCTATTTATGAAAAGATCGCTATAGGTTTGATTTAAGCAATGCCGTCAGCGTTTTTTTTAGCTTTATTGGATTTAAGGATAATGCCTTTTTTTATGAAAAGATCGCTATGGTGTT
>NZ_PJBP01000170.1 GCF_002836415.1 Psychromonas sp. MB-3u-54 | reverse complement strand
AGATGCTTTAAGCTGCTCCTTTATTAGAAGGCAGCTCGATCAGCGATTTAAGCTGATTTTATTGCTAATTTTATTTTTAGAATAAGCAATATTTATTACTCACTGTCATTAATACGTCATAACTAACCGTTATCCTTTATTTCATTATCGGAATCCCATTTTACTGATTTTGTTTGCTTAATCATTAACATTAAAAGTGTTATAAAAAAATAAAATTAAAGCAATCTTGATCTCTGTATTCACTTAAATGGGAATAATTAAGCAGCTGCACTATTCCGTATCAATTTCCCTCTCATGAATATAAATAGGCCAAATGTAACGATGCTATCACTTGATTCGATAATCCAGAATAAAAATCTCAGTGTTTTTTTTCAGCCTATTGTTGAAAATATTAAGCGCAATATTTTTGCCTATGAAGCATTAATTCGCGGCCCCTTTGAGAGTCAGTTGTACTCACCCATTGCCCTGTTTGCAGCAGCTAAAAGCCAAGGTAGATTAGTGGATCTGGAGATTTTGTGTCGAGAATTATCGATCCTGCAATTTAAAAAACTTAACCTCGGGGGGAAATTATTTCTCAATGCCAGCCCTGAAACACTCTTTCAGCCTAATTTTCGATCCGGTCAAACGTTAAAATTACTCAAGAAAATAGATCTTGATCCGAGCCGAGTGGTCATAGAGTTAACCGAACACAGTCCTTTAGAAAATTATGAAGTGATTCGAAATGCATTGCAACATTATAAAGAGATGGGCTTTGAAATTGCGATGGATGATTTAGGCTCAGGTTATTCGGGCTTGCGGGCGTGGTATGAATTACGGCCTGATTACGTAAAGATCGATCGCCATTTTATGTGTGATATTGACAGCGATAAAGTAAAGCAGCAATTTGTGCTCTCTATAAAAAATATCGCGCAGGAGCTAGGCTGTAAAGTCATTGCTGAAGGGGTTGAAACGGCCGATGAATTTCGATTTATAGAAAAAATTGGTCTGCAGTTCTGCCAGGGTTACTATTTTAAGCGTCCGGCCGCTTTACCCGTCAGGCGTATCAATAATAACTTGTTTAGTGAAAGAAGGCTGACCACACAGTCTAAAAATAGACTTATTTCATCCAAAATGGTCGGAGAATTATTGCAGCCTATTGATGCAATTAGTAGATCAACGACCATTGAATCTTGCGCCTCATTATTTAAGGAAACACCTGAGCTAGACAGTATTCCAGTGCTTGAGGACAACAAACCAATAGGTTTAATCCACCGTAACAACCTCACTAATTTGTTTTTTTCAGCCTATGGCAGAGCACTCTCAGGGAGAAAGACGATCGCCTCATTGGTTGATCGCCAGGTGCTGATATTGGAACATGACTTATCTATTGAGCAAGCGAGTATCTTAATTAGCGATCAACCTGGAAGAAAGAAAATACTGGAATTTATTATTGTCAATAAAGGTGAATATCAAGGCATTGGCTCAATTATCGACCTTTTGAAAGAAATCACTAATCTGCAAATAAATAACGCACGTTATGCAAACCCTTTGACCTTGTTGCCGGGCAATGTGCCGATCAGTAAAAATTTGGATCAGCGACTTAAAGAACAATCACGCTTTACTATCTGTTATGTCGATTTAGATCATTTCAAACCGTACAATGATTGTTATGGTTATGAAAAAGGAGACCAAATTATTCTCGGTGTTGCTGATATTTTACGGGATATAGTGACCGATAGAGATGATTTTATTGGCCACATTGGAGGGGATGATTTTATTGTCATTTTATCTTCAGATCATTGGCAAACACAATGCGAAAAAATACTGGCAAAATTTTCAGAATGGGTTCGCCACCGCTATCGTCCGGAAGATCAGGAGAGGGGCGGAATCGCAAGCGAAGATCGTACGGGTGCCAAACAATTTTATCCTTTACTGAGTCTATCGATAGGTTGTGTCAATTTGTCGCCTTTCGTTTGTAACAGTCATAACGATGTGGCGGTATTAGCCTCCTATGCAAAATCGAAGGCTAAAAAAATAAAAGGCAATTCGTTATATTTATATGACAGTAAAACGACGGCCAACGCATTGCCAGAAAAAAAACAGCTTGCCGAATTATGTCATAGTTAATAATTAAAACAGGATTACCATCTTGAATTTTTAACTTCAAAACTCAAGATGGTAATGGTTCATGCTTAACCGCCGCCTACAATAGTTATTAATTTTTTTATAAAAAGTGTTACTGCTTGACTGTCTTCAAACTTAAAAGAAATCCCATAATGGATTTCATTGATACCTTTGTGGACTCTTTTAGGAAATCGGGTCATTTCGGCACTGTGAAAATAGGCTTCTCTTTTACTGACCCCTTTAATAGCCGCTAACTCTGCTGCAAAAACTTCAAACACCGGGCGAATAATAATGTGTGGCGACTGGTTTTCTATGTGCAGATAAAATGCTTCTTTTAGTTTAGGCAGCATATATTCTGTTATTTTTTTAATACTGAAGTTAGTGCGGCACTCTAATGTGGTTAATACATTAACGATATCGTTTTCTTGAATTTTCAAAACCTTCCTCCTGGCACTCATTGTCATTAAAATATTGCTGCTGCCTATATTTATTTAGATCAGCATAGCTGCATACCCAAATTACTTGAAGATGCCCAAGGCAGCAAGCTTTACCGCCGGGTTTTTTAAGCTTTGAGCCTCGAGTTTCGGGCTGACGGCTGACAGCTTTAGAGCATAGAGCATCGAGCTTCGAGCTTCGAGCTGACGGCTGACGGCTGACAGCTTTAGAGCATCGAGCTTCCAGCGTTCGGGCTTTGTTAGCGTCAATTAAAATTTCAAAATCACTGTCATTAAATTGTCACAAAGCTGTAATGAACTTGTAATGAGATGGGCTGATAATCACCACATCATCATAAATAAGGGAATTAAAAATGAAAAAATCAGTATTAAGCACGGTAGCACTAACATTTACTGTTTCATTATTAGCATCAGCGGCGGCAACAGCTGCAAGTCGAGATATGATCAGCGTTGTTGGTTCTTCAACTGTTTATCCCTTTTCAACCGTAGTGGCAGAACGTTTTGGGAAAAAAACACAATTTAATACGCCTAAAATAGAGTCAACAGGGACAGGCGGCGGCATGAAATTATTCTGCGCCGGCAATGGTATTGATACGCCGGATATGTCCAACGCATCACGTCGCATGAAAAAAAGTGAATATGAGATGTGTGTTGAAAATGGCGTAACAGATATCACTGAAGTACTGATTGGTTATGACGGTATTGTTGTTGCCAACTCTAATGCTGCACCGCAGATGAAACTCAGCCGTAAAGATCTGTTTTTAGCCTTAGCCGATAAAGTACCGGCACTTGATGGTAGTGAAACATTAATAAAGAACCCGTATAAAACATGGAAAGATGTTAACGCCAGTCTGCCCGCAACTAAAATTGAAGTACTGGGGCCGCCGCCAACATCGGGTACACGCGATGCCTTTGCTGAATTAGTCATGGAAGGGGGTTGTAAACAGTATCCGTGGATTAAAGCTATCAAGAAAACAGATAAAAGTGCCTACAAAGCTATTTGTCACTCTGTCCGTGAAGATCATGTTTATATTGAAGCCGGTGAAAATGATAACTTAATTATTCAAAAGATAGATGCTAATCCTGATGCAATGGGGATATTCGGCTTTAGTTTCCTAGATCAAAATACAAATAAAATTCAAGGTTCATTTATCGACGGTACTGCACCTTCATTCGCTGCGATTGCCGACGGCAGTTACCCTGTGTCACGTCCACTTTTCTTTTACGTGAAAAACTCTCATGTTGATAAAGTACCGGGTATTGCCGAATATTTAGCTGAATTTACCAGCGAATCAGCAATGGGGCAAATGGGCTATTTAACAGATAAAGGCTTAATACCACTTGGCAATGATAAGTTTGCTGAAGTGAGTGCGGATGTGAAGTCGTATAAAATGCTGCAACTGTAATATCAGTCTGCTTCATTAGCTGATAATACTTAAAATTAAGGTAGCCCAATCACGGTCTACCTTTTTACTTTAAAGGCCATCGTATGACGTCTACAGCTTTAATTTTAATCATAACGCTACTCACACTCGGAAGTTATTGGGTCGGAATGCAACGATCGATCAAGGTTGCTGGTGGCGTTAGTCAGATTAAAAACATGCACTCTTTGCCGCAGCAATTTGGTTTGCTGACTGCATTTTGCTGCGGTTTACCCGCGTTATTTCTGCTCTTATTGTGGGGGATAGTTGAACCTATTATTATCCAATCACTGCTGGTTGACTCGCTTGATGCACAGGTACAGGCATTATCCAGCGCAGATTTGAGTTTATATCTTAATGATATCCGTATTATGGCCGATTCAACCCTAAGCGAGTTATCAAATGACGGTGTAAAGCAGCAGGCAGCACTGTATCTGCAAGTGTTAAAAGACCAGGCGAGCATTCTAAAATCCGGGTTAATATTAATCACTGCGCTCGCCAGCGTGATGTTCATTGCCAGTCGTTTCAAGTTAAGCTTTTCTGCTCGAGCGTTATCCGAGAGTGTCACTAAATTCTTGTTTTTAAGCTGCTCAGTTGTTGCCATTTTTACCACCTTAGGCATTTTGATGTCGGTGTTGTTTGAATCGCTGCAATTTTTTAAATCGGTATCATCCTTGGATTTTTTATTCGGGACCACCTGGAGCCCGCAAATAGCGATGCGTAGCGATCAAGTCGGATCATCCGGTGCTTTTGGCGCCGTACCTTTATTTGCAGGTACTATGCTGATCTCCTTTATTGCCATGACGATTGCGGCACCGGTCGGATTATTGACTGCTATCTATTTATCACAATATGCGAGTCCTACTTTACGAACCATCGCTAAACCTATGTTAGAAATACTGGCGGGGATCCCGACGGTCGTTTATGGATTTTTTGCGGCCCTGACGGTTGCCCCGTTTATTCGTGATACGGGTGAAGCACTGGGTTTAAACGTGGCATCAGAAAGTGCGCTGGCTGCGGGAATCGTGATGGGCGTTATGATTATTCCCTTTGTATCGTCTCTTTCCGATGATGCGCTTAATGCCGTGCCCAAAGCGTTAAAAGAAGGCTCTCTTGCGATGGGGGCAACTGAGTCTGAGACCATTAAAAAAATACTGTTACCCGCTGCTCTGCCGGGCATTATTGGTGCCATGTTATTGGCAGTTTCGCGTGCTATTGGTGAAACTATGATCGTGGTAATGGCGGCGGGAATGGCGGCAAATTTAACCGCCAATCCGTTGGCTGCGGTGACCACGGTAACGGTACAAATTGTGACCTTATTAACGGGTGATCAGGAATTTGACAGCCCTAAAACATTAGCCGCATTTGCCTTAGGTTTAATGCTGTTTGTCACAACATTATTACTTAATGTGATTGCCTTGAAAGTAGTCAGAAAATATAGAGAACAGTATGACTAATCAGTTAAAAACTGGCCAAAAGGCACTTAATATGAATGATTCAAGCATGCACAGTAATACCGACAGAATTAAAAAAAGCCTGAAAAAACGTAACAGCAAAGAAAAACGCTTTCGTTTATGGGGAAGGCTGGCGATCAGCTTTGGCTTTCTGATGGTGGCTATCCTGTTCGCTGATATTGGTACTAAGGCGTACCCGGCTTTTTTCCAGCATTGGATAAAAGTGGATATTGAGTTTAACCGCCAGTGGCTTTCTATCGAACCATCGGATTCAGCAGTGCGACCTGACATGCAAGCGTTGAAGCAGGCAAACTATTCGGCAACGGTAAAAAAATCGCTTTATCAAATGTTTCCTTCGATCACCGCGCGTGGCGATAAACGTGATTTAATGAAATTACTGAGCTACAGTGCCGAGTTCAAAATTGAGGACCTGGTCACTGCCAACCCTGATTTATTAGGGCAGAGGGTCTCACTGTGGCTGCTGGCTGACGATGATGTTGACAGTTACTTTAAAAGCGACTTTACAGCGGGTCAAAGCAGCGGCCGTATTAACGACAAGCAGGCGATGTGGTTAAAGCAATTATTCGACTCGGGTGCGGTTGAAAAACGTTTTAACACGCTTTTCTTTACCAATAGTGATTCACGTGAACCTGAATTAGCCGGGATAAGGGGGGCGCTTAGCGGTACTATATTAACCATGATCATTGTACTGGCTATCTCTTTTCCCATTGGTGTTTCCGCCGCATTATATCTGGAAGAATTTGCACCTAAAAACCGCTGGACAGACATGATAGAGGTTAATATCAACAACCTTGCTGCTGTCCCTTCTATTGTCTTCGGTTTATTGGGGTTAGCTGTACTGATTAATATCTTCGGTTTACCGCGTTCGGCGTCCTTAGTCGGCGGTATTGTACTGAGCCTGATGACCTTACCGACTATTATTATTGCCAGTCGCGCATCGATCAAGGCGGTGCCCAACTCGATTCGTGAAGCCGCTATTGGCTTGGGGGCTTCAGATATGCAGGTCACATTAGAGCATGTGCTGCCGATGGCCATGCCGGGTATTTTAACCGGTACTATCATTGGGCTTGCACAGGCACTGGGTGAAACGGCGCCGCTGTTAATGATCGGAATGGTCGCTTTTATTGTTGATGTACCGACTAATTTTACCGATGCAGCGACGGTGATGCCCGTGCAGATTTATTTATGGGCTGACAGTCCTGAATCCGCCTTTTTAGCTAAAACCTCCGCCGCCATTTTAGTGCTTTTAGCTTTCTTATTAATAATGAATTTCAGCGCAACATTCTTACGCAGTAAATTTGAAAAAAATGGCCAGTAGTGCCTATTTAGCAGCCAATATACAGACAAGGCGAGAAGAAAATGACAATAAAAACTAAATCATTAACAGATGGAATGGAGATAGAGCACACGGTCGGTAATGTGTTCGCCGACGATCCTAAAATGTCGATGCGCAATGTCGATGTGTTTTACAATGATAAACAAGCGATAAAAAACGTCAGTATCGACCTGGCGCGTAATCAGGTTACCGCGTTAATCGGGCCATCAGGCTGTGGTAAATCAACCTTTCTACGTTGTTTAAACAGAATGAATGACACTATTGATATCTGCAAGATTAAAGGCAGTTTATTACTTGATGGTGAGGACATATATCATAAAAAAATGGACCCGGTATTATTGCGTGCGCGGGTCGGCATGGTTTTTCAAAAGCCCAACCCTTTTCCTAAATCTATTTATGACAATGTCGCCTATGGTCCAAGAATACATGGCCTGGCTGCATCTAAAGATGATCTCGATGAAATAGTTGTCACCAGTTTACAAAAAGCGGGATTGTATAAGGAAGTGAAAGACCGTTTAAGCTCATCGGGTACCGGATTATCCGGTGGTCAGCAGCAACGTTTATGTATTGCCAGAACGATAGCGGTGAGTCCCGAGATTATATTAATGGACGAACCCGCATCGGCACTTGACCCGATTGCGACCGCCATTATTGAAGAGTTAATTGATGAACTAAAAGAGAAATACACGATTGCGATTGTGACCCATTCGATGCAGCAGGCCGCACGTATCTCTCAAACGACTGCTTATTTTCATATGGGAAGTTTAATTGAAGTCGGTAGTACCGATCACATTTTTACTAACCCTTCGCATCAACTGACTGAAAACTACATAACAGGCCGTTTTGGTTAAATCGAAACCAGTCGCAGGAGAATAAGATGACAACTGATTTAAATATTACTGGGCATATATCTAAACGTTATAACGAAGAGCTCGAACAGATCCGTTACTTAGTCATTGAAATGGGTGAATTGGTGATCAAACAAGTTGAAGACGGTTTGAATTGCCTGCTCACCTCGAATACAGAGCTTGCTCAGCAGGTAATTGATCATGATAAGAAAATCAATCAATTTGAAATTAAGATAGATGAGGCCTGCACCCATATTATTGCCACCAGACAACCCGCTGCAAGTGATTTGCGTTTAATTATCTGTATTATTAAAACTATCACCGATATTGAACGTATTGGTGATGAAGCGACAAAATTAGGACGTAATGCGTTAAAAATAATTAATTCCGAACAAAATCCGCGCCAATTTAATGAATTAAAACACTTAGGCGACGCGGTTATCGCCAACCTGCATCAGGCAATGAAAGCTTATGCGGCCCTGGATATTGAAACAGCGCTGCAGGTTATTGAACAGGATGAGCAGATAAACATAGAATTTGACAATATTTCGCGGCTGTTAATCACTAAAATGATGGAAGATCCCCGCGAAATAAAAAATTCTCTGCGGATCACCTGGTGCGCTCGAGCGTTCGAACGGATAGGTGATCATGGTAAAAATATTTGCGAGTATGTGGTTTTTTTAGTCAAAGGAAAAGATGTGCGCCACATTAGTGTCGAACAGATAAAGCAGACCCTAAAAGACTTTTAGAATATGCTTGATATGTTCATGACCTAATTTCATCATCCCCTTCAATAGAAAGCGGTTGGATAATTCTATTGTGTACGCGGACTTATATTTACTTTGTGTAGCGCTGCCCTCGATGGTAGTTCGTAGGGTGCGCTTCAGCACCAATTGCCAATGCTTGCGGTGCATAGAATGCACCCTACAAATAATTATTTTCGTCTTTACTCTGTGTAGCGCAGCGCCTCTGTGTCCTCTGTGGTAATACCTTTAGGTTTGCTATAAAAAATCACCACGCAATGTTAATCTTCTTGAAGTGCCATGGTGGCCATTTTCATCGCGCTTGCAAATGATTCTGCACCCGCAATAAATAACCCGTTATGGCAGAACATAGCATCATCAATAGCGGTTACATCGACCAGTGCTTTACCGGATAAGCCGGCCCATTCTTTTGGCAGCGATTTTCTGTCTTCAAATGAACCTGGTTCAACAGGGACTGTTTGAATTCTCCATTCGCCGGTCTGAGAGGGGAATACCATATATAACGCCTCCTTAGATAAGGCGTGAACCGTTCTTTTCCACGGGGTATATTTTTCCAATACAATCACTCTTGGATCAAGCGCATTATCAATTGCTTCAGCTACAATGACTTTCGCACTAATGCCGCCGTTAGCAGAGGCTATAAAGCGGGCTAAAACGCGTACTGCAAAATCAACCGCTTCATCAAAACAGGCATCAAAGTCACTCTCTTCCTGCCAGGTCGGGTTAAACATTGAAATAGTTTGGCTAAGGCTGATGCCTTTAGAAACACCTTCGACATGACCACAATCTATGGCATCAATGTTTGATACCAGGCCTGCATCAACCGCATTGACGACGTCCTGATTATCCTGACATATTTCTAAGCCATATTTCTTCCAAATTAAACCAAATGAGGAATAGGGAATACCATTTTCGCGCTCACCTGCACCGCCACGTTGATGATGATCAAAACGGCCTGCTTCGGGATCATATTCACCACCGACATCCAGCACAATATCTGCCTTGCCGATAAGTGCTAAATCGCGTGTGCGGATCAGTTTAAAAGAAGGAAAAATCATTTTAAGGGCAGCGATACTAAAAACATCATCTGCATGAAAGTTACCGTTGTGAGTTGCTATCGTTATATTATTCATTTTTTGTGTCATTTTAGAAAGGGATAAGAAGGTGTCGGCGGTTAAACTGTGGTGTTTTTGAAGTAGTATACCAAATCCATTAAATTCATGCCCATTTATGCTTGTTAAAACACATGCTAGCTTCGTTATTAATTTTATAATTAGAACAACTAGTTATTGCAATCAATGCCTTGCTTTCATGCGTTTTTCCGGCGCCTAAATAGAACATCTAATTAGTGGAATTGGTATTAAATAAGTGAAAATCACAGGGAGGAGTCTATAGGAAGACGGCTTACAAAAATAGCTGATTTTTAAAACCTAAAAGATCTGCAAGCATTGGGCTTTAAGGCGTTAGGGCTGGAAGGCGAGCTTCGAGCTGCGAGTTTTCGGGCTTCGAGTTTTCGAGCTGCGGGCTGGCGGCTAACAGCTTTAGAGCATCGAGCTTCGAGCTTTCTAGCCTTCCAGCTTTCGAGCTTTCCCGCCTTACGGCTTATTATCCCTAATGCTGGCTACCAAAAAATCGACTGCGGCTTTAATCTTAGGTACCTGATAACGTTGTTTTTGATACAATAAAAACATGCCTAAATTTGGATTTCTGGTCACCGTTAAGGCAGGTTTTACGGTTAACTCAACGAGTTCACCCGATGCTAAATAATCTGCAACTGCCCAACGAGGCATCATTAACATCCCTGCCCCTGCAAGCGCTTTTTGTAATAACCAATGGCGATTATTGGTCATTAACAAAGGCGGCGCTGAGACATCGTGCCACTGACCTTTTATTTCACATAACCAGGGTGTTGGTCCCGCCGGCGTTTTAAAATACAAACCTCGATGCTGTTTTAAACTTAGCGCATCAGAAGGGTAACCAAATTTATCTATATAAGCTGCAGAAGCCACAGGAATAAAATCATTATTTATTAATTTAATGGCAATAACCCGCTGATCCGGGGCATAACCGCCGCGTATGGCTAAATCAACTTCATCCCTTGCCAGCGTTGATAATTCATCACTTAAATTTACATTTAAAGTCACTTGAGGATATAAGAGAGCAAACTTATCTAATAGCGGCAATAAAATCTGCTCACCAAAGCCAACCGTTGAGCTGATATTTAATACCCCCATTGGTGTTGTTTGATAAGAACGCACCGATTCATCGCTTATTTCAAGGGATCTTATAATTTCACTCACTTGCTGATAATAACGCTGTCCTATTTCAGTTAAGGTGACCACCCGGGTTGAGCGCTTTAATAAAGTGGCGCCCAAACTTTTCTCTAAATTTGCAATACGCCGTGAAAGTGATGACGGTGGCACAAAAAATACCGCCGCCGCTTTAGTAAAACTGCCCGTTTCAACAACTTGAACAAAATATTTAAGCGCACGTAACTGATCCATGGTCATTTCCTTATTTTCACGATAGTTTATTTAGCGCTAACTTAGCTTAACGATGGCTGATTTAACGAGACCTAAATTTCATGATAGTCTCGCTAATTAATAGATAATCTAAATAGCCAGAGATCATAGACCTATTATTGTCTTTATAACAATAAAGAAAGGCAAATTAGGGGATATATCTCACCCTTTAAAGTAGCCATAATGAGACCATCAGGTAGCGACTGCATCTCTTAAAGGAATATAACTATGACAACATTTACTGCAATTAATTTAATTAAACGTCCTGCGGGCGGCCCTATTGACTCATCATTATTTGAAGTCGTTAAAAAAACAATTCCGACTGTCGAAGCAGGGCAGTTTCTGGTAAAACAACAGCATATGTCACTGGATCCGGCCATGTTCGGTTGGATGAACGCTGATCTAAACAGTTACATTCCGCCCGTTGCATTGGGTGAGGTGATGCGCAGTTCCGGCATCGGTGAAGTCGCAGTGAGTAACCATCCTGATTTTGAAGTGGGTGATCGGGTTCTGGGTATGATGGGGTGGCAGGAGTATTTTTTAAGTGATGGCCAAGGGTTAAATAAAGTAACGGCTCCATTACCTAATGAAAGTGTTTTATCCGTATTTGCATTACCGGGTTTAACCGCAGTACAAGGTTTATTTAACGTGGGCAAGCCTAAAAAAGGTGAAACACTTATTGTGACAGGTGCTGCAGGCTCAGTCGGTTCAATCGTTGGACAGCTCGCCAAAGCTGAAGGTCTGCGGGTGATTGGGGTGGTCGGAAACCAGGAAAAAGCGGACTGGATAGTCAATGAATTGGGTTTTGATGCCGCAATCAATTACAAAAGTGATGATTTAGACGCGCAACTGGCAAAAGCGGCACCGAATGGCATTGATCTTTTCTTTGAAAATACCGGTGGCCCAATCCAGCATTTCATCTTTGATCGTATTAATGCACATGGGCGTGTGGTCGTCTGCGGATTAATTTCAGCTTATGATAGCGACGTGCCAGATTTAGGTCCAAGCTGGTTAAATATTATTAAACGTCGTATCAGCATTCAAGGTTTTACTATGCCGGATCACTTCCATCAAGTACCGCAGTTGTTAGAAAAATTAACCCCCTATGTCATGGCAGGACAAATTAAACACCGCTCGCATGTATTACAAGGGTTAGAGTCTGCCATTGAAGGTCTGAACTTATTCTCCACCGGTGAAAACAAAGGAAAGCTGATCGTTCAGCTTTAATTGTTTGTTTTTGCTAACTTTAAAGGTTGCCACGCAAAGCGCTGCAACCTTCAATTTAATATAAAAAACAGTGTCCCGATAGTCATGACCCCCATCGTATAGTTAAAGGCTTTTTTACGTTTTGTAGTCGTCAATCGTTGCGCGATGTTCACGCCAAGATAAGCCCATAAACTGATCGCGATAAAACCGGTGATCGCAAAACAGAGCATTATCCACAAACCTGATTCAATATAGCGTTCGCCCGTAAGGGTAAAACTACTGATACTGCCAATCGTCATCGCCCATGCTTTAGGATTTACAAATTGAAAGGTTGCGGCGCTGAATAATGTCATGGGTTTGGTTTTATTTCGCTCGGTGTTATTTTGAGAAGCATTAACTGCTATTGGTTCAACAGAGGCTGTCGCGATTTTCCAGGCAAGCCAAAATAGATACAAAGAGCCAAGCACTTTTAATAAATCGTAAAGGGCAGGGTAGCGCTCAAAGATCATGCCAAAACCCAATAATACCGACACCAGCAAACTGGCAATGCCGATTAAAATACCAAAAATATGAGGCAGTGTTTTTTGATAGCCAAATTGGGCACCCGATGCCAGTAACATTATATTGTTCGGCCCCGGTGTCACCGACATAACAAAAGCAAACAGCGAAATAGCCAATAACAAAGAGAATTCCATATCAAGCTCCTTTTCTAACATGTCGCAAACACAGAGAAATAAGACTGGGCAAAGTATTTTTATTAAGCTCCTTGGTTATATCTTGTCTGGTTTTCCCAATATCCTTTAAAAGATGCTCAGGTAAACAACGCAGTTGTTGTCGGGTCCGATAGCGACTGCTTAAACGCCTTACTCTATTGCTAATATTCATCATAACGATCCTTTGATAAGTCATTGAATCACCATTCTAAATAAATAAAACCATCAATACAGATTCAAAAAAATACATTTTAAGAATACAGGCTGTACAAATAAAAGCCTGTATGCTGTGTTTAATAGTGATCTGTATGGCAAATCATGGTTTTTTTCGATAGTATGCAATAACAGACAATACAGGGTAATTAAAATATGAAGCTATACGACAAGGTTGCTAATGTTTTACGTGAAAATATCCATGCCGGGTTATATGTAGCAGGTGATAAACTGCCTTCTATTCGTCAGCTCGTTGCCGCGCATAAGGTCAGCATTTCAACGGTACAGCAAGCCTATCACCAACTTGAGATGGAAGGGTTAATTGACGCACGTCCAAAATCTGGCTATTTTGTTGCTTATATCACCGCATCTCCTGTCTTGCCGGTCACCTCCCGACCTGCACAACGCCCTATTGAGGTATCACAATGGCAGGATGTATTGCAGGTACTGCTCGCTAAAGAAGATGTATCCACGGTTCAATTACAACATGCAATGCCCAACATGGACATGCCAAGCTTAAATCCATTATTAAAAAAAATGTCTTCATTAATGCGCCACCAAGTTGCACTCAGTTTACCCTATGGCAATATCGCCGGTGCGCCGGTGTTACGTGAACAAATTGCCAAGTTAGCGACCAATTCCGGCTGTGTATTACACCCCGATGATCTGGTTGTTACCTCTGGCTGCCAGGAAGCATTATCGGTTTGTTTACGCTCGGTGACTGAGCCGGGTGATATTGTCGCCGTTGAATCACCCAGTTTTTATGGCTCAATGCAGGCCATCAAAACCGCTAATTTAAAAGCCATAGAGATACCAACCAATGCTGAAAAGGGATTAAGTTTAGAAGCATTAGAATTAGCACTTGAACAATGGCCCATTAAAGCTATTTTAGTGACACCTACTGCGAATAACCCGATGGGATACAGCATGCTCGAATCGGATAAAAAACGCCTTTATCAATTAGCACAAAGCTACGATATCTGCATTATTGAAGATGATATCTACGGTGATATCAGTTATCAATCACCGCGGCCTAAAACCATTAAATCATTTGATGAAGATGGCCGGGTGTTATTATGCAGCTCATTTTCTAAAACCATTGCTCCCGGCATTCGTGTCGGCTGGATAGCACCGGGGCGTTATCGCGATAAAGTGACGCACGTTAAATATGTCAGTAGCTCAATGTGCCCGACATTGCCGCAGTTAGCGGTAGCAGATTTTATTCAGTCAGGCGGATATAACCGCCATACGCGTAAAGTGCGCCTGCTCTATAAACAAGGTCGAGACCATTTTATAAAGTGCATTAAACAATACTTTCCAAAAGACACTCGCATCAGTTTTCCGCAGGGAGGTTATGTTTTATGGGTAGAATTAAATAAACAATACGATGCTGTAAAATTAGCCTCTCAGTGCAATGAGGGAGAAGTCAGTATTGCCCCCGGTACCTTGTTTTCTGCAACCGGAAAATACCGCCATTGTATGCGTCTTAATTTTAGTGAAAAAACACAAGCCGAACGTGAGCACGGGATCCGCCAGCTTGCAGCTTATATCAATAAACAACTTACTGATTAACAATAATCCACAATTGATCTGAATCGGAATTTTTTTGACTAATACTTAAACCAAAAATAACCTATTTTAACCCGTAAGATTGATTCGCTATTTAATGTCATTAATATTACTTTCCGGTTATTATACGACGGGCAAAAAACAGGTCGTTAAAGAAAGGGTGCTCTACATCCTTTCTATTAAATAAATTGAGGTAACAGTCGTTAATGCTAGCTAATCCAAGTCAATTAAAAACTACTTATGATGAACAAGGTTATTTTGTCATTAGAAATTATTTTAATGCGGCTGAAATATCATCGCTTAGAAAGGTAATATTAAAATTTCATGGGTCATGGAAAGATGACAACGACATTTTCTATCGCGAGGAAGCGTTTAATTCTTCTTTAATCACTGGCAGTCAGTACTTAGCGTTTGATGATCGAGTGAAACTGTTTAATTTTATCAGTTCAAAAAAAATAATGGATGTTGTCGAGTCAGTTATGGCGGCTGATCCCGCTTTTATGAATACCCAATTATTCTTTGATCCTGTGAATCCTCAGCAAAAAGATTTTTGGCATCGAGACTGCCAGTATGATTATGATATTGAAGACCAAAAGAAAGTGATTCATGGTACGCAGGTATTACATCTTCGAGTGCCTTTATTTGATGAACCCGGCATGGAGCTGGTACCGGGATCCCATAAACGCTGGGACAGTGATGAAGAATTTAATGTTCGGGAAGAAATAAAGGGCAGGGTGAGCAGTGACAACCTTTCTAGCGGTCATAAAATTGAACTAGCTGCGGGCGACTTGTTAGTTTTTTCGGCTGATATGATCCACCGTGGTCGATACGGCTTAGATAGATTAGCATTGGATATTCTCGTGTTTGATTCAGCAGGTGATTATGCCGACTATGTGGATGACGACTGTTTGCCCGATACAGCAATGCTGGATAAAATTGCCGATCCAAGGTTATTTTTAAATACTATTCACTTAAAGTCTAAGGCTTGATTTTTCGCTAAAAATCAGTGCTCAGATCATTATTTTCCTCCTTATTTATGATCGACAGCGAATTATCCGAATAAAAAATGCTGAGGTACATAACCCATAACCATTATAATCACTGAGTTTTTTAGATTAATAGCTGTTGCGCTTACTTACAATGATCACACATTGTAAGCATGTGTGATGATAAATTTTTTCAGTCTATTTTCGATCTATAATAAGCCCCTTTTATTTCTGCAAAAAACAGCCCTAAAGTAGTATCACAAATCACAAATTTGATCTCCCCTCAATATTTTTACCTATTATGCATGGAACATTTTAATTGTGATGTTCCGATAAGGTAACATGGCATTAACATTTTAGTAACATTAACTGCAGTCCAATAAGGCAGATCTACTGAACGGAAAATGGCATCACTATTAGGACGGGAGGATCTGTGATCATAGCTTCCAGAAAAATATTCTAAATAGAGCTATGGACAAAATAAACCTGATCGACAGACATCCTCCCGCTATCAATGAATCATTATGTTTAAAATTCAAGGTACTGAAGAGAATGATGTCACTGAATTTTAACAATTTTAAACGAAGGTAATCTCATGAAAGATGTAGTAATCGTAAGTGCAAAACGTACCGCAATTGGTTCTTATCTCGGTGTGTTCAATAACATATCACCAATCGATCTGGCTGTCACAGCGGTAAAATCTGCCTTAGATGCCGCAAATGTAAAACCGCAACAAGTGGATAATCTGATTTTTGGTAATGTCTTTTCAGCAGGGCTTGGTCAAAATCCCGCTCGCCAAATAGCTAAATTTTCAGGTGTTCCCGATCAGGCAACCGCCAATGTTGTCTCAATGGTATGCGGATCCGGATTAAAAGCGGTGATGGATGCAGTGCTGCAAATTCAAACAGGCGAATCAGAAATCGTCGTTGCCGGCGGCACCGAATCTATGTCTAACGCAGTACATACCCTCGATTCGCACCGTTCAGGCGTGAAAATGGGTCACTCTCAACTGACTGACATTGTACTTAAGGACGGCTTAATGGATGCGTTTGGTGATTTTCATATGGGGATTACCGCTGAAAATTTAGCGGAAAAATACCAACTATCTCGCGAAGAGCAGGATGCCTACGCGCTTCAATCTCAAAACCGTGCAGAAACAGCAATAACATCCGGCAGATTTAAAGATGAGATCGCTGCGCATACTATTTCAAATCTCCGTGGTGATACTATTGTTGATAGCGATGAATTCCCCCGTTTCGGCGCAACACTTAAGGCTATCAGTAAAGCACGTGCTGCCTTTAAAAAAGAGGGCACAGTGACCGCCGCAAATGCATCGGGTCTAAATGATGGTGCAGCTGCGCTTGTACTGATGAGTAAAGACAAAGCAGTGGCACTCGGGTTAACACCCATGGTCACTATTCGTGCGCAAGGTGCGGCAGGCGTTGATCCTGAGATTATGGGATATGGACCGGTGCCGGCCACGGAAAAAGCGCTGAGCAAAGCCGGCCTGAGAGTTCAAGACTTGAATCTGGTAGAAGCGAATGAAGCATTTGCATCTCAATCCCTGTCGGTTATAAAAGGCTTAGGTTTAGACCCTGCTATTACCAATGTAAACGGTGGCGCAATTGCGCTGGGTCATCCGGTCGGTGCGAGCGGTGCACGCATCCTGGTCACCCTGCTTCACGAACTGACTAAGCGCAAAGAACGCTACGGACTGGCGACATTGTGTATCGGCGGTGGTCAAGGCGTTGCGCTTATTGTTGAAAACGAAAACAGATAAATAGGCAGATTATAGAATTAAAATCATAAGGTTAACCTTCGTGGCATTCTGCTGAGCTGAGTGCGTGATAACTTATCAAAATACTTAACCACTCACCAAAAATAATCCCACCAGGCGTTGATGGAAAAAATCTATTGTTCCGTCGCGCCTGCTGACTTTGCATCTTGAAGTATCATGGGTATATACGCTTAACAATCAATACGCGAAAATCTGCAAGTTACAGGTTTCAGCCATGATATTGAAAGTCTAAAGGGGTAAAAAACTTAATAATAACCGGGGGGCTTGTGCTCTTTGGGAAGCTCGCTGAAAAGCTGTTCTGAATTTCAATCATGTTGAAGGGGGCAGCATTCACTTATCGGGGGGATATGGTTAAGCTTATGAATGCATTTTAAATGCTAACGGCAACACAATAGAGGCAGGACTGAAATGTTCTGCGTCTATTGTGTCTGATTGGGTTCTAAACTGTGCCTGCGAGCGAACCTTCCAGTGATGCTAATGTCTGTCCTCCTGCCATTAAGTTCTGTAACTCTTCGGGGGTGATTTCTCCGCGTTTGGCGGTACCCAAGGTTTTGCCGCGATTGAGTACCGTAAAGCGATCACCTACCGCCATTGCATGGCGCACGTTGTGAGTAATAAACACTACTGCTATACCCCGTTTGCGGACGTTGTCGATCGTTGCTAGTACATTGGCGGTTTGGCGTACACCGAGTGCCGAGGTTGGCTCATCCAAAATCAGCACTTTAGCGCCAAAATGAACGGCCCGAGCAATCGCGACCGTCTGGCGTTCGCCACCCGACAGCGTACCAACGGCTTGATCCGCCGATCGCAGGTGGATGCCCATCTTCTTCATTTCGGTCATAGTAACTTCGTTGGCGTGCTTGTGGTCGAAGAAACTAATGCCGGCTATTTTCTTGGTTGGCTCGTTGCCCATAAAGAAGTTACGAGCGACTGACATTAGCGGAATCATCGCTAAATCCTGGTAAACCGTCGCTATTCCCGCAGTGATGGCATCCCGTGGGCAGTCGAAATTCATCGGCTTGCCATCAAAATAAATTTCGCCAAGCGAGGGTTTATGCACGCCGGACATGGTTTTGATGAAAGTTGATTTACCCGCGCCATTGTCTCCTAAAAGACAGAGGCATTCGCCGGCCATTACCTTGAGGGAAACGCCGGACAGTGCGATCACTGAACCAAAGTGCTTCTCGATTTTCTTCATTTCGATGATTGCTTTGCTCATGTTATTTCTCCCCTGTAATCATGCGGCGTATATAAGTGTTCAGTATCACTGAAAATAGCAGGATAGTGCCGAGGAATACTCTAAATAGCGAGCTTTCTACGCCAGCAAAGAACAGACCTTGTTGTACTACACCAAAGATAATTGCCCCGAGTGCCGCACCTATTACAGAGCCGTAACCACCCGTCAGTAACGCGCCACCGATGACCACTGAGATAATCGCTTCGAATTCTTTTAATAAACCACGATCGGCACCGGCAGAACCAAATTCCATCACTTGTGAGGTGGCAAAAACGCAGGCGCAAAAGGCGGTAAACATAAACATTAGAATTTTGACTTTATTAACCGGCACACCGACATAAAGCGCTGCTTGTGCATTACCACCGGAGGCGAATATCCAGTTACCAAATTTTGTTTTAGTGAGCAGAAAATGAGCAAATAATACCAGCACAAAAGCCCATACCATCAACATTGGAATGCCTTCAACAACGGGTTGACCTTTTTTTAAACCGCCTGAGAAAGTATCGATCCAGCCTTGATTTCCCATCCATTGAAACACGCCGGTGAATACTTTTCCACCGAATAGAGGAGCAAGCCAGTCACCTTCGGCAGCAACTCTTATTCCGCCAACAATGGTTTTATTAGTAGTGGCGATAGCGGCGAAAATAGTAAGTCCACGGAGAATAAACAGGAATGCCAGGGAGACGATAAAACTGGGTAACCCGGTTTTGGTTACCACCCAGCCAATTAATGCACCTATTGCCATGCACAATATGAATGTTGTGATAATAGCAAGCCATACCGGCCAGCCAAAAGTAACCGCAAGCAGCGCGATTGACATGCCGCTAAAACCGATCATTGAACCGACCGATAAGTCAAATTCACCGGATATCATAAGCAGGCAGGCACCGACGGCGATAATAATAAATTGTGCCGACACAACCGACCAGTTCATAACACCTGCGGCTGAAAACATGCCCGAGTCACTGGCAGTCAGGAAAAAAAAGACAAACACTAAAATAGTCCCGCAGATGCCGCCTAATTCAGGTCCAATAAGCGCTTGTCGAAAGCTTGACCTCGTTTTGACACGTTCGTCGGATTTCCCAGTTGCTTGAGGCTCATCCAGCTTTTCGGTTGCTTGAGGCTCATCTGGCGTTGAGTTTGATATGGATTGTGAAGCTGTTTGTTCTATCATCTGTTGGCCTCTAAAATTTTCAAAAAAAGATTATAGTTTGAGGTAAAAGGCGGACACAGTTGTGATCCGCCCATATGGGTTATATTTTAACGAAATTCACCCGCATATTTTTCAACTAGGCCCAGTGCATCTTTGGTGACGAAACCAGGTCCTGAGTTGATGTTATTGCCTGGTAATACGCCGTAACGGTCATAGTTGGCCAGGATGACAACAGGTAGGTAAGATTGTAGGAAGGGTTGTTGATCTATTCCCCATTTGATGATGCCAGACTTAATGGCTTTAACTATGTTGGCACCCAAATCGAATGTACCAAAGTAAATTTGACCGGCCATACCATTTTGCTTTAATGCCAGGATAGTCGGATCAGCTGAAGTCGGTCCAAGGGTGATGATTGCATCGGTATCAGGGTTGGCTGATAAGTAAGCAAGTACACGGTTTTTGATTTCAGCAGGATCTTGTCCACTGTCGATCATCGAATCGCCAAGCTCTACGCCAAGACCTTCTGCAAAACCACGACAGCGTTCAGCGACTACCGGGTTAGAGATAACATGGTTAACACAAAGGAATGACTTAACACCATCACCTTTAGCACGCTCTCCGGCGGCGAAACCTGCATCATACTCAGGTTGACCAACAAACATCAATGCGCCCACATCACGTGCTTGCTTGGGTGTACCAGAATTCATAATAATGACATTGATACCCTGGTCGACCGCATTTCGGATTGGGCCGCTAAGCAGGTTATAATCGGCAAGTGTGGTGATAATACCATCGGGTTTTGAAGCCGTTGCCTGTTGTATTATGCGGGCCATATCCGCCAAGTCACCCGTTGGCGGGTTACGGTATTCAACCTCAACATCCATTTGCTTACCCGCCAATGCAAGGCCATTCTTGACGGTGTTCCACCAGCTGTCAGAATCCGGTGCATGACTTACCAGTACATAACGCTCTGCGCTCGCAGACATAGATGTCAGCGCCATGGGCACAGCGAGTGCCATAGTCAGTGCCGCAGTGGTTAGTAGTTTAAATTTTTTCATCAATATTCTCCTGATGGTACTTTTGGTTTAAAAATGAACCTTACTCAAAAGTGTTGCTTTAATAAAATCCTAGGGTCTGAGCATTGTTCCGAATTAATCGCTAGTGTTTTTTTTATCATAATTGAAATACACTTTGAAAAATTATTTTCACTTGGCGATGGATTCATCATAAATGTTCACGTGGGCTTCGGCTATAGCTAAAAAGCAATTTGTTGCAAAAATGTTAACTAGTTCAAATTATGGCAAATCCCCCCTAAAATGAGATTATTGTATAACATGTTGATTTTAATTGACTTTATTGCTTTATTGGTTCTTGGTGAATCTTCTCTTTAGGCGTTATTGCCCATGAGTACTGGTGTTGTTAATTTTACAAAAGAAGATTTGCATCACTGAAAAATATTTTTCATTTCCTGCTAATTGAGTTATATTGATTTTGAATTAAGTAACAGTTGGTGAAGATTGAAGTGATGCTATTGATATGTTGTATAAAAGGCATATTCACATTAAGTGGCAGTCAATCTACCGTCCTAAAACAGAGATGAAAAAGAGTGGAGAAAAATTATGAGTAAAGTGCAATACGGGATCAGCCCTTTAACCTGGACTAACGATGACATGCCGGAACTGGGTGGCGATATTCCATTGGAAACCTGTTTGAGTGAGATAGCAGAATCAGGTTTTACTGGTACTGAACTGGGTACTAAATTTCCCCGCGAACCTGAAATCCTTATTCCTTTATTAAAAAGCTATGGTTTAGTGCTGGCGTCTGGCTGGTACAGCGGTAACTTGATGACCTTAACGGCTGATCAAGAAATAGCGGCTATGCAGGAACATATCAAATTACTTAAAGCCGCGGGTTGTACTGCCATGGTTTATGGCGAAGTGAGTAATTCAGTTCATGGTGATATTAATCTTCCCTTATCGCAGCGCGTTATTCTGACCATGGATCAGTGGAAAGACTATACAAAAAAAATGACCACGGTTGCGGATTACCTTTTGAATGAGCACGCTATTAAGCTCTCTTTCCACCATCATATGGGCACCATTTGTGAAACGGAAGACGATATCAATCTGTTTATGGAGCTTACCGGTGATTCTGTTTATCTTACCTTGGATACCGGGCACCTTACTTACGCCGGAGCCGATCCCGTTACTATGATCAAACGCTGGGGTCACCGTATCGGCCATATGCACTTTAAAGATCTTCGTTTAGGTGTGATGAAAGCCGCTCGTGATGCCGATAAATCATTTTTAAATGCGGTGCTTGATGGTGTCTTTACCGTGCCCGGTACCGGCGATGTCGATTATGATGATGTCTTTGCTGCACTTAAAGATCGTGACTATGAGGGCTGGTTATTGGTCGAAGCCGAGCAGGATCCTGCCAAAGCAAACCCCTTGGAATTTGCCAAAACAGCTTATAAAAATATTAGCGGTTACGCCAATAAATACGGCCTGTAATCAGGCTCTTTGAAGGGGAGTGTAACTGCTCCCGATAAAAAAATTGACTGCGCGAACAGAGCAGAGTGCAGTCTAGCCATATAAGTCATCATTGCGTGTACCGAAGATTAAGGAATAATATGAATACTGTACGTCTGACTGTTGCTGAAGCGCTTGCTAAATACCTTGCAGCACAGAAAATTGAAATTGATGGAAAAGAAGAGCAGCTCTTTGGTGCCGCTTTTGCAATCTTTGGTCACGGTAATGTGACCTGTTTGGGTCAGCAATTAAAAAATATTGAGAACAAAATTCCGACTTGGCGCGGCCAGAATGAACAATCCATGGCAATCGCTGCCATTGCCTACGCTAAAGCTAACCAGCGTCGTCGTATCGGTATTGCCTCAAGCTCTATCGGTCCGGGTGCAACAAATATGGTGACGGCTGCAGGTATTGCTCATACTAACCGTCTGCCTCTATTACTGATTGCAGGTGATGCTTATGTGAGCCGTCTGCCGGATCCTGTTTTACAACAGCCGGAGAACTTTGAAGATCCGTCGGTAACATCAAATGATGCTTTTAAGCCATTGACCAGATACTGGGATCGTATTATTTCCCCTTCTCAGCTGATGAGTACCTTACCGCAAGCGCTCGATACTATGCTTGATCCTGCCACATGCGGCCCTGTGTTCCTCGGCTTACCGCAGGATATTCAAGGTGTGGCCTATGACTTCCCGGAAATTTTCTTTGCCGACAAGCTGCACCGCATTCGCCGCCCGGAGCCTGAAATGGTGGTGCTTGAAGAAGCGAAAGAAATGCTGTTAAAGGCTAAGAAACCGCTGATTATTTCAGGTGGTGGTGTGCATTACTCTCAGGCTACCGATGCGCTGGCAGATTTTGCGGGTAAGCACAATATTCCTGTGGTAGAGACCATTGCCGGACGTGCAACCATGCTGCAGGACAACCCATTAAACGCCGGACCGATTGGTGTGACAGGGTCTAACTCTGCCAACCACATGGCCAACGAAGCGGATCTGGTGCTGGCTATCGGTACACGTTTACAAGATTTCACTACCGGTTCATGGACTGTCTTCAAAAACCCCGAGATGAAACTTATCAGCATTAACGTGGCGAAGTTCGATGCTATCAAACATCAGTCTTATCCCGTGTTAGCTGATGCAAAAACCGCTATGACCAAACTGTCTGTGCTAATGGGTGACTGGTCTGCGGCCGATACTTGGTCCGATAAAGCGAAAGCAGAAACCGACGAATGGAAAGCCCTGGTCCAGCGCCGTACTCATCCTCAAAAAGGTGATCTGTTACCGGGCATGTCTTCCTATGCAGAAGTGATTGGTAAATTAAACCGCTCAATGGAAAAAGGCGACACCGTATTGACCGCTGCGGGCGGTTTGCCTGCTGAACTTTCCATGAACTGGCAGAACTACCAAGTAGGTAAGTTTGATATCGAATTCGGTTATTCCTGCATGGGCTATGAAATTGCGGGGGGCTGGGGCGCGAAAATGGCTAACCCGGATAGCGATGTGGTTGTATTAGTCGGAGATGGCTCTTACATGATGCAAAACTCTGATATTTACTCATCGGTATTAACCGGACACAAGATGATTGTAGTGGTCTGTGATAATGGTGGTTTCGGCGTCATCAACAAGCTGCAGACTAATACAGGCAACGATTCATTCAATAATTTGTTGGCAGATTGCCGTCGTCCAGTGGGTGAACTGGCCCGTGTGGATTTCGCTAAGCACGCTGAAGCCCAAGGTGCGATCAGCGAAAAACTGACCTCAATTGATGACTTTGATGCCGCCTTTGCCCGCGCTAAAGCTGCTGATCGTACCTATGTGATTGTTGTTGATACCGATCCCGTATCACCAGCGACATGGTCTACCTGCGATTGCTGGTGGGAAGTGGGTTTACCGGAAGTGACGCGGAATGATAAAACTGCTCAGATAGTGACTGGTTGGGAAGAAGGCCGGGCAGATCAGCGTCGTGGTGTCTGAGTTAAGCCTTTAATAATAGCAAATTAATCAAGTGATCCAATATTACTGATGAAAATGCGCACTAACAAAGCGTGATTTGCAGGACATAGTCTTTCTTTAGCGCATCGTCTGCAACGATTTTGAACTGCTTTAGCAGTCCGGGCAGTAGTAAAACCATCCGCTTAGTGTTTATTTAAGCCACTAAGATTGTTGGCTTTTGTCGTTTTTTTTTGCATCACTATTAAGTCGTAATATATTTATATTCAGCGCAGCAATGATGATTGATATTGCTGTGTATTAGAGAGGAAAAATTATGTTTAATGAAGAATTTCACTTTGAACAACCCATACGTTGGGCCATGATCGGGGGCGGTCGTGGTAGCCAAATTGGTTACTCACACCGTAACGCAGCGCAGCGGGACGGCTTGTTCAAGCTGATGGCCGGTGCCTTTGATTTGAACGCTGATCGTTGCCGCGACTTTGGTACCAGTCTGGGGGTTGATGCGGATCGCTGCTACAACAATTACCAGGAAATGTTTACTGCTGAAGCACTGCGCGAAGACGGCATTCAGGCGGTCTCCATTGCAACCCCTAATTCGACTCACTATGAAATGTGTAAAGCTGCACTTGAAGCCGGTTTACATGTGGTGTGTGAAAAACCTATCACCTTCACAACGGCTGAGGCCGAGGAGCTAAAGGCCCTCTCCGCCAAGCACAATCGAGTGATTGCTGTGATGTATGGTTACAGTGGTTTTCCAATGGTGCAACAAGCACGTGAAATGGTTAAGCGCGGCGATCTGGGTGAAATTCGTGTGATTAATATGCAGTTTGCGCACGGTTTCCATAACGAAGAATATGAAAAGAACGATCCGTCATTGAAGTGGCGTGTCAGCCCAGCTGTCGCGGGTCCAACCTATGTGCTGGGTGATATCGGTACGCACGCATTCAACTTATGTGAAGTCATCACCGGTCTGCAGGTGGATCGCCTGTCGTGCATGCGTCAAAGCTTTATTGCCTCACGCACCCCACTCGAGGACAACGCCCACGTGATGATGCAATTTAAAGGCGGCGCTGTGGGCACGTTATGGGCATCGGCAGTCAATGCCGGCGCAATGCATCAGCAAAAAATTCGGGTTGTCGGTTCGCTTGCCTCTATCGAGTGGTGGGATGAACAACCAAACCAACTGCGTTATGAAATTCAAGGCGAGGCGCCACGTGTTTTAGAGCGTGGTATGGGCTACTTGTACCAAGATGCTTCCGGGGTAGCCGCAAATCGTGTCGGTGGCGGCCATGCGGAAGGGTATTTTGAGTCCTGGGCAAACTTGTACCACCGTTTTGCGCTGGCATTTGATGCCGCAAACCGTGATGACCAGGAAGCGCTTGCTGCAATTTGGTTCCCGGGAATTGATGCGGGTATTGAAGGCGTGCGTCTGTGTGAGAAGTGCGTAGAGTCAGCCGACCAAAATGCGGCATGGGTTGAATATAAATAGGGGCGAAGTATGACAAAGATTTTAGTTGAGCAAAACCGTCCGTTGGATGCCATTGTATTAGGTCGTGCGGGCGTGGATCTCTACGCCCGTGAGTCAAACACGGATATGGCAGATATTTCGGGCTTTGATAAGTTTGTTGGCGGCTCTGCAGCCAATATTGCCGTCGCGGTCAGTAAACTCGGGGGTAAAACCGGGTTTATTGGTTGCGTTGCTGACGATGCATTCGGGGGGTATGTTTGCCGTTACCTGACCGAGCAGGGCATAAACCTTGATGGAATGATGACCGACGGATCCGGCTCACGTACCTCGGTGGCTTTTGCGGAAATGAAAGCGACTGACTGTACCGTACTTATCTACCGTAATAACGCATCGGACCTGACCATTAAGCCTGAACAGATTGATCCTGAGTATATTGCCAGTGCAAAAGTGCTGGTGGTGACCGGCACCGCATTATCGGAAAGTCCAAGCCGCGAAGCGACGTTAATTGCCATGGACCATGCTCGGCGCAGTAATACCCTAGTAGTGTTAGACGTAGATTACCGCCCTTATTCGTGGCGCACCGATACCGATGCTTCTATTTATTACGGCATTGCCGCTGGTCTGGCGGACATAGTGATCGGTAATCGAGAAGAATTTGACATGATGGAAACGGTATTGGCACCCGGTAATAAAGATGACCAGCAAACCGGTGAACGCTTTTTGCGATCCAATACACAAGTCGTTGTTATCAAAGCGGGTGAACTTGGCTCAAAAGTCTACTGCCAAAATGGTGACAAGTTTCAGCAGGGTATTTTCCCGGTGAATGTTCAAAAGCCGTTTGGTGCTGGCGACTCGTTTGCGGGTGCCTTGATTTGGACACTGGTTAACGGCGGTGAACTCGAAGAGGGTGTAAAGAACGGCTCTGCCGCTGCAGCTATTAACGTCAGCGGCAATAGTTGTACTGAAGCCATGCCAAGCTTCGAACAGCTGTTTGAATTTATTTCAACGAGAGAACTGAACCTTTAAAATGAGATTTAAGCCCGCCGCCTGTTTACGGTGCGACGGTCGATCCAATATTTACATATTATTCAGATTCGTCATTTCATTCACAGCAAAACTATCTTGGTTAGGCCGCTATCGCGGCTAACCCGTAAGGAGAAAATCACCATGGGTAAACATATTCCCCCGTATAATAATAAAAATGAGCCGATCGTCGATGTACAGGATGACGTCACGCCACTGTGTTATTTTAATCAGGTGCGACTCCAGCAAGGCGAGCAGCATCAGCATTATGTCGAAGGTTATGAGTCAGTGATAGTGTTGGCCGGTGGTACCTGCCGTATCACCGTCAGTAATGGCCAGGATGACGCCGTTATATTTGATAATATTGGTCAACGTGCGTCGGTATGGGAAGGCGACCCTGAATCCGTTTATGTACCGCTTGGTTATACTGCGGACATCGATTGTGTCAGTGAAAGCGCCGATGTGATGATTGGCGGCGGGCGCTTTGAAGAATCTCTTGAACCTTTCTGCCAACGTGCCGATAGTGTTGATATGGTGCAGTATGGCTCCGATGACACAAAAACCCACCGTAAAATTAAGCACGTACTAGGCCAATCTAATGCGGATAAACGTGGTCGTCTACTGGTCAGTGAATTATTTACTGTCGGTGCTGGTGGCTGGTCAGGATTTCCGCCGCACAAACACGATCAGGATCGTGTCAAAGCAGATGGCAGTAAAGAGACACTCTACGAAGAAGTTTACCAATTCCGTTTTAATCCTGATTTTGGCTTTGGTGCGCAGTTCCTGTATGAACACGAAGATGATTTCGGCCCTGTCTACCACGTCCGTACGGGCTCTGTTATTGCTATCGATAAAGGTTATCACCCAAGCGTAGCAGCGCCTGGCTATGAAATGTACTACTTTACTATTATCGTCGGCAAGACCTCAAAATCCCTGATTCAGCACTTTGACCCGCACCACGAATATCAAGTGGAAACCATTCCTGGTATCAAGGATATGATCGCCAAATTTAAATAAAAAGGATATTTTATGCTCGTAAATTTAAACGATATATTGCCTGCTGCCGCAGCCTCAAACTATGCAGTGCCTTGTTTTAACGTCTTCGGTTATGAAGATGCGCGTGCCGTGGTGGACGCGGCTGAAGAAGTGAATAAGGCGGTTATTCTTGCTTGTAATAAAGACGTAGTAGATTTCTACGGTGTTGAAACCGCTGCGGCCATGTTTCTAAATCTGGCCACTAACAGCACCGTGCCCGTGTGTTTGCACTTGGACCATACATACGAAGAAGAGATTATTTTTCGTGCATTAAAAGCCGGTTTCAGTTCGGTTATGTTTGACGGCTCACAATTATCTCTGGAAGAAAATATCGCCCGTACTCGCAAAGTTGCGGATGTAGCCCACGCGCTAGGTGCATCGGTCGAAGGTGAAATTGGCTCGGTGCCCTATCAGGAAGGTCGTGATCACATTAAAACGATTGATACCGCGCCCGCTGATGCAGGCCGATTTGCGCGCGAGAGCGGGGCTGATTGTGTGGCGATTTCCGTGGGTAACGTTCACCGTTTAACCGAAGCAACGTCGATCATTGATTTTACTTTATTAGACAATATAGCGGCTGAAGTCACTATTCCGCTGGTGATTCATGGTGCCAGCGGTATTCGTGATGGAGATATGCAAAAGTTGAAACAAACCCGCGTGTCCAAATTTAATATCGGTACCTGTTTACGTCAGGCGCTGGGGCATAACCTGCGTGATAGTATGAATAAGGAGCCAGAAAAGTTCGATCGTATTTATTTTATGAAAAAAGCGATGCCTTATGTGACACAAGAGGCAATTCGCAATTTCGAATTGTTATCATAAAATAAATCCCCCAACGCATTGAGTTGGGGGATTTATTATTTTAAAATATGATATTACAAATTAGAGAGAGGCCAGATATGGAAGTTGATAGTACTGCAGTACCCACCGATCTGGATACGCTTAAAGAATTGATTGCTAAACGTCATGACAAGCTCAGTCAGCGTTTGCAGCAGGTAGCTGATTTTATGGTGGCCGAGCCAATATTTGTGGCTGTCGAAACCATGACTAAAATTGCCGAGCAGGCGCAGGTACCATTATCTACTTTAAGCCGTTTTGCCAACACTATGGGCTTTAGTGGCTTTAGCCAAATGCAGTCTCTGTTTCGCGATCAGTATTTAAACCGACCTCGTGATTACAAACAACGTGTGCTTCAGGCGCGCGAAAAAGACACCGTTGCCGCTGAATCTCCCTTGGCTATCTTTCAGGATTTTGGCACGGCTAATATTGAAGCGCTGGAACGACTGCAAATGTCCTTATCCCCGCACAAGTTAGAACGCGCGGTCGCTTTAATGGACAAAGCTAATACCATTTACATCCATGGTGTGCGCCGTGCATACCCTGTTGCCTTCTATTTGTGGTATGCCCTGGTGAACTCTGATAATAATGTTGTGCTATTGAGCGATATTGGCGGCATGCAGACAGGTATGGGACACCATATGGATAAAAACGACGTGTTAGTGGCGGTGACCTTCGCAAATTATGCCCCTGAAACGTCTGATATGATTGAAAGTGCCTTTAATAAAAATGTCCCAGTTGTGGCGATAACAGATAATCAAATGATCGCACAAGCCAGTAAAATGAATGTCTGCTTTGAAGTGGTAGAGGGTGAGCTGATGGGCTTCCGTTCACTTAGCAGCTCCATGTATTTAGCACAGTCATTAGCGGTTAGTTTAATGTGCCGCGAAATTAAATAGGCTTGATAGCATCGAGCTTCGAGTTTTCCAGCTGAATAGTTATCGGTAGGGTGCATTTTATGCACCGCAGGCACCGGTAATAGGTGCGCGGATCCACCTTACGAGCTGTCGCTTGAAAGCGTTTGGTGTAACTTTCATTGTTGGTATTCCGCCCTTGACGGCGTGTAGACGATGAGAAACCGAAACGCAGTTTCGCAGTTCGAGGGCGTGATGCTCTTTCAACAGTAAAAGACAACAGGTCATGCAGAGCTTAGCCCGCTCGTGACAATATGCTGTCGCATAACTCGCCCAAAAGAATGCCGTATACAGGGACGGCAGAGCCTTTCCCGCTCATAAGCCTGAGCTGTCGCTCAATTCGCCTAGACGTTTTTTGATTCTAATCCGCCCAATAACTTCTTCACGCACCGGCCCGGACAGCACATCCATGTGCAGAGCCGGACCTAATGAATCGACAAGGGCACACAGAGCTTAGCCCGCTCATAAGCCTAAACTGGCGTTTAATTCGCTCCATGATTTCATTTGCTAAAGTTATTTTTTAGATTAGAAAAACGTACGGAAATTGCCTAGCCGCATTGGTTTGCCATTCTAATGCATTGAATTTTATGCAAAATAAAAGTAGTTATGAGTATAGTGCATTCTATGCACCGCAAGCGGGTAATTGGTGCGCGGAGCGCACCCTACGGGTTTTCTAGCTTTGGGCTTTGGGCTTTGGGCTGACGGCTGACAGCTTTTGAGCTTTGAGCTTTGAGCTTTGAGCTTTCTAGCCTTCGAGCTATTTCTGCTGCGCCCTAAGCGGTATTTATAAAAAAGTTATAACAGACGCTTCATACCAGCAAGCATCTTATTAGCGACTTCATAATGGTCCGCTTCCCACAACTGATCATTGAGGAATTCACCGGAATAGAAACCATCGTATCCGGTACTCTTGATTGCATCAGCCCATTCCTGCAGCGGGATATCACCTTCACCTAACAGATAGCCGCGTAACAATTTCTCATCTACCCAAGGGGTGCCGAGATCCGGACGCTTACCATCCGATAAATGTACATTGTAGATCAGTTCCTTGTCAATTTTTGCCATCGCCTCAGGTGTTGCCCCGCGACCAGCCCAGAAATGCCAGGTGTCTAAGACGAAGCCGAAATTATCACGGTTAACCGCGTCATAAAGCTGGAAATACTGCTCTAGTGTTGCAATCGGAGTCCAAGCTGCTCCTTCGTATTGAAAACGAATGCCGTGTTCATTACCGATATCGGCGATGCTGCGTATGTTTTGCGCGGTAAGGCGAATATTGTCTGCGACGGATAACCCCGTGAGCGCTTCAAACGCATTCAATTGAATAGTCGGTGCACCAATATCTTTGGCGAATTGACACAGTATTTCTGTCTCTTTAAACAATTTGCGTTGCGCTTCCTTTCCGGTGCTTTCGACGCTGCCAATAATATCGATTGCAGATGGTCTGATTTTGGCCTCGTCCAGGCAAGCTTTGAAGGCTTGGCTTGTGAGTCCGGCATTAATATAACGCCATAATTTATCCGTATGAATCTCAAGCCCGTCGTAACCGGTTTCTTTGGCCAAGCGAATGTCGCTGATGATGTTGTTATGTAACGAACACATTCCGTGCAGTGCGTAGCGCATTAAATATCCCTCATTTGTTTGCCGTTTAGCGGGAGCTTTATCGGCGTAAAAACTGTAGGTGGTAATTTTGTACTTAGTGAAAAATATTTTCCGTGATCAGCTTCTTATTTTATTGTTTCGAGTGACAATTCTGTGGGATTATCTATGGCAATATCTTTTACTCCAGTTTATGATGGGTCTGTGGGGCTTTTTTGGTGATATTTTTTTTGATAATTATTTTTCATTGAGTGGCTATGGCTTAATGATTTAATACGGAATAGTGCCAGTTTAAGGCCGTAAATAATGAATATTGGCGGTGTTAACCTACCCACAAAACAAATTTTCCAAATAGTCATTAATTTGGAATTTATTTTTAATTATTTATTCTCCCATTTCCTGTTCTCAGGAACACGATCCGACCTATTGTCGTGAAAGGGAAGAGGTGCATCATGTCAATACGATCTCCATTTTCTCCATTGTTGTCGGCATACCAGCCGCCAAATGCGCAAGGTAAGACGCAATCCATCACACCGGCTTCGGCGGGTTGGCAGTATGTCGGGTTTGAAGTGTATGAGCTGCAGGCAGGTCAAAGTCTGCACATGCCCGCGACAAGCAATGAAGTATGCCTGGTATTAGTGGCAGGTAAAGCCAGTATCACTACCCCAAGCATGACATTTGAGCATATTGGTGATCGCATGGATCCCTTTGAAAAAAAGAAACCATATGCTGTGTATATTGCGCCGAATGAAGCGTATTCCGTGGTCGCTGATACTATGCTCGAATTGGCGGTCTGCCAGGCGCCAGGAAAAGGGAACCATGTCACCCGTCTGATTGCGCCCGATGATATTGCGGCAGAAAAACGTGGTGTCGGCAAAAACCAGCGCTATGTCCACAATATTCTGCCCGATGATCAACCGGCAGACAGCTTACTGGTGGTCGAAGTGTTTACCGATGAAGGCTGCAGCAGTTCATACCCCAGCCACAAGCATGATAATGATGCCCAGCCCCATGAAACCTATTTAGAAGAAACTTATTACCACCGTATTCAACCTGACCAAGGTTTTTGCATGCAGCGAGTCTATACCGATGATCGCAGTCTCGATGAATGCATGGCGGTATACAACAAAGATGTGGTGCAAGTGCCAAAAGGCTATCACCCTGTGGCGACGATGGCCGGGTATAATAATTATTACTTGAATGTGATGGCTGGCCCGACGCGTAAGTGGTTGTTTACCTGGGAGCCGGATCACCAATGGATAAATACGCCGGCTTACGCAAAGCTACACTCAAAATAGAAAACCAACACTCACGGAATGCTGTTTCAGCGTTCAAATGTGCGCTGTATACATTCATAACAGTGCACTCTACTTGCTAAGGAGTTGACATGTTCAACATCGCTTTATTTGGCGCTGGCCGTATTGGTCAGGTGCATGCTGTAAATATTAACAATCACCTTGAAACAAATTTGTATTCAGTTATTGACCCTTATTTAGAAGGGGCACAAAAATTAACGGCTGCTTATCAGGCCAAAATTCAGTCTGTTGAAGAAGCGATGGCCGATCCAAACGTCCATGGTGTCTGCATTTGTTCAGCAACCGATACGCATGCCGATTTAATCAAACTGGCTGCCATCAATGGTAAAGCTATCTTCTGTGAAAAGCCGATTGATTTGAATCTTATTCAGGTAAGGGATTGCTTATCCGTTGTTGAAAAGCACAATGTGCCTATGTTGGTGGGTTTTAATCGTCGTTACGACCCGCAATTTCGCCATCTAAAAGAACAGCTTGGCGCAGGTACTGTGGGTAAAGCAGAGTCCCTTATAATTACCTCGCGTGATCCGTCACCACCGCCTGCTGAATACAGCGAAGTCTCGGGTGGTATGTTCCGCGATATGACCATTCATGATCTGGATATGGCGCGCTTCATTCTTGGTGAAGATCCTGTGTCGATCACTGCGCACGGCAGTTGTCTTGTGGATCCTGCCATTGGTGAAGCGGGTGATATTGATACCGCGGTGATTGTGATGCATTTTCCTTCAGGGGCACTGGCCACAATTTCCAATAGCCGCCGATCGGGTTATGGTTATGATCAACGACTAGAGCTGCATGGTGAAAAAGGTTTATTACAAGCAGGTAACATGAAAGAGAATTTGGTAGAGCATTGGGGGGCAACGGGTTGTATCAGTGCTAAACCTCAACTTTTCTTCCTTGAGCGTTATGAAGATGCTTATATTGCTGAATGGCAGCATTTTGCAGATGTATTAGCAGGGCGCTGTCAGCCTGCCTGTAGCGGTGTTGATGGTGAGTTTGCTTTAGTGCTGGCTGAAGCTGCGCTGGAGTCAATGAAATCAGGTAAAACGGTTACTCTGTAGAAAAACGTTATTCTGCGATCGCTGTTTAGCGACAGCCAAATCGGTACCTGAACTGTTGTTTAGTCCGTTATAGAAGCCCCAATGATAGGTTATGCCATTATTGGGGCTTTTATTTTACATCCATTAAGTCTGAAATTCCCTGTGTTATACCTTGTTTAAAAGCCAATGCATGAGCGCCTAAACATAAACAGGCTGGGATGCTAAATTTCCTGTGCTTTACCTTGTTTAAAAGCCAGTGCAACGGCCAATGCATGAGCGCCTAAACATAAACAGGCTGGGATGCTAAATTTCCTGTGCTTTACCTTGTTTAAAAGCCAGTGCAACGGCCAATGCATGAGCGCCTAAACATAAACAGGTTGGGATGCTAAATTCCCTGTGTTATACCTTGTTTAAAAGCCAATGCATGAGCGCCTAAACATAAACAGGCTGGGATGCTAAATTTCCTGTGCTTTACCTTGTTTAAAAGCCAATGCAACGGCCAATGACTGTACTAGACATAAAGAAGCCGATTGCGATCTGAATGCATCGACTTTACCTTCATTGACCACAAAACAAACATCACTGAAGGTCGCGAGCGGGCTTATTTGACTGTCGGTGATGACAATTTGTTTAGCGCCTGCTTGTGAAGCTGCTTCACTTAAGGTCACTGTTTCCTCGGCGTAGGGGCTGAAACTTATAGACAGTACGGCATCATTCGGACCTACCATGGAGAGCTGCTCCTTAAACATTCCGCCTAACCCGTCTATCAGGAATGCACGGCGTTCTAGATGACGCAGGGCGTAGGTTAAATAAGACGCGATACTAAATGAGCGTCTTAAACCAATCAGGTAGATATTTTCAGCCTTACTCAGAATATCAATGGCCGCCTCTAATTTATTTTCAGGTGTTTGTGCTGCCAGTTGATTCATCGCTTGGGAGTTGACCCGCGCAAACTCTTGTAAAATATGTGATGGTTTTTCACGTATTTTCTGATTAGATTCAAGATCTTGAAACAAGCGCGCTCTGTCGGTGTAACTTACTGTTTCTTCAACTAAATTTTTCCTAAATAATTGTTTCATTTCATTGAAACCAGTGAATTCAAAGGCCTTAGCGAAACGGATTAAGGTTGAAGGAGGGACATCAGCCTGGCTGGCAATAACTTTGATGGTATCAAAGGCCAGACTATTATTATTATCCAAAACATAACAGGCAACTTGCTGTAATCGTTTACTTAAATCCCCGTAACGAGCGCGGATTTGATCTTGAAGTTCAGTAAGGGTGGTGGCTACAGGCATGTCATACTTCCTAATCTAACTCGATCTGAAATTGGCGTGTTTGCATTTCAGTATGAAATGTATTTTTCGTGTTTTTTTATAATAACACAGGCATAGAATAGATGGTTCATTCCTGAATAATTGCACTAAGGTAAAAAATCTTCCTTTTCCTGAGTCTGTAATATTGTACCTTCAATCGTTATTGTGACGATCCTGATAGCACACAGACCTTCATTATTATGCAGCACATACGCTAATAAATGAAATAAAAATTTCATTTATTAGCTTTTTTCGGGATTTTTATCATAGAAGGGAATGCTGTCAATCTGAAAAATAAATTTCAATTTATCACTTTGCGCTAGAATTTTAAGCATGAAAAAACCGATTGTTATATTGTGGATATATTAAAATAGCTAGCTTTAGTTTATTGGAAGGGTGACTTGTTTTAAAATAAAAACCTCTTTTAACTGCTTGTATTTACTTTGCTAAATAAGGTTTTGATATCAATTTTATGAGTAACTCATTGATCTTAAAATAAGTTATTAAAGCGTCTGTCTAAACATTGTCACTGGCTTCCCCATGAGTGATAAATATTTTTCATTTTTTAGGTTTTTTATTGCCAGTGAAGAAAGTTTAAAAATCAAATCACGCTCACAAGATGAAATATATATTCTTTTTTATATTGAAAATGAAACGTGTATTTCGTATACTTTATGTCTTCGTTAGGGCACGGACTACATTCCCTGCTGTTAACAGTAACAAATAATTGATTTAAAAATGCACGATTGAGCTGATGTCTATACGGATCGGTATTGAAGACTAGAAATAGCCAAATAATGGAGTACAAAAAATGAAAGCTAATAATAGGAAACTCGATCTTATTTGTATGGGCCGTGTTGCTGTTGACTTATATGGACAGCAAGTTGGTGCACGCCTTGAAGATATGGGATCGTTTTCTAAATATTTGGGAGGATCTTCAGGTAATGTCGCTTACGGTACGGCGCGACAAGGTTTAAAATCTTCAATGCTGGCGCGTGTTGGTGATGAACACATGGGGCGTTTTTTAAAAGAAGAGCTGGACGCTGTTGGTGTAGATACCAGCCACCTGGTAACCGATAAAGAGCGACTCACCGGATTGGTGCTTTTAGGTATAAAAGATACCGAGACATTTCCCCTTATTTTTTATCGTGACAATTGTGCTGATATGGCCATTACAGCAGAAGATGTGTCTGAAGAGTACATTGCATCGGCGCGCTGTTTAGCGATTACCGGCACTCATTTATCTAACCCGCAAACGCGGGAAGCGGTGCTGACTGCATTAAAGTATGCACGACGTCACGGGGTAAAAACCGCTTTAGACATCGACTATCGTCCTATCTTATGGGGGCTGACAGCATTAGGAGACGGTGAAACACGTTTCATTGCTTCAGAGTCGGTCACAGCCCAACTTAAAGACGTATTACACTTGTTTGATTTAGTGGTTGGCACCGAAGAAGAGTTTCATATTGCCGGCGGTTCAACCGACACGATCGAAGCACTGCGCAGCGTGCGCGCTGTCAGCCAGGCAGAATTCGTTTGTAAACGCGGTCCGTTAGGCTGTTCAGTTTTCTCCGACGTGATTCCTGATTCTCTTGATGAGGGGATCACTATCCAAGGTGTTCGCGTTGATGTGTTGAACGTTTTAGGTGCCGGTGATGCCTTTATGTCCGGGCTGCTGCGCGGGTACTTGAATAATGAAGGATGGGAAAAATCCTGTGCCTATGCCAATGCATGTGGTGCCCTGGTGGTATCGCGTCATGGCTGCGCACCGGCCATGCCCTCAAAAGAAGAATTAGATAATTATTTAGCACGGGCAGACAGCGTTCCTCGTCCGGATCTTGATCCCGAGCTCAACCATTTGCACCGCGTGACCACCCGCAGAAAACAGTGGCATGAACTGTGCGTGCTGGCATTTGATCATCGCAGTCAATTGGTCGATATCGCCAATGAATCCGCTGCCGATCTGGGGCGTATTTCGACATTGAAGGACTTGATTTTCAAAGCCAGCAAGGAAGTGGCACAGGAAGCTGAATTAGCAGGCAAGGCGGGCATATTGTGTGATAGCCGTTTTGGGCAATCTGTGTTGAATGATGCGACCGGAACTGATTGTTGGATTGCGCGTCCGATAGAGCAGCCAGGTTCCCGGCCCTTAACATTAGAGCACGGCAACATTGGTTCCCAGTTGGTTCATTGGCCACTTGAACATATCGTTAAGTGTTTAATATTTTGTCATCCCGATGACCATTCTGGAATGCAGCAGGTGCAGGAAAATGCAGTGATCGAAGTGTATAAGGCATGCTGTCAATCGGGCCACGAATTGCTCTTGGAAGTGATTTTACCAGAAGGTATGCCCAAAGGTGATGCTCAGTATGTGCAACTCTTAAAGCGTTTCTATGCATTAAACGTCAAACCTGACTGGTGGAAATTGCCGCCATTAAGTGCTGATTCATGGACGCAGGTAAGTGCCTTGATTGAAGCAAACGATTCGCATTGTCGCGGGGTTGTGTTGTTAGGCTTAAATGCACCTGCTGACGAGCTGAAAGCGGGCTTTGATGCAGCTTCTACTTGCTCATGGGTAAAAGGTTTTGCAGTGGGGCGGACGATATTTGCTCAACCGTCACGTGCATGGCTTGCAAATAAAATCGATGACGCCATCTTGATAGATCAAATTAAAGCTAATTATCACGCCATTATTCAGTGTTGGCAACAACGTGCTGCGCCGGTCTATGGCCAGAACAATATAACAGAATCCACCTCATCAACATTATTAACAAACAGTCTCTAAGGGAGTAATGCATGGAAACAGTTCAAAACTTTATCAACGGCCAGATCAGTGAAAGCAACAGTCAACGCTTTTCCCCTGTCTTTAATCCTGCCACGGGTGAGCAAACCAGACAAGTGGTGCTCAGCAATGAAGCCGAAACGGAAGCTGCTATTGCAGCGGCTGATAGCGCTTTTCCGGCTTGGTCAAAAACGTCACCGTTAAAACGTGCTCGAGTAATGTTTGCTTTTAAGGCGTTATTAGAGGCTAATATGGACAGGCTTGCACGTCTGATTTCAAATGAACACGGCAAAGTGTATTCCGATGCCATCGGAGAAATTACGCGCGGCAAGGAAGTTGTAGAATATGCCTGCGGTATTCCGCACCTGCAAAAAGGCGAACATTCAGCCAATGTGGGAACAGGCGTGGACAGCCATTCGTTGATGCAGCCGCTGGGCGTATGTGTTGGTATCACACCCTTTAACTTTCCGGCTATGGTGCCGATGTGGATGTTTCCGATTGCAATAGCGACGGGCAATACCTTTGTACTCAAACCATCGGAAAAAGATCCATCCTTCGCCTTGGAACTGGCTGACTTGTTGAAACAAGCTGGATTGCCCGATGGCGTGTTTAACGTTGTTAATGGTGATAAACAAGCAGTCGATGTACTATTGACCGATCCGCGTGTACAAGCAGCAAGTTTTGTAGGTTCAACACCTATTGCTGAATATATTTACAGCACTGCATCTGCCCATGGCAAACGTTGTCAAGCCCTGGGTGGCGCGAAAAACCACTGTTTATTAATGCCCGATGCCGACCTTGATATGGCCGCTAATGCTATTATGGGCGCCGCTTACGGTGCTGCGGGAGAACGCTGCATGGCGTTGTCTGTTGTTGTCGCGGTCGGTGATGAAACCGGCGACCAACTGGTTGAAAAGCTGCAAGCTCAGATCAAAGAGATGCGTGTTGGCCCCGGCATAGTTGATGGCCCGGAAAACGATATGGGACCAGTTGTCACCGCTCAGCATAAAGCTAAAATCTGCGATTATATTACGGCGGGTGAACAACAGGGTGCTTCACTGCTGGTTGATGGCCGTCATTTAACTGTAGACGGACATGAAGCGGGTTATTTTGTAGGGCCGACGTTATTTGATAATGTCACACCGGAGATGACCATTTACCAAGAAGAGATTTTTGGTCCGGTACTAGTAGTCGTGCGAGTGCCTAATTACCAGACTGGGCTTGATCTGATTAATAATCATGAATTCGGTAATGGGACTGCTATCTTTACCCGTGATGGTGAATCTGCCCGCCAGTTCAGTGAAGATGTTCTGGCTGGAATGGTCGGCATCAATGTACCAATTCCTGTACCAATGGCATTCCACAGCTTTGGAGGATGGAAACGCTCGGTGTTTGGACCCTTGAATGTACATGGCAGTGATGGTGTACGTTTTTATACACGCATGAAAACCGTGACCAGTCGTTGGCCTGCCAGTGTGCGTTTAGAAGAGCACGCCAGCAGCTTTGCTATGCCTACCATGTAAAAACGGTACGCTCAAGCAAGCCCGGTCAGTGTCAAAGCTGACCGGGCTTTTTTGTGTCAGTAAATAATGCAATCTGTTGGTTTAATTTCTATTTATAATTGCGCTTTTCTATCACGATAATCATTTTTTTGGTAGCGACAACAAATGCTATTGTACTTATACCTGTTGCGGTATTCCTCACTGAGAATGATAGTGATGTGCTTCGGATTAGCCTGCAATGTATAAGAAGGATTCGCGATGAGCAAGATTGTCATCTGTATTTTCCAGCCTGTACGTTGCAGTTATACCAATCTGCATAAGTAAATGGTCTAAAATTGCGCAGGAAAAAGTGATGATAGCAAGACGTTTGACTGGCTATTGAGATTGAAAACAACGAAGCTAGCGTTAATTTTAATAAGCAAGATAGGTCAGATATTTATGCGGATTGGCATTATATCTACAATACACAGGAAATGAATATGACTTTTAATCGGAGAGCAGGGTAATGATTGTTTTAGATCCTTGGTTTTATGTAACGGCTATTCCTGCGGTATTCATTTATGGCATAGGTAAAGGAGGATTGGGGGGCGCGCCGGGTATTATTGCAGTGCCTTTGATGGCAATGGCCATTGCGCCCGCACAGGCGGCGGCTATATTATTGCCTATTCTGTGTGTGATGGATGTATTGGCTGTTAAACAACATTATCGTCATGCGGATTATGGGATATTAAAAGGGATGCTGCCGGGGTCTTTAATAGGGGTTGCGTTGGCCGGGCTGTTTTTGAGCGTAACACCAGAATCGGGATTAAAATTACTGATTGGTGGTTTATCACTGTTGTTTTGCCTGCAGTACATTACAGTCGGCACGAATAAAACGCAAAAAGGAGGCACTCTGAGTGCCTGGTTTTGGAGCCTTCTGAGTGGTTTTTCCAGCACTGCGATTCATGCAGGAGGAGGGCCTGCCAGTATTTACCTGTTGCCATTGAAACTGGACAAAATTGTGTTTGTCGCCACTATGGCGGTGCTGTTTGGGATCATTAATCTGTTCAAACTTATTCCCTATAGCCTATTGGGTGGATTTGATCAGACCAACTTGATGACTTCGCTGGTCTTGATGCCGCTCGCACCCGTTGGTGTCAAAATAGGTGTGTGGTTACTGCACCGGGTCAGCCAGACATTGGTCTATCGCTTGTGTTACTTCTTTTTGTTTTTATCGGGCAGTAAGTTATTTTGGGATGGGGGGCAAACACTGCTTCAATCTTAGTCCCGACTTCACCGATGCTTTAGCTTTAATCTCTTATTATGCTCAAGCTTCTGTTCGGGATTGAGTCGTCAATGTTGACGTTTTACTGTACTTGCCCACGGACCTGCTTTCGATATTAAATTTTTCCGGCGCCTCAATAGATCATCTAATTATAACACCACAGGCAAGATAAAAAAGGTTGTCTCTGCTCAATAAATTGATGGTTAATTCAGCCTGATTGCTTTTTCTCCGGCAAAAGATTCAACAATGAAAACAATTGTTAGCATCTTTGCTCAGATAAGAAAAGTGGCGTGCGGATGACTATTTTTGAACGGAAAAGTTACTTCACTGTGTCGACACCTGCAGATGATACATTAGCCCGGCGGTTTTATGAGCGTAAATAAAATGGGTCATAAATTTAATGGCGATCTTATTTGAACGCCAACTAGTACGAACCATGACAACAACCGCATAGCTCGTAGGGTGCATTCTATGCACCGATTGTCGTTACCCGCGGTGCATAAAATGCACCCTACCGATAGCACCATGCCAAATACATTAATAAAGTAATCAGATTTACGATTAAAAATCATCCCGACTGCTTTTTTGTGAGCGTAAATAAAATGGGTCATAAATTTAATGGCGATCTTATTTGAACGCCAACTAGTACGAACCATGACAACAACCGCATAGCTCGTAGGGTGCATTCTATGCACCGATTGTCGTTACCCGCTGTGCATAAAATGCACCCTACCGATAGCACCATGCCAAATACATTAATAAAGTAATCAGATTTACGATTAAAAATCATCCCGACTGCTTTTTTGTGAGCGTAAATAAAATGGGTCATAAATTTAATGGCGATCTTATTTGAACGCCAACTAGTACGAACCATGACAACAACCGCATAGCTCGTAGGGTGCATTCTATGCACCGATTTTCGCTACCTGCGGTGCATAAAATGCACTCTACCGATAGCACCATACAAAATGCATTAATAAAGTAATCAGATTTACGATTAAAAATCATCCCGACTGTTTTTGGTATGAGCAGTGTTTCAAGGTGCAGTGTTAACGATAAGCTGCGTAAATATTAGAAGATTAGCGCATAATTGTCAGATCTGTTGTTACGCATTGCGGGCACAATCAAAAAACGATTAACGCCTTGAATCTCTATACAACGGGCTCTTTTATCAGACATGCTGATTTTAAAATATAATATTCCTTAGCTTTGTCTTTTTTGTTGGTGTGCTAATAACTTGTCTTTAAACTCTGAATAATCCCATTTATTTATCAATGCTTCATGGGTGAGCTCTTTTACCGTTTTAGGTGCCATACTGCCAATCGGTGAGTCCGTATCTAAATTGGTTGGAAAAGAATAGGCATCACAGCTTGCCGTTAATATTGAATCCAGCGATAAACCGGCTAACAAGTCTTTTTGATATAGAGCTAATAACTCAGGGTATAGGGTCTGTATTATTTTATATAAATCGACGCTTTCCATTGGTTTTGAAAAAGCAGATGATACTTGGATAAGATTGACACTGCGATCAATATTGCTGGTTTTATTCTCACCTCCTGCATGAAACAAGGCGGGATTAAAAAATAAAGCATCTCCTTTATCTAAAGGTAATTGAACATAGTGATCTTTGAAATATTCAATAAAATCAGGGTCTCTCCATGCCAAGTATCCTAACTCATACTGATGTGAAAAAGGAAGTAGTTGTGTTGGACCTGCCTCAAGGGGAATATCTACATGGGCAACTCCGCCTTGTAAAGTCAGATATTGTGACATTTTTTGCATGTGTAGAGGGTAACGTCTTATTTCCTCATTTTCTTGAAAGCCTAAATGAAAATCTCTATGGGGTTGTTGCGCTTTTCCCTGAGGATATATCACATTTAATTGGGTTGTGACCTGATAGTTTGGTCCCAGCCAGGATTGTGCAACCATCTGCAATAAAGGATTTTTATAATAGTGAATAAAGGCGGCTGAATCATAGAGTGCACTTTTTTCAAATACATTCCAAATTCTTCCATTTGCGCCCCCTTTGGCAAAATGATCTCCAGTTCCTTTTCCCTGTTGTTTAAGCAGCTGGTCAAAAACTTGGCTCATCTGTTCAAGATCATTTTTATTGTCAAAAAAATTTTTGATGACCATGACACCAGGGCCTGCTTCAAGAATATGACTAAATTCATTTTTGTAGTGTTGAGTCAGATCAGAATCAACCGCAAGGCGCAGGTCTGATCCCTCATAAATGGGTATGTTATTGCTAATACTTTGTGCCAGAGGATAGGTATTTTGTTGTGTTTTTTGTCGACAAAATTCATTGAAAAGCTTCAGGTTTAGTGGGTATTGATTGTCTTTCGGGTGGTTTACTGTTTTATGTGACATATTATTTCCTTTGATCTGATAAAGCACGCGGCTTGATCAGCGCAGCGTGCTTATATAAATTAAAGCTTCACTTGAATTCCAGTTCTTTTTATGTGATTCCCACGCTGCATCGGTGAAACTTCTAAAGCATTTTTTAAGGTTGGAAAGGTACTTTTATTTCAGTTTCAATTTTTTTACGTAATTAAAATTGCATTTCAGGCACGTTGTCCGAGACGACTAATTCACCTTCAGTCAGTCTTTTTATTTCTTCTACTGAAACGCCCGGAGCCCGCTCCAATAAGTGAAATTTACCTTCTTTAATTTCAATAAAAGCCAGGTCAGTTAAGACTTTTTTAATACAACCTTTACCCGTTAAAGGTAAAGAACACTGCTTTAATAATTTTGATTGTCCGTGTTTAGAGGCATGGGTCATCGTTACAATAATATTTTCTGCACCGGCAACTAAGTCCATTGCGCCGCCCATGCCTTTGATCAATTTACCGGGGATCATATAAGAGGCGATATTGCCGTTGACATCAACTTCAAAAGCGCCCAATACGGTTAAATCAACATGTCCGCCTCGAATCATGGCAAAAGATTCAGCAGAATCAAAAAATGACGCGCCTTTTGCGACGGTGACGGTTTGCTTGCCTGCATTAATAAGATCTGCATCAATTTCGTCTTCGGTCGGGAATTGTCCCATGCCCAGTAAGCCATTTTCAGATTGCAGCATCACTTCAATATCATCGGGGAGATAATTGGCCACTAAGGTCGGGATACCTATGCCTAAATTAACGTAAAAACCATCTTGTATTTCTTGTGCAACACGTTGTGCTATTTGTTCACGTGATAAAGCCATTTTAACCTCCTATTTTGCGCAACGAACAGTACGCTGCTCGATACGTTTTTCAAATGAGCCCAATATAATGCGGTTTACATAAATACCTGGCGTGTGGATTTGATCAGGATCCAAGTCTCCCGGTTCAACAATTTCTTCCACTTCTACAACGGTAATTTTACCCGCTGTTGCGGCTAGAGGATTAAAATTACGGGCCGTTTTTCTAAAAATAAGGTTGCCATAACGATCGGCTTTCCAGGCTTTTACGATAGCAAAATCACCCTTAATCGCTTCCTCTAAGATATAATGGCGACCGTCAAATTGACGTTCTTCTTTACCTTCAGCAACAGGAGTCCCGTAACCTGTCGCCGTGAAAAAAGCCGGAATACCAGCACCACCGGCTCGCATTTTTTCAGCTAAAGTACCTTGAGGTGTTAACTCAACCTTTAATTCATTGGCCATCATCTGGCGCTCAAACTCCGCATTTTCACCCACATAAGAGGCAATGATTTTTTTGATTTGACGACCCGGTAATAAAACGCCCAAACCAAAGTCATCAACACCGCAGTTATTGGAAACCACGGTTAACCCTTTAGTGCCGCGGCGTTTTATTTCTGAGATTAGATTTTCTGGAATACCACATAAACCAAAACCACCCGCAATAACGGTCATGTTATCCTCAAGACCTGCCATTGCTTGTTCATAACTTGATACTACTTTGTCAAATCCAGCCATTTTATTCTCCTTCATTTATTTAAGCCAATAAGAGCTTGTTGTTTACACTTGAATTAATTTACGGCACCGATAGGTTATCGGCCTTATTTAAGAGCACTGTTGTAGTTTTTTAATCTATGCCTGACAGTTTATAAATACTGATATTACAGTGGTTTTTACGGCATATTGTAATTTAAAAGATTGCGGCAATAACAACGGTAAACCACAGCGTAAGATAACGACAAGCTGTAAGAGTGAAAAATAAAATTTTACATCTTTCCGTCCGCCCGTGGCGAAGCCTATAGATGATGTCTGCAATAGGCATGCTGCCATCGTGGTCAGTTTTCGGTTTATATGTTGAACTCATTCATGCTAAGAATCAGCTGCAGGGATCCGAGTTTTTAATATTGCAATGAAGCTAATGACTGACTGTGCCGTAACCAATCGCTTTTGTTATCGTCAATGCAGATTATTCTACTTCAACGGGCTGGTAGCCTGTTACTCCCTACGCAGGCTTGTTCCCCGGTATTTAGTTATCACTATTTGGCCCCTTGATTGACCGCCGCTGATTGTGAATATGCCTTTACGCACATATTAAAAGAATGGCTTCAATCTTCACCTTTTTGTACTTAATTCAAAATCAATATAACTTATTTTGTATGGTATGGAAAATATTTTTCATTGGCGTGGGGGTTTGTAAATTCATTTTTAAAAAGAATGTGTATCAGCTTTAATGGGTATTAAACTGCTTTTTAGGTTTGTTTGAATTTCTGTAAAGCAAAAAACAATATTATTATCACGTCAATGGTGAGATGTTATTTGGAAAATATTTTTCATAACGTGATCTGGCTAACATTTTGCAGTAAGCGGCTTTTATACTGTCGCCGAAGCACATTTAAATGATCACTTTGTGATTGCTCCGCCGAAACAAGATAAAGATAAACTACCCGGTACTATTGAATAAGCAGCATCTAAGCAAATAGTTTCCGGGTAAAAATAAAAATGCCAGCGTTATGCCTAATGCCGATCAGTTAAGAAAAATCTATTGATTTTTAGCTGAATGAGATCAAAATCCGATGTTCACAAGACATCGGATTTTTTATGCAACTTTCTTCAGCCCTATCTCAAGTATCAGTTAATAATTTCACTGAATTTACTGCGCTCAATGAACTATTAGACCCAGATTTAGTCTCGAACGCACTCTCCCAAGCAGGTGTCGCCACCATTAGAAAGCGTAAGTTACCGATGGAGCAAATGGTCTGGGCTGTTGTTGGAATGGCACTTTTTCGTAAGTACTCGATGCGTCAGTTAGTCAATCAACTTGATATTATTCTTCCTAATGGCGAGCCTTATGTTGCACCAAGAGCAGTCACACAAGCACGGAAGAAACTGGGCCATCAAGCAATTGAATCTATCTTCAATCAAACACAATCATTGTGGCATGAAAAATCAGAACACCCAACGTGGTGCGGTTTATCGTTGTTAGGTGTCGATGGCGTTGTTTGGCGTACGCCCGATTCAAAAGAAAATAACGAGTACTTTGGACGAACAGGCAATCAACATAGTAAAGCAAGCTACCCTCAAGTCCGAATGGTATGCCAAATGGAGCTAACCAGTCATCTATTAACTCAAAGTGCATTTGATAGTGTCGATGTAAATGAAATGCATTTGGCTAAAAAGTTAATTTCAGATACACCAGATAATAGTTTAACGCTATTCGACCGTGGTTTTTATTCTTTAGGGTTGCTCAATCGCTGGCATTCGACGGGCATTTCACGACACTGGCTGATGCCGTTAAAGAAAAATACGCAATATGAAGTAGTCAGAAGCTTAGGGCGACAAGATAAAGTGGTATGTTTAACGGCTTGCCCTCAAGCACGAAAGAAGTTTGCCGATTTACCTGAATACATTGAAGCCCGCTTACTGACTAAAAAAGTGAATGGAAAACCCCGACAGATATTAACGTCAATGGTAGATGCCATGCAGTTTCCTGCCGCTGATATTGTTGATTTATATGAACATCGGTGGGAAATTGAATTAGGCTTTAGAGAAATGAAACAATCACTGCTTGATAGTCAATTTACTTTACGTAGCAATCAGCCTGAATTAATAAAACAAGAGTTATGGGGGATATTATTAGCTTATAATTTAATACGTTATCAAATGATATTAATGGCGAAATCACTTGATGGAATACACCCTAACCAATTGAGCTTTCATGGCGCATCAATGCATATTATTTATCAGTTAACGATGTTGCCATTTTGCTCACCAGGAAATATTCCTAAGTATGTTATGGACATAACCAAAAGCGCTAAACAATTTGTTTTACCTGCAAGGCGAGAGAGGAGTTATCCACGAGAATTAAAGTGTTCTAAAAACAGGTATCCAGTTAAAAAAAGTAATACCGTTCACCTTAAGTGAACGGTATTAAGCGTTATGCCGGCATTTTAACTTATTACCGATAGTTACAGCTGTTAATCTCCTAAAGCAATACCCTCACGACGAGGATCTGCACCGCCGATTAATTTACCATCTTTAAGCAGGATGGCGTGAAGTCCGGAGTTTAGATCCCGAATATTCACTTTATAACCCATCATTTCAAGGGCTTTTTTAAATCGTATTGCCTTCGTACCTTGTTCAAGATCATAGGTGCCGAAACGGTTCACTAAATGCGGTAAATCGATGGCTTGCTGGATCCCCATTCCCCAATCTAAATGCGCAATAATAGTAGATGCAACATATCCGATAATGCGTGAGCCACCGGGCGATCCTAATGCCATATAAGGTTTACCCTCTTCCATAATAATGCTCGGAGACATGGATGAACGGGGACGTTTTCCAGGTTCCACGCGATTAGCGATAGGATAGCCATCTTTATAGGACGAGAATGAAAAATCAGTCAGCTCGTTATTAAGGATAAAACCATTACTCATGACCCTTGAGCCAAAACCATTTTCAACGGTACTGGTCATGGAGAGGGTATTTCCCTCTCTATCCGTGATCACAATATGGGTAGTGGAAGGGAATTCAATAGATTGATCATCAGCCCGCGCGATAGCATTCTTCCACGGTGGGCTACCTGGGGATACTTCTGATAATGCTTTACCTGGTTGGATCAATTTTGCTCGTTCGGCAAGATAGTCTGCGTTAAGCAAACCCTCTGGCATTGGCACAAAGTCAGAATCCGCCATATAACGACCACGGTCAGCAAAAGCGAGTCTTGATGCATCACCAATGATCTGCCACGCTTCAGGGCTGTCTGCACCGAGTTTTTTCAGATCAAAATGACTGCTAATACCCAATATCTGACCAATAGTTAATGCACCGGAACTGGGAGGTCCCATGCCGCAGACAGAATATTGATGATAAGGCGCACATACCGCCTGACGCTCTATTATTTTATAAGTTGAAAAATCTTCCAGCGCGAGTACCCCCGGATTATCAGTAATGCCGTTCACTTTATTAACAATATCTTCTGCTATCTGGCCTTGATAGAAAGCCTTCTCACCTTTTTGAGCGATGACTGACAAGGTTTCAGCGTACTTTTTATTTTTAAGTAAACTGCCTTCGGGTAACGGCTCGCCATTTTTTGTAAAGAAATACGCTTTGGTGTCCGGATACCGGCTTAAGCGCGCTTTATCTTTTTCGATGGAAGACGCTAATCGCTGCGACACAGTAAAACCATTATTGGCAAGTGTCTGTGCGGGCTGGAAGAGTTCTGACCATTCTTTACTGCCATATTTTTCATGCAGCGTCGCCAATAACTTAACAGTGCCCGGTGTACCAACCGAACGTCCGCCGACGACAGCATCATAAAATTTTAAGGGCTTACCGTCGCTGTCCTGAAATAATTCAGGTTTTGCTGCCAAAGGAGCGGTTTCACGCCCATCAAATGTGGTTAAGACTTTTGATTTGGCATCATAGTAGACCAGAAAAGCGCCACCACCAAAGCCTGATGATTGCGGTTCAACCAGTCCCAGTACCGTTTGAACCGCAACTAATGCATCAGCTGCATTGCCGCCGTTTTTTAATACTTGGTATCCTGCTTCGGCAGCAAGAGGATTTGCAGCTGCAACCATATAGTCATTAGCAACAACACTTGTTTTTTGTTGATATGAGCTAGCGGTTTCGGGGGCGACAGTATCTGCGACTTGAGCGGCAGCAAATACATTCAAAGAGAGGAGGGCGGTACCTGCACACAATAATAAATTCTTATTCATTAATATCCTTATTTTATCCATTAAACTGGCGAATTAATTTGTTCGGCAGTTCATATCGACCTGAAAACCTGAGGCCATGTTTTGTGCTGGAATGCTGATAGGTAACTATCAGTTATATATTAATAGCATATATAGCGGAGAACTGAGTGACGGTGATTCATTAATAGCCTCTTTTGTGATGAACCTAGTTGATGGTTATTCACTAACAGCCTCTATAAAGGAGGGCTTAGTTGATGATTAACTATTAACAGCCCCTATAAAGGAGAGCTTAGTTGATGATTAACTATTAACAGTCTCTGTAAAGGAGAGCTTAGTTGATGATTAATTATTAACAGCCTCTATAAAGGAGGGCTTAGTTGATTATTAACTATTAACAGTCTCTGTAAAGGAGGGCTTAGGAATGAGTATTCATTAACAGCTTCTATAAAGGAGAACTGAAAGGATTGAATGCACTATAAGAATCAACAATAAAGAGATAAATAAGAGAGACAGCATTAAATACATGCCCTTAAAGCCCGATCAAATTTATTGGCTATCAAAATTAAAGATTGGATTCCGATATATTGACGATATTTGAAGAATTTCTTTAATAATTCTTATTATTTTTTCTTTAGGGATATGTTTAGTATGCACAACCTCATATTTAACCACCGGATTGAGATGAATTTGTATGTTAAATATACGAGCGCAGTCAGTTTTGTTTGTTATTTGAGCGTTTGATGTTTTTATGCAAATAAACCCTTGCCAAGGTAATCT
>NZ_PJBP01000169.1 GCF_002836415.1 Psychromonas sp. MB-3u-54 | reverse complement strand
CGGCCCCACTTATTTACATTACTGCTCATCAGCCCCTTCAACAATAACTTTCAGCTGCGTTTTGACGTCAATCCATTGAGACATGTACTGCGTACTTTTATGATGATGATGATTAAGCATGCTACCAATAAAGTTGGCTTGTCTGTGTGAAGTTAACGTATCGGTTAGTTGACTAATACACTGTGACAATGCGCTATTGATACTTTCTTGTTGATACATAAATTTTGCATTTTTAGGGCCTAAATCACTCACCGTTTTCCAAATACTTTCCTCTTGGTACAATTTTACCGCAGCATCTGCAATTGCTTGTGGATCATTCGCTATTGCGCCCGCCCAGGGGCGTTCAGTTTGCATGCTTTCAGCGCCAATATCTGTTGTTACTGACGGGGTTGCACAGTACATCGCTTCGGCTAGTTTTCCCTTCATGCCGGCACCAAAACGTAATGGTGCTAAACACACCTTTGCGCTTTGCATAGCAAGTACTGCATCATCTACCCAACCTTTGACTAAAAACCCTGACTTTTCATCATGTAAGTCGGTCGCCTTCGGCGGCGGATACGCACCATAAATATTCAGTACTACGTTAGGTAACTGTTTACGGATAAGTGGCCATATTTGTTGTTTTAGCCACAACACGGCGTCCCAATTAGGGGCATGCCTAAAATTACCAATAACCATAAAGTCTTGTCGTTGTTGATAATGAGGGTTTACTTGTGTTAATTGCGCTTCATTGAGCATGAATGGGCAATAGTGCAATAATTTGGCATCGACTTTAAACAGTCGCTGTAATAACTCAATCTCGACGTTTGAAATCATTAAGCTGATGTCTGAACGAAATATGGCTGCAACTTCGCGTTTGGCTAAATCGCTCGTTAGTAGGTTTTCGTCGGTGATACTGCGCTTTTCTTTATACGCTTGATGCCGTGCATGGCGTAAACAAAAGAGATCTTCAGTATCTAGAATACGTAATGCTTGCGGACAATGCTCACTGACTCGCCAACCGAATTGCTCTTCCATCATAAAGCGATCAAACATCACCGCATCTGGTGCTAATTTGACAATAAAATCGTTGAAACTGGTGCAATTAAGATTGATATTTTCAACTGCGATATTCAGAGCGTTTAAATCAGCCATGTGCTCCGTTTGTTGTGCGGGGCTGGCAAAAGTAATTTGATAGTGTTGCAGTTGAAAAGAGTTAATTAACTGCATCATACGACTACCTGCTGCAGAAGAGTTAGGCTCTGGCCAAACATAACCAATAATTAGAAGTTTTTTCATGATATATAACCGAAGAATTTAGAGTTGTAGGGTATGGCGTTATTAGTTTAGCGACCATAAAACGGTATTATACCATGGTACAAGTGCCATTCGTGCCAGGTCTTTAATCTTGAATTTCCGTTAACGGTAAGATTATATCCTAACTCGGTTTGTGCCCCTTTGCGACTCAGAAAGCTAAGGCGCAAACGCCCCCATAGCGCATTAGAATAGAGACAAATTATTCTGTATTACAACAAAAAATATTGAAGATATTGTTTTAAGTCGCTTTGAGCAACGTCAGGTGATGTTTCTATATATTGATTTTCACCAAAATTAGGGGAACAAGTTGTCTTGCTTCGATCATCGGGTTAAACCAAACAAGTGACAGGCTTATGAGTAATGGCATGTCACACACGTAAAGGATGGCATCCCCCTAACAACAACTTTTTGCTTCTGAGAAAACTTACTTAGCCCTGACTCATTTCAATCAGGCGACTATACGTGCGGCGAAATTCAAATATCAGTGCGCCTTCTAAATAAAGTTCGGCCAATGGCACATCACAGATTAAATAGGGCCTTACTTTTTGGTCATATAACTCATCAATTAGGCTGATAAAACGCCGGGCCATATCGTCATTAGCCGCATAAGATAATATACGCTCACCGGTGCTGGCAGCCTGGTTGTCACCTATGCCATCTTCGGTGCCACGGGCCTTAATCCATCCCCGTACCTGGCCACCTAATTGCGGTACACCACTTATCATCACAGTATTAAAGCGAGTGGCAATTTCCATGTAGTCGAGTTGCGAACGGGGGCCATCACACAAAGCGTAAAAGTCGAACCACACAATTGAGTTTGGAATATTACTGTCAGTGGCGCAAACCACAGTGATCTCACGGTGGCAGATGTTGATGCTGCTATGGTTGGTTTTTGCCGAGGGAGTGGCTTGCGTTAGTTCAGAAAAAATAGCCGAAAAATCCATTTCCCCGGTCATGCCCACATGCCTGGATAGGGTGATAAACCGGGTTTCATTTTGTTGTGCATCTAGTTGATGTAAACGGTGATCTTGTTTACCGTCCAGATGCAACATTTGCGTATGTTGTTGTAGCAGGGCAATACAGGGTAAAAATTTATGCCGGGCTAAGCCATTTTCATATAAACGCTCGATGGGTATATTCGACGTGGCGACTAACACCACCCCTTGTTTAAACAAAGATGCAAACAAACCTGCCAGTATCATGGCATCGCCAATGTCGGAAACAAAAAACTCATCAAAACACAATATATGGCATTCTTTAGCCAGGTCTTTGGCAATGAGCACCAAGGGATCTTGTTGACCTGCGTGCTCATTGAGGGCGTGATGAATGCGTGCCATAAAATGATGAAAGTGCAGTCTCAGTTTGCCTTCCTGTGGCAAGCAATCATAAAACAAGTCCATTAAAAATGTTTTACCCCGTCCCACGTCACCCCACAGGTAAAGCCCTTTAATGGGCCCAGGTGACGTTGTACTTTGCTGACTTAATTGGCTAAACAGTGCATCCAGAGCCGTTATTGCTTGTAGTTGTGAGGGATCGTCAACAAGCTTGCTACCCAATTGCGCTTGATATACGCCAAGGGGGGAGTTAACTGTCAGTGTACTGCTTGACCCATCAGGCATAGTGAACATTTCCAACCAATAACTAAATTCAGACGCGAACTATAGCTGTTTTTAGCGCCGCAGCCAAATGTGATTTACTGTTGTCGCACGCTGTATAAGTAATCGCCCAAAATAATCACGGAATAAACGTCTGTAAAGCAGGATGCGACTATGCGCAGCCCTGTTTTCTGCAAAACAAGTATCCCCCTGCGGTTGTGTAAATCTGTTATTTTGATAGGTAGTGACTTGATGGGCCCCCAATTAAAAGATCCACATAAACGATAAAATCGGGCATGATTTTAACGTTATGTGGGTAGCATAATGAAAGTAAAACGCTTTTCTGTAGAGCAAATAGTCGCTGCCATTAAACTCAGGCCATTTTTTTGCAATCTGATTAGCCACTTTTGCCAGAGTAAGTGTTTTACCAACACAAACGGGTTTCTTTTCATACTGCCTGGCGGATTTTTTATTTTTTGAGCGTGAAGCACTAAATCAGGTATCGCTTCATTACAGTTTAAGAAAGATTCATCAATGGAGGAAATATACAGTGAAGGGCCAAACCGCCCTATTACTTGCATCATTTTATGGGATAAATCTGCGTATATTTCGTAATTTGAAGAGCAAGCAATCAAACCCTGAGACGTTTTAATAAGCCCTCTGTATAAGACCAATCCACATAAATATCTGACCTATCTTACTTGTTAAAATTAATGCTAGCTTCGTTGTTTTCAATCTCAATAGCCAGCTATTACTCAATTAAACGTCTTGCTATCATTATTTTTTCCTGCGCAATTTTAGACCATTTACTTATGCGGATTGGTCTAATTGATGACTCATCTCAGATAGCTGCTATATAATTATTTTAATAATTAGCCAGAAGGAGGGATTAAAGCAATATTTACAATGAGTTACACTGTGACTTTTTGTAAATCAGTAAATGTAAAGGCACATAACTGTGTCGTTAATAGCTTATAAAAGCTTAGGCAATACACCCTTTATCAGAAACCTGTCGATATCAAATGATATCGGTGTACTTTCATGTGCATTAAAACTGATTTTTTTAGCGGTTGTGTGACAAATCCAGTTAATATTATTTTCTGGTTTCTTTGAAATAATCACCTCTGGCTTGGAAACCGCAATGTTAATACCTTTATTTTCGTTTGCTCTGGCAGAATAAAATCTTAATGCTGTAGCGCCACCTTTCTCTGTTAAATATTTTCCTAACTGTTGTGTGAAAATATAGTTTACGGGGGAAGCAAGTGCGGCGACAATATCCTTTGATTCGACTTTGGTTAAATCAGCCGTTGCTAGCGCATCTATATTTACACTAAATGACATATGCTCTGATTTAATTGGTTTGTTGTATGGTACAGACATATCATCAAGAAAAACAAAGCGATAAAACGCGCATTCCGATAAAGCGGTTTTTACATCTTCACTGGCGTAAAAATAGCTGGGCATGGTTACATCGCCAAACCGAGAACCATGTTTCAGTGGTGGGTATCTAAAAGGTGTGGATATTAGATAATGCAGGCACTCCGCTCCCTTCCGGTGATTGGGCTTAACTTCATCGAGCAGTTCTTCTAATAATGATTGCTCGTCTAAATCATCAACGAGACTTGTTGTTGCTGCATATTCTTGTGTCTCAACGATGCGAGTCACATCAGCATTGAACCGTTGTAACTCACCAATTTCTAACAGTACACGCTCTATCATAGTTAAACTTTACCTCGCATAGCGTCTAAATATTGATTGGTTCTAAATAGACCGTCTATTTTCAAAATAATCGCTGCCGGCACGCCATTTAAAGCCGTGTTGTCCGTCTGAAACCAATGATACATAAACGCTGAATCTCCACCTGCAATGGCATATAATGAACGATAAAGTCTAATAAAGTGAAGCTGAAGCTCCCATGTTTTTGACTCTGGAGAAAACCCACGCTGAGCATGACGATTTAAAGTCGCTCTGTTTACACCCAGTAATTGAGATCTTTCTTTAATACCCAGTTTTAAAGCGTCGCAAGCATTGTTAAAAGCTTTCATTAACACTTCTGACTGGTTAGGTTTAAGTAATGCATTCATAAAAAGATCTCCATTTTTAATATAATTATAATTTAAGCTTAGCATTTAGCGGTGCAAATGCAATAAAACACAATCTAAAGCCGCATTTGCCTCATATTTTTTGCCGTTATATTAACATTAGCGCAAAAAGGCAGGACGCTCATACCCGGTTTTGATACAACCTTGCCTTGCTTGTATCAAAGAAGGTGGCGTTATTAATTGTCGCTCACCAATGCCGCTGTTTACATCATGCGTTAAACATAATCGTAACTTTATAAATAGCTGCCCTGCTTGTGGCCATCTATTCGCCTGGCAAACATTTATCTTCGATGGGTGTAGAAGATGTGGACTATTATAGAGTGACCTTGATAATGAAAATGTGAATATCGCTTCTTAACTTGAGAAAAATATGTGCTTTGAAGTGATTAAACCTTCGAAAAAAACGCAGAAAGTATCCTATATTATTGAAAAAATTTTTGCCATAGTACTGCCCTTTGATATGTTTCCTGACAGGTTTTATACTTTACCTGCTTGCTTTGCAATCAATCATTATATTCGACAGGCTTACTCTGTATTGGAATATCAAAACGAGTATAAATCATAGGCAACGGCTTGTTTTGAAAACCGGTCATCTTAACAACGCTGTTCTCGCCCTGATCCTAAAACTAGAAAACCGCCTGTCTTTTTTTAATCTGGGGAGCAAGATAGAAAGCAGCAGCACCTATAACAACTCCTCCACCAAACGAAATGAATTCATCGAGTCTTATGATTTTATTCGCCCCTCTCGTGTGACAATTTTGTCTTCTTGTGAAGATAAATCTGCAAGATATCACGTAAATCGTAAGCAGCTCGAATCATTTCTAGGCTTCAAAGACAAAGACTTACTTTGTTCAATTCAGTTAAATACCTTACATGCGGCTAATGGATCCGCTATCGCCCGAGAGCAAATATTTAACCTCAAATGCTGTACTAAATCAAATAGCGAGTACAGCCGGTGATAAGCCTCTCCTAAAAGAGGATGGGGCAACCGCGAGTGCTGCACCTAGATATAAAAAACCAGCCAATTGGAATGGGGTTAATCCAGCCAAAAACCACTTACTTGCGGGGGTAGCGGCTCCAAATAGAGCCGCAGAAAGTAAGGCAAAAAAAATCGTGTGCTTATACATGCAGAAGGCTAATCTTATGAGAGAGATCCCCCCAAGCGACCACTAATCCCCAAAAAGCGAGTTAAGATCAACATTTTTCCTGCACGAGTAAAATATTTAATATAACCTTCCTAGATACTTAAATTAGTGCATTACTTTTTCATCAAATAACGCGTTTACTTGATGCCTATAATTTTATAGTTCCCTTCAATTTCCAGTGCTATCGTAATAGGCGAACTCCCGTTGTTCTTCCAATACCAGCCATGTGCGCCATCAAAGGGAGCTGTCAGTGAACCTTTGATAGCATCGGTGGTACTTACCGTATAGCTTTCAAAATAACCGGTCGTATCACCTTTGGGTTCACCGTGAAAATCAAAAAAGAGTTTTCCACCTGACGATTTCCAGGAATAACGAATGGCATTACCTTTCAGCAGACTGAGCTTATATTCCAAGCCCGCTCCAGCGGGGACCGTAATTTCAGTATTATGCTCTTGAAATTCAGCCGCCTGCCCTGACATTGTCTGTTTAATGGGATTAACCGACGCCGCATTTGCCAACTTGGTTAACCCCAAAGCGGCCCCTATACCCGTCGGGTCAATATCATATTCGGCAGGTAATATTGCTACCATTAATATGAGCGCCCCAAAAAGTCCGGCAAAGGCACTTACTTTTACTAACGTTTGAGTTGATTGCACGGAGTGCTGTGGCTCATGCTGAGCACTTCCTTTCTGTTCTAGTTGAGACATATATTCACCTTAAACCGTTGTAAAAAAACCTGTGAGTTGAAAGCCAACCAGCATCACCCCGCTACTCATAAGCAGCGCGTTCGTTGCCGTTGAAAAACGTAAGAAACTGGGATACTTTCGCCAAAAACTGAGTGCTAAGAGAACTAAGATCAAGGCTGAAAATTGGCCTAGTTCAACACCGACGTTAAAGGCAATAAGGTTTTCTATTAAGCCAGCCTGTGGAATGTCGAACTCCTGTATTTTGGTCGCTAAACCAAATCCATGAAACAAGCCAAAAATCATCACCGCCGCTTTAGTATTAGGCTGAAAGCCAAATATCCGTTTAAAACCGCCCAGATTATCAAAGCCTTTATAGATGATAGAGAATCCAATAATTGCATCGATCAAATAGGGATTTACCGACATATTATACAAGACACCGAACATCAGCGTTAAACTATGACCAATAGTAAAGAGTGTCACATAGACCATGACGTCTTTTGCTCTATAGAGGAAAAAGATAACCCCTACGAGAAACAGTAAATGATCGTAACCGGTCACCATGTGCTTAGCGCCAATATACATATATGGGATGATCGAAACGCCCTCATTCACCAGTAAAAACTGTTTGGTACTCTCGTCTACACCGTGGGCAAAAAGCGTTGCCGAAAAGCTGCAAGCAAAGAGCAGCAAGAGGAGGCGAATTGGTGATATTGACTTAAACAGCATAGCGGTTAGTTTCCTTATCGTCTTTAATGGTGATAGCTAAAGAAAATGTCAGTGCTATAATTTTTCAAATTTCCCATTAAAATTTACTCCCATATAAGTGCCTTTACTATTCAATAGGATATAGAGTGTTTTTTTCTCAACAGTATTTGTAAAAGCAACGATATAGTATCTTAATGATTTTTCCTGAATTTTTTTATCAGTTACCTCTTTCCAGCTTTCGTTCAATGCTTGACCTTCCACTAGTTCAGACTTATTAACAATGGTGGATAAATCCTGAAACGCTTTTGATATTATTTGTTCATTGCTAGGGGCGGTTGAAGGGCCGTGGCTATGACCTGCACTGCTGTAGGCGGCAGTCGATAGAAACATGGTGATCGTAATAACAACGGTTGTAATAATACTTTTAAACATGGTATAAGTTTCCTCGTAAATCTTATCGTTAGTATTTATATCAACACGAATGTGTTGTATTCATAATTTAGCGAAGGGAGTATGTCCTAATAAAAACCGAGCGTCGATAGGTTTTTATTAGGGCATGTAGAAAGCGAACAGCATGTTTATAATGTGATTAAGGCCTCAATGGTATTGTGAAGGGGAGCTGATCCACAAACAGTGAGAGCAAAAAAGGAAATTAAACCCCATAGAATAGAGTGCCTGGGTAAAGAATTGCCAGGTGCTTGTTCTAATAGAGAGTGAACACGTTGCTCGAGATCAGAATCTAAGAATTGACATAGCGATTCTTCGTCGCAGGCAGAACCCATGAGCTGTTTCACTCGGACAATCGTTTCCGCAACGATAATATTACTTTGGGCCGAGTTGGCAACTTGCTGATCTGCCGGTTGCTCCAATGAAAGGCAGATATAAACCTCAAAGCCCACTTATAGAACCCATCTCTATACTGTGCATGCACCTCTTCATGAAGACATACTATATGTAATTGTTGGGAGGAAATATTTTTGGCAAGCCCTGTTGATAGTACCGAGATAGGTTTAAAAATGACTAACGAAAATGCCAACAGCAATTCAGTTTCAATCAGCCTAGCGTTCGACGCCAATAGGGAATGTGAAGTAGCATTAATACGCCTAAGTAGTTTGTTAGAACGCCACCATTGCACGACGGCAGATAGGAACGCCCATAAAAAAACATAATATAATGCCAATGATAGCTAATTCGCCTAGGTTCACCATATGAGGTTGTAATATAACCTCAACGATTCGTTGGTGTTGTCTCGGTCGTTTGTTTACCAGAGCTTAATAACACCACATAAAAAATAAACTAATGATGATTTCGTTATGGCAAGGCTTTCAGAAGTTACTGAAGAAGAGATAATTAGTGCAGGCCTAGAAATTGAACAATTAGGCAAGGCTGTAAACCCGGGTTCAATAAGAACCAAGCTGGGTGACCGAGGTGGTATCCAAGGATCCGGACTGTGTGGAATAAATATAAAAAAGGATCTGCCTCTAATGGCGAAGACGAACATGAAATAGTATTACCGACTGAGATTGAAGATTATTTAGATCGACTTAGTAAACAAGTCATCACTCACTTAACTCAATAACTAAATCAAGTTATGACATTGCCCAGCAGCTAGCTGAAAAAAGGGTTTCTTCAACAATTGATGAATATAAATACAGAATTTGAATAATTCGAACAAGATGCAAGTGATTCGATTAAAAATCGTGAAAGTAAAATCGATAAATTACAAGAAATGAATGCTATTCAAGAGCAACAGCTCAATGACTTAAAAACTGAAGACATAAAGGTTCAAGCTAAACTAGAATTTTCAAAAGTACAGATTAATAAATTAGAAAAGAAAAAAGAAGAGCTCGATAGCTTGCAACGAGAGCACGCAAAACTGCAAGGTAAATATAAAATTCTGTCACAAACAGGATAATAAATAGCCTAACTATTTTAAATTCGTAAAAGTTAAATTTTTCATCCTTTAGAATAGGAAGACATAGCGCGAAGGTCAGCTAACAGGTCGATTAAGTCGCAAGATATTAGCGCATGTATTGGGCATGCTTGCCAATATCTTACTTAAAAAATAAGCCACTGCAACTCGAACATGTAATTTGTATTTAAAGTTGCGCATGGCGTTAAGCTAAGCTATTCGGGCCCTAAAATCGATGATAACACAGCGGTAATAGTTAAAATCACCACTGCAATTAGCATTTCATTCTTTATTGATTTTTGTAGTTTTTTGATACCTGCTTGTTGTTGTATTTCTTCTACAAGTCGGAATTTATGGTAAGCGGCAATTAACAAAATACTACCGACAAAAATCAGTTTTAGGAGCATGGCCAGACCATAGGTTGTGGTCAATAACGCCAGTGGATTTTCTAAAAATAAATATAACAAACCTATGCCACAAGCGATTAAAATGCCCACCATAAACATCGCAATTTTACCAAATAAGCACATCAACTTATACAGCGCAGGTGGCTGCAATAATTTGCAACTAAGCCATAAAGGGTATAGTGCACCTACCCACCAAGACACAGTGATAATATGAAAAGCCAGCAACCACTTTGCGGCGCCACCTATAACGGCACTATGGCCTATAAAGGTAAATGAATATGCAAAGCTAACAATAGCCGCCACATATAAAAATGTGAAAGTTGCATCTTTGAAGCTAAAGGTTCCGTATTTTGCATTAAGATTGTCCCACAATAATGCAAAGCCTAAAACGGTAAAGGCGAGCAAACGCCATAAAACAGAATCACCCACCGCACTTTGCCAAAGAAAGCTTATCAATCCAGCATCAAACATACCTGATAAGCCAGTTTCAGAAAAGGCACCAACCTGAATGAAAAAGTTTATGATGACTGCGGCAAAACCTAACACACTACTTATCACAATATAATTAAGAAGTGACTTTTTATTAACGGGGGTATTTATTAAAGCAGCAATAAAAGGGCCGCCAATCGCGGCGGCTATCCCAATATACATCAACCACTTGGATATTATATTACTATAATCCCAAAGAGTAATTTCCATCATAGACACTCTAACTAAGTCTCATTGTCTGCGTCTGAAATAGCAGGTATTTTTGCCATACCAGCGTCCTTAACCGTGAAGGGAATGTTTCCTTGCAGTTTATGAGCATCTTTCCCCATCGCCAACCACTTAACCTTATAAGTGCCCGTCTCAAGTACAGGCAATGCGATACTAAATGCAGCTTTAAAGTCGTTACTTGGTTTAGCGTTAAGTTTAATTGAATTTCCAGATTGATCTATTAATTGCAATCTGACCAATTTAACTTGTGTAGTAAATTCAAGGGTCAAGTCTTCAGGAGGCTGAATTAACATAGCGCCATTTTCTGGTGTTGAGTGTTTCAGCCCTGAATGAGCGCTCACTAAATTACTGACTACAACCAAACTTAATATGGCTATCATTTTAAATATTTTCATTTTTATCTCATTACTCTTTTAGTTAAAAACAAGTTGATCATTCTAGAACCCACTGTGTTTGTGTATTTCTTGCCCCTGGCATAGCAGCACTGTTGCCCAAATTTTTCCAGCCGTTAATCCCCAATGCTCAGGTAAAGACCTCACTGAAAAAGAATGAATCATATTAAAGGCATGACTGTAACATAATAAAACACACTATTAATCTTTCGCGCTTTATGTTGGCTGTTTATGCTTTATTTATGACTATATTAACAACATTTTAAATAAATCCTCTGCATATGGAGATAGACAATGGCAATAACGGGAACGACTACTAAAAGTAGTTAAGACCCTAGCACCGAAAAGTCCTGTGCTGAAATATATTGACATAGGCGCCCTTTTTTCACTCCTCAAACGGTTCCCAATCGCTAGTGGCACATTTTGAAAGCCCCTCATAGCAATTTTCGTCATGAAAATTGCTATGAGGTTTTCTCCCTATTCTATGTGCACTTGACTGCACTTCTTCTTTTTTAAATAGCTTTAATGTGCAAAATTCTTGAGCAGTACGGTCTTTTTTGGGTATGATATGATTGACTTTAACTTGGAGAGTTATGCACAAGGCATGAGCCTCTGAAGAATCGGCTGTGCTAAATTGACAGACATTAATAAACGAGGGCGCAGGCGTCTGCCGTTCAACAAATTTAATTAACGAAAGATTCGCTTTGACTGACATTCAATAATCAAAAAATAGGGAAAAATCATGAACAAAGTTATTTTATTCGCGCTTATTTCCACCTTGAGTGCTTCACCGGTATGGGCTGAGCATTTTAAGGGGCATGTTGACGTCAAAGTAGGGGAATTGTCACCGCGTGCGGCGGCAGGACAGCAGATTTTTAATGAAAGCTGCGGTGCCTGCCACGGCATCGACGGTCAAGGAACACACTCTGGGCCACCGTTGATTCATCAGACTTATAACTCTGGTCATCATGGTAATGGCGCTTTTTCCAGAGCGGTAACCAAGGGTGTTCAGCAACATCATTGGCCATACGGAAATATGCCAGCACAACCTGAGATTGGATTCTCAGATATGCCTCGAATTGTATCTTTCATCAGAGAGGTTCAGAAGCAAAATGGCATCGTAAAGAAAGTGCACAATATGTAATTGGGGTCACAGCGTTAGAAACCGCGCTGTCACCTGCCTTGAATCACTGCTCAGCCAGGCGGCTATTTTTGGCAGTCAGCCGCTCTGCCGGGTGGTAACCGGGTGAAAATCAACGCTGGATTTCCGGTGACATTGAACTGTTGGCCTAACTGATACTACTTGGCAATCGGATTATCACACGCCTTGGATTCTACCGGGTGGCCAAGCTCTGCATCGGTCATCCCCTTTTGAGGTTAAATATAATGACAGACCTGATCAATACGAAATTGAAGTCAACCTTATGATACCCATGGGAACCATTATTACCGCCTGCATGATCGTAGGTTTAATCGTCGCAGCACCACCGCTGGCAAAAGCATGCCCTCGGCCCATTCGCTATACCATTGGGGTTATTCTGCTTGCAGCGGGGTTGTGGAATATATTCTGGTACGCGAGCCAGCACTTCAGAGAATTTTGGGGGATTGCGGCGTTCTGTTCCGGTGTGTTAATGGTACTGACTGCGAGCTATATCCTGAAAGCAAACTGGCTACCGGTATTTTTACGTCAGGCAAAACCCGTTGTGCTGTTGATGCTGCTAGGTTTTGCAGCGCTCTACGCAATAACGATTTATCGCCTGTAACCTGTTTTTTCGATACCAATCAAAGCCTGCATTTATAACGACTAATCAGGATGAAGTACCATCGATAAATGACAAGAAATGAATGCTCTTCAGGAGCAACAGAATAATGACTTAAAAACTGAAAACATAAAGATTTAAACGGAACTAGCGTTTTCAAAAGAATACATTGTTAAATTAGAAAAAAAGAAGAGTTCGATAGCTTGCAACGAGAGCACGCAAAACTGCAAGGTAAATATGAAATTCTGTCACAAGCAGAATAATAAATACCCTAAACTATTTTAATTTTTTCAAGGTTATTTGTCATCTACTAGAATGGAGATACATTATGAGATAACTGGCCTTGAGAGCAATCTTTACATTTTCTAATAAGGTCTGTTGCCTCTGTTCAATAAAAAATTGGCAAAGATCGTCGCCATCGCGGTAAGTTTCAATTAATTTTTCCGTGCTCGTTCCGACTTGTGCTAATCTTTTTTGGTTGATAGATCAGATTTTGTAACAAGCAATCAGTACCCTTCTTATTGAATATTCTTATCCAAAACTGAGGTTAATAATAACTTAACAGAATAGAGATAAGTTTTATTAACCATCCCTTTATAAACAATTTCGCCTATATGTAGAATACTGCCGCAGGAAAATAGAATTGTTAATAAAATAACTTTGTGTATTTAGTTATTCTCTGGTTCGATTATTTTAAATTCATCTTCTTGAACAGCATGTTTAGTGTGTATCCAAAACAATTCATCGACAGAAGTGATACTCACTAAACCTTCGTCTTCTGTATTGGTATATGCCGCATTAATAATTATCTTGGCTACTTTAGCGGCGTATTTATCACTGGTGTAAATGTCCATTTGAATATGAGGAGAAAGTTTATTTTTATTGTAGGTATCAACATAAGCGCCTCGCCCCTCTGTTTTATGAATGGTGTATCCTATTATTGAGTGCTTACGCAGAGTATCCTCTACATTACTCAGTCTTAATTCATCAAAAATTGCTGTTACTTTTTTTAATGACATTAGTTATCCTCTCAATTTTTAAAGTACAGGGATATATTTTACACGTTGCTGAAATGGTTATAGTGACGCGGCCAACTAAATTAACACACTCTACTTAAGCTACTTTTTTCAAATGCCGTTCATCATTTAAAAATCATTTGGACTACAATATTCCAAGAAATAGTGAAGTCGATCACCGTTGTACTACATGGTTATGTCATTCAATATATCTTGTTGTGCATCGTAGCTGTTCCAGTACACTCTTTTTTCTTGCTTCAGGGGGAAAAAAGCTTTCTGCTACTACGTTATCCCAACAACAGCTTTTTTACTCATACTCCCAATGAGCTCGTAAGTATTAAAATTTGAGGGGATATTTGAGGCCGTAACCTTAAATAAAAGAATCAATCAAATTTCACCTCGCCCTTAATTTGCAAATTCATCAATAATTGGACAGTTTGGCTTGTCATTTCCACAACATTTTAGGGTGATGTTTTTTAAACTCTTTAGTAGTGCTTGTTCCCTCTTTATTTTTATTTGTAATTCTTCAATTTTTTGAGACAGAAGTGCTTTGACATCGGCACTTCTTCTTCCACTATTTTCAGCTAATGCTAATAATTTTTTACTTTCTTTTAAACTAAAACCTGCGTCTTTGGTTTTTTTTATAAAATGCAGTCGTTTGATTAAAGCACTTGGATAATAGCGGTAATCATTTTCACCACGAGGAGGTGGATAGGTTAAACCTATCTGTTCGTAATAACGGATAGATTTTACAGATAAACCCGTTTCTTTGGCTGCTTGGCTGATAGTTAGCATGACTGGGCTCCTTTATATTGTTGTTTTTTAACTATCGATTTTTTAGATCGTTAACGAAACACAATTAACTTATTCGCTATTTGTGTTTCGTGCTTCCAGGCGGTGGTCGACTGCAACAAGATGGCTTATGTTTGATATTGTCCTTCATATTTTGATCGACGAAATTATAATATCCTTCTTTAAAATGGTTCCACCACCCCTCAGAGAACGCTGCACCATGCTTAACTACGACGAGTTTTATTGCATCTAAATTTATATGAGTCACATCATAAGCTATGTGCAGTAGGCCGTCTTTAATATCAAGCGTTACGCTCTCAATGCCAACAGTTTGATCTATTTCAGAGATGATTTTAGCTAGGTTAAATTCAGTTAGCCCTTTTAGTTGAAGTTTTCGAATAACTAAATTAACTTCTGTCACACCTACTCGGTGCTCGAAATCATTCATGATTTCCTCCTTCTCTTTTATGTTTTACTTAGAAAATGGTGAAAATATTTTCTATTTATTATCTTTATTATGATGGCCTCCATGCATAAACAGGTGCATGACAGGACATAATATTGACATACTCCCCTACTAAATTTACTCGCTTCTGCTCGCAAGACTTAGATGGAGTACTTCGCCCGATGGATAGAATTGCAAAAGGTAAATACTCGAAAAAATGCTGATTATGTTTAGTCAGTAAATAGTAAACAAGGCTTATTACTGCCGTTAAAATTAGCCAGCCTTTAGGCGTGGATAAAAATATCTTAAATTTATTGATCATAGTAATTACCTCAATATTTATGTTGACCGCATTTAAAAAACATTGGCAATTTTATTTATTCAACTATTAGATAACCTTTGTACATTTGCATTTGACAGTGAAATACATATTTCCCTTTTTTCATCATAGGGAGTGAAATTTCAATGGTTTTGTTTAAGGGTAATTCCTCACTTATTTCAAAATCAGGAAAGATGACCGTTGCTGCACAGGGGCTGGGATCTTTACGTGTAAATTTAAGTGTCGTGCCAGTGCTCGTGCTTAGTGCTATTGTTGATGGTTGATAAACACCATCTTGCACAACAATACTGATCTCTCCATTGGTTTTATTTGCTGACATTTTTTGCTCGTTCTTCGAAGAGTAAAGCCAAAACCACCAGACTATTAAAAGAATTAAACCAATTCCAACCAAGTTAATAATGAACATAATTTTCTCCTAATGATCTTGTGGTTTAAAAAACCGTAAACGGTTAGCATTACTGACCACGGTTAAAGATGAAAATGCCATTGCCGCGCCTGCAATAACAGGATTAAGTAACAGTCCAAAGAAGGGGAATAAAATTCCCGCGGCGAGCGGTACACCTGCCGCGTTATAAATAAAGGCACCCACTAGATTTTGTTTAATATTACGCAAGGTGGCTTTACTCACGGAAATGGCATCGGCAAGGCCATGTAAAGAGCCGCGCATTAATGTTATATCTGCACTTTCTATTGCCACATCGGTCCCTGTACCAATTGCAAAACCAACATTAGCCAGCGCAAGTGCCGGCGCATCGTTAATGCCGTCGCCTGTCATACCGACTATTTCACCTTGAGCTTGTAATTCAGCCACTTTTTTTGATTTTTCATCCGGTAGTACTTCAGCAAAAAAATCTGTTATACCTACTTTTTGTGCCACCGCTTTTGCCGTCGCCTGATTATCTCCGGTGAGCATAACCACCCGAATACCATTTTTTTGTAAGCGTTTGATAGCCGAAATAGAATCTTCTTTGATCGGATCGGCAACGGCGATAACCGCGGCTAACTCACCATCAATAGCGAAAAACATGGGGGTTTTAGCCTCGCCTGCCATTTTCAGGCTCACATCCTGAGCTTCTTTATTAACACTGATACCTTGCTCAACCATTAGTTTTTGATTGCCAAAAAATAAACCTTTATCGCCAACGATCCCCTCTACGCCTTGGCCAGCAATGGCGTTAAAATGTTCGACTTTATCTGTTTGTAAACCTCGTTCATTTGCGGATTCCACAATGGCTTCTGCCAGTGGATGTTCAGAGCCGATTTCTAAACTTGCGACTAATTGCAAGATCTGGTTTTCGTCCATTGAATTAACGCGATAAATATCCGTTACTTTAGGCTGACCTAAGGTAATAGTGCCGGTTTTATCCAGGATCATAGTGGTGATTTTTGAAGCATTTTGTAGGGCTTCGCCATTGCGAATAAGGACGCCAGCTTCCGCGGCTTTACCCACCCCAACCATCACCGACATAGGTGTTGCCAGCCCTAATGCACATGGACAGGCAATAATAAGTATTGTTGTTGCTGATACAACGGCAAAAGCAATACTGGGTTCCGGGCCAAAGTTTAACCAGACCAATGCACTGGTAATTGAAATAATCATAATAACGGGGACAAAATAAGAAGCGATAATATCAGCTAATCGTCCGATCGGCGGTTTAGAGTTTTGTGCTCGTTTAACCATCTTAATTATTTGTGCGAGCGCTGTATCTTTACCGACGCGAGTGGCCTTAAAAATAATAGATCCACTTTTATTGATGGAGCCGGCAACAATCTCATCACCTTGTGATTTTTTGACCGGCATTGGCTCGCCAGTTAGCATCGACTCATCAATGGTTGTTTTTCCTTCGTTAACTATGCCATCAACAGGGATACATTCACCGGGGCGAACGCGAACCAGATCATTTAATAAGACTTGTTCAATGGCTATATCAATATCGTTGCCATCACGAATAACGCGTGCTGTTTTTGGCTGTAAGCCAATTAATCGCTGTATCGCTTCGCTAGTACGACCACGTGCTTTGACTTCAAGCGCTAGACCTAAATTAATTAAACCAATGATCATTGCGGTCGCTTCAAAATAGACATGTCTTGCCATTTCAGGTAAAGCCAGCGGATAAATAACGACAATCATTGAATATAACCATGCAGTGCCAGTCCCTAACGCAATTAAAGTATCCATATTCGCATTGTGATTAACAAAAGATTTCCATGCACCGAGATAAAAATGTTTACCTGCAAAATACATTACGGCCGCACAGATAAGGCCTATGACCAACCAAACACCCCGCTCTATAGGTGAATTGACTGTCATCGGTCCTCCTAAAAGACCATACGCCATTAATGGGATCCCTAAACCTAAACCGATCCACACCTGTAATATTAGTTGTCGATAATACTTTTGATCGGCTTTCTCTTTTTCATCGAGTAGCGTCTCGTCACTGGCATTGTCTGTACTTTTAGCATTATACCCAGCCGCTTCAATGGTTTTTATTAGCGTTTCTGTCTCAACATCACCGGTAATAGAGGCGGTTCTGAGAGCAAAGTTTATTTGCGCCTGTTGAACATCAGGCAGTGCATTTAAGGCTTTTTCTATTTTGCTGACGCAGCTTGCGCAGGTCACCCCCTCTAAAAGTAACTCTTGTGTTTTTGTTTGGGAGTCATGAGGCGCTTTATTTGTCGGAGAGGGGGCGACTGACTGACTGTTATTCAATACATCGTCTTCCGGTGAAGATGCTGTTTTGTAGCCTTTTTGTTCAATCAACATCAGAATAGATTTTAAAGTGCCATCATAATCGACACTGCCATCAATAGTGAATTCTGCACTCTTGGCTGCAAAACTCACTTCAGCATTAATTCCTTCTATTGCATTGAGTGCGGTTTGTAATCGACTCGCACAACCCGTGCAGGTCATCCCCTCTATAGGTAATTTTAAGCTTGCGGATAAAGACATACAACCTCCTTAATTCAGTTTCGACTGTCACCTTAAGAACAAGCTTAGTCATTACTCTTAGGGGAAGGTCAAGCTGAGAAGATAATATTTAAATTATTTATAACGTTTTTTTTAATTTGTCTAAATGGCAAAATTTTTCTAAAAATAAATTCACAGAGTCGCCTATCGTTATTGTTTGGGCTTTATAAATTATCTTTTTCAGCCAATAAATTTGATACTAATTTAAAAAAAAATTCCAGCGTCTCTTTGTGTTGATAGTCAAAATCATATGAACCGTGAAACATGAGCGTGACAGTCAAATCTCGATAGGCTAACCAGCAGGTATATCCGTCGAAATCATAAGATGCACGTACACCTGAAAGCTCATAAACGCCATCAGTCTTACTGCCCTTAGTGCTGACTAAATTAAATATGTGTAACAGGTTTTGTTTTTTTTCTTGATCTAAATACATAACGCCCTCCTTAATTCAGTTTCGACTGTAATCTTAAAAACAAGCTTAGTCATTACTCTTAGGGGAAGGTCAAGCTGAGAATGAAATATTAATAGTGAATTATGGTTATTAGAGTGCCTAGATACAAGCGACAAAGCATAAGGGGAATTGATCGGGAAGTGACAAATTTGTCAGGAACAAATTTGAACGTTGGAATTTACGACAATGACCTGACAGGCGTAGGAAAGGACGCCCTGAGTCATTTACGGCAGTTCAATGTTATGAACGGGCTAAGTTCTGCGTGCCCTCTCCAGTGCACATTTCGCATAGCAGCTCAGTGCCTAAAAACACAAAAATACCACTGTTAAGTGGCACGCCAAATTGGAATCCCGCCTTCAGGCGGGCAAAAGCGAGACTAGTGGTAATCGACATAAGTCCTAGAAATTAGCAAGCGCCGAACCCGAAGGCCCAGTTCCGAAAATACGTCAGGCACGCTTAGCCCCGACAAAACACCTCGATGATGACGGATAATAGGGCCGCGTTATTTCTAAATAACCCGATCTCAGGTTACTTATTAAAGCTAAAGTTAATATTGCTACAATTTTAAAAAATTTCATTGTTTCGCATATCTGCTTTTATATCTCATTCACTTAAACCTTTTAGTGAGAGTGAGCGAAATAAAAAGCAGCTGTTAAATAGAGACCTTCAGGATTAATTACAATCTCAAGCGAATAATTATTGATTCTTTTTAAGCTGCGCTTTAACTTTACCCAAAATAAATTTGATTTCAGTTTTATCCTGCGCTTTCTCTAACTGCTTAAACAGATCATTAAGCCCGGCAATACCCTGCATATAGAGCATATGCTGATGTTGTGCAGGACTCATGCCTTCCATAGTCGACATATCATGGGAGGCACCGTCCATTTTCATATCGCTATCAGCCATATTAGAATGATCCATCGCCATATCGCTATCAGTCATATTAGAATGATCCATGCCCATATCATCCTGACCCATATTGGCATGCTCCATTTCAGACATCCCCATCTGCTCATGACCCATACTTGCAGCAGGCATGTTGTTCATTTTATCTGCTGTTTGATTAGCTGGCATTGTACTTAAGGTTAAGAGCTTATTAAGATGCTGCTGCATTTTCTGCGCATCATCACTTTTAACTCCTTTTACATAACCGCGCAGTTCACTTTTAATAAACTCCATAGTGTCTCCCCTCTGCGCCACTTTAACGTCATTGTGATTTTGATCAGCCAATGCGCTTGAAAGCGGCACAGATAAAAATAATAAAGCACCCAGTGCTAATGCTATTTTACTTTTTTTAATGTTCATCTTTGTTTTCCTTTTAAATTATTTTTTTTGTAGTGTTAATGATTGATAAGATGAATCACCCTTTTTGATAAAAGATGATTCAACATATTACTGTTATTTCATATTAAATTGCTTACGCAGACTGATTTTTTTCCATTGGAAATACACCGCAGGTAAAATAAGCAGGGTCAAAATAATGGCACTGATCATACCGCCGATCATAGGTGTCGCTATCCGCTGCATGACCGATGATCCAGTACCATCGCCATACATAATAGGGACTAAGCCCATTACTACTACGGCCACTGTCATCATCACCGGCCGTACACGTAACCCGGCACCTTCAATTACTGCTTCTTTTAAATCATTAACATTAAAATGCTCAAGACATTGAAGTTTTTTAGCTTCTAATGATTGGTTTAAATACAAAAGCATAATCACGCCAATTTCTATCGACACCCCTGCCAGTGCGATAAATCCCACCCCGACTGCAACGGAAAAGTTAAAACCAAGGAAGAACATCAACCAAATCCCCCCCATTAATGCAAAGGGCAATGTGGATAAAATCAGCAAGACTTCTCCGACTCGGCGGAAGGCCATATACAGCAGAATAACGATAATAACCAGCGTCACAGGAATGACTTTTGCCAAACGCGCATTGGCCTTTTCCATATATTCATATTGTCCGGACCAAACCAGTGAATATCCTCCCGGTAAGATTACTTGCTCATTCACAATCCGCTGTGCATCTTTAACGTATGAGCCCAAATCAACATTTTCTATATCGACAAAAATCCAACCATTAAGACGCGCATTTTCTGTTTTAATCATAGGCGCCCCCGCCTCTATATAAACATTAGCCACGTCGCTTAAGCTGATATTCATTTTGCTTGGGGTCACAATCGGCAGGCGTTTTAGTGCACTGAGCGAATCGCGATAATCATTCGGGTAACGTAAGTTAACCGGATAACGCTCTAACCCTTCAATGGTTTCGGTGATATTTTTACCACCAATAGCCACGGCAACTAGCTGTTGTATTTCAGCAATGTTAAGCCCATAACGTCCAGCCTTTTGACGGTCTATATCCACTTTGACATAACGCCCTCCCGTTACCCGCTCTGCGTACACCGATGCAGTGCCTTCGACATCTTTTAGAATAGTCTCAATCTGCTTGCCAATTTTTTCAATCTCACCTAAATCTGCACCGGCTATTTTGATGCCAATCGGTGTTTTAATGCCCGTGGCCAACATATCGATACGCGTTTTAATCGGCATTACCCAAGCGTTGGTTAAACCGGGGAACTGAATCAGGCTATCCAGCTCATCGATGATCATTTTTTTTGTCATGCCCGCGCGCCATTGATCTTTAGGTATAAATTGGATAGTCGTTTCAATCATGGTTAAGGGCGCTGGATCGGTCGCAGTTTCCGCTCGTCCTATTTTCCCCCACACGGTTTTCACTTCCGGCACAGTTTTAATCAGCTTGTTGGTTTGCTGTAATAACTCGCGCGCTTTACCGATAGAAATACCCGGATAAGTGGTCGGCATATACATGAGATCGCCTTCATCAAGCGGTGGAATAAACTCGCTGCCAATTTTACTCACCGGATAGAATCCAACCAATAACACCAGAAATGCAAAGCTGATTGCTAATAACGGAAAGCGTAAACTAAAGGCCAACACAGGTTTATATAAAGCCACCAGAAAACGGTTTAAGGGGTTTTTGTGTTCAGGTAATACTTTACCGCGAATGAAATAGCCCATTAATACTGGAATTAAAGTGATTGCTAAACCTGCAGAAGCGGCCATCGCATAGGTTTTGGTGAATGCCAATGGTGAGAACATCTTGCCCGACTGTCCCTCTAAGGCAAAAACGGGTAAGAAACTAAAAGTAATAATCAGCAATGAGAAAAACAGCGCCGGGCCAACCTCAAGTGTCGCTTTGCTGATAACCTGCCAGCGATTTTCATCGGTCAGCTCGGTTTTTTCCATGTGTTTATGCACGTTTTCGATCATTACAATGGCGCCATCCACCATTGCGCCAATGGCAATCGCTATTCCCCCTAATGACATGATATTGGCGTTAATGCCCTGCCACGACATAATAATAAAGGCGACAAAGATCCCCACCGGTAGGCTTAACAGCACCACTAATGATGAACGAAAGTGAAACAAGAAAGCGGCACAAACCAGAATCACCACAATAAACTCTTCGAGTAATTTATAGTAAAGGTTCTGTACTGCACTATTAATTAATTCAGAACGATCATAGGTAGGTATAATTTCCACCCCCTCCGGCAAACTTTTTTGCAGCGTTTTGAGTTTGTCTTTAACCGCTGCAATGACGCCTTGTGCATTTTCGCCAAAGCGCATCACAATCACGCCACTGACTACTTCACCTTCACCGTTCAGTTCGGTAATACCGCGGCGCATTTGCGGACCTAAATTGATGGTCGCCACATCACCTAATAAAAGTGGTGTACCTTGTGCATTTACTTGTAACGGAATAGCTTTAAGATCAGCAATGGATGAAATATAACCGGAAGTGCGCACCATATACTCAGCTTCCCCCATCTCAATGACACTGGCGCCACTTTCCTGGTTGGCTTGCTGAATGGCACTAGTGATTTTGTTAAGGGGCAGGTTATAAGCACGTAATTTATTAGGATCAACACGTACTTGATACTGCTTGACCATACCACCGACGGTCGCCACTTCCGAGACACCAGGGACAGTCTGTAGCTCAAACTTTAAAAACCAATTCTGTAAACTAGTTAGTTCACTTAAATCATGTTTTCCGCTTTTATCAACTAACACATAACTAAATACCCAGCCCACGCCTGTGGCATCAGGCCCTAACGCTGAGCGTGCCGCCTCAGGCAAATCTGGCGCAACTTGCGACAAATATTCCAAAACACGTGAACGCGCCCAATACATGTCGGTATTATCATCAAAGATGATATAGACGTAAGAGTCACCAAAAAATGAATAACCACGCACGGTTTTTGCGCCCGGCACCGATAACATAGCAGTCGTTAACGGGTAAGTAACCTGATCTTCAACCACCTGCGGCGCTTGTCCGGGATAGCTGGTTTTAATAATAACCTGCACATCACTAAGATCCGGAATGGCGTCAATCGGTGTTTTCTGAACAGAGAACACCCCGTAAGCGACAATCGCTGCGGTTATCAATAAAACCAGAATACGGTTTTTAATTGACCAATTTATAATTTTACCAATCATAATGTCACCTTCCGAGCAACGGGTCCTGAAGTGTTGTTTCCTGATAAACCGAAATCAGACTGCTCACCTAAATCGAGCCAATCTAAATCATCATCTTCATTGCTTGAATCGGACTCAGGCTGACTTTTTTTGTTTTTATCAAGCTCTAACATTCGCCCAAAATCTGCACTGATGCTGGATTCTGAATCTAATAGAAATTGCGCCGAGGTAACTATTTCCTGCCCTTCACTTAAACCCGACAAAACTTCCACGGATTGTTTGTTTTCCAGCCCTAAATTAACCAGCACAGACTTAAAATTACCCTCACCTAAGGCTAATACGACGCGATTCATGTTACCGGCATAAATTACCGCTTCCCGAGGAATTTGCAGTGTTCTTTGCTTCATTTGCGGGATCAGCGTGACACTGGCAAACATATTCAGTTTTAATAACGCAGTGGGATTATCAAATTGCAGACGAACCCTCAGGGTACGATTACTGGCGTTCATTTCAGGGTAGATAAAATCAACCTGCCCTTCCCATTTCTGCCCCGGAAAATAATCTAAGGTCATAGAGGCTAAATCGCCGAGCTTAACTAATGATACTTGTGCGGCAAACACTTCAACGTCCACCCAAACCGTATCTAAATTAACCGCGGTGATAACCACAGTAGAAGGCGAAATAAACGCTCCTTCATTTAATTTAAGCTTCGAAATAGTGCCTTTTTGCGGTGCGAAAACGGTGATATTTTGTAATACTTTTTTATTTTTTATTATATTTTCAATTTGATCTTTATTTACCCCTAATGCCTGTAAACGCGCTTTTGACGAAGTAATTAAATTGTTACGATTTAAGTTCATCGCATTAAATAATGATTCCTGTGCTTTCACCAACTCCGGGGAATAAAGATCAAACAGGGGCTGCCCTTTTTTAACTTCAACGCCCACGGATTTAACATACAGTTTTTCAATCCATCCCGAGACTCGGCTATTGATTTGCCACAGCCCATTCTCATTGGCCTGCACTGTCCCTAATGTATTGATGGAGATATTTAACGGTGCATTAACTACCTTTCCTGTACGTACGCCAAGATTATTTTCAACCGCCGGTGAGATTTTAACTAAGCCCGCTTCAGACTCGCCGCCTGCTTCCTCGTAGACAGGGACTAAGTCCATGCCCATCGGGGACTTACCCGGTTTATCTCGCTGATAATTCGCATCCATCGGGGCAACCCAATATAAAATTTTAGGCTCAGCTTTTTCAGCTTCTGCATAAACAGGCACTAAATCCATGCCCATCGGCGATTTACCCGGTTTGTCACGCTGATAATTGGCATCCATCGGGGCAACCCAATACAAAACTTCTGGCTCTGCTGTTTTTTGTGTTGTACTAAACAAACTATTGATTTGCTGATTCTTGGTCGCGACGATCCCCAAAAATAAACCAACAATTAAGACTAATAAATAACGCATAATATTTTCCTATTAAAGTGCCTGGAAATAACGGATGTTAGACAGGCTTTTAAGGCCATCGAAATACAGTTGTTGATATTCTAAGGTCAGATTCTGCTCATGGATGTAGGCATCAATAACCTCTTTGAAAGGACGCGTATTAGATTGATAACTTTGCTCTAACAGTCTGGCATGCAGTTTAGCCTGTTTCAGAAGACTATCCTGGTAACGGATTTGACGCGATTGAAGTTGCTGATAATTACTGATTTCAGCATTTAATAACGCATTAAGCTGGCGCAATAACAAACGATGTTCAGCTTGCTTCTGCCCTTTGTTATATTGCGCAGAGATAAGTTTTTGATCTTGGCGTTTATCGGTAAATAACGGAATATCCATAGACACAAAAGCGCTCAATAGATCCGATCTTGGTTTTCCCATATCAGTCTCACTTAAGCGATGTCCGTAACCCACTTCCAGTTTAAAACCGGGTTTGTAATTCTGCTCAGCAAGTTCGATGCCGTTATCCGCCAGTGTTATACTCTGCACTAACATTTGGGCTTTCGGGTGATTGCTAAGCAATTCATAATGCTCGGTATTTTTGGCATTAACGGCCTTTACATAGGACAGGGTTTGTGGCCATTGCGGTATTGCACTCGGCAGTGGCTGATAGGCATATTCGCCGATATGCTCACTTAACAAACTGCGATAATTAAGTGATTGTTGATTTAACGCAGCAAGTTTTTCATCAAATTTACTGATCTCAATTTCTGCTAAAATTAAATCTTCGTGCTCAGTAAGTCCTAAAGAAAATTTCGCCTGCAAATCTCGGTAAAAACCTGAAAATAGTTTTTTATTTTCTTTTACTATTCGTAATGATTTATCGATAAACAGAATTTTAAGCCACAGCTCACGCACGCTTTTTTTAACATTTAACTGGCGATCTAAGCCTAAAGAAACCGTCATATCAGCGCGTTGATTAAAGCCTTCCTGAGTCAATTCACGTTGCGAACCACGACTAAATTGTTGTGATAAGCCAACGCTGATTTGGGTCATAGGATCTTGATCTAATTGAAAACTATCCGTCGGCACGTTAGCCATGCCCAGCTTTACCATAGGGTCGGCCAGCGTAGAGCCGGCAATGCCCTGTGCAATCAATGCAGCTTGTTGGGATTGATAGATTTGCTGTGCGGGGTCGGATTTAATCGCCATCTGCTCAGCATCATGAAGACTAATGCCCTGTGCAAAAAGATTAAAACTAAACAAAAACGTTAAACTAAACAGGCTGTTAAATAGTGTATTAACAGCAAAATGGTTTTTTAATAAAACATATGAGGTGATTTTCATCATCACTTTCCTTTATTACAAACTCCTTTTTATTGCCAACTCATCTCTTTTTTCAAAAAAAGAACAACAAGAAGCTTTAAATACAGGAGTTCGGTAAAAATAAATCAATCTGTTTTTTGATAAAGAGGCGAATTAACGCACTAAAAATCAAAACCTTGATTCAGCTAAAAACTGAACAAAAAAACAGTTAACCTATAAAGGGAGGACGATATAAGGGCTCAGGAAGGTAATAAGGGGTGCCAGAAATGCGCGTTTGGTAAGGAAGTTGTAACTCTGGTTGATTAACCAAGGGATCATGTCCGATAAAATGAATCTCAGAGGTTACACAATAGCTTTGGCAATCCATGCTATTAGGCATTCCATCACCACCACAATCTGTTTGACTCATCTCCATTTTTGGTTCGTTTAGACCCGCAGACATTGTGCAATTCATCATCGAAACCATTTCACTTTCTAATAGAGGTGCAAACGCCGTGACTTTCTGGGTGAAAGCTATCAGTGCTGTGAGCATCAATATTAATGTGACAAATCGCTTCATATTCAAATCGATAGGTGAAAAATGGAAAAGCATTAGGCCATTATCCATTGGGGAAATCAATCATTAATTAGCTTTTTTTTATTATACGAAAAAATTTACTCTTGGTACTGATGATTGTAGTACAGGATAAAAGTGACAAAAGACATTTCCTCACTAAATTATAGCAATACCCTGAATTTGTTACGCCATCGTAACTATAAAGAATAGACGGACTACACTGAAATTAGTTAACTTACCTTCGGCGAGCCGGAAGCTCATTTGATTACACTATCTAAGGGTTATAGTAATGTTCACATCGATAGTGGACGTATTATCCAAAATTAAAGTATCCAGTTCAATTAGAGCAGAATAATTCGCTTATTCTGGTGAACCTGGTCAACCGCATGCCTCCCCCAGAGTGCGTTAAGTGCTCACGAACAGATCATCAGCGCAGCTCAAATCAGGCTACGCCCTATCGTTTTGACCTCTATCACTACCGTGGCTGGTTTGTTACCAATGGCCTATGGTCTTGGTGGTGCCGATCCATTTTCGGCACCTATGGCGCTGGTGATGGGTTATGGCATTTTGTTCGCGACTCCAATCACTCTGGTGTTGATTCCTTGTTTGTTGGCGGTGATGGATGATGTCCATTCGATATCCGGCAGGTTTGGTAAAATCCTTGACGATGCGTAAATATGCTATGAAGGACCAAACTGCCTATTCCTTCCATTGAATGGCCACCAGCTTTATCAATGAACGTGGCGCTAATAGTTCATCGAAGCTCAAAGGTAATTGTAAATATTTAGATATCAATAAGCACAAGTTAAATTGAGATTATTGATGTGGGCGTTCAATTTATTTAGACAATATTCAAATTTACTCTTCGTCAGCGTCCTATTTCGCGAATGCCTTCGTTATCTATTGCAGGAATTTTGAATTATAGAAAGGTAGTCTTCCATTCTATAAAACCATTAAGGTTGCTATCAGCCACCAGCTTTTTTCTCTTAAATGAAAAAACCCAAAGGTAACAACTTGGATTATGATTATTGAAGTCCATAAGGGGGAATAGGTAATTCAAGCAATAAATTAATGTCATTATATTCAAACGGGTAGTTTCGATTTACCGTTCTATTTCTTTAAAAACAATTTTGTCTCTATCCATTCAATAATTGCAGCCCATAACTCCTCTTATTAGAATCAAAGAATCATTTTTTTTAAAATATTTTATCGTCTTAAAAAATAGTAGCGTTACATCTGTTTTATTGATCACTCTCTATTTTATTTAAAGTATTTTTAATTTACGAACGTTTTTATTAGTATCTTCTAAATTTTTTTGAGCGACAGCAATTAAAGCTCATTCAAAATGAGCATCTGCATTTATAAAAATTGATAACTTAAAAATATTAGATTATTCCGTTGTTTTCCCATAAGAAATAACATCCTCTTTAGCTGCTGTTATCAGAATAATATTTTTTTATTTTTAAGCTGTAAAAATATCTAGTTTAAATGTGTTTTTAACTGCAGAGGCAGTCTTAGGGTCAAGATCCGCATGAAATAAAAATAGTATCGCTTTAAGATTTTCACTTTTAACGCTCGTTGTCTTTTCCGTTAATTTTTTATTTGTAGGTTCCTCTCGTTTAAGTAAATCATCATGATTTTGATTAGCCTAACAAGCACAATTAAAATTTTTAGAATTATATTAAATAAACTATTTGTTCTTATTTTCTCTTTTTATATTTGTAAAATAATCTCCTTCTAATAAATAAATCTTATTACCTCTTCATTGGTGATATTGAGAGTGAGCGGGTGAATATTCTTTATAAAGCTCTTTTACTACCGTCTAATACAAAAGCGTATAAATCACTTTTTTTAATTTTATTGCAGCGTTTATATTTGAAAAATAATACTTCTACAATAACGATTAATATCATTAAATATATTTAAAAAGTTAATTAACACACTTTGGAGTATCTGATATTTCAAATCAAAAATCTGTCTCTATATACCTTACGCAAAATTGTTAATAATGAGTATGACCATTGGCATAATCTGAAATATTAAGAGTAAATAAGTTTGAATAATGTGCTTTATACCGTGAAGCCTTGCTAGCAGGTTTATAAGCAAATAGACGATAAATTTTATAGGGATTTTTTCGAGTAATAGCCCATGGAGGTAATTCAGCCCGTTTGAATTTAACCGTCTTTACTAATAGAGGATTTTAATAACGATTGAAGTATTTTGCAGAAGCAGAATTTAAACGATAATTTAACTTAACTTATTAAACTTATCCTTTATTAATCTAATTTAGAAAAAATGTGCCTTGTTAAGAGCAAAAATCATTATCATATGGGTGCAAGTCAATTAATGCGTTAGTCATTTGTTTCAAAATTAAAATTTACAAAGGTAAAACTCGATTCATTGCATTTTAATGTAATCCTTTATCTTTTTTTTAATAGCGGAGATTGGCTGAGCTCTCTTTTAATTTCATCATCATCTAATACAGTAATATCTTAACTGGCGAATATTTATGCCATCTCAATGACAGATTTGATCTAATCTAATACATCATAGTCGCCCCGTTTAGCTTCGTGCGGATATAAAATCTATGCCTCTATGTCTATATGTAATAATAGGTATTTGCTCAAATTTACCTGGCATATTTTCACTCCATTTTAATCTCTATAATCGTTTTATTATTATGCTTCCTGCCATTAAAATAACTCCCGCATAATTGGCTTTATTAATGTAATGAAAATTACACTCATCCCCAAAATTTGTTGTACTTTCAGCGGCCAGGCACACTTCATAGGCAACTAAGGGGTTATCTGCTTTTGCGGCATTGTAATCAACACAAACAACCGACTGTGATTTTTTTGCAGGGCGTCCGTTTAAGGTATAGTGGCCGATTAAAACGGGTTTCGCATTTGTTTGTCGATGATAGTCATGCCATCACTCATTTTGAGACCGCTTTTTACCTGTATTATCGACAAAAAACTGCCCCGTTGGCGTGGTCTGCTCAGGCCCTTTTAATTTTGATGACCACCAGCTATCACCACACGATCAGAAAACCAGACTTGTTGTATATCAAACTGTTCAATATCCTTTAGTGGTAAATGATAATGATACTTGTGCTGTCGAGTTCAACATTTACCTCGCCCTCTAGTAACTTATGCCACCATTTAGTAAATCCACTTACATATCTTTCCATCAATAACAATATTTAACTCTATCCAAAGAATCACCGCGATAGAATTCAAATACCGTTATTTAACTATAAATACGAGTAGTTTCATGATCACCTTCTAGCCTCGATTAAGTTGTCGCTATAAAATAAAACTTTTATATTATATTTATATTGAAAATATGATTTTAATATTGCACGCTATACAATTTAACCATCAATAACAAGTTGTTAGTAATATGTCAGATAACAACTTGGTGTTGATGTTATTTTATTTAGAGTGAAGCTTAGGGAGGAACATGGAAAGTTTTAAAAAAATAATAATCAATATTGATTGGTACTTTGCTCGTATTCTTAGATGGATGTTTGAAACAAGTATATATGTGGCTTTGATATTTATCGGCGCGATGGTTTTAATATTGGTTTTTCAAAGCTTAATTGAATATGGAGAAGGACTGTCCGACCTTTCAATGTCCGAATTACTTTTTTGCGGATTATTATTAATATTAATTCTACGATATATCTTCATCATAAAACGTACCAGTGTTAAATGGTATAACGCTATTACCAAACCGTTTATTGTTATAGCGTCATTCGCCGTTATTACTTCCCTGTTTATAGGCGTAATCGCAATCCCAGATATTATGAAGGGTAGCTCGGTAATTCGAAGCTTAACGCAAACAGAGGTAAATATACTACAAGTGATATCGTTTTCGATTGTATTACTTAGTTTCTATATTGCCGTGCCAAGCCCTAGTTTAAGATTAGATAAGGAATTAAATACTTCTAAGTCTGATAATGAGAAATACGCAACGACCCATGTATCTTCATCAAACACTGAGAATAATGAAGATACAGCCTCACAATCAACAAAATCCGTGGATGAAATAAAATCATGAAATACAGAACTGCCCTTTTTTTATTGTTAATGCCGATATTAATAAATACCTCTGTAATGGCCAAACAATTACCTCTTATTGATAGCTGCGTAGAATTAGTCAATATTTATGATTCTCGTAATGAACAGAAATTTCTTGCGGCACAAACCACTTCTCTTTCGGAAGGACTAAGAGCGGGATATTGCTTAGGCGTACTGCAGGAAAATGCTAAAAATGAATACCGCTGTTCAAATGATTGGTTTAAGCGTGCGAAATTCATTGCGGCACAACAAGGTTTTAAAAGGCCATTTTCTGAAAACAAGTTATTGGATAAATCTTGTGAACAATAAAGGCATTCAGATACCACGGGCTATTCATAAACTTTTTGGAGTGGAAATAGCAAAGTACAAATCATTTAAAGATCTTATTTATCCCTTGGTTAGAAGTGGATTTATCAGCCATTATAAAGAGCCAATTCAGAACAGTGATAAAAATACAATTTTTATCACTTATGACCAGCTAGATAAATTGTATAACGCGGTACTACTACAAAGTATTTTCCCCGACAGTAAAACTATAAAATCAATTTTTGAAAATAAAACTGTTCGAGCGGATAAAGCGAAAGCAATACGATTGTTACTGCAAGACAGACAATCGATTGCTGGAATTGGGCTACTTAGCGCTGAAGTGGAACGCTTTGTTACAATGCTTGAATCGGATAGTTGCCTTAGCCAAAAAAGGTTACCTAATCCCTATGTTGAATTACCGCAATTGTCTTTCACAGGGATAACAAATTTAATGCAAGCACTTCTGGTACAGAGTGCTGCATTATCAGTGACGGACAGTATGCTGGCACACTACTTATCAGGTAATTTAGAAAAATCATGGGAACTCTCAAAAAATATTGAACCAATCCTGCCTATTATTCAAGACTACAAAATGAAGATAGATAAAGAATATAAAGAAGCACTTGAGTTCGATAAATTATTAGACGATTTAATTTCATAAAATTGTTGTGAGTGCACTGCACTCAAACAAACTAGCTTCGAAGTCAAAAAAAGGAGCTATTTATGACATCAATTAATCAACTAATCCAACCGCACAATTTGCATCTTCCTGAATGCTATCAACAAAAAGCAAAATCTATTGAGTTAGCGTTATCTAATGGGGAATCTTTTTCTGCCTTAGGTGGTAAACGTATTCACTGTTGCCCTAATGTTATTCGCTTTAAACTCAGTAAACACTGGCGTTTATTATGCCTGCAAACAAATAAACATATAGAGCCATTCAGAATTATTACCCGACAAAAATTTGAAACCGAAATAAAACGAAGGCACAAATAAGTGCATCTATATTTATTTCGGAGAAAAATATGAAACAGGTAGAAAATATTCAGAAGCAGATGGGTATCTTAAATGAGAAGGTTTCTGCGTTAGACTTTGAGCGTTTAAAGCATAAATTTACTGATACTGACGAGGCTGAAATGGCTGTCGAAGAATGGGATGCAGGTCAACTAGAGTATCAACGTTTTTTAACGTTAAAAATGCTCTATCCTTCAGAAGTACTCGTACCCAGTAAACTGGTTGATAAGGTTTGGCATGCCCATATTCTTGATACCCGTGCTTATCGTGAAGATTGTGAAAAATTGTTTGGACGTTTTATTGATCATTACCCGTATTTTGGGGTTTATGGTAAAGATGACCAAAAACTATTAGAACAATCATTTGATAAAACCATTGATCTATATGAAAAACATTTTGACGTTTCTATGGCCAAATCATGGGAAAAAGCGTCACGTTGTGAGGGCCATGCTTGTCACGCCCCGAGTGCATGCGCCTGCCGTGTACCTGGTGCTTGTAAATAAAGATAAGGAAACAATAATGAAGAAGAAAATAAGTCCTAAAGATAATGCAGCTAACATTCCCAACAGTAACAAAGGGATACCTGGAACAAATCGTCAACATGACCAAAATCAGGGGAATCGTGGTAAACAGTTAAACCCAAATCAAAAAGGGAATAAATAATAGTAAAATATGGGCTCCCTAGTAGAGCCCATTTTTTATGAAGAACATCGACATATTCTATTTTGTCTTTAACGAACCAGCATATAGACAAGATCAATTATATTGATAAAAATACCATTAAATCAATATATTACAATTATAATGGTTGATATTTAGATGTCTTAGCTAAGGTTTAAATATCACATATAGGGGTTATTAACTTATTTTTTGATAACTAGCTTTATACAAAGTTAAAGTGTTCTGATTCAATATTTTTAAAAAACCTATTGCCTATTGATGAATAAATAGAAAATAGGAATCCAGAAAACTAAAGTTTATACCCGACGTTTTCAAAAGTAGGTTTATTAATTCGGAATCTACTTTTTACTTTTTGAGGTTTAACAATTAATTTAATCCTCAGTTCTAGTTTGCTCAATAAGACGTCTTAACTCGAAGACTTCATTTTTCAGTGCAGACAACTCTTTTTCTAATTGTTCAATGCGATCCTCACGTGGCACGATTTCCGATACCGGCGCTATTGGAATGCTAACCTCAGACAGATCAACTTGCCCACTAAATTGATGCATATAGCGGCTTTCGCGCTTGCCGGCTTCGCGAGGTAATTTCACAACCAGTGAATCCTGAGCTAATTTATCCAGGACGGCTTCAACCTCTTTTACATCAATAAACTGGCATAATCTATTGGATCTTGTTCTTAGCTCTCCCGGAGTTTGCGCCCCTCTTAGCAGCATGCAGCAGACAACACCTTTTTCTTGCTCTGTAAATTGAAAATTGCCAAATTCGGTATTACAAAAACGGTGCCGGTACTTAGTCACACGGCCATGCAAACCACTTTCATCATTTATTAAACGTTTTTTGATTAAAGCATCCACTGCATCTAATACTTGCGCTTCAGAAAGTGACATTACCGGATCGCGGTTGCTTTTCTGGTTACATGCATTTGTTAAACTATTTAAGGTAAGAGGATATAAATCAGGGGTTGTTATCTCTTTTTCCATTAGGCAGCCAATAACCCGGGCTTCAATATTTGAAAATTCGATATTCATACTCGTTTCCTTTTTATTATTGTCTTGAGTCAGTCGAACCGCTTAGAGGTAATATACCAGCAGCCTCTTCAAATGACTTGAAACCACCACTCTAACAGGAAATATGCGGAATCTTGTGCCGTTCGTTGTATATTGCGAGATTAATAATTCGCAGTGCATTGACCATTGTTCATCTATGCCTTGAGCTATAAAAATACACTGTCACTACTATTGAGAGAATACATTCGGTTCAAATTAATCTGTTTTTTGGTAAAGGGCTTTTATTCTTCCTATACTCTCAGATAAATTTTCTATCGGTACCTTCCGATGCTTACAGAGAAATATGACATGGCAGAAAATAATTTAAACAAATTAGTTAGCACCCTTTCTTTATTACTCACTGCATTGGTTTTCACATCGCCCGTTATGGCTGAGACGGTACGAGTGCCAATCCAACTCGATTATCCGGTTCTACGGCAACTGATGTTAAGCCAGCTGTTTAATGGCTCCGACAACAGCGCTGATAAAAAAGTAGAAATCCTGCACGATGCGGCCGGTTGCAGCACTGTTTTCTTGTCTAATCCCCGCCTGCATGAGTATCAGAAAAAACTGGAAATTATCACTCACGTAAAGGCTAATATAGCGACGGTAGCTTTTGGCAACTGTACACCGCTGTTCAACTGGGAAGGTGACGCCAGATTTCTCACTGACCCTATTATTAAGCCGGGAGCCAGATCTATCGGGCTAAAGATCCTTCGCAGCCAGTTCTATAATCCGCAAGGCCAGTTGATCACCGGACAAATATGGGAACTGGCTAGCGGGCGGCTGCTTTCTTTTATGAACCGCTATGAAATAGACCTCGCACCAACCATCAATCAGCTCAACAAACTGCTACCGGATATATTAGACAAACGATCCGCTTTGCAGATCAGTAAAATCTCAGACAGCCTTAAATTAGGCGCAATATCAATCGAGTCTGATGGCATCGATGTTGCTGTTGCTCTCCAGATAGACAGGCTTCCCGCCACACAGGAGCCGGTAGCAACACTCTCCTTCGAGGAGATACAAAAACTGGAGGCGAACTGGCAGATGATGGATGCGATGATTACATTTGCAGTCAAGCGTTATGCCAACGCGACGAATCAACAGGAATTGCGTGATACTCTGGCGGAAATTTTTCTGGATGCCCGTTATCGCCTGGTTGACGCATTGACTATGCCGGTCTCAGCAACGAATGATCCGGTTCGCCACTGGTTTATTGACAGCTGGCAAAAATTGGGACCAATACTGCGCCAGATAAGTCTGGAAAACCCCGGTCAGGAGCCCATGCTGATAAGTTTATTGGCCGCGACTGATGCCCTTGCTGTTCTCGATCGGTTAGGTCCTTCAATCGGTCTTGATATTTCCGTAAATGGTCTGCGCCGCTTGGGACGAATGCTTATCGATCAGCCGGGCACTAATCCTTTGTTTTACGATAATGCCGTTGATCCGGAACTGCGCCATCTTTTTCGGCTTTCACCCTTTATGAAGTTAAATGCGCCATCGGGATTCAACTTTAGCTTCTGGCCAATCAGCTCTGCCTGGGCAACATCATCAAATGAGCGCCTAGCGCTCTGGGTTCCCACCAAAAGCGAGTTGCCTGAGTATCTGCCGATCGTTCGTGATCTACTTGAGGATAGCGCCGGCGACACTATAGAGCCGGGGCTGAATGCTGCTACGAAAAAGCTCTTTCAAAATCTGGTGCTGACGACGGCCTGGCAGGAGAGCTGCTGGCGGCAATATGTGCTAAAAAATAGAGAGATTGTGACACTGCATTCAAGCACGGGCGATACCGGCCTGATGCAGATCAATGAGCGGGTTTGGCGTGGATTATATAACACTCAAAAACTGCGCTGGGATATTGCTTACAATGCCCGTGCGGGGACAGAGATTCTGCTCAACTATCTGCTCAAATATTCCCTTAAAAGAGGCGAACACAAACTGCGAGGCGGACTGGACAATTTGGCGAGATCCGCCTATTCAGCATACAACGGAGGTCCGAGCAAGACGTCACGTTATCGGGATCCGCAAGCTATTTTACCCCATCAGAAAATCGACGCCGCATTCTGGACGAAATATCAGGCAGTCAAACAAGGCAATGAGTTGCAGGTCGTACAATGCCTGGGAGGTAAAGCATTACCGACCCACCAGCAGTCAGCCAAGAATGTGCCTATTAAGCCAGATAAACAGCCCTCCGCTGTTTCCAGAAATGACCTGGGTAAAACCTGGATATTAGCGCAGGACAAGCACCACTATACCCTGCAGCTGGCTGTTTTCAGTTCATTAAAGGCGGCACAAAAATTTACCGAGGACACGCAGTTTAAGGGCTCGGTCGCTATTGCTCCACTGGGCAAGGAGAAAGAGGGCCAGTTTGTGGTGATAAAAGGTAGCTTTAAAGAAAAAGCAGCGGCGCAGGCATTGAAACAGCAATATAAGAATATCAAACCCTGGCTGCGTCAAATTAAAGATATACATTCATCTATAAAGCGATAATGACGTTTCAAAAGTACAACATAGAACTCTTTAATCAGTTGAAAGGCAGAAATACGAACAAGAGCATATTGCATAGCCACTTTATTGCTTTTTGCTTTGTAGATGATTAACTTCATTTTTTTTCAGAAAACAGCTTGGATTGAGACTGTCAGATCCGATTATATGTCCTACAATTTTATTAACTCTGAGGTGACTCGCCGCCTTTCTTTTTGTTGAATTAAGCTGTCAATGCCTAGGCCAATTTTAGCCTATGCGGAATGCCCTCTAAGTTATGTAGGCATTAGTTATGTGAGTTATGCAGGCGTTAGATTTCAGTTTATCAATGAGCAGTAGTAAAAAGGATGTTGAACAATGAGAATTACAATTGCCTATAATCTTCGCATGGATGATACGGAAGCGACAGCTGAACTCCTTACTCAGGCGGACATAAGCCGGATATCCGCTGCCATTAATAGTCTTCATCATACGGTCACGGAAGTTGAGGTGTCGGGTAAACCCAATAATGTCATTGATCGCCTTATCGAAAGTGAACCTGATCTTATCTTTAATCTGGCGGAGGGCACGATCGGCAGCTCCCGTGAGGCTTTTTATCCCGGGTTATACGAGCAAATGGGCATTCCCTTTACCGGTGGAAACGCATCACTGCTGCACCTTAATCTTGATAAGCATCTTGCTAAAACCGTTTTGGCATCGCACGGAATTAATATTCCAAAAGGTGTTTTGATTACCGAAAAAGAAAAAAATCTTCCCGATAATTTACAATACCCCCTGATCATCAAACCGAATTATGAAGGGTCGAGTAAAGGTATTACACAGGATTCAGTTGTTGAATCACATGACCAGGCCCAGAGCAGAATAAACAAATTATTAGGACATTATCCGGCAGGTCTTGTTGTTGAGGAATTTATAGCTGGCCGGGAGCTCAGTATTCCCTTCCTTGAAAGCTTTCCCGGTAAATTGCTTGATGTCGTTGAACACACTTTTGACATGGACAAGATCGACGGCAAATACAATGTCTATGATTACGACATGAAACAAGGCGGAGAAGCTGCAAAATCAGTTAATATTGTTTGTCCTGCTAATCTTAACGCCCAGGAGAAAACCGCTGCCGTAAACATGGCCCGTGCGGTTTTTGATATCATGTCCTGTCCTGATTTTGGCCGAGTAGATATTCGCTTACATACAAACGGGCAACCTTATTTTATTGAACTTAATCCGCTGCCAAGTTTCCATCCAAATGCATCCCTTATAACGGCAGCTAAATCCTGCGGACTCGAATTTAAGGATGTGATGCGCCTGATCATTCGCTCTGCAGCTCGCCGATACGGTTTGGCGATCAGATCGACGAAGCAGCCTAAAAAAAGTCAAATTATATCGGGTGTCTCACGACCGACCGCCAGAGAGCTGGGGATTCAAATTGGCCGAATGCGGCCTGGCATTAATAATGCAATTACCGATATTAAGGGCGTTCGTGTTGGCCACTTTTCTAGAATAGAAGATGGCGTTCCAATTCCGGAAGGCACCGGGGTCACCTGCATACGTACCGGTATTACAGCAATTATGCCCGCTGCCGGACAGTCTTATGACAATAGGATTGTCGCCGGCGGTTTTATCCTTAACGGTGTTGGAGAGATGGCCGGACTTACCCAAGTAATGGAAACAGGTTGGCTTGAAACCCCTATTCTTCTCACAAATTCGCATTCAGTTGGTCGGGTACATGATGGTGTGGTCAATAAAATGCTTAAAAAGCACCCTCTTATTGGCACCGAAACCGATGTGGTTCTCCCTGTTGTTGGCGAAGCCGACGATTCTTTTCTAAACGATATAAGAGTTGGAACCTGCTCAGCACAAGACACTATGAAGGCCATCAAGGCGGCATCATCGGGACCTGTATTGCAAGGCTCGGTCGGGGCTGGCACAGGCATGACAACCTTTGACTTTGCCGGAGGAATAGGGACTTCATCAAGAATATTAGAACTTCCTGAAAACGAGTCATATACCCTTGGCGTGCTGGTACTTTCAAATGTCGGGAAAATGCAGAATCTTACCGTCGATGGCGCGGTTGTCGGCAGAGAACTGAATGGGGAATTCGACCAGACCGAGCGCCGTGAGAAATCAGAAGGGTCAATCATCGTTGTGGTTGCCACGGATCTTCCTCTTATTACCAGTCAGCTTAATCGTGTGGCCAAACGGGCCGCTCTTGGTCTTGGGCGAACTGGCTCTTATGCAGCCTCCACCAGCGGTGAAATCATCCTTGCTTTTAGTACCGGTAACCGTAAGCCTCGGCACCCCACCAGCAAGCGTAATTTTTTAACCTTAAAATGTATTTCCGATGCGCATATCAACGTGGTTTATGAAGCGGTAATCGAAGCCACGGAAGAGGCCGTATTAAATGCAATGTTCTGCTCTAATGGAATGAATGGACGTGAGCAACGCTGGTGTCCACCAGTGCCACATGAACGCATTATCGAACTATTGAAAAATGGAAGAACAATCCATGAAAGCAATTAAATGGACGTGAGCAACGCTGGTGTCACTCAATGCCACATGAACGTATTATCGAACTATTGAAAAATGGAAGAACAATCCATGAAAGCAATTAAATGGACGTGAGCAACGCTGGTGTCACTCAATGCCACATGAACGTATTATCGAACTATTGTTAAAAAATGGAAGAACAATCCATGAAAGTAATTAAATGGACGTGAGCAACGCTGGTGTCACTCAATGCCACATGAACGTATTATCGAACTATTGTTAAAAAATGGAAGGACAATCCATGAAAGTAATTGAGAAATATAACGACAGTCAGCACAATCCATCTTGGAAGTATCAACTTGGACCTGATGTCTACGAAGTAAAAGACACTCCCTTACGTGTTGAAGCCATTAAGAAATCCCTTCAGGCCGATCAACAGTTTGAATTTCTGACGGCAAAGCCCTTTCCGGAAAGACTGATCACTCGGCTGCATCCCTATCACGATTATATTAAGAACACCGCATTGAGTTTACAAAACGATGAACAGGAATTTTATCCCGATCTTTTCCCCGGCGAAGGAGCCCATTGCAAAAAAAGATCGGATTCTCCCCTCTGGGGAGGAATATGGTGTACCGATGCAGTAACACCCATTAAAAGGAAAACCTATGAAGTTGCACGTGCCTCTGCTGAAACTGCATTAACCGGTGCTGAATTAATCCGGGATGGTCATGAAAAAACAGTCTATGCCCTGTGCCGTCCCTCCGGACATCATGCCGGACCGCGGGTCTTTGGCGGCTATTGCTACTTTAATAATGTAGCCGTCGCCGCTGAGTATTTATTACCTGAAGGAAAAGTTGCGATTGTAGATATAGATTATCATCATGGCAACGGAACACAGGAATTTTTTGATAATATAAAGTCTGTCTTTACGGCCTCTATTCATGGCGATCCCGATGATGAATATCCCTACTTTTGGGGCTATGCCGACGAAAAAGGCCAAGGTCAGGCTAGGGGGACAAACCATAATGAACCTTTGCCCAAAGGGACTCAATTGGCACAATACAGCAAAGCGTTAGCGCGCATACTTGATAAAGTTCGCAAGTTTAAGCCTGCATACCTTATTATTTCCGCAGGTTTTGATACCCATGAGACTGATCCTATTGGTGGTTTTAAGCTGCGCACGGAAGATTATTTTGCAATAGGCAAACAGTTCCAGTCTATGGGAATACCGACATTAGTCTGCCAGGAAGGAGGCTACAACATTGATGTGTTAGGAGAATGTGTGAAGAATTTCCTGCTTGGACTGAGCTACCACAAGTGCTGCTGATGAAAGAAAAAACAGAACGTCAAAAGGGCCACCTCAGGAGTCATATCTTTTCGGTCTTTAGGTGAGCAGAACAAATCACGGTACTGTATTTTTGCTGCACTCCGTAAAAATCGGCTGGCTAAATCGTTAGTCAGAAACAGTAAAAGTAAATGATGATTTTTCCAAAGCACCAAAAGGATGTCGTTAAACAAATTGATGCCGACTGGGGTGATTGGAAATGGAAGATGAAACAGTGCATCACTGCCTTAGATGCTCTGCTGGGAATACTTAATACAAATCGATAGGAATCAATAAGCTTTTATCGGATAATGATCAAACAATTACACTTGTCCCAGATGGGACCGAATGAATCGGGAAGCTATATTAATGGATTCTAAAAATATCATTGAGAAATTTGAAGGCAGCATGATTCAGCACGGAAGCTATAATGATCGCATTTATTTAATCAAATTAGCCGATGAAGCCCCCTCAACCACGCCATACAGCCTAATTGATTTGGCCAGAAAAAATAATTATTCAAAAATATTTGCCAAAGTTCCAGAATGCCACTCGGCACTATTTTTAGCCGCAGGATTTGAGGAAGAGGCCCGTGTCTCTGCGTTCTATAACGGAAAAATTGAGGCTGTCTTTCTAGGGTTCTATCTAAATGCTGAATGTGCCGCAGAGCCGGACCTTGGTAAAATGGATGAAATTCTCAAAATTGCGCTTAAAAAACAAGCATCCAAATCAAAATGCCATCTAAACGATAATCTTACCTTGAGAATTTGTAATGAAGCGGATGTCATTACTATTGCTGATATTTATAAGAACACATTTCAATCCTATCCTTTCCCCATCGATGATCCTGCCTATATTCTTAACACCATGAAAAGTCATATTGATTATTTTGGGATAGAATATAATGGTCGACTTGTCGCTGTTTCATCGGCAGATATGGACAAACAATCTTCCAATGCTGAAATGACCGACTTTGCCACACTCCCTGAATGGCAAGGTAATGGATTTGCTCAATGTCTCCTTCTTGAAATGGAAAATGCCATGAAGAACAAGGGAATAAAAACGGCCTATACCATAGCCCGTGCGATGTCTGCGGGAATGAACATTACATTTAGAAAGGCAGGTTACAAATTTGGCGGAAGACTGAAAAACAACACTAATATTTCCGGAAATATTGAAAGTATGAATGTCTGGTATAAACATTTAATCAGCTAATAGCAAATGCATTAATAAAGTGATCATAAATTTAATGGCGGTCTTATTTGAACGCCAACTATGACAACAAACGCATAGCTCATAGGGTGGATTCTATGCACCCTACCGATAACATCATACGAAATGCATTATCAGATTTACTCTTCAAAATCATCCCGGTGGCTTTGTGAGCGTAAATCTTTCCAGAATTGACATCGAATAGCAAGATTGTTTACCTATTAACTCGTAACGCTTTATTTTTACTGATATCGATAGCACTGATTAAGCATTTTAAAGCGCTGATCTTTTGTTGTGTTAGTATTTCCAAGTTGAGCTCGATAAACGGTAGTATGTACATTTTACTGCCGACATACTGAAATGAGCAACACCGCCATTCTTTGTTAACTGACATATGTAATTAATACATTTGGTATAAATAATAGCGAAAGCCCATACCCCTATAGAAACAAAAGGACAGTAAATGTTATTAGTGATTGCCATGGCCGATGCTTACGGTGCCGGGTTTGAGTTTACAGAGGATGAATACATTAAAGAAAACCACTGCCTTACAAAGTACCATCAGGCCTGCGCCGGTTGTTATACCGATGACACTCAGATGTCGATAGCTATTGCTGAATTAATAATTAATGAGCCAGGCCCATGGAACGAATATCTGGTCGCTGAATACTTTTTAAAAGCATTTAAACGCGATCCCCGCCAATCTTATTCCGACGGTTTTTATGATTTTTTAGTGAATACCGACACACCAGCTGAGTTTGTTGAAAATATTTATGCCGACAGTATTAGAAATGGTTCGGCGATGCGGTCAGTTCCCTTAGGCCTGATTAAAGATAAAACAGAGATGCTTGAGAAAGCGCGAATTCAGGCTTCTGTTACTCATAATAGTCATGAAGGGGTTGTTGCCTCACAAGCCGTTGCTTTAGCTGTATATTATTTTGTAAATAAATTAGGCAAAAAAGAGGGGGTATTTGATTATGTTTGCCAACAAACAAACGAGATATTCAAAAATGACAAAGTGACCCGAACAGAATGTGAGGCCATTGATACTACTGATGCCGTTTTAACTGTGTTGTCTCAGTCTGACTCTATCACTGAGGTGCTTGATAAATCGGTTAATCTTGGTGGAGATACCGATAGCGTGGCATCTATTGCTTGCGGTATTGCCTTTTTCTCTGATGAGTATGTTAAAAATTTACCTGACTTTCTTGAGCGCGATATTGAAAACGGAGCTTATGGTAAAGATTATCTTATTAAACTGAGTGAACAACTTTCCTGCTTATAATGCGATTTTAATTTACGCAGTGCACACTCCGGGCAGAGTTCTGTATATGTACCTACATCGCACCGACAACCCCCCCCCCAGTAAGGACACGGCAGTTCAGGGGTAAGCTCTAGGTGCTCTTTCCAGTGCTTTGTGAGCGTAAGCATAAATTTATTGTTTTTGGTGTTATTACCTAACAGCAAAGCTTAGTTGTTATTTTTCAAGATCTTTTTTCTTTTGCTCGAATTCCTCTTTATCTATTTTACCGCTAGCGTATCTTTTTTTGATTATCTCTATTGGGCTTTCTTCTTTTTCCATCGTTACGGATGATTGAGACGTATATAATTTAACTAATAAAACGAAGACAATGATCAGAATAATCCAAAAAGCAATCATGCCTATGCCTCCTCCCCAGCCCATCATATCTTGATATCCATACATCATTTTATTTCTCCTCGCTTTTTTTACCGTCTAACAACGTAGGATCAGCTGCTGAAGTATTTCAGCTAAGGCTTCAGCAACCTGCTTGTTATACTCTATTTCCAGTTCTTAAAGGGATTGTCCAATAGACTTGAATTATAGTACTTTGGATCGCCACTCACTTCAGTGGTTATCCAGTGCGGTAATTCAAATTTTTCCTGCTCACTTTCAAGCTCAATTTCGGCTACGACTAAGCCGTCATTATCTCCGTGAAAAATATCAACTTCCCAAGTGTGACCAGAATGAGCGATTAAATATCGTGTTTTTTCTACTACCGGTCCATTACATAACTCAGATATTATTTGCTGCGCATCATTGAGCGGTATTTCATATTCAAACTCAGTACGAGTGACCCCTGTATTTTTACCTTTAAGTGTAATATAAGCTCTATTTCCTGCCACTCTGGCGCGTACAACGGTTTTATCTATTGTTGTGATATAGCCTTGTTTGATTAAAGTTCCGCTATCAAGCGAGCCTAATTTAGTTAGATCAAGTAGAAACTTTCTCTCTATTTCTTTCGCCATGGGTCTCTCTTCCTGTTAATAAATATAACGCTGCAATAAAATTTATGCGCCCGCATTTAATCACTTTGCCTGGGATTTACAACCCTTTTGTATCCAGATCCTGTGCATCTGTTTTATCAAACAGAGTAAGCACAATAAAAATCATATGTTCATAAGTCACTGCGTTAAATTTTTTCTTCTATTTATACCAAAAGAAATAATTAGGTGATCAGATTTTCCATTCCCTTTGGCAGAGTGTTTTTACTGGTTCTACCTGACGCCTAAAATCATTCCATCCTTGGCTAACCTTATCAACTAGCACTGTCCATGATAACAACCGCATAGCTCGTAGGGTGCGCTCCGATTATCGTTGCCTGCGGTGCATAGAACGCACCCCGCAAATAACAAAGAAAAGTCATTTGTTTATAGGCTGATTTTGTAAAAATAAGTTTATAAACAACAGGCATGTTGCAGCATATTCACTGCGGTTATCTAATGCTATGGAGAATATGCAAAAAATAAAAAGCATAATTAATTTAATGACACCTCAACTTGATTATTGAAAGCCTGAATACTAGTCTTTTATGGATTGTATTAAATCGTTTTTAGTACCTTTTATAAATTTTTTATTAGATTCAATACCCCCCAAAAAAACGTTATTTTTAACACATACAACTTCAACCGCTTTTTTAAATCGCTGATATTTCTCAGGTAAATAATAAAAGGAAGAGTGAAATGAGAAAAATAGGACAAATAAAAAACTTAATAATTGATACTGATATGGGCTGGGACGATGTACTGGCTATCTTGCTGTTAATCAAAAATCCTAATTATAATATTTTAGGCATTACGGTTACCGGTTGTGGCGAAACTCACCTGGATAAAGGCGTAGAATTAGCATTACAACTTGTTACTTTAGGCAATAAACCTGACATATGTGTTTGTGCTGGAGCTGATAAACCAGGGCAATATGACCATAAATTTCCTACGTCTTTTAGGGATATGATGGATGACGCTTGTGGTTTAAAAGATGATCTACCTGTGGCAATTGGCATCAAGGACAAACGCAATGCATGGGAATTTATCAAATATTGTTTAAAGGAACAAGAAAACCAAATCATTATTTTATCATTAGGAGGTTTAACAAATATTCAGAAATTAATAGAAATGCAACCTTCCCCAGCGCTTGAAAATATAGAACGTATTGTTGTTATGGGAGGTGCTATTAATGTTGATGGCAACGTAGCTGCGCTAAATAATTCAAATACAGATTGGGATCAGGGAACAGAGTACGCTTCAAATACTTATGCTGAATGGAATATTTTCTTAGATCCTAAAGCTGCTCAAGTTGCTTTTCATTCAGGAATTCCTATTAAATTAGTCCCGTTAGATGCCTGTGATTACGCTATTTTGGATAAAACATACTACGACTTGGTTACCGCAAAAGATGCTGTTGCAAACTTTGTTGGCAAGCTTTTATACCAAAAAACCGAGGGTTCAGCGCAAGAAAGTATTCCTTTGCCCGTCTTCGATCCTTTAGCGGCAATAGAAATGACCAATGATTTAGTAAAATCAAAATATGAAAAAATGCGTATAAGTGTTAAAAAAAGCGAAACAAAAAAAGATAATATCTGTGGCCAAACCTACGTTACAAGCGATAAATCTGTACCAGAAATTGAAGTAGTAACCAATATTTCTTCAAATGAGTTTAAAAATATATTTCAAGAATCGGTCAACTCGCCTTTATGTCCGCTACCAAATGAAAATATAAGTAAAAACATCGCTATTTTGATCTATGATCAGATCGAAATTCAGGATTTTGCCGGTGCTTTTGAAGTTTTTTCAGCAGCTCGCAATGATGATAATTCACCGGTATTCAATGTCTTTACCGTTGCAGAAAATAAGGCTCCGATAACATGTAATTCAGGTGTTACACCCGCAGGTCAAAAAAGTAGTTCCTTTAAAATAACAGCAGATCACACTTTATGTTGTCACCCGAAAATTGATGCCTTATATATTATTGGCGGTCCGGGCATTGATGCTTTACTTGACAAAGAAGAGCAACAACAATTCCTGACTGAATGGATCGCTATAACGTCTCAGGACGCCGATTATGTTGCAGGGACTTGCTCCGGTGCATTGCTTCTGGTGCTTTCTAAACAATTAAAAAATATGAATGTTACAACTCATCACTCTCGTTTTGATAAAATGAACGCGTTGAGTGAAAAATACAGTTTAAATCTTAATGTGTTAGATACACGTAATGGCGAGCAATACATTCATAATCCAGGATCAAAATTTATGACCTCAGGAGGGGTCACATGTGGTCTTGCTCTTTCTCTTCATATCGTTGAGCTATATCAGGGGCTAGCAAGAAAAGAGTCGCTGGCAAAGGATGTTCTAGAATATACAATTCCCCTAGGGGTCGCACATCCGGAATTCTACAGTGCCTCACATATGGATCCTGCTAATTTTGTGCTTGGTTTTTCACATCTGAATATTATTGTTTCGGACTTAGCTATGATGGATGATGCAACTAACTTTTATAAAAGAACCTTAGGTTTTAGAGAGGCATGGAGTGTTTGGTTGTCCCCGGAATCTTGTGAACACTTTGCAAGAGATGCTGGCTTTGCCGATGGTAAAGGAAAAGTAATGGTTCGTTTTCTGATCCATCCTAATGCTCAATTACATTTAGAGTTAATGTACTATCAATACCCTAAGGGAAAGCAGGAAATAAGCTTCCATAAAACAAATGATGTAGGTGGCATTAGGCATGTGGCTTTAGAAGTAAATAATATTCTGAAAGTATATGCTTGGTTAAAAAATCAGGAAGGAGTAAAAATGTTATCGGACACCCCTCCTGAAAAATTAACACCTGATCCTCAAACATTTTTCTATTGGATTGATCCATACGGAGTGCAATGGGAAATGGAAGAAGGGAGACCCATGGCCAGAGTTATTAATGGTACCGTTGGCTAACTTATTATAGATCTGCAATAAATAACTAAAAAAAGCACAATATTTACATTAAAAAGGGTAACAACATCATTAGTTGTTACCCTTTTTATTCATTTAATTTTTAGAGATCATGCCTATGATTTTCTTTCTTTTGTGTATCTAAAAAACATAAAATCCAATCTTTTAAAATAATTACTTCACTTTTAATTAAAAGACAAGCCCCTAAAATCCGGATACAACTGCTATCAATAAAAGCCTTTAATTTCTGTATGTTATGGATATTTTCCAATAATAAAATACAGTTAATCAAACCACTTAAAAATACAAATCATAATAAAAATTTGACTTAATAATCACTCTGTTATTATCTATATTAGTGTAATATAGATTTTATTATTCATATTATATTGAGCATAAAACGCACAACATACTTATCTATATTTAGGTTGATAGTCGTTTCTTTAGCGATTATTTAGATAAATTAACCTGTTATTGGTCATTTAAACTTTTTATAAGCTTATTCTCATTCGTGTGTTTTTTAATAGCCCACTTTAATCCCTTGCTATTAATGCGCTAGAGACTAATGGGCTTAAAACTCAAGCGAATTCACGTGAAATCTGTGAAGACGTTAAGGTGCTTCCTCAGACAACAAATTTTATAACCTATAAATAATTTTCGGGTGAAAAATAAATTTATTTATGAACCATAGAGAGAACTATATACATGCCGACCGAACAAATAAAAAATCGTTTTTCTTTGCACTTCTATATAACAACGCTTTTTTCTGTATTAATTCTACTTTGTGGTTTATTAATCGGCTGGTATAGCTACACACAATTAACTCAGTCAATATTAAATTCAGGAAAAAGAATTTTTACACAGACCAGTCTGCAGGTTGAAAATAAAATATATCATGAAGCTGAACATGTTATAACAATCCTTAATATTATGGCATCTACCCCATTAACTAAAGGTATAGATACAAAAGAAATAGAATCAATTCTACCGATATTAAAAGCGAGTATAGATGCTACAAAGCATATAGATTCTTTATTTATTGCTTATCCAAAGAATGACTTTTTCCTGTTTACTAAATTACTACCGGGACAATCCTTCTATCACTTTAATGTGCCGGCGCAAAGCCACTATATTATGACGGTAAGTAATAGCGGTAAAGTGAGTCATTCTTTTTATAATCAGGCACTGCAGCTAATATTAAAAGAAAATGATCCTGATTATAAATTTAATACAATCGCCCGTCCCTGGTATAAGCAAGCCAAAGAATCATCCGAGATGATTATCACTAAGCCTTATATATTTTATGAACGCCAAGAGTTGGGAACGACTATGGCAAAATTTGATCCAAAGAACAATGTGGTTATCGGTGCTGACTATATATTGAACGATCTATCTGAACTATTAAACTCCTTCGACTCATACCCAAATTCTGAGCGCATTATTATTAATCAGCTGGGAAAAGTTATCGCCTATCAGGATCCTCTCGAACTGCTCTCCAAACAGGGTAAATTTGACCGTTTAAAATTAATTTCAGAAATGCAGCATCCAATTTTGCAATATATGTTTAGCCAGTATAAAAATAAGACTGGTGATATACAATTTAACTATGCCGGGCAACAATGGTTAGGAAAAATATCAACGCTACAGAAAAATAATTCACTAACTTTAGTACAACTGGTTCCTGTTGATGAATTACTCGTTGATGCATATCGGTTACGCAGCGACTTGGTCTTAATTACTCTATTCATTATTTTATTAACATTGCCTATTGCCTGGTTATTTTCAAAACGATTAACCTCACCAATCAGTAAGCTAACGTTAGAACTACAGCATATTAAGGAATTTAATTTTTCCAGACCAATCAATACCCGCTCCGCTATTAAAGAGATAAATGAATTAATGGTCGTAACCAGTGGTATGAAAGAAACGATTAACCACTTTCAGGATTTATCTTCGTCGCTGGTAGGAAAACAAAGTTTTCAAGAACTGCTACAAAAAATAACGCTGGAAACAAATAAATTAAGTCATTCTCTCGGCTCTATGATTTTTTTAACGGATAAATATAAACAGCTAAATATTGCTATCACTCAGTTTCAGTCATTGACTGAGTTACAAAATGAAAATATAAAAATAAAATTAAAAGCACAGTCTCTTAACGAAGCCGACACCCTAAAGCTAATTGCCGAACAGAAGATAAAAGCAACCTCACTTGCTTTGCCGAAACAATTTGAAATTCTTATCAAAGAACATCTTCCAGAAAATAAATCCTTAACTTGGCAATTACTGCCGCTATTAAATAGATCCGGAAAATTACTGGGTGTCTTAGCTGTCATCAATAATACTCAGAAATTAAATTTACAAGGAACCCAAAGTTTTATTCGAGCCATTGCCCACTTTTCCGCATTAGCACTAGAAGGACAAATATTACTTTCCGAGCAAAAGAACTTATTAGAAAGTTTTATTCAGCTTATTGCCGATGCGATTGATAGAAAGTCTCCCTATACCGGAAGTCATTGCACCCGCGTACCCGAATTAACTAAAATGTTATGCCAAGCTGCCTGTGAGCAACAGGATGATTTTAAAGAATTTAACCTGAATCAGGAACAATGGGAAGAATTGCATATAGCTGCCTGGCTGCATGATTGCGGAAAAATAGTCACACCTGAATATGTCATTGATAAAGCCACTAAATTAGAAACTATTTATAATCGCATCCATGAATTAAGGATGCGTTTTGAGCTGATCAAAGAACATGCTCATAGTGATTATTGGAAGGCAGTTTCCGAAGGAGGAAATAAGAATATTTTGGCGGGACTGCGTGATCAGTTGCTCACAACATTAGATCAAGAGTTTTCCTTTGTTGCAGAGTGTAATATTGGCGGAGAATATATGTCCGATGAAAAAATCACACTACTGAATAAAATAGCGAAACGCACCTGGTCGCGTACCTTAGATAATCAGTTAGGTATCAGCCTGCAAGAAAAAAAACAGCACAGCGAACAAAAAATATCATTACCCGTACAAGAGCCCTTATTAGCCAATAAAAAAGAACATCTCATCAAGCGGGAACAGACAGAATTAACTGATCCAGGTAATGATTGGGGGTTTAATATGGAAACACCTGAGCACCGTTTCAATAAAGGTGAATTGTATAACCTTGGAATTAAACGCGGTACATTATCAGCTGAAGAAAGATTTATTATCAATGGTCATTCGGCACATTCTATTGTGATGTTATCTAAATTGCCTTTTCCAGATCACCTGAAAAATGTGGCCCTTATTGCAGGTGGGCACCATGAAAAAATGGATGGTTCCGGTTATCCCCGTGCTATAGCGGCAGAAGAATTACCAATAACTGCGCGTATGTTGGTGATAGCAGATATATTTGAAGCGCTCACTGCATCGGATCGCCCCTATAAAAAACGAAAAACACTCAGCCAATCAATAAAAATAATGGATTTTATGGTTAAAGATAATCATATTGACCCCGCAATATTCAAACTATTTTTAAGCTCAGGCGTCTATTTACAGTATGCTAAAAAATACCTTCTTGCGGATCAGATTGACGAATTAGATATTTCAATTTATCTCTAAATCTAACATCAGATGTCGGCTATCAGTTGTCGGCTATCAGTTGTCGGCTATCAGTTGTCGGCTATCAGTTGTCGG
>NZ_PJBP01000168.1 GCF_002836415.1 Psychromonas sp. MB-3u-54 | reverse complement strand
TAAACCCTATTCAATCCCAGTGTCTTGCACAAGCTAGGCAATTTAATCAAGAATAATCCCCGTCCTTCGAAAGAAGGCTGACAAATTTTTCCGTTATTACGGCTTTATTTTTTGACCTGATTTCTCATGGCAGCAAGTAATGGGCATTTTTATACCTCTATATTTATTGAAATATATACTTTCTTAAGTTCTATTCTTCAGCTATTTTTAGGGTTGATGCTAAGGAGAAGGAAAACGACTTCCTGCAGCCCTGTTAATTTTTCTGGCGTACTGCAAGATTACATTTTGAATACATTTGCTATTTTAATGGTCTGAAATTTTTAAGGAGTATCTGGCTTGCAAAAAAGAGCACAAAGAGTCATTCAGGTTAAACCCAATTCAAAACGTAATCGTTTATTTTTATCGTGTTTAGGCTGCTTATTGCTGTGCGTTTGCCTGTTGTTAAATCTCTTCTTGTGGGAGCAGTATAAGATCCAGTTAATCTTTATCATGTCAGCCAGTTTTATGATGTTATTTGTTGGTTTACTTAAATTTTTAGAGCCGCCAATAAGTTACCGCATAACACCAGAGACTATCTTTTATTGTCATCGTCACGGTCATTGGAATTTACCTTGGCAAGATATTCTGCGCATTGGTGATATCCCGGCTGATATACGGGGACAGCATGTGAAATTACCTTACTTGGGCATAAAATTAAATAGTTTGACAAATATAGCGCAAACTATTTCACCAAGGTTGGCTAATAAATTACTTCATGAGCAGCTGGAGCTATTATTGTTAGCGGTAAAAAACCATGAAATTGATCTACCAGATGGTCTGATTAACTTTGAGCCCTTTAAATTAAATGGGATCACCTACAAAGGCCCGATCGCCGCCTGGTTATATCGGACAGAAGAGTTGAGTAAAGCTTATGGTTATCATCTCTATTTACCGGAAAATAGTTTTGATCGCGAGTTAATTGAATTTTTGGGCTTATTGAAAGAATGCCACCATTACATTAATAGCTATCAGAGTAACTGATTATTGCGGATCATATTAACGAATTGTAAAAACAGGGGTACTCTTATTCAAACTCAAAAAAAAGCTTAATTGTTAAACAATTAAGCTTTTTTATTCAAAATCGATTGAAAAGCGTTAGCCTATATTTATTCTGCAGTAGTAACGGGTACAGAATAAGCTTTTGTTCCCCATAGCGGAACGGTAGACATTGAATGCTTAAAGCTACCCTCAATTTCTTTAGTGCTATAAGAAATGTAAAGTATAGTTTGTGTTGACGGATCAAAAATACGTCTGATTTTTAATGACTTAAATAAAATACTTTTCGATTTTGTAAAAACCACATCTCCGCTTTTTGACTTATCGATAAGGCTGAGCATTTCTGGAGTGATTTCACCCGTTTGACGACAGCTTATGGATGAATCCGATGGATCGGCAAAACTCAAATCAGCAACAATATTAGAAATATGGCAGGTTACACCGGGTATTAACGGATCATTTAGTTTTTCAATTTTAATATCTTTTGTGGTGAAAAGTCCCAGAGAAACAGTACCGACTTCATCTCTGGAGCAACTGTATAAAGCGAAAAAAGTGATAACAAGAATGATACTGATCGCGCCGAAAAACTTTATTTTTTTTACCATTATTTTTCCCTTATTTTTTGAAATCCCAAGATATGTTTGACAATAGTTTGCATGGCTCACATTTGAAATCAAAGATATCAAATAATGGCGCAGCTAGTTTCCAATCTCCTCCACAGGCGGGGCATTTTCGCTCCTGTTCTGCTATTAAACTGTTACCGGCAACACGGTATAGGTAATAATAGGTTGGTACTTTAGTAATTTCTTCAATGCGCTGACATAAATTAGTACCGCGATAAAATAGTTTGCTGCCGATTTCGCCAATTTCTTTTAAAGCTGCACTGGAAACCGCCGAACCGTTCATTTGCAGTTCGTCGCAATTTATCCACTCTTCCTGCCATTTTAGAACGGCTTTACGATCACCATTACTAATTGCTTCGGGCGTTCGATAGAGCGGAATGGGAGCGAGGCTTTCACCGCAGCGCAGTGGGGAGCAAGTATCTAAAAAGGTAGTGTACAAAAGCTGCCAACTTGGTTGAAATTTCTCTGCGCAGCACATAGAGTTTAAATCTTCAGCAGTATTTTTAATTTTAGGTGAAAGTAAGCCCGCTTCCGTTAAACCTTGTAATGCCTGCTTTACCTGCGGGCTATTAAAAATCTCATTTAAACTATTTTCTTCCGGGCAGACTAAGCTTGAGACAAACCAACCCTCAAACATGGCGATCGGAAATTCACGCCCCAGAATTTGTCCGTTATAGCGTAGCATATCAAAATAGTTATTGATGGCTTTTTCAACGGCTGCGTACTGGGTGTTTTTGTAACACTCAAAAGTTATTTCTTTAATAAACACGGCTACTCTTTTTCTTGTATGTTAAGTTGTTTTTTTAAATCAACAAGCTGTTTAGTTAATAACTCAATCTGTTTTATTAATGGCGCAATGGCTTGATTAATTTTAGTGTCGATTAAAGTCTCGATCGTTGTGCTGCTGTCTACAGTTTCACTTGCTGTTACTTCTGTTGGAGTATTTATGACTTTATGAGGATCATTCATCCACATTTTTAAACCCTGGATAATAGCCGGCAAGGGTACATTTTTAGGCAAGCGTGCTTTGATCAATGCGGTATTCGGTTTTTTGCCTTCTTTGGCAATCTGTTGTGCAATTAAAATGATGCTATCCATAAAAAGCCTTGTTATAAATTAATTGAGTGAATCTGAGGATTCCACCGAGCGGTAAACCGGCAGTTCAAATCTTGGTCGGCGTAACCCGCGCATAAATAAATGCCCTTGGTAGTTGTTGTTATTGTCGCTGCTAAATTCAAAAACGAAACTGGCTTGTAAAAACTGTTCACCCAATTTGAAATTAAAATTAGAACGAGAAACCGACAGCAACTGCAGATCTAATTTAAAACAATGTTGGGTGATCTGCTCTCGAGCATATTCCGATTGTTTACGTAATTTCCAAATAATAGCGCTCAAAAGCACAGTCAACAAAATAAATAGCAGCTCGATCATTATAATTCCACCTAATTTTAACTACCTGAAAATAATCGTCCGATCGCGTCCGTTAAAGCCGGTGAGCGCGCGGGTAAACGTATTTGTCTGAGTACTTTTTCGCGTAATAAAGGAATTGCCACAATATCTGTAAAGAGTTGCGGAAAAAGTGCTGCTTGGTTATTCGCTAAAGATTCCAAAAAGCGATTAAGTAAGGTTTCATCTTCAAGGACTGTCCATAAGCGTCCTGCAATGCCAACATACCAATGTACGTTATGGATTAAGTCTGAATAAAGTTGCTCTTCTATCAATTTTTTGGTGATAACCATAGAGGGGGAGCTTGCCAATGCCCGTAATAATAAAATTGCATTTTCCTGGCGATGTTCTTGTAGTTCGACTCTTATTTGTCCGGCAATCGCCTGCTGTAAATCAGGGTTTATTTTATTCTGATGCTCTAAACACAACGCGAGGGACTGCAAAGGCTGTTGTGGTAAATAAGGAAGAGCGTTAATTAAATTCTGCTGATTATTATCATGATCTAAACGCGCAGTGAGGTCAGCAATGCCTTGAATGCCCAGTTCTTGCCACTCGTTCCAGCTTGTCGAACCTGAAAAATAGCGCTGTGCACCACTGTAAAAAGAGGAAGCAGGACGAATGAAACGAGCATTCATAATCGCATTAAAAATAGCCAATTTTTCTGTACTTGGCTTAAATAGAAACGGATTACTCGCCATACGCTCTTGTAATTTATCACTCACATCTGCGGTTAAATCCTCACCCAGCGCTTCTACAACCATTTTGATAAAGCTTATCTGCGCGGGAATTTGTAATAACCCCTGCTCATCTAATGGTATTTTTAAGAACCAAATGAAATGTTCTTTTTGTGCATCAGTTTGCCAAAACGTTAATGCAATAAAAGCGTGCTGCTGAATGGGATAGGGGTAAGGTAATTGGTTAAGTTCAATTTCTTTAAAAAGGCTGTTGGATATGTTGCAAACTTTACGTCCCAAATCATAAACACTAAATTGGCAATTTGATTGTTCTAAAAATTCGCTAAGGTTATTTATGTTCATAGTCATCTGTTCTGCTGTTTAGTAAAGTGTCTGGATTATATCAATTACTAACTTGATATTGTTAGGATTTTATATGATTTTGCTAACCCGTGGCTGAGCTTCTATAAATAAGCTGGGATTATACAGAGTCTTAAACTTTTGGCTAACCAATGAGTCAGTGATTTCTGCCGCCTTAATCTATATTATATTGGCATTATAAATCTATTTCAGTTAGAAAAAATCATGTTGAAAAATGAATTGGAATTAAAAAAACGCCGCCTTATTTTGCCTTTATTGACTGCATTAGAAGATGAATTGCGTAATAAGGGGTTATGGCAGGAGATTAAACCTGACCAGCAGGCACTCGATAGCCGGGAACCTTTTGCGATAGACAGCTTAAGCTTTGTACAGTGGTTACAATTTATCTTCTTAGATAAGATGGTCAAACTTGTGCGCTTGCCGCAACCCTTACCACGTGCAATGCGGGTATTACCGATGGCGGAGGAATATTTTAAAAATTTGCCGGGCAATAGTGCTGAAATAACAGATATTATCGGCCGTATTGATCTGTTATTTAGCGAATAATTTGTCGTCCAGCCAGGTGGAAGGTCCATATGCTAAAGATGCGCTTTGTTGGTTATACACTAAACCATGGTATGGGCGCAGGCAGCATGGAAGGACGTTTACGTTTCAAAGCAACGTGATGTCTAAAGAGCCGTTAGGTTATTCACTAAACCATGGTATGGGCGCAGGCAGCATGGAAGGACGTTTACGTTTCAAAGCAATATGATGTCTAAAGAGCCGTTAGGTTATTCACTAAACCATCATATGGTTGCAGGCAGCATGGAAGGAAGTTTACATTTTAAAGCAATATGATGTCTAAAGAGCCGTTAGGTTATTCACTAAACCATCATATGGTTGCAGGCAGCATGGAAGGAAGTTTACATTTTAAAGCAATATGATGTCTAAAGAGCCGTGAGGTTATTCACTAAACCATCATATGGTTGCAGGCAGCATGGAAGGAAGTTTACATTTTAAAGCAACGTGATGTCTAAAGAGCCGTGAGGTTATTCACTAAACCATCATATGGTTGCAGGCAGCATGGAAGGAAGTTTACATTTTAAAGCAACGTGATGTCTAAAGAGCCGTTAGGTTATTCACTAAACCATTATATGGTTGCAGGCAGCATGGAAGGACGTTTACATTTTATAAAGCAACGTGATGTCTAAAGAACCGTGAGGTTATTCACTAAACCATGGTATGGGCGCAGGCAGCATGGAAGGACGTTTACGTTTCAAAGCAACGTGATGTCTAAAGAGCCGTGAGGTTATTACCAGCGGTTAGTTTTTTTAATTAATTTGAATATTAAATGATGCACCTATTGGCGATTATCGCCGATCTTTATACTCCACTTTTAATCTTTTTCTGGTTATTTTATTTATATCGGGGAGCTGCAACCCGTGGTGCCGAGATAAAGGTTTTATTGTTTTCATTATTACTTGTTTATACTGTGATGTTGTTAGATAACTATTTCAATATTTGGCCAATTTGGGGATTGGATTACAGCACTCATAGCGCGGTGGCATTGGTTTTTGTGGTTAACTTAATCTGGCGAAATAAAGTATTGCGGCTGCTCGCGCCATTGTCTTTATTCGCTTATTGCTGCTTAATGCGGTTACTTAACTACCACTCCTTTGCTGATACTTTTATGACCATATTAGTGTTATTACCTGCACTATTGTATTGGCAAAAAGGATTGAAAAACCAACTTGTCTGTAAATAATATTGGGCAGTTAATGTTATGCGTTATTTTTTTCAAAATAGAGATAAAAAAAACATCATTAGTTCTTAATTAATTCGTCATATCACTGTAACATCCCGTTGGGCACTGATTATAATAAGGATTTTTATGAGCAATAAAAAAATAGTGGCAGTAAAGGATGACGCCTGTATTATCGAAGCACCCATTTATTACTTACGGCGGCAAGGTTTCGATGTTATTAGCACCGTTTCTGAGTGCTTATAAATCAATACTTTCACCCTATCGTTTTATTAGATCTATCGCGTTATAGAAAATGAGTAATACATGTTAAAATCATCTCTGTTTAAACCCAGTTTGCTGCGCCGTTTATTTGTCGGGTATGTGGTTCTTATATTAAGTCTAACCATTATTGTAAGTGTATTAATTAGCCGGCAAACCACTGAAAATACGTTACAAGAGACCCACCATTCATTGTTTATTCGCGCACAGTTTTTAGCTGAATTATCAAAATATTTATTGCCCTTCTCAGATCAAACATCATTAATACCCCTTAATCAGACCATTGTTGAGTTGGGCAAAAAAACACAAAGTAGATTAACGCTTATTAGCGAAAACGGCACAGTATTGGCCGACTCCCAAAAATCGCCCCTGAGCATGAATAATCACGCTAACCGTCCCGAAATTATCGCAGCACGGCAACAACACATTGTCCCCACCACGCGATTTAGCCATACTTTACATAAAGACATGGTTTATCTCGCACTGCCGGTTATGACTGAGCAAAAAATTCAGGGTTTTGTTCGTGTGTCTTTACCCTTAACCATTATAGATAAAAAATTAACACAATTACGTTTGGCATTGGCTTTCAGTGCCTTTATTTCAGCGTTAGTCGCGTTAATTTTGGGTTATTATTTTGCGAAACGTTTTTCAGCACCTTTAATAAAAATAACGGCAGTCGCAGAGGCAATCTCCAAAGGTGATTATAGTAAACGTATTATTACTCATCAAAAAGACGAAATAGGTTTATTGGCAGATGCCTTCAATCTGATGGCGCAAAACTCCGAGCAACGCCTTAATGAAATTGAAACGGACCGCAACCGCTTAGCCATGATTTTTATGGGTATGGTGGAGGGGGTTATTTATGTTAATGAGCACCTGCAGATTATCCACATGAATCAAGTGGCAGCAGAGATGTTCAACCTGTCTGCTAGCAGCTCTATTAAGCAACCTCTAACAGATCAGATTAAGGTACCTGAAATAGTATCGGCGGTGCAGGATGCTATTGCACAACAAGGTGTGGTAAAAGCGCAATTACACCATGATGACCATACTAAAAATGATGAAGTGATTGATATTTATGTTGCCGCGCTCAGTAATGATTTAGGTGAGTCCGTTGGCGCCGTAGTGGTACTCAACGATATATCTGAGCTTGCTTATTTAGAAAGAGTACGCCGTGACTTTGTTGCCAATGCCTCCCATGAGCTTAAAACGCCGATTACTGTGATCCTTGGCTTAGCTGAAACCATATTAGATTATAAAGATATGCCAGAGAACATGCGCACTCGGTTTATGGGCGACATACAAACACAAACATTGCGCCTTTCTTCGTTAGTTACTGATTTAATGAGTATATCTCGTTTAGAAACAACTCAAAATGGCATTGTCTTTGAAACAGTAGATTTAACTGCCAGCGTCAAAAATGCGCTTACTAATGTGAGTAATATTTGCCGGGAGAAAAAAATAACGCTTTCAAATAAGTTGCCAAATGGAAAAGTATTAATCAATGGTGACAAGCAAGAAATAAATCAACTCATTGATAATCTGATCGGTAATGCCATTAAATACACGCCTTCGTTAGGTCATGTTAGTGTGGCTCTGCAAGTGTTAGGCGAGCAGGCACAGATAATAGTAAAAGATACCGGAATCGGTATCAGTTTGTCGCATCAGCAACGTATTTTTGAACGCTTCTATCGTGTCGACAAAGCTCGTTCCCGGGATTTAGGGGGTACGGGGTTAGGCCTGTCCATTGTAAAAAATATTGTTGAAAAACATAACGGGACTATCTCTGTGAGCAGTCTTGAAGATCATGGTTCGACGTTTACCCTGTTGCTGCCACTGAGTTAATGTGAATATTAAATTTATCGCCTCAGGGAACGGCTTAAGCGTCGTGCACCTTTTATATAATAACACTAGAGTCAATTGAAATTACGCTCGTCCGAGAGCAATAATGCGATCTAACTTACTGTTTGAGGCGATCAATTTTGTTATAAAAAGAACTATCATTAATGAATATACAATCTAATGCTTTATTGCAGGGCTCTGGGAGAGTGTGATGTCAACAGGAAAACATAAGCGTAAAAAGGTCAATAACTCGAATAAAAATAAGAGTTTAAAAAATGCTGATAAACACCCTGGTGTGATCAGTAAATATCCTCAGCTTTTTCTTTTTGTCGGTGTATCGTTAATCGTAACCGGCATCTGCTTAATTACTATTGGTATACCCAATAATGCAAAAATTGGACTGGCGATGCTGTCCATTTTCTTTGGTATAACAACCGCCATTTTTGCCAACTCAGCCCTACCTAAGAAGCAATAAAACAGATAAAATGCTGCAAACTGTGTAAATTAGTTTGAAGGTGATGAAAAGAGGGGGGATATAAGAAAAACCTCTCTCTGCAACGAGCAACAACTGTGCTGATTAAGCGCGTTTACGTCTGCTGAATGCAACATTTTATGCTAGAATGCTTACCTTCTAAGGTTATTACCTTTATACCCAACTGTTTATTTATTAATCATACCCCTGAGATGCCAAATGCTATTTTCCACCCTTAAATTAAGCGATCCGATTGTCAAAGCGGTAACTGAACTAGGTTACCAAACCCCGACACCTATTCAAGAACAGGCTATTCCTGTTATTTTAGCGGGTAAAAACCTGATCGCCGCTGCGCAGACAGGCACAGGTAAAACAGCCGGTTTTGCATTACCTATATTACAGAACCTGATTGATGCGCCTGCCGTGCGGGCTAAGCGTATTCGCGTCTTAATCCTAACACCCACTCGAGAACTGGCTATACAGGTGGAGAATAATATTGCCCAATATGGAAAACATCTGCCTCTTAAATCGATGGCCATGTATGGTGGCGTTGACTCAGAGCCGCAAAAGCAGCGCCTGATCGAAGGTGTTGATATTTTAGTCTCCACACCGGGCCGCTTATTGGATATGTATACGCGCAGAGCTATCCACTTTGATGAAATAGAAGTGTTAGTCATAGATGAAGCCGACCGTATGCTGGATATGGGGTTTTTGCCTGATATTAATAAAATTGTTGAACGCTTACCCTTACAAAGACAGAACCTGCTGTTTTCAGCCACGCTTTCTGATCAGGTGCGTTTTTTAGCTAAAACGGCTATTACCGATGCGGTTGAAATAGCTATTTCTCCTGATTACAAAACAGCGCCACAGATTGAGCAATGCTTAATTAGTGTTGATAAAGATAATAAATCTGCATTGCTGAGTCATTTGATCAATGAAAATCAGTGGCAACAAGCACTTATTTTTATCGAAACCAAACGTGGCGCGGCTAAGTTAGTCAGTCAACTTGAAAAACGCGGCATTAAAGCTGAGGCTATTCATAGTGGTCGCAGCCAGGCAGTACGAACACAACTATTAGCGGACTTTAAATCGGGGCAACTCAAGTTTTTAGTGGCGACCGGGATTGCTGCACGGGGCATCGATATTGACTCACTTAGTCGCGTGGTTAACTATGATTTGCCCGACGAGGCCGATGATTACGTGCACCGAATTGGTCGTACAGGTCGTGCCGGCGCATCGGGTGAGGCTATTTCATTTGTTTCCAGAGATGATTTTAGAAACCTGTGTGCTATCGAAAATCGTTTGGGTGAATTTATTACCCGCAAAGAGATTGCGGGATTTGAGCCGAAATTAGTGGTACCTGCCTCGAATGCAGCTCATGCGCCAAAGAAACCCCAAAAACCGAGACGTCATAACGCCAAGGGCAAGTAGTTTGGCTGTTGTTCATCCTGTGACCGCTATCAATCAATTTAGTAATTAAATTGATTGATAGCCAGATTTTCCCCCTCCTGATTTTGTAGCTCAACCTTCCATTCACCGTGCATATTAGGCTGAATAAACTTACTTGAGTAACTTCTCCAACGATTAGCGCCGACCTTTACTTTGATCTTCGCTATATTTTTGCCATTCAAGCTCCATTGGTAATAGACAGTTTGATCTTTTAATCCATTAACATTGGAGTATGCATACACAGTCGCAATATTGTTGCTGTCAAAATGAATATTATCGAGAGTGCCGATCGGTTCATTGCCTTCTACCGCTTGGGAAATAATAAAACGAGTGACATTATCGGAGAGTAATTTTTTCCGGGATTGAGTAAACAGACGCTCGGAAACAAACTTTTTCTCAGCTGCCGCGGGTTTAATAACGTCAACCTCATCAGCTGTTGTGGGTTCAATGGTGGTTATATCTTCAGTTGTGTCATAGGCTGCGGGTTTAATGATGGTGACATCTTCCGTTGTGTCAACTGCTGCGGGTTTAATGACGGTGGCATCTTCCGTTGTGTCAACTGCTGCGGGTTTAATGACGGTGGCATCTTCCGATATGTCAGCTGTTGCTGACTTAATATCGGTGAACTCTTTAGAAGCCGTCTTAGTGTCAGCTGCTGCGGGTTTAATGACGACAATCTCATCAGTTGTGTCTGCTGTGTCAGTTGCTGCAGGTCTAATGACGATAATCTCTTCCGATGTGTCAGCGGTTGTGGATTTAATATCGGTGAACTCTTTAGAAGCCGTCTTGGTGTCAGCTGCTGCGTGCTTAATGACGATAATCTCTTCAGTTTTGTCAGCTGCAGTGGGTCTAATAACGGCAACCTCATCAGTAACCGTTTTGGCTTCAACTGCTGCGGGGTTAATAACGGCGAACTCTTCCGCTGTTATAGTCATCTTTTTATTTCCGATGGCGGATGCACTGATTTCCACTGCTTTTATTATCGGCTCATTCGAAGCTACCGAAGGCGTTTTTCCGCTCTCTATCTTAAGTGAACTTTTTTCTGCTGCCGTTGCAGTCAGCTGAAACTCTTTCTGCGATGCAGCTCGAACGGCCTCTTTTTTCAGCGAGGACGAGAGGCTCTTATCTGCGACTGATTCGCTATTAATTTGATCTTGATTTAAATAATAGGAGCCCCCGCTAATCAGCAAGGCGATTGCAATAATCGCGGTTAAGGAAATGCCTATGATTCTTCCCCAGTGGTAAGTCCAGCGCTTTTTCTTTTCAGGTGCTCGGTCTTTCTCTGGGCGAAAGTTGATGCGGATGGTGAGTTTTTTGGGTTCATTCATTTTATGATGCTCACTGGCGTTGATAGGCGTTATAATATTATTGAATTATGACCTTAATAGAATAATACTAAGCTGATTAAATTTCTGGTTTTTTTATTTGCAAACGAGGCTTAATTCACGATTTTGTCTTGCGTGCTTAATGCGGCACCTGCAAATATAAAAAGATCAATCTGTTTTGCCGATTGGTATCATTCATGCTTTATTTTAGCCTATTATTTGCCTGATGCGAGGACCCGTTTGACGGCGAAGAGATGAGCTGCAAATTATAGAAAAATCATGGGTGTCGCAGAGAGGTTATAAATATAGACTTAGAGACTGCCTTATTCGTTGAGATTAACTATTTACAGTGTCATTTTTATCAGTCTTAGCCGTTGCTGGCTAAAGTGATGTAATATCCTTCCTATTTTTTATTTATTGCTAACTCTTTCGAGGTACACCTTGTTTTCTATCCCCGCTTCATTTTGGTTGAGCTTATATTTTATTAGTTTCTTTTTTATTTGGGGGGTGTTTTTACCGTTTTGGGGTATTTGGTTATCGGGTCAGGGCATGTCCAGTGAAAGTATAGGTTTGTTTTTTTCGATCGGTCTGCTTTTAAGATTTGTCAGTAATCTGACCTTATTACCCAGGGTCAGCAGTGCGAAATCCACTTTACGTTTATTAAGAATATTAGGATTTTTCACGGCATTAGCTTTTGCCTTATTATTATTTTTTAATGGTTATATGTGGTTAGCCGCCATTACATTAGTTGTCAATTTTATAATGGGACCATTGGCGCCTTTAGGTGACCTTATTGGCGCCCGTTTAGTGAATCAAATTCAGCTCGATTATGGCAGAGTTCGTTTATGGGGCTCTCTTAGTTTTATTGTTGGCTCAACCAGTGTCGGTTGGTTGATTGTCGGGTTGGGGAACGATGCTATTTTATGGTCAATTACAGGTGCGGCATTAATAATGTGGTTAGTTTCATTATTAAACTTATCACCACAATTACAGGATGAAATTGACTTAAATCCAGAGGAAAAAAAATCTCTGTTTACACTCTTTAAACGACCGGGTGTACTGCTGTTTTTAATTATTGTTGGCTCAATTCAGGGCAGTCATGGTGCTTTTTATGCTTTTGGTACTATTCACTGGAATGAAATCGGTCTTTCTGGTGTGAGTATTGCCTGGTTATGGGCGATCGGTGTTTTTGCTGAAATATTATTAATGCGTTTTAATCAAAAATTATTTATCAACTGGTCAATTAAGCAGATGCTGTTATTGGGTCTTATTGCCGCGATAATCAGGTGGTTGGTATTCTCCGTTAGTGATGATTTTTATGTGCTGGCAATTTTTCAAACCTTTCACGCATTAACCTTCGCGGTGACACATTTAGCGGCTATTCGTTATATTAGTTTGCAAAAAAACTCAGAGATGGTCTCTTATCAATCACTCTACTCTGGAGTAGCATTAGGTTTAATGCTGGCTGGATTCACTTATCTTTCTGGTCTTTTTTACGAAGAGCTGCAGGGTTATATCTTTCTAATTATGTCTTTATTGTTACTGCCTGTTTTTTGGTGCATTAAAATATGGAAAGCTGAATAAGCTAACACCCTTTTTAGTTTTAAAAATAGTTAATAAATTAATTTGAAAAGTGAACTTATAAGGTATTTCTTAGACAAAACCTTGTTACTGCCAAGGCAATCGATTTTTACATTGAATTATCAAAAATTGCCCCCAAATGATTACCAGTAATATTTTATATTTTAGGAGTCAGTATGTTTGCAAAGTTATTTTTAACTATGGTCAGCGTTTCTTTGTTAGAGATTTATGTTCTGATCAAAGTGGGTGGTTTTTTAGGTGCATGGCCAACGGTGGCTTTAGTGGTGCTCACCGCATTTATTGGCTCGGCATTAGTACGTAGTCAGGGTTTACAGGTATTAAGACAATTTCAGGAACGCATTGCTCATGGGGAGTCACCCGGGCAGGAGTTAATTGAAGGGTTCATGTTACTTGTGACGGGGGTGTTACTGGTCACGCCTGGTTTTGTAACGGATTTTTTAGGGTTGTTAATTCTACAGCCAAGCATTCGCAGTATGGTTGCTAAATATATATTGGCTAATGTTAAATTAAATCCAACAATGTCCGGTGGATTTTCCCCGTCATCAAGCCGCTCAACTTTTGGTGATGATGTTAAAAACAAAAGGGCGGATGGAAATATCATCGAAGGTGAATTTGAACGTAAAGACGATAATAAAGACCAGTAACAGATAAGTATCTGCAGGTTAAATTTTTATTAAGCAAATGTTAAATTAAATCCAACAATGTCCGGTGGATTTTCCCAGTCATCAAGCCGCTCAACTTTTGGTGATAAAAAAGCGGATGGAAATATAATCGAAGGTGAATTTGAACGTAAAGACGAGAATAAAGACCAATAGCAGATAAGCATCCGCAGGTTAAATTTTTATTAAGTAAATGTCTGTAAAAGAGATCTAAGTCATAAAATTATCGTGGCTTGCTAATATCTTATTGTTCGCCTTTTATTGTCAAGCTAATATAAAATAATGATAAAATAAAAGAGCAAGACTTTATAAATGGAACTTAACAGGGGTCAAAAGTGAATATCAAGAAATCTATTACATTACGAACGTTTAAAAAATACCAACCACGCAAAATTGCCAAGTTTGTCCGAGCGTTTTTTAACGGTCGTATATTTATTGTTGGCTTGGGCCGATTAAGGGTTATTGAAGGCAAAGTTGCAGCTTACCAACATCAAAAAAACGATAAAAATTTTCTGGTAACGGTCAGTGAAATCAACCGCATCATTAATGAATTATCACAGCCTAAAGTTTCAAGCCTTTAACCGGTTATAACGCAGAGTAGGCTCGACATCACCCTGCTCAGCATTTAATGCATTGATTTAGAATGACTAAACATTAACTTTCAGATGTCTCTTCCCGATTTGCAGAATCTTGCATCTTCAGTAGCTGGTTTATATTAAGCACTGCCATTTTAAGGCAGTGTTTTGCAAAAAATTATTTTTTATCCTTTTTACTTGAAAACTGATTTTTAAGCACCATCTATAAACCACGTACAAGTATCTATTACCCTTGAGGAAAAAACATGACTATTCGTCCATTACATGATCGAGTTATTTTAAAGCGTACTGAAAAAGAAACTAAATCAGCTGGTGGTATTGTCTTAACAGGCAGCGCAGCTGAAAAATCGACACGTGGTGAAGTCCTTGCTGTTGGTAAAGGCCGTATTTTAGATAACGGTGAAATTAAACCTCTTGACGTGAAAGTGGGAGATATTGTTATTTTTAGTGAAGGTTACGGCTTAAAAACAGAAAAAATTGAAGGCGAAGAAGTCCTTATTTTAAGTGAAAACGATATCCTTGCTGTCGTTGAATAACGCCTATCTGCTTTTTTAAAGATCGAAAAGTAAGACTCTCAATATTAAAGATTTAAAGGAAAATAATAATGTCTAAAGAAATTAAATTCGGAAACGATGCTCGTATTAAAATGTTAAACGGCGTTAATATTCTAGCTGATGCAGTTAAAATTACTTTAGGACCAAAGGGTCGTAATGTTGTCATCGATAAAAGTTACGGTGCACCACAAATTACCAAAGACGGTGTAACGGTTGCTAAAGAGATCGAACTTGAAGATAAGTTTGAAAACATGGGCGCACAAATGGTCAAAGACGTTGCATCACAAACTAATGATGCTGCGGGTGACGGAACAACAACTGCAACAGTATTAGCGCAGGCAATTATTGCAGATGGTTTAAAAGCCGTTGCAGCTGGTATGAATCCGATGGATTTAAAACGCGGTATTGATCAAACAGTAAAAGCGGCTGTTGCCGAGTTAAAAAAATTATCTACACCTTGTTCGGATTCAAAAGCAATTACCCAGGTAGGCACTATCTCTGCCAACTCGGATCATGAAATTGGTGAAATCATTGCGCGCGCGATGCAAAAAGTAGGTAATCAGGGTGTTATTACTGTTGAAGAAGGTCAGGGTCTGGAAACTGAATTAGACGTGGTTGAAGGTATGCAGTTCGATCGTGGTTACCTGTCTCCTTATTTCATGACCAATCATGAATCCGGTACAGTTGAACTTGAAAATCCATATATTCTATTAGCAGATAAAAAAATCGGTAACATTCGTGAATTATTGCCGACATTAGAAGCTGTTGCAAAAGCCTCTAAGCCATTACTGATTATTGCGGAAGATGTAGAAGGTGAAGCATTAGCAACATTAGTCGTTAACAATATGCGTGGTATCGTGAAAGTATGTGCTGTTAAAGCACCTGGTTTTGGTGATCGCCGTAAAGCAATGTTACAAGATATTGCAACGTTAACGGGCGCTACGGTTATCTCTGAAGAGATTGGCTTAGACATGGAAAAAGTCCAACTTGAAGATCTAGGTCAGGCTAAACGTATTGTTATCAATAAAGATGAAACCACTATTATTGATGGTGTTGGTGACGAGTCTGCTATTCAGGCACGAGTAAGCCAAATTAAACAACAAATTGAAGCTTCTACGTCGGATTACGATAAAGAAAAACTGCAGGAACGTTCAGCTAAATTAGCTGGTGGTGTTGCAGTTATTAAAGTTGGCGCATCCACTGAAGTTGAAATGAAAGAGAAAAAAGATCGCGTAGATGATGCATTGCATGCAACCCGTGCTGCGGTTGAAGAAGGTGTTGTTGCCGGTGGTGGTGTTGCTCTGGTACGCGTCGCTGCAATATTAAAAGGTTTAATGGGTGATAACGAAGATCAGAATGTAGGTATTCGTGTTGCATTGCGTGCAATGGAATCACCACTGCGTCAAATCGTAGAAAACTGCGGTGAAGAAGCCTCTGTTGTGGCAAATAATGTACGCCAGGGTGAAGGAAACTACGGTTACAATGCAACTACGGGTGAATACGGTGATATGTTAGAAATGGGTATTATTGACCCGACTAAAGTAGCACGTAGCGCACTGCAGTTTGCTGCATCGGTAGCCGCTCTTATGATCACTACTGAATGTATGATCACCGATCGTCCTGTTGCTGCTTCTGCAGCCGCAGCCGCGCCTGATATGGGTGGAATGAGTGGTATGGGCGGTATGATGTAATCATACTCCCCTCATACTAGAACATCCTAGTAAAGCCCGTAAGCCCAGTGTTTACGGGCTTTTTTATTGACTTCACTTCCTAAAGTGTTCCATAATATCCCACTACTTCCCATAATAATTAGGTATCAATGAGGGGTATCACTCTTTTTTAATTGCTTTAAATTGAGAGTTTTACTTATAAGTACCCCTCATCATGAGCCAACTTAGGAGCTTTTAATGGTATTAACAACACAAGGAGTTAAGAATATAACCTGCCCTGATGGTAAAGTGCAGATTAAGCGATCAGATGGTAACAACTTGTTTTTGCTGGTTAAAAAAGGCGGTTCTAAGCTTTGGCGACTGAGATTTAGGCATGCCGGTAAGTATCAGGAAATGGCTTTGGGAAAGTACCCCTCTATATCCCTAAGTGAAGCACGTAAATTAGCAGAAGAAGCAAGAGCCTCTTTAATTCACGGTATTAACCCGATGGATGAAAGAAGAGAAAGAAAGCGCACAAAAACAACGTCTAAAGATAAGCTATTCGGAACCATTGCCCTGAAGTGGTGGGAACAACAAAAAGACTCTTGGTCAGAAGATCATGCCGCTAGAATTAAACGCTGGTTGCTGGTGGACTCTAAATATATAAGTAATCTCCATATTGAGGATATCGATGCAGGGCACATTACGGAATTAATGTTAGCCATTGAAGCTGCGGGTGCACTTAAAAAAGCACCTAATATATTAGCGGTAATAAATCGAGTGTTTGGTTATGCGCTGGCGCATAGATTAACGCGAAGTAACCCAGCTCAAGGACTTCCGTTGGGCGATATATTAAAGCCATTGCCAAAAGTTAAACATAGGGCAGCAATAGTTAAGGCTGATGAACTTGCTCAATTAATTAAAGATATAGATACAACACAATCAGGAAATTATTGCACCGTAGAAGCGCTGAAACTAATACCTAGAGTGTTTTTAAGGCCTATAGAAATAAGAAACTTAAAGTGGGAATATATCGATTTTGACGACCTTTTAATTAGAATACCAGCCGCAGAAATGAAGCGGGATCGAGAACATTTAATACCAATGTCAAAACAAGTTGCCCAGCACCTAAGAGAAGTTAAAGCAGTGACGGGTTACTCTAAACTTGTATTTCCAAATCAAAGAGACAGCAGTAAACCGATGAGTAAAAATGTATTAACTAATCGTTTGCGTGATTTAGGTTATCCCGCTGATGTCATGTCTGCTCATGGCTTTAGAAGTACCGCATCTACCATCTTGCATGAAAAAGGGTGGGATCATGATGTGATTGAAGTACAGCTTGCTCATTTGACAGGAACCGCCACATCAAGAGCTTATAACCGTTCGATGTATCTAACAGAAAGAAAAAGATTAATGCAGGAATGGGCTAATTATCTCGATGAATTGTCTGATATGGATTAACAAAGGTACGTAATAATAATGAGCAAACTATTTAAAAAAAAAGAATGGTTAACACTTGATCAAGCCGTGATTCATATTTCTAATGTGCTTAGTGAGCCCTTCACATTAGCCAATATATATGAATTTGCATTGAGTGGAGACTTAGTATTGTCTGTTAATTTTGAAAATATTGTAAAAGCTAAAAAAGTAACTTTTATTAAAAAAGAAGATATTAAGTATAAGAAAGTGTTTCCTAAAAATTTACCAAATATTCCTGAAGGTGGATATTTTAATGTTCCAATTAATGCGAAACATCCAATATCAAGGGATTGTTGGGTTGAAAACATAGAAGAGCAGGTGGTCTCTCTATCTGGAGTGTGGGATTTATCGATGATTGGCACTGAAAAATTTAGTATTAAGCAACTATATCAGCAAGAAATATCATCAGATATTGAAGTTAAGGTACCTGAAGCTTTGAGTGTTTATGTTAAAGGAGCTGAGGATACCTATCAGTTACAATTACTTTTAACTATGGCGCAATATAGAGAGCAGCACAATAACCTAACAGTAAATGGCTTGAAACCTAAAATAGCTGATTGCGCCCTAGCTTATCCAGCAAGTAGGTTGGATGAACGAGATTATATTCTGGTTGTGAGAGTAAAGGAAGTTACACGTTTTATTCAATCGCTAGAAGATTCACCGCAAGAAGATAAACCGTTGCATGATAAAGAACGCACTACATTGTTACTCTTATTTGGTTCTATGTTAAAAAAAGCTAATTTTGACCTTAATGAACGAGGTGTTACAGGAAAGATTCGAAGAGCAACGGAATCAAATAATACCCCTATATCTGAACAAACAATTAGAGATCTTTTGCCATATCTAAGAGATACGATTGAGTTAAAGAAAAAATAATAAACCCCAATTGGGAGTTTATTTCCCCAATTGGAATTGTAAGCCTTCAAAATCAATAATCTCTTAATCGTTCCCATAAACGATTAAGAGGTTTTAACATGTCTAAAAAATTCATTCGCTTACCAGAAGTAAAAAACAAAACTGGTTTGTCACGTAGCAGTATTTATTTACGTATGAGCAATGGTGAGTTTCCCCAAAGTATTTCATTAGGTAACGGTAGCCGAGCTATCGGTTGGCTTGAAAGCGATATAAATGCATGGCTTGAACAGTGTATCGCGACAAGCAAAGGTAGGGCGCTATGAAACGAAATCATAACCATAACAAGTGCAAAATCCATCGTAGTTATACGGTGCAAGAAGTTGCGGAGTTATATGGTGTCCACAAAAGAACGGTGCGTAATTGGATTAAGAAAGGACTGCCTATTTTTGATGATATTCGTCCACTGCTTATCTTAGGTACAGATTTAAAAATCTTTATTCGTAAGCAGAGAAAAGGAAATAAGTTTAAATGCAAGCTTTCAGAAATCTACTGTTTTCGGTGTCGAATTCCGCGAAAGCCTGACTTACAAAAAATTAAATTTTCTCAGCAACCAAGTGGTATTGGTCGCGTGTTTGCTATGTGCAGTGTGTGTGATTCAAAGGTTAATAAGTACTTCAGCTGGAGGCGGTTAGATGCAATCCAAAGAGAATTGTTTATGGAAAGTACCGTTAGCACAAAAACACATAAGTATGAGGGGTAACCCCCTCCTAGATTGCACCTAAGAAAGAGTATTAAGATTATGAAAAAACGCAACACAAATAACGTCAGAGCTATCCGTAATTACTGTGTCTTTTTGAAAGAAGCGAAGCGACAAAGTGATGCCTCAGTTGATGGTGTAACAAAGGCAATCAATCGCTTTGAGGAGTACACAAAATACAAAGATTTTAAGCAGTTTCATTGCCAGCAAGCTGTCGGTTTTAAAAAGAATTTGATGGGGCAAAAAAACGTAGTGACGGATCAGCCGTTGAGTAAAGCGACATTGAATACAACACTTCGTCACCTGAAAGTATTTTTCCAGTGGCTTGCCCTGCAAAGTGGCTATCGTTCCCGCATGAACTATAACGATATGGAGTATTTCAATTTATCGGAAAAAGATGCGCGGATTGCAAATACTAAACGTAAAAAACCAGTACCAACAATAGATCAAGTTGTTCAGGTTCTTGAGGCAATGCCATGCATGACAAGTATTGAAATGAGGGATCGGGCGCTGGTGGCTTTTACTTTGCTAACAGGCGCGAGAGATAGCGCTGTAGCGTCATTAAAACTAAAGCATATCTGTATTGCAGAGCAAAGCCTGTATCAAGATGCGCGAGAGGTGAATACAAAATTCAGTAAAACGTTTACGACTTATTTTTTCCCTGTGGGAGAGCTACCTGTAAAAATATTTTCGGACTGGGTTAACCATTTGACTGCGGAGTTATCTTTTGGCCCCGATGATCCACTTTTTCCAAAAACGAGGGTGAGGAATAGTCCAAGCCACAAGTTTGAACCTATGGGGTTACTTAGGGAGCATTGGACTACGGCAGGCTCTATACGTCGAATTTTTAAGGAAGGGTTTAAAGCGGCTGATTTACCCTATTACAACCCACACAGTTTTCGTAACACATTAGTACGACTAGGTGAGAAGCTTTGTTGTAATGCAGAAGCATTTAAAGCATGGAGTCAGAATTTAGGGCACGAAGGGGTATTAACCACTTTTTATAGCTATGGTGATGTGACTGATTATCGGCAGGCTGAGTTATTAAAGAGCTTGGCTCAGCCTAAATCTGAAGCTACACCAGAGATGGAAGCATTGATTGAGCAGACCATGATGAAAATGCTTAACAAGTAAATTTCTTTCTTTAAAAACTGGTATCAAAAAACAGTCGTATATTGATACCAGTTAGCCATATTAAAAAATGGTATCAAAAAAGTAGGGTTTGGACTTTATGATGCTTTAATTATATGATACCCCCATATTTGATACCTTATATAAGAGTGAGTGACCAATGCGTATATTTTCCTATTGTCGTGTTTCCACAACAGAACAAACAACTGAGAATCAAATTATTGCTATCCGCCAGAAAGGATATGAGGTGAATGATTCGCGTGTTATCAGCGAAACGGTTTCAGGTTCTGTTGAAGCAATGAAGCGGGATAAATTTAAGATGCTAATCAATCACCAGATAGAAAGTGGCGATATGTTGGTTGTCTTAAAGCTAGACCGTTTAGGCCGAGATAACATAGACGTACAAAACACCATCAACATGCTTACGGATAAAGGCATTAAGATTGCTTGCCTTGATCTCCCCGTAGCAGATCTTTCCAGTGCTGAGGGTAAGTTGATGTTGCAAATGTTTTCGGCCTTTGCTGAATTCGAGAGAAACCGAATCAGAGAGCGAACAAAAGAAGGACTTGAACGAGCTAAAGCTCAAGGCAAAAAGCTGGGCAGACCAGAAGCCCACGCCACAACGCATTCAGTTCAAACAAAGAAAACTGAGGGCTTATCTCAATCAAAAGCAGCTGAAGCATTAGGACTGGGGATTGCGACGATAAAAAGGCATTGGAATAAAGTGTAGTAGTCTAAATATAATCTATCAGTTACGCTTCTACGATGTGACCTATCTTACAAAGAGCGCTTTGCCGTCTTTACTTACCTGTTCGAGAAAACTTACTTACTCTCGGTTTCTCCCAAGCGAGTTATAATTGTGGTAAATTTTACTCAGTCACAACAAATATTTTAAATATTTAAATTAAAAATTTCGAGTTTACTGACGCTTATGATCTCAAGCAGATAATAAATATCAAAATTATGTAGTATGAATGGATTATATTTGATTATAGGTAATTATAGGTAATTATAGGTATGGCTCATGATGCATCTGCTACTTGGAGTGGGTTTAATTATCAAGGTAAGGTCGGTTTATTTTACGCTTTAAAGTTAATTAATAATGGAATAGTAATTAATATTAATACTAACTTTGATTTACATGAAATTATTTTTGAAAACCACGAAGATTTTGATATCAAAGTTAATGGTCTAGTTGAATCAATACATCAAGTAAAAGCATATAACTCAGTGTATTTAAGTAAATATACAAATGCAATAATAACGACAGTTATAGAGTTGCATGCAAAACGCTTGGTTAATACTCTCGGTTATTTACACACTTGGAAAGAGATCACTTTTCAAAATGGTCAAACAGCTGGTAGCTATGCATTAACTGAAATTACAGCAATAAAATCTGAGTGGGATGATGCAACGACGCAAGCTGATAGCAAGATACAAAAAACGGTTAATACAGCCCTTTCGGCTTCACAGATCCCCAAATTATCCGCTATCCTAAGACAAAGCTACCCTAATTTTACTGGAGCCCAAATAGCTCAAGATCTTGGGCTATATATTTCGACAGCCCAACAGTCCACTGTAGCTAACTTTACGGTTTATCAGTACCCATCTGGCAGAGGGGGTTGCGATCTTGAAGAGATTAACGATTTAATTTTAGATCAACTTTCAAGCTATCTTCAGCTAAATAACTTACCAAACTCACCAGATATTAGGAATCGAATTTTTAATTTGTTACTTGGGTTGCTTGATAGACATATCATCGACAGGCATAACAATTTAAATCAACCAATTGGGCCTATATCGATTGGTTTTGCTGAGTTACTCGAGATATTAGATGACACTAATGTCGGGGATGCTAGCCCAGCTCTACTTGCTCTTGAGTTTAAGAAAGTATTTAGTGATTGTATCTATAGTTTCATTAATGACCCAGATCTATGTGATGATGCTGAATACATAAAATATTTTAGTGAAACAGACAAAAGTGAGTTAGAGCAGTGTTTAGAGTCTTTGCTCACGTTGCCTGCATCCCAGCTATTAGAATATTATATTCAACAATCACCTCAGGTTAAGATTAACCTTCAAGAGCGCGTTATTTCGAATGCTTTTAATATTGAAAAAGGTGGGATAACAGAAGCACTTTTATATATTTTAAATTTATTCCCTTCCCGTTTTATTTGTAATGATTTAGAAAGATCTCGATTAACATACCTAAGCGAAGGACATCACTTTCTTCCAACAACGATTAATTCTGGCACACCATCTACCTTAGCTAAAAAAATTTTGCAAAACCTTAGTTTTATTGAAAACACTTTTGAAATATCAACCTTATTGGGTGGTCGTCAATGCCCTGAAATAAAAGATTTTATTGAGTCTTTTGACAGGTGTCGGGATGTCAATATAGATGAGTACCTTAATGAATTATCTCCCCCAAGAAAAGATCGCATTACAGAAATAAATAAAAACCTAAAACTAAAACCTATTCAAAACGTTATTGGTGAAATCAATGATTAATTTTTTAAATAAGATATTTACAGATCGTAATTACTCAGTTTCAGAAACTTGTTTTATTGATGAACAATTTGACATCTTACTTATTGAAGAGGAATCAAGTCTTAATAAAGAAGAATATTATCTAATAGTCCAGCCTAAATTCAGATTAGATGATTGTATCAACTTACTTTTAAGTGAAAAGATAGACCTATTTGAATCTAAAATAAAACCTTTAAAAGCTGGAATAATTAAAAATTGTACTCTCATACTTTGTGATTCACATAACTTAAGTAACTCCGATATATTAATGTTTGAAGAAGATCCATTTTCATTTAAAAAGAATGTTATTACATACAGTACAGAGCAACTAAACAATCTAATTGACCTTGTTACCGATAAAAAATTTAGCAATTCCTTAATCGGATCAATAATCTCAGCTGATGCAGGGGATAAATTTGATAATTTCAAAGAAGGTAAAATGGATAAGAATGACCATTATCATCTTGTGATGATGTTATCAATTAAACTACCACTCTTAAAATATAACAATAGTATTTCTCAATTATATGATGTGGAAAGTGTGATAACTGAAAAATTAAATGCACCACAATTATTACTTAAAGAAAACTGTTTAGCTTCAGATCTACTTGATATGGATAATGATGCTCTTGAAGAAACAGTTTTGGGTTGGGGAGTGAGTAGTGACTTATAAGCTAACAAAAGTAAATGTTAAGAATTTTAAGCTTTTTGACAAAAATGAGTTTGTAGTAAATTTAGACTCCGAACTTGTAGTTTTCGATGGGCCAAATGGCTACGGAAAAACATCCATTTTTGATGCTATAGAATTAGCATTAACTGGAAATATTCGTCGTCTTGTAAGTGTTGAAAATAGACAAGTACCGACAGATATTGTTGTTGCACATAATAACTCCAAAGATGTCGTTGCAAGCTGCACATTGAAAGAAGTAGTAACAGGTAAAGTTGTCACAATCTCGCGTGAATTAAATAATACTTATTCAGCACAGTCTAGAAAGATTAGTAATTTCATGAAACTGTGGAATTGTTACCTCACCGAAGATGGAGTAAAGAAAGAAATAACTCAAATTGAATTAGAACGTTATCTTAATGCTATGAACCTTTCACATAATTACAATTTATTCCACTATGTTGAACAGGAAGATACATTTCATTTTTTAAAATCAAATAATGAAGTTGATAGAGCAAAAGCTTTATCTCATCTATTGGGCGAAACCTCTAAACTTGAAGATGAAATAGCCAGATTTTCCATACTTGAGGGAAGTTTAAAAGCAATAAGGAAAACTTCCGTTGATAGGCTGAAGTTACTAAGCCCAGAAACAAAGCTTTCAGAAAAAAACAAGGATTCTACGAGTGAAATTATATACAAAAAATTAATTTTTTGGAATGAAAGCCCTTATGTTTGGGATCAGGAAGACTTATTATCAATTACTGAAAATGAAAGAAAGCAACACTTAACTGCGGTATATTCAATCGGTAAATTAGTTAAGCATAAAGAAATTTTTATTAAAAACAGAGCTTTTCAAGAAGCAATAAAAGAAGGAAAAATCCTCAACTACTATTTGAAACATTTTAATCAGCTAGATGATTATCAACAAATTCACAATTCTTTTACTCTGTCGAATAGCTTATCTCGTTGCTTGAAAATAATACATAAGGGTGAGCTAAAAGAAATTAAAGAAGAGCTGGAGCAGAATGATATTCTGACAAAAATACAGTATGGAGATACAGCTAAAAATCAATTGCTTCAATCTATAAATTTGCTAATTAACTCTGAAGATAAAAGCAATAATCTAGATAAACTGTTTGGGGATATTGTTAAATACAGGGAGACTCTAATTACAGCGACGTCTAACTTAACAGAAGAAGAAGCAAGCTGTTTATTATGTGGTAGCTCGTTTGTTTCAAATAAAGCGTTATTAGATGCATTTTTAAATAAGGAATCGAAAATATTAGCTCAGTTAACAGAAGATGGTGGTAAAGCGAAAAAGGCATTAGATACATTTAAAAGTAATCATCTAATCCCATTGGCAGAAATAATCTCAGAAAAAATCCCCAATATGCTATATCCACCAGAGTTTATTAAATCATTAGAAGATGCGTTTAACCTGAAAACCAGGATAGAAAATTTTCATAAATGGCTTGTTCATAATAAAGTTGAAGTCACAAATCTAGTGTCGGTGGCTAATGAGGATTTGAATAATTCTGTGCACCAAAATCTACCATTATTAAAAGATATGATATTAACTAAGAGGCAGCCACTAAGCTCCGAGTACATCAAAGACAATGAGTTTTACGATTTTGAAGCAACGTATTTATCTGTATTTTCTAAATCTAAATCTAATCTGCTATCTCTGGATATTAATGAGGTGAACAATAAAAGAATATATATTGAAAGTTGTTTTCAAAAATCTCAAAACTCACGTTATATAGAAATTCAAAAGTTAAATAAAAACATCCCAGTGCTCACTAATACATTAGATAAGATAAAAGACATCAAATCTGTATACACACAAGAAATTGGAAAATACAGAAAAAAATTAATTAAAGATATTGAGATTCCTTTTTATATATATTCAGGAAAAATATTACAGTCGCATCAACTTGGTCAAGGTGCAGGGGTATTTATTAAAGACAAAACAGGAGGGAATGAACTTAAAAATATCAAATTAGTTTCAGATTGGAATAGCGATCATGATGTATTAAATATGATGAGTTCAGGGCAAATCTCAGCTATTGTAATAGCTTTATTACTTTCATTGAATAAAGTGTACTTAAATGGTATCAATACCCTACTAATTGATGACCCAGTCCAATCAATGGACGAAATTAATATGATTTCTTTATTAGAGTTACTGCGAAATGACTTTGGTAATTTACAGTTAATTATTTCAACGCATGAGCCCGATGTTGCAAAATACTTCTTATACAAATATTTGAAATTTAATAAATCAGTAGCTCAGATTAATTTAATGAAACGTACTGAGTGTTTATTACCATATTCAAGAAATCAATCTACGGAGAATTAACATGGCCACCCAAGATTATTGTCATAAAAGGTTATCTCAGTGGATGAAGAAAGAAGCACCATTATTGTTTATAAAAATGGGTGGCTTAGTTAGTTTCGGATGGCCAACAAATGGCTTAACGTGTTGAGGTGGGATAAGTTTTATTTTAAAACCCATTTTAGAAAAAGTGTGGGCCCAGTAATTCTATGTGCCGCATGCCTCTATAGCAATCAGTGTGCCTTCTGGAAATTGGCGAACCACATCTAATAGACGTGCTCTTGTGACTTTTTTATTGGAATGGATCTCATTTTCATCAGTCAAAAAAAAAACTTGAAAATAATACTTAGCTAAATCAATACCAACCACTTTAATGTTTATGTGATGCTCCTTTGATTAAACGATCTAATCTAATTATGGCTAACATAACGCCATTGGGGATGGGTGTCCATCACAAAGCGCCGTAGTTTTTTTCTCTTTAATATCCATTTGAACAACCGAGATTAGCTTATGTGCCAGCTTTTTGGTCGTGGGTATAAGTGGCAGTGTTAATATTTAATTGATTGGGGTATGATGTTTATTTTAACGTGATGATTTAAAAGAATATAAAGAATGGGTGTCCAGCCTTTTTTCCATATCATCAGAGGGGTGGTCTTACCGAAGAGTTATATCGACAGGCTGTACTACTTAGTTGTTTTAGTTCATTGTTTTTAATATGATTAATTGTATTGAGTTTTCTTTGCTGGAGTAGCAAATGAGAACATATTCTTTCTGAATTAGAGTTTGATAAAAATCAGAAAGAAAGTTGTAAAAAAACACTTTGTTCAGCATTAATTTCTACTTAGTTTCAGTACTATATTTCATTCAGGAGTAATGATATCAATCTAATGTTTTATTGATATCCTACATTATATTCATTTAGAGTTAAGAGTCGAAACATGAGCGATACACTTCGTGTCAGTCTTGAAAATAGACAAAATAAAATTCAAATTGCAAAAGATTACCTTGAACATACACAAAAGTTATTTAACGAATTTGGTAGTGCAGAACTCAAAACTTCTCATGCAAAATTTAATGAGTTGTTGAATGCTTTGAACTCAGATTCGGTCAGACTTGTCGTGTTAGGTGAGTTTTCTCGAGGAAAATCTAGCTTGGTTAACGCTTTGCTTGGAATTGAATTACTCCCTACTGCTCTTCAGGCTACTACTGCAATTAATACGTTTGTACAAATGTTACCAGTAGGGCACGCTGACCGATTTATTCGCATCCATTATCAAGATGACCGCCCCTGTGAGGATATTCCTTGGAACGATGATGCAGCGTTAGAAAGTTGGGGTACTGAACTTGATGAGAGTAACAGTGATGCCAGAAAGACAGTAGACTTCATCGAAGCATTTATGTCGCATCCACTACTGGAGAAAGGACTGGTTTTAGTTGATACCCCTGGATTGGAATCTGTAATGGAGCACCATGAGGCAATAACAAGAAAAGCAATAGCTGAAGCGCATATTGCTCTGTGGGTTCAAAATACGACCCAACTTGGTGGTGCTGCAACGGAGTGGCGTTTTTTAGCTGATACCATCAGCAATAACTTTCGGAAGTTTGTCACGGTAATAAGTTGGTGGGACAAAGTAATTGAACCTGATGATAAAAGAGAAAGAGATATACCTCTTAAAGAACGTGAGAAGGCTAAATTAGACGTTGTTAAGCAAAATTTCAAGAGACATCTAAATGATGAAAAAGAAGTTGAGCAACTTACGAACAGCGATCACCTTCTTACTGTTAGTGCTCATTGGGCTATGAGTGATGATGAAAATAAAAAAAGAAACTCAGGTATTGACGTATTATCTAAACGTATTGCAGAAATGTTTTCTAGTGGTGAAGCGTTAGAGCAAATATACAGCAAGCCTCTTCAGCAACTTTCTCATATCCAGAGCCAGTTAGCGGATAATCTAAAAGATGAACTTGAGCAATTAGCTTTAGATAAAACTTTTACTGAGCGAACCAGAGATATAGAAAAATTTGATTTAGAAATTAAATTATTAAAACAGGATGCTGAGAATGTGTCGCGAGATTCTACAGAAGAACACCAACGCGTCTCCAATTTTTTTGTTGCAAAAGTAAAAGATGAATTAATTATACCTCTTGTAGACTTGAAAAATGATATAGAAAATCAAATAGATCTTAGATACGTTAAGTGTCAAATAGATAAACGTGTAAAAACAGTAGAGCTTCCTGAAAATCTTCACACTAAGTTTCATCTAGTTACTACTGAAGTGGCAGAGAATTGGAACTCTCATAAAAATGAACTATCAAATGCTCTTGAAGGGCTCAGTGTTGATTATTCCAAACAGATAGAAAAGTACGCTGGTAAGATTAGAGGAGAACTCTCGAAATTAGATGTTGATGTTCCAGAGCTTGAGATTAGTTTCAACCTTGATTTTTCCGAAATAGAACAGCACCATCAGCAAGTCATGGAACTAGACCAAAAGATTTTAGATCAACAAGACCAGATAGACAGTATTGAAACTGATAAATCTAGCTACAGCGAAAGTAAAGCTAGTATTGATATGGCTCGTCAACGTCTTATACGTGCAGAACGTAGTTTGGATAATTTAGGTAAGCAACCTTCTCCTATGACGACCTATGAGCGTGAGAGAGTTAAAAAGGGTGGGGCGTATAGTGATGATCAATATGCGAATGTGCCAACAACTGATCACTCTAATGTGCAGGCATGGAAAGCTGAACGAGATATTACACGTAAAAGTCTCGAAGACAAAGAGTCGCGTATGGAAGCGATTATGATTGAAGAGGAAAGAAAAACTGGCATACGCATTTCCTTAGATAAAGCACAGAAAAAATATGAAAAGGAAGTTTTTAAATTTGAGAAGGATAAAAGGTTATTTGAGCAGAAGGCTAAAGTTGCACAGGATGACTTGATAGAGTTGGCAACACAAAAGTTAATTAAAAATACAGCGGGACAACTTGATAAACGGATTAAATATTTACAGGATAATCTCTCTAGTGCGATTGGAGATGTTTTCAACGATCAATGTTCTACCCTTATAGCTTGTGTTGATGAGCAGTATGTTGAACCTTTGAATGCAAAACTAGCTAAGCGTGCAGAAGTAAAAACACTATTACAGCAGAGTGAAACTGAAATTAAACGTCGCAAGTCACAACTAGGAAAAGCATGCAAAGAATTGAATGATTTATTAGCAATGACATTAAATGCTTTAGAATCCTGAGGTAAATTATGACGAATAACTTAGAGTTAATGGATCGAATTCTACATCAATTACCATTCGATTGGAGAGAGCCTGTAGATGAACTTGGGAAAAACTTACTTCAAACAGCTTCTCCATTGCGATTAATCGTTTTAGGATCGTTTTCAGTTGGTAAGAGTAGTTTGCTTAATATGCTATTGAAAGACTCTTTCTTACAAACAGCTAAGGAAGAGACTACTGCATTACCGACGTTCATTGAATATGGGCAAGAAAAAAAGATACAACTGATCAATTTCGATGGAGATTCCCACCCCTTAAGTGCTAATGAGTTTGCTCGAGTAACGGTTCAAGCCCCTGAAGGAGCTGCTTATGCTTTGCTGAGTTTGCCATATACTTGGTTGCAAGGGGTATCTATAATAGATCTTCCTGGTTTAGGTTCAACATCCACGACACATCATAATTACATGTTGTCACAAATCGATCATGCCGACGCTGTGATGTATTTATTGCCCCCCACGGGCCCCTCAAAAAGTGATTTGAAAATGCTTTCTATTATCAATGAAAGCGGTAAGCGTTTAAAAGTGTTAGTTGCTCGTTGGGATGTTGTCGAGGATGCTAAAAATCGCGGCGAAAAATCACCTTCTTTACTGCAATGGTCAAATCAAATTGAACAATTTACAAACTTGCGAACATCTTTAATTCCTTGTAGTCAAATGGGATTGGGTAAAGATGCAATATTTGATTTTATTCAGGGGTGTAAAGAGGAGTTGTCATCAATTCGTTTACGACGATTTCGTGCAGAACTAAAGCCAATGCTGGAGAATGCACTAGGGCAAAATGAGGCAAAACAACGCAGTTGCTTAATTGAAACTGAAGATAATATCCAAAAGTTTCATCAAGAAATCATTCACATAAAGAAACAACTATCAGAATTTAAATCAAGTCTATATGTTGAGCAGCGAAAGGATTATGAATGCATTGAACGTTGTTGTGATACTTTAATCCAAGCGTCACAACAAAAACTTAAATGCAAACTTAACGACAATATAGACCAGTTAAGTAAGGAGACTGATTGGGAAAACTTTAGCGAGAAAGGGGGGCAACTGTTACGCTCAACACTTTTACTCATATCTAAAGAATTTAGAAATTTGTCAAATGATTACGGGGCTATTAGTTTACCTGAACCTCTGGTTGTTGAACTAAATCTTCGTTTACCTTGCCCTGACACTATCTCAGTTGAAGAGTTTTTAGATATAGGGAAACTCAGTCAGTTAGATAATGAATTAAAAAAGCATGAAGATGAATTTACTGAACTTGAACAAAAACTTATAAGTATGCCTGTTAATGATATGACAGAAAGTGAGGCAACCTTACTCGAACTAATTCATAAAAAAGAATCTGTTGAATATCAATCTGTTAATACTGTCGTCCAGCAAGTTGGCGGTAGCAACGGTGGTGTAATTGGCCGCTTCATAGGTGAAGTTGCTGATATCGGACTCATGTTTGTAAACCCAACAGCAGCAGGAACGAAGATTGCTTCAGCGCTTGGCAAAGGAGCTAAAATGGCTAACTTGGCAGTGAATACTGTCAAGGTAACTAAGCATGCGACGACAGGAGTTAAGGTTGTACAAGCAGCACAGCAAGGAAAAGGTGTTCGTGGTGTGCCAAAACCAATAATGGACAAACTTGCTAGGTTAGAAGTGATATCGATGGCTTATTGGGGGGGGGAAATAGGCTCAAAAATAGGAGGTGCACCTGTTGATATTGAAGTGGCTGATCCACAGGCTATAGCCGATAAGGAAGCTGAATTAGCGAGATTAAGTACACAGATATTGGAAATTAATCGAGCATTGGAACGTAATGAAGATATTGCTAACGAACGGCAGCTAACAGGATGGGCTTTGGAGCAAAATAAAAAAGAACAAAAGCGTTACCAAAATGAACTACAGATTGTTCAGGTTAAGGCTGAAAGTCAATTTCAAGAAGAGCAGCAGTATCAACTTACAGAGCGTAATTTAATACTTCAACGACATGCGGAACGAGCTATTTCTCATTGGTTGCGTAGTTCTGAGCAACAAGCATCCTCGATGTATAACTTGTTGCATGTACGAGTCAAAAGCTATTGGGAGGATCGTGTCGAATCTATGGTAAACATCCGACTAGAGGAAGTTGAACAGCTTACTGCTCAACAAAAATCTAGTAAAGAGGATAAACACGGCATGCTGGAATGTTTATACCGTGAGTCCGATGCCCTCAATCTTACACTGTCAGAGTTGTAGTAATTATCTCGATCATACTTCTAGCTATTGTTTGCCTTAATTTTATAGTCACTTAATGGCAGTAAATTACTGTTTGGTAAATAATAGCTACAGCAGGTTTTAAAATGATAGAAGAAGAAAGAAAAAAACTTATAAAAATCATTAGGTTAGCAATTAACTATGCTGAAAGGACAGGCGTTAAGCAGCCAGTTTCGTTGAAATCAATAGGAAGTATCTTAAAAAAGATTGATCCTAATTTTACTTATGCGCAGTTTGGCAAAGAAAAATTGATTCATTTGATTAAAGAATTTCCTAAAGAACTGCGCATTAGTTCTGAGAAAGAAGATTCTAGACTTAATTTTTTTGTAGAAGAAATAAACCCACGAGAAAATAAGCAGAGAGAAAGTGAGCATATTGAAAATAAATCTATCGAGATGGAGTTTTTAACAGATAATCTTATTAACAAAGATATTGTAGACTCCTATTTGAAGATGCTTGCACGTGTATCTTCACGGCATTCAAAAATGCTAAGACAATTGGAAATGGAGGTTGATAGACTAAAAGCAGATTTCGAATCTGATAAAAAAGAAATGGTTCAACTTGAAGATATTAAAGGAAAAATAAATAAAGATTTAAATAAATGGATTACTAAGTAAGTTTTTTAAATTTTTATACTTTGCAATATCAAAACACTTACATATCACCCTTTTTAAGGGTTGGGATACTCAAATAAAAAATGTTTGATGAACTTGTCTTGGAATTACAACAAACTCTTAAGAAGGATATTGAAGCTATTCACGTAGCAAGTTCAGATCCCGAAGAACAGCATGCTTACGATCGACTTATGGCGGTTGCTGAAAATGCTCCAGAGTTTCTGATTATATTTGGGGAACCTTGGCTCGACCCCAAAAGTATATCTAATGACACATTAGATATACTTAAGTGTTGTGCTCGTATTCATCTGTATGCCCGAATTTTAGATGATGCGATTGATGAGAATTCTCCTTGTTATAGGAAAAACTTGCTTCGCGCTCAACCCATTTTTTGGGACGTAGTTCAAAGAATAGGTTTTAGCTCATCACAATGTCTAGCTCAGCAAGCTATTGAGTTAGTTGTTGAAACTGTTAATGCGGTACAAGTTGATGATTTGATAAGCTGTCCTGCAAAGTGGGGTGAGAAAAATCATCATTTATTATTATTACCGCTATTGTTATCAAAAAATAATAACGCATACCAAACATGTAAGGACGGACTATCATCTTTGATCGCTTTGGTTCAGGCTGGAGATGAATGGCGGCAAGGGGAGTTCGCACAAGAGGCTATTAGAAAAGAGTTTTTTTTATTTTTGTCTAATTGTTTAAATGAAAAGATGTTAATAGCCATGAAAAATAATGGGTGGCATGTAGCTACTGAACGTATTGTGTGGAACGCACATCAACTATTAGATGTGTTATCGGATATAAAATATGACGGTAAATAAATTTGATTTTGAGAATCTACCTTGTTCAGATAAACTTAATCGATGTCTGCAATCGATTATCGGAAATGCTCAATCGACTAACAAATTGACAGATGGGCTGCTAACGGCTCGTGTTGTTGGGGAGTTTTCCGCAGGTAAAACTCGTTTTTTGCGAGAATTATTTGGTGAGTTAATACCTGAACCATTGTTTCCTATCAGTTCTCTAGAGAGACAAACAAGGCTGCCGCTAGAAATAACCTACGCAGAAACCCCTAAGTTAACACTTATTGAGAAAGCTGAAGACTATAGCCCCGTTCAAATAACTAAAACACTCTCTAGCTTTCCTGATCGGCAAAGTGTCATTGATTATGACACGGCTAATTACCGTTTACGCCTAGCCATTAACGAACCTCGGTTGATTTTACAAAATGGCGATGGCTACAGTGACGATAATAAGCCTAAGCGTCTTTTTTTAATAGACACACCTGGATGGAACTCTGGAGATGATGATTTAGCAGAGCGGGATGCGGCATCAATTATGGCAGGTTTTCATAACCTAGCATTGATTTATGTTTCACAAGCATCGCGTATCGATGGTGCAAACAACGCAGAGCACCTACGTGAATTTTTAGATGCTTTAGCAGAGGCGGATTTTCTAGAAAAAGCTAAATTATTATTTATTGTGACTAGTTGTCCAACACTTGAGATCGCTATATTTGAAAAGCGAGTTCGTAATTTGGTAAGTCGTTTGTGGGAGGAGTTAGGTAACTGTTCTGATGAGTTGGAAATGGATGTGTTATGTATTGATTTTGCTGATGTTTCCTCTAAGGAGTTAAATCATTTTCGTTCCAGTTTTTGGCATGCCCTTTTAGGGCCTTTACAACAAAATATATCTAATGATAGTTCATGGAGTAAAGTAATTAAACTGGCCCCAAATGATTGGGATATTATTCCTAGATTATCTGTAATGCAAGATATATTGAGCAAGTCTAATCAGCTATTGGATCTAGCACGCCAAGGCGATGATTTTATCCCAAGTATTAATAAATACCTCCTGATAGGGCTGAACATTAGTGAGATCCGTAAAAAAGTTAGAAATAAATGGTTAAAACAATTAGATACTAATGTTATAGATATTTATTTGTGGAGCCCTGGATTACTACCTGAAACACATCCACTGCTTGATTGGTGGGGGCAATACTGGCTTACTAATTTTAAACAAACTATGGAACCAGTTAGTGAATTTTTTTATGCAACAGAGAAGGCGATTAATGAATTAACCCCTGAAAATATTGATGATATAAAAAGCTATTTTTATTCCAGGTTATCTCGACAACATATTAAAGCTCAAATATCTTTGCAAAATAGCTTTGCATCATTAGTTTCAATGTCACAAAGTTTAGATCGTGAAAGTGATATAGAAAAACGTATGATGACACTTTTTTCTTTATCGATACTTCAGGCTCGATATGATGACTATGAGTATCAAAATATCAGTTCTGGTTAGGCTTATAAAATATTATTTAACAAGAGTTGTGAGTCATCAATATAAGTATTTACAGCTTAAACCGTCGGGCCAATAGTGCTACAATCTGCGGGTGAATTTAAATATTTACATGAAATTATAGCTAAACTGCCTTTATCAGCGAAATATAAGTGATAGATAAATCTAATCTAACGCTCTATCCCACAATTCACGAAACTTCCTTTTTATCTTTAAAGGAAGTTTTATGTACGAAAATTATCTAACTATTAGGGGTTGTTGATCTTTCACATTGGCAGCCAAATCATTGAGCATGCGAGGGCAAGCATGCTTTCAAAGTGGATTTTCAATTTGTCGAATCTTGTAGCAATCGCACGAAAATGCTTTAATCGAGCAAAAGCGTTTTCAACTAAATGCCGATATTTGTAAAGGCATCAATCTATATCTGCATTACCCAGAAGTGAATTTTTCTTTCTTGGGATCACTGGTATTGAGTTCCGCTCTTGTATTTTTTCTCTAATTGCTTCGCTATCATAACCTTTGTCGGCTACGAAAAAATCACTTTGAGGCAAGAGCTCAATCAACTCATTAGCTGCTTTGCTGTCATGCACTTCTCCACCTGTAATGATGAATTCAATCGGTAAACCATAACTATCAACAGCCCCTAGTACTTACCAAGTGTTGCTGAACATAATAAAGCTGACAAGACTGCTATTGTCACTAGGCTCGCGTCTTGCCTTTTGCTTCCAACCTGCTTAGAGGTGTGTACATCTTAGATTTTTTTATGCACTACTGAGAACACTCAGGGGTATAAGGCGGGGTATCTTGATTTTACAGTTTAATTATAACATTAAATATCAATGTCTTATTATTCACATGGGCGGTATGATGTAAACATCCTTTGATTATTTCATAGGAACTCATCACGTTTCATTAAGCCCGTAAAGCCATGCTTTACGGGCTTTTTTTGTTTTGGTTAGTTCATATTGTTTCATTAAAGCTCATAAAGTTGCAGTGTTTATTAGGTTTTAAGTGGGGTATCACTAGCTACGTGGTTATTTTTTTATGCTATATATCGCATTGTTACCCCACCTTGAGCCGTGATAGAGAGTTATGAAATGGCATCCACTGCATTAGCAATAAAAAACAGATCAAAAAATATGATAACTTTCATTAACGGTGGAAGATCCCTATTCTGATAATTGTAATTTATAGCAAAAGAATTAATGTAGAGATTAATGATTTCGAAGGAAAAATTTTAACCAGTAAGGATTATTTCCTTTTTAGTTTTTTTGCTATTAACTATTGTTGCTAATCATGGGAATACTTGTGAATGGTGATGACGATCATGCAGATAATCCCAAAATGAGAACTTTAATTTTCGGCATTTTGTCTTCGAGCTAATAATATATCGCGATATTCTCCCCAAATTACTGCGTCTTCCACCGCTCATGTTGCGTTTTACATAATCTCTTATATCACTTTCACTTCCGTTGTTGTGCAAAGGGACGTTCGATCGTTTTAATACCAGTAGCAGCTTATCTTTATGTTTGGCGGGCCTTTCTAACCATTTAATTCTTAACCTAAATCTCGGCTTGCAAAATCGACAGAATGATCTACGCAGTGATTGCATGTAGTGAAAATAGGCATATATTATAACTATCAAATAGAAATAAAAAAAACATCGTCTGTGCGCTGGTCATTCAACTGTTTCTCTTTATGTTTATCTTTATATTTCCCGATTAAGCAGCAAATGCGGCAATGGCTGCGGTGCTTTTAATTGTTTCCCTTTAAGAGGCTTCTATGAATAAAACAACTATTCCATGTAAATACTTAGATCGTGTCTTTAAAAAGCCAGAGAAAATGGGGCTTCGAGGTGATCCTATGTTATGGGATTGGTTAAAGGATAAACTGACCAGTGCTAGCGATGAATCAACGGGTGAACAACTGCTGCTTGAGATACGTAAAGACCTTGAAGAGTTTGGTGTAGATTTATCCGGTCGTTTAGATGACGTACATATAAAGGCATTTGATAGAGGGGGAATGTCCGGCATCTGCGTTAGTACACAATGGTGGATAAGAAAAGGCTTGCCTCTTATTGAGCAGCGTTTAACTGATCTAAGCAAGGTTTTGGATTTTAAGCAATTTAAGCTACCAAGAAATGTAGAAGATCTGTTTTTTATCGGTGATATCCACGCTCAATACGAAAAGCTTACCGATCTTTTAGAGCATTGTGGTTATATTGAATCAGAGCCTGAGAATGCTTTCTCCTACGGCAGGTTGGTATTTTTGGGTGATCTTATTGACAATAAACCTGACTGGGGAGGTGACCACCTTTCACTGCTAAATCATATTAAAGATCTGCTTGATAAAAGACTGGCTTATTGCGTATTGGGTAACCACGAGTTTAACGCTATTGGCTGGAGTCTTAAAAAGCCAGACGGCAGTTATTGTCGGGATAGAAACAAATCGGGCAACCGTAGGCAGCATCAATTATTTCTTGAACAAGTGGGTGAAGATTCCAGACAATATCATAAATGGATTGAGTGGTTTAAAACCTTGCCTTTGTTCATGGATTTTGCCGATGTGCGCGTGATTCATGCTTGCTGGCATCAGAAATCTATCGATAAAATCCGTCCCTATCTGAATGATGATAACAGTCTGAAAACAGAGTATTGGTATGATGCATTTGACCCTGAACATGAGTTATATCTGCTTTGTGAAACCTTGTTAAAAGGGCCCGAAATAGCGCTGCCTGAAGGCTTTTCATTTAAAGATAAAAATCAGATTGAGCGAAAAAATATCCGAGTAGGCTGGTGGAAAGCGCAAGAAGATATTAAAACCTTCAGAGATCTTGCTGTTGTGGCGAATGCCGAAGGAGATTGTATTCCGGATCTGCCTGTACAGTCTATGCATACCAGCTTTAATAAGGAACAGGATGTACCTGTTGTTGTTGGTCATTATACGCTTGATTCCGCCACTCCTTATTGTGTTGGAGATAAGGTGGTTTGTGTTGATTTTAATGCCGCGTCTCCCGGTAAAAGACTTAATGGTTATGTGGTTAATCTGAAGTCCTGGAAAAGTGCTGATCAGCTGGTATCTGAAGATAATTTTAGCGCGATTGATTTGGTAAATTCAGATGTTGTCGTTTGGCTGGGAGTCGATGGCATTTTAAGCGAATACCTTGAGTCTATTCCGCTGCCGGAGCTAAATGAGGAACTATCTGAGTCGCTATTCGAAAAAATAGGTGCGCTCCTTAAAAATGAGTGGGCGCCGCGAAAATCAGCCTTGCAGGATCAATATGAGCCTTATCTGGAAGATGTACTTAAGCTTGCGGGGGCTCAAAAAGAAGATGAACTGACTATGTATCTGTATTTTACTGAAAAATACATTCTAGACGTGGAAAGGCAGCATGCAGTATCTGTGTGCAGAAGGGCTGCCAGCCATATCACTGCCATGGTTAAGTATGAATTTGAGAAAGTGGCTGATTCACCAACCTATGATAAAGCATCACTCACTAAGTTTATTTCAAAAGCCAAGTACGAATAGCTGGACCGAATAGCTGGACAGCCATTTAATTGACTAAATATTAATGCGCATCTATATTTTATTCAGGCACTGTTTTAAATGATTAGGAGCTCATTATGACGCAATCTCGTGCAACACAGGTTTCCTTGGTTGATACGCCTTACTATCATTGTATTTCCCGTTGTGTTCGGCGTGCTTTTTTATGCGGCAAGGATAAATTCAGCGGGCAAAGCTTTGAGCATCGAAGACAATGGATGGTCGAACGCCTCCAGTTTTTAACCTCCATTTTTACTATTGATACCTGCGCTTACGCCATTATGTCTAATCACTATCATCTGGTTTTGCATGTTAATGAATTAGAAAACAGTGAGTTAAACGATGAAGAAGTTTGTCTGCGTTGGAGTCACCTTTATTCAATGCCAACATTAGTGAGCCGATGGCAAGCAGGAGCAGGGTTATCCGAGGAGGAGTTATTGATGGTAAAAACGGTTATTAATAAATGGCGAGAAAGGCTAATGGATATCTCTTGGTTTATGCGCAGCATTAATGAATTTATAGCCCGTAAAGCGAACAAAGAAGATAATTGCGCCGGTCGATTCTGGGAGGGGCGCTTTAAATCGCAGGCTTTATTAGATGAGAATGCGTTGCTTACCTGCATGGCTTACGTTGATTTGAATCCAATACGCGCCAAAATGGCCTCTAGCATAGAGTGCTCTGAATACACTTCAGTCCATGAGCGCATTCACGGCAACGCAAGTAAACACATGATAGTGGCACCCGAAAATAGGCCCATTAAACCTTTGTATGGTTTTGTGGGCGATAAGGCTCAGCAGACATCCGAAGGAATCCCTTTTTCGCTGATTGATTATTTTGAATTACTGGATTGGACGAGCAGAGTATTACGAGATGATAAGCGTGGAGTGATATCAGGCACTCAACCACAATTACTTGATGTATTAGGGATTGATGATGAAGCCTGGTGTGAATTAGCGAGTAGTTTTGGTAAAAATTATCAGGGTGCGGTGGGGTCGTTAGAAGAATTAGCCTCTTACGCTGAACATACTGGTAAATGTTGGATTGCTAAGAAAAATGTACTGCATCGATCTTTACATTAATCCTTTTATTTGAAAATATTTTTATGATAGCTTATGTATCTTTGTTCGTTGAGGTATTTTAACACACGTTAAATTTAGCTAATCTAATTATTTAACCTGCTTTTCAATGAAATGTTACTCCCTACCTTAATAAATGACTTAAATGCTGCTTATCAGGGCTGATATTTATGAGTCTTTGTATTAAATAATAGCCATATCAATTAATGGATGTCCGTAATTGTTTTTCGTAATTGTTTATGGATGTCCGTAATTGTTTATGGATGTCCGTAATTGTTTTTTTAATCCGTAATTGTTTAATCCGTAATTGTTACGTAATTGTTTGGTAAAATAATTAATGAAAAATCAGTCACAGATGCTTTTGGTGACCGTTACAGTTTGTACACTTGTTTGATTTTTTTTAGTGATCAATTTACGGGTGGCGAAACACAATTTTTAGTTGATAAAAGTGATTCAACACGCCCAGCTAGAAGGCCTGATAACGCTCAAATTAAAGGTATTCGTACAGCTGTTGGCGTGGTGTTATGTTTTCCGCATGGCACTCATCCATTACATTGTTTGCATGGTTCACAAATAATTAGTGAAGGTGTGAAGTATATTATTCGCAGCGATCTTTTGTTTAGCTTATAAATTAATATTTAGTGCTTTTAGGCAACTCATTTATTTTAAATAGTTATGTAGCGTCGATCCCATCAATTTTCTCGCGTTAAACGGTTATAGACAGTAATGAAGGTTATAATCACAACTTGACTATCAGCCTTTACGGCAGCCATCTCGGCTGAGGTTTTTTCTCTTTAAGGAAAAGCGATAGCTGGTTAAATAAAGGCTGAGTGGAAAGGATGGAAAAAGTGAAAAATGAAGATCATAACTGGACTATTTGTCCGGCATGTCAGGGACGCGGCAAAAAAAGTAAGGGGTTGCGCAAGAAAGTGAGATTGCGCTACCAGAGAGAGCTGGAGCAATTTGAAAAAAACAACAGCGAAGGGACGGCGCCTGTTCGTCCTAAGGGTCACCTCGATACATGCTTGAACTGCAAAGGGTCGGGGTTGATTCATTCAGCTCGGCCTCCCTTAGCTGATCAAGAAAACTACCCGCACCTTGCTATTATTGGCGGCGGAATAGGCGGGGTGGCTCTCGCCATTGCTTGTCTGCACCGCGGAATTCCTTTTACGCTTTATGAACGTGATAGCGGCTTCGAGACACGATCCCAGGGCTATGGGCTCACTCTGCAGCAAGCGAGTAGAGCTATTCAAGGATTGGGAATTGTCTCCTTAGAAGCGGGTGTGGTTTCAACCCGGCATGTGGTTCATACTACCGAAGGAAAAGTGATCGGCGAATGGGGAATAAGAAAATGGGGGAAGCCTGATGCGCAAACGTCACCGAAACGCACCAATGTGCATATTGCCAGACAGTCGCTGCGCTTAGCGCTGCTTCGGCAGCTAGGGGGGCATGATGCGGTGCAGTGGGGGCACCAGTTGGTTGATTTTAAAGAATGCGCAGGCGAAGGTGTGGATTTAAGCTTTCAAGTAGATGGGCAGATCAAACACGCCAAAGCGGATCTTGTGGTGGGGGCGGATGGAATTCGCAGTTCGGTGCGCAGGTTGTTGATTGGTGAGGAGGCTTCCCCATTATGTTATTTAGGTTGTATTGTGATTTTGGGAATTTGTCCTTTGGAGGCGATAGAAGACTGCGAAGGTTTTGATCGTTCTTTGCTGGACTCGGCTACGGTATTTCAAACAGCCAACGGCAATGAGCGGATCTATATGATGCCCTATGCGTCAAACTCGGTGATGTGGCAGCTTAGCTTTCCAATGTCAGAAAAACAGGCTAAGGCTTTGAGTGCTCGAGGAACTCAAGCACTTAAGATTGAGGCCTGTCGTCGATGTCAGTGGCACTATCCTATTCCGCAGATTTTAGCGGCGACGCGGGAAGATCAGATTTCGGGTTATCCCGTCTATGATCGCGCCCTGCTCGAGGCCGAATTGTTGGCCACCGGTGCTAAAGTGACTCTGATTGGAGATGCGGCTCACCCGATGAGTCCCTTCAAAGGGCAGGGAGCGAATCAAGCTCTGCTCGATGCGCTGGCGCTGGCTCGAGAGATAAAAAAAGAATGCCGGCCCTTATCTCAATGGAGAAAAGCAGGAATAAGGAAAAGAGTGTTAACTGAGTTTGAATCAGAAATGTTGCAGCGCAGCGCGACTAAAGTGAAGGATTCAGCGGAGGCTGCACAGTTTCTGCATTCAGAAGTCGTGCTTCATGAGGGCAATGAGCCTAGAGGGCGGTGCCTAAAGAACAAAGCAACATAGAATCACGGTTAAGCGAAATAATGACGCTTAGCCAGATTATTAAATTTACTTAATTCTTATCAATAAAAATGACTTTGCTGCTCATTTATTTGTGTGGTTGTTAGCATGATAAATTTGTTGTTCGGGGGTAAGCGATTTAGATTTCCAGCTGGAATTGGGGCAAGCCCCTTAGAAATATTGCACTCTTAATCCGTTGAGAGATCCCCATTAACGATCCTTTTATCGAGGGCGCTGGCGCCATGCTTTGAGCAAGACTGCTGATTGTCTCTCTATCTATTATTTTATTACTTAGATGCCGTATTTGTGGACAGCAAAACAGTGCAGAAAAGATTAAATACTGATGCTCACTCTCAGCGCTTAATCTCCTTTGCTTTTTTAGCTGTTATCTTAATTTTCAGGGTGTTTTTAGTTAACTGAATATGTATTAATCCGGCTAATAGCCCCCACAGCGTAGAACCGATACCTAATAGCGTGACCCCGGACATTGTCAGAAGAAATGTAAGCAAAGCGGATTCTCGAAATTTTTCTTTTTCAAAAGCCGTTTGCAGGCACATCTGCAATGTCCCTAATAAAGCAAGCCCAGCTAATATGTCTGTAATTCCACCGGGTAAAAACAGGAAGATATCCACTAAGGTTGTTGCAAAAAGGCCCGCAATAAGATAAAAAATACCCGCCCATATTGCCGCCCGGTATCGCACTGTTTTATCCGGATCTACTTCTTCATTCATACAGATAGCCGCTGAAATTGCAGCGAGGTTGACACTAAAACCACCGAAGGGTGCCGCTAACAGATTGGCCAGTCCTGTACCTATCAAGAGCGGCTTGACGGGTGTCTCGTATTGATAACTTCGGATCATGACAATACCCGGTAAATTCTGTGAGAGCATAGTGATCACATAGAGTGGAATGCTGAGATTAATCATTGCCCAGAGATCAAACTCCGGTGTCACCCACGCTGGCTGCGCAACGGAGAGTATAATTTCCTGATCCGTGAAGGCACCCGTCATGACTGCGCAGATGATGCCGGCAGTCAGTAATAGCACCATTGAATAACGAGGGAAACAACGTTTGCCGATAAAAAAACTGGCAAACATACTTAAAAATATGACCGGGTTATCCATCAACGGCGTAAAGGCTTTCAGGCAAAATGGCAGTAGAATGGCGCCCAGCATTGCCGTTGCTAATTGAGCAGGTATCTTTTCTAAGATTCGGCTTAGTGGCGTTATCAGTCCGGTTAATATAATTAAGACTGCAGAGACAACAAAAGCGCCAATAACCACAGGTAACCCGTATTGAGTCGCTCCACTGACCAGTATGACAGCGCCCGGCGTTGACCATGCGGTTAAAATCGGCGCCTTATAAAACCACGAAAAAATAATAGTGGTAAGTCCGGTGGCGATACCAAGGGTCAGCAGCCAACTGCCAATTTGCGCCGATGATGCGCCAGCCGAGGTGGCAGCTTGAATTATAATAAAAACAGAGCTGCTGTAGCCGACCAAAACAGCGCTAAAGCCGGCAAATAAGTGACTGATATTGAATGTTCTTTTTATCATTTACCGCTCCAGAGACAAGTGCTACAATTGTGCGTTATTACGCACAAAGTTGAGTGTATCATTGTGCGTTATAGCGCACAACAAAGGAAAGGTAATGAATCAATTAATTTTCAAATCACATATCGCCAAGCATTTGAAGTCGCTGCGCAACAAGAAAAAACTCAGCTTGGATGCCACAGCTAAAGCGACGGGCGTATCTAAAGCTATGTTAGGACAGATTGAGCGGGAAGAATCGAGTCCGACTATTTCGACGCTATGGAAAATTTCAAGTGGTTTAGAAAGCTCTTTCTCTGCTTTTTTTGCTGATGAGCCGCAGTTATGCTCGAGTGAAAAAATCTTTCCAAATGATCCTGATATGAAGATTAAAACGTTGTTTCCTTTTAAGGCTGATGCGGGTTTAGAGGTGTTTGAAATCACCTTGACCGGACATCACAAGCAAATGTCATCTCCCCATGGAGCAGGGGTGATTGAACATATACATGTGTTAGAAGGTCAATTAAGCATCTATTTTGATGGTCAATGGCATTCGCTGAAGAGTGGTGAGAGTATGCGATTTTTTAGTGATCAAGCACATGGTTATCAAGCAATATCTGAAACCGCTATTTTTCAGAATATTGTATGCTATCAGCAATAAACTTATACACTTCACATTAATGAAGTTGGGGGCAAGGTAATTGTCTGCACTGATTATCAGACGATCTTCTCTCACCTTATCGAAACCGCTATTTTTCAGAATATTGTATGCTATCAGCAATAAACTTATACACTTCACATTAATGAAGTTGGGGGCAAGGTAATTGTCTGCACTGATTATTAGACGATCTTCTATCACCTTAGAAACAAATGGCCAGTAATACGTACATGAAGAGCCTGTGATGCCATTGTCAATAAGGTTAATTTAGCGTTCACTTTGGGGCGTTTGCGCCTGAGAATAATTATCTATGATAAGTAGACGGACTTTGATTGGTCGTTGCAATATTATCCTTTTATAAAAGCCGGTTGTTAGGCAAATTGGCGGCATGATCTGTTCTAAAATAATTGCTTTTAAAAGTCATTTCGGGGGCTTTTTTTATGCAATTTTTATAAACATGATTTTGCTGATAACAAGGAATCCGATGCTTCTCTCTCGGGCTATTCCTAATCTTCCTGTTGTAGTTGATGAGGGTTTAATTTAGATGTTGAAAATTAGTGAAGAAAATGCAGTAACTCTCTATCACCTCTCATTTTATTAATTTTTTTTAATAGCCTTTTAGTTTGCACCAACCTATAGTGGCGAGATTTATAAGTACTTAATAGAGGTCGTGTACATGAAATCAATACTCAACCAAAAAAATGACATTTTAGATCAAATTTTCTCTCAATTAAAAAGTTATTTTTCTGAACCGGAACAACAAACGGTAGAACAATTTATTCAAACTATTTTCCGTGATGTGGCGATCGCCGATTTAACACCAATACCATTAACTGATCTGGCCGGACTGACGGGTTCATTATGGCGAGAAACGGCTAAATGGAAAGGTAGCCAAGCAAAAGTACGTGTTTTTAACCCCGATGTTGAGCAAGATGAATGGAAATCTACCCATACGGTATTGACTGTATTATGCCGTAATACTCCCTTTGTGATTGATACCCTAAAACTTGTCCTCAATGAGCAAAATATTAAATTACATCGTGTTTATTATGGGGAAATGTCCAGCAGACGGGACCAAAATGGGAAATTAATCTCTTTCGATGAAGCAAACTTAAATGAATTATTACTCTATTTTGAAATTGACAACACCAGCTCAAAAAAAGAACGCGATCAAATTTCAGCTAAAATACAAACAGCATTAGAAAATGTGGCGCTGGTGGGAGATGATTTTGCAGCATTAAAAAATACGATGACAGAAGCTATCGAAATCAGTAAAACGGATAATCTAAAAGAACATATTGATAACTTAAAAGAACAGCAAACCTATTTATTATGGATGTTAAAGGATCATTTTACTTTTCTTGGTTGTGATCAATTTAATGTTGAAAATGGAAAGATTAATGTCCTTGAGGGGAGCCAGTTAGGTTTATTGAAACGCCCTGATTTTATGACTAAAGCCCATGACTTTGAATCGTTTTCAATACTTAATGAGATGACATTTATCCATTTTAGTAAAGCCTCACAACGTGCGATGGTTCACCGCAGAGCTTTTCCAGATGTTATTTATATCAAACGTTTTAATGCAGCAGGGGAGCTGATTTCCGGTTTTCGTTTTGTCGGCTTATATACCTCTTCCGTTTACAGTGGTACGCCAACTGAGATACCCGTAATACGTGATAAATTAGCGAATATGTTAAAACAATCGCCTTATAGTCAAGGGGGGCATTATTATAAAGAATTATCACAAATATTATATACCTACCCGATTGAAGATTTGCTGTTATGTGCTGAAACCGGCTTATTACAAAATGCGACCGAAATCTTACATGCTCAAGAGCGCAAAGAATTAAAACTGTTTTTACGTATGGATGGTAATAATCAATTTGTGGTGGCCATCTTATATGTTCCTCGTGATGTTTATAATACTAAGGTAAGGCTGGATTTTGAAGAGTTAATCTGTCGTACTCTGGAAGTCACAGACCGTGATTTTCAAACCTATTTAAGCGAATCAAATTTAGCGCGTTTACGTTTGGTATTACGCTTAAAAGCCCCCCTTGAATATCCGTTAGAAGTGCAGGCCATACAGGATCGCATGAAACAGTTAACCAAACTCTGGAGCGAGGGGTTACAGGACTCTTTAGTTGAAAATTTTGGCGAGGAACGTGGCATAAAACTGGTTAAAAAATACCAGTCATCATTTTCAACAAGTTATAAAGATAGTTTTAGTGCCCGTGTTGCAGTGTCCGATATTGAGCGTATCGAGTCCGTCTATGCAGATAAAGAACGGTCTATGGCATTACGTTTTTATCGTTCTCTGGATCCTAATGGCAGCCAGTTAAAATTAAAACTTTTCCACCAGGATGGTGCTTTATTATTATCGGATCTTATCCCTATTCTGGAAAATCTCGGCCTTAAAGTGGCGGAAGAATACCCTTATAAAGTTACCCCGAATAGTGAACAGTCATTCTGGTTATATGATTTTACCTTAATTTATTCACGGGTTACTGATTTTAATCCTGATGCCTACCACGATGTTTTTGTTGATACATTTTTATCCGTTTGGTATGGAAGAGCCGAAAATGACTCTTTTAATAAACTGATTTTGAGGACGGGATTAACGTGGCGTGATATCGCGATGCTGCGTGCTTATGCCAAATATTTAAAACAGATCCGTTTTGGCTTTAGTCAATCTGCAATAGCAAAAACAATGTTAGACCATAGCAAGTTAGTCATCGAGTTGGTGCAGCTCTTTAAGCTACGCTTTGACCCAAGCAACGAAATTAATTTAGAAAAACAGCAAAAATTAGAAGAAAAAATTCTAACCTCATTAAATGACGTGACTAATCTTAATGAAGACCGTGTATTAAGGCAGTATGTTGAACTTATCATGGCCACTATTCGGACCAATTATTTCCAGAAAAGTGAAGGGGAAAATCAACCCTATATCAGTTTTAAATTTGACCATGCTAAATTATCTGAGATTCCATTACCGCGTTTAAATGTTGAAATTTTTGTTTATTCACCGCGTGTAGAAGGTGTGCATTTACGCGGCGGCAAAGTTGCCCGTGGTGGTTTACGTTGGTCTGATCGTCGTGAAGATTACCGTACTGAAGTATTAGGATTAGTGAAAGCACAGCAGGTTAAAAATGCGGTGATTGTTCCGGTAGGTGCTAAAGGCGGTTTTGTCGCTAAAAAACTCAATGCTTCTATGGACAGAGATAGTTTTATGAAGGAGGGCATTAGCAGCTACAAATTGTTTGTTAGTGCATTACTTGATCTGAGCGATAATCTTGATCAAGGCCGGGTAATACCCCCCGTTGATGTGGTTCGCTATGACGACGATGATACCTATCTTGTTGTAGCAGCAGATAAAGGTACAGCTACTTTTTCTGATTTTGCCAATGAACTCGCGGTCGCAAGAAATTTCTGGCTAAATGATGCATTCGCCTCTGGTGGTAGCCATGGTTACGACCATAAGGTCATGGGTATTACTGCACGTGGTGCATGGATTAGTGTACAGCGTCACTTTCGTGAACTGGGTGTTAATGTACAAAAGGATCCTATTAGTGTAATCGGCATAGGTGATATGGCGGGTGATGTATTTGGCAACGGCATGTTAAGCTCACAATCGATACGCTTGGTTGCTGCCTTTAATCACCTGCATATATTTATTGATCCGAATCCGACCGATCAAGCGGCCTGTTTTACGGAGCGCAAACGCTTATATGATACCCCGAAAACGGGTTGGAATGATTACGATAAAGCCTTAATTTCTGCAGGAGGCGGGATTTTTGAACGTCGGGCTAAGTCAATAAACGTTTCTCCTGAAATGGCCAAACGTTTTGATATTCAAAAACAGAAAGTAACACCTAATGAATTGATCTCGCTATTATTAAAAGCGCAAGTTGATCTGATTTGGAATGGTGGTATAGGTACCTACATAAAAGCCAGCAGCCAAAGTCATGCGGATGTCGGTGATAAAGCCAATGATGTGTTACGTGTCAATGCAAAACAACTGCGCTGTCGTGTGCTGGGTGAAGGTGGAAATTTAGGTGTAACACAATCTGCCCGTATTGAGTATGCATTACATGGTGGTTTATGTTTCACCGATGCGATTGATAATGCCGGGGGAGTGAACTGTTCCGATTTAGAAGTTAATATTAAAATCCTACTTGACAAACTGGTCTCCGAAGGAGATTTAACCGTTAAACAGCGTAATGTTTGGTTAGTTACTATGACCGATCAGGTTGGACAATTGGTGCTTAAAAATAATTATCGGCAGGCGCAAAGTATTAGCCTCTCTTATGTTGAATCATACAAACGTATTGAAGAGTATCGTCGTCTGATATGTAATTTAGAAGAAAAAGGCAAACTTAACCGTGCACTTGAATTTATTCCTACGGAGGATGTGCTTAATGAACGTAAAAATAGTCACCTCGGTTTGACTCGACCTTGTATTGCGGTGATGTTAGCTTATGCCAAAAATGAACTGAAAGAAGCCCTGGTCGCTGAGCATGTTGCTTCTGATCCTTGTTTGATCAAAGAGGCCGAAAAAATATTTCCTCGATCGCTGGTTGATAAATATAAAAATGAAGTTCATCTTCATCCGCTGATCAATGAAATTGTTGCCACGCAAATAAGTAATGATATTTTCAACTGCATGGGGACAACCTTTGTACATCGTTTAATGGCCAGTGCAGGCTGCTCATTTTTGGATGTCTGTAAAGCGTGGGTCGCAGCAAGAGAAATTTTCGCGATGACCTCGCTTCTGGAAGAGATTGAAGGATTAGATAATCAAGTTCCTGTCAATGTGCAAAATGATTTAATGCTGCAGTTAAAACGTATGGTGCAGCGCGGTACGCGTTGGATCATTAGCACCCATCGTACGGATCTTGATATCGGCATGCTGATTAAACAATATCAGGAGCCTTTGAGTATGTTAGCGGAACAATTTGATAATATATTAACCGGATCATCTCTTCTTCACAGACAACAATCATTGACTGAATTAACCGCCAAGAATGTGCCGGAAAAATTGGCGCATTCTCTGGCCAGTGTGGATAAAATTTATGCCATGTTAGGTGTTATTTCAGTTGCTGCAAAAGTGAAAATTGAACCCCAACTTGCAGTGCAGGTTTATTTCCACTGTGGTGATCATTTGAAATTATTTGATGTTGCTGAGCAACTTAGCCTTTTACCTGCAGATAATAATTGGCAATCGCTTGCCAGAGAAGCAATGCGCGATGATCTTGAATGGCAGCATATGCGGATCACTAAAAGTATATTAGAAATGGTCAAAGAAAGTATGGATATTGCGGATGCCTATGTTGATTGGCACTCATCAAATCATATGCTTTCTGATCGCTGGCAACGTATGGCTGATGCATTATTGGCGGCTAGTCCTCCAGAGTTTAGTATGTGTCAGGTGGCTTTACGCGAGTTGCTGGATCTATCTCAGAGTTAGTAGATAACTGAGTTGTTAAAACAGTACCTGTCGGCAAATCGTCCGGCAGGTACTGAAAAGCTCGAAAGCTAGAAGGCTCGAAGCTCGACACTCGAAGCTCGAAGCTCGAAGCTCGAAGCTCGAAGCTCGAAGCTCGAAAGCCGATAGCCGACAGCTGACAGCCTATAGCCTATAGCCTATAGCCGACAGCTGACAGCCAATAACCGATAGCCGCTTTTACCGCCCTTTTTGGGCTATTTTTTTCAGCATATATGCGCTACCTACAAAGCCGAAACTCGCGGTTACCATCGTTGATGCACCAAATCCTGTCGCACAATCCATCTTCATATTCCCATCGGATTCCGATTTTTGCTGGCACACTTCACCCTGCTGATCGGGGTAACTTAATTGCTCGGTAGAAAAAACACAATCCACGCTAAATTTTCGTTTAGGGTTTTTACTGAAATTGAAAAATCGGCGTAATTCCGAACGCACTTTAGAGGCCAGAGGATCCTGGACCGTACGTGCTAAATCAGCAACTTGAATTTGTGTAGGATCTAACTGTCCCCCCGCACCTCCAGAGGTAAGCAGCGGGTATTTATTACGTTTACAGTGTGCAATTAAGGCCACTTTAGCTTTGATGCTGTCGATTGCATCAAAGACATAATCAAATTCCGCTGATAAATATTCAAAGCAATTTTCTTTATCAATAAAATCATCAATTAAATTCAATTTAATGTCCGGATTTATCAACCGGCAGCGGTTTGCCATGGCTTCTATTTTCATTTCGCCGATGGTGTTGGTTAATGCATGCACCTGGCGATTGGTGTTAGTGACACAGATATCATCCATATCAATTAACGTGATTTGGCCAATACCGGAACGCGCCAGAGCCTCTACAACCCATGAACCAACCCCGCCAATACCAATAACGCAAATGTGGCTTTGTTGAAATTTATTAAGTGCTTGGGTGCCGTATAAGCGTTGTATACCGCCAAAGCGATTTTGATAATTAGACATGTAAAACTCCAGAATATAGCTGGCGCATTATACCCAATGTAAATAAAAATACGAGATGCTCAATAATTATTGAAGCAATGAGTTTGCTGCTAATAATAAATCAACAAACTATTCGCCGCCCGCGACGAATCAAGGACTGTTTTTTAGGAAATCATTTAAAGACAGGTAATGAGCTTTGCGCTTTTATTTGCCTTACGGATAAATGCGTATGGATATCTCTAACACTTTTTAGCCTGTGCAATTTTTTTGTAAACAATTCATACCCTTCTAAATCCGGACTCACTACCTCCAAAAGATAATCATAAGCACCTGAAACAATATAGCCGTTAATAACTTCTTTCATTTCTGCAATTATTTTCTCAAAGTCATCGATCGATGCGGCTTGGTGATCATTTAAGCGAATCTCAACAAAGAATGTCATCACTATCCCTATTTTGGCTTTATTTAGATTCGCTTGATAGTTTTCTATATAACCTTCTTCTTCCAGGCGCTTTAAGCGCCTTGCACAAGGAGAGGGGGATAACGCAACCTTCTCTGATAAATCAGCCGTTGATATACGGCCTTCTTGTTGAAGAATCATAAGCATGTGTTGATCAATTTTGTCCATTATTTTCCCACCAGATGAATTACGTTA
>NZ_PJBP01000167.1 GCF_002836415.1 Psychromonas sp. MB-3u-54 | reverse complement strand
AAGGCGGTGGAAAACGCGCTTTAAGCGAAAAGATTGCTGAAGCACTAAGACTTGAGGGCGTTCGGGTTGCAGTCATCCATACCGATGACTGGGAAGCCGCTGAAAATGTTCGTTTTAACGTTATGAGCAGCCCGGAAGAATATTACTTGAACGCCTATCGCTTTGATGAAATGTTCGAGCAGCTAATTTTACCTTTAAAATTGTTCGGCAGTATCAAAACATCGGTCACGCTTGAAGATGTTTTGAATCCTCGCACGGTTGAATATAACTTTCAGAATGTTGATATCATCATTATTGAAGGTGTTTATCTGTTGCAGGAAGCTTATTTAGATCTTTATGATTATACCTGCTGGGTTGTAAGTGATTATGATGCCGCCTTTGCCCGTTTAGTAGGACAAAGCAATGTTGAACAATCACAACATGCATTGGTTAATCTCTTTGAACTATTAATAAAACCCGCCGAGCAATACCACATCAATACAGATAACCCGGAAGGTAACGCCAAATCAATTTACGTAGAGCAAGAATCTGGTGAAAATAAAAACCACAGCTGAAGAGGGTCAATATAACGCCCATGATGCCTATATACACTTTGAAAGACAAAAGTGGGCTGAATTGCGCGACAATGTTGAGTTAACCCTTTCCGAAGACGATCTAAGACAGTTACAAGGGATTAACGAATCGCTTTCTATTCAAGAAGTTATTGATATTTACCTGCCACTGTCCCGTCTGCTTAATTTATATGTCAAAACGCAGCAGCGTCGCCATACCGTACGCGATAAATTTTTAAACTCAAAGAATGATAACGTACCCTATATTATTGGTATTGCGGGCAGTGTTGCCGTGGGTAAAAGTACCACAGCCCGTATCCTGCAGGCTATTTTATCGCACTGGCCTGAGCACCCCAGAGTTGCCCTAGTGACAACCGATGGTTTTTTACGGCCTAATCGCGAGCTGGTTGCACGCAATATAATGCACAAAAAGGGATTTCCAGAGAGTTTTGATACCAAAGCCTTAATTGATTTTGTTGCCGCAATAAAATCCGGTAAAGAGTTGATCTCGGCCCCCATATATTCACATCTGACTTACGATATATTGCCCGATAAAAAGTTACACCTTGAAAAACCCGATATTGTTATATTAGAAGGTTTAAATGTATTACAAAGTGCAAGCAATTATCCGGATCATCCGCAGCGTACTTTTGTCTCTGATTTTGTGGATTTTTCTATTTTCGTCGATGCAGACACTGAACTCTTAAAAAAATGGTATGTACAACGCTTTCTAAAGTTCCGCAAAGGTGCATTTACTGATCCTAAAGCCTACTTCCACAGTTATTCGCAAATGGAAGAAACCCAAGCAATTGATATTTCTGAAAAGATATGGGATGAAATCAATGGGATTAATTTGGAAGAAAATATTCGTCCAACCCGTGATAGGGCAAACCTGATCCTGACTAAGGCGACTGATCATCAGGTGGACAGCGTTCATCTGCGTAAATAAAAAAGCCTTCTAAAAATTAAAAAGTCGATTCAACAGACTTCACTTTAAAAATAAGGGATAATTCGCGACTCGCAAAAATCGCCACCCACTTTGAACCAAAAAAGGGGTGATTAGTTCCAATTCATATTTTCAGGAATGGTTGTTTATGTCCCAAGTCGGTACTCTGTATATTGTATCTGCCCCAAGCGGAGCAGGAAAATCTAGTCTTATTAATGCATTTTTATCTGAAAAAAGAGATTGGCAGGCGCAAGTTTCTATTTCTCACACAACACGACCAGCGCGTGCCGGTGAAGTAGAAGGTGAACATTATTATTTTGTCAGTACAGACACTTTTAAAAAGCTGATTGCTGAAAATGCTTTTTTTGAATGGGCGGAAGTATTTGGCAACTATTACGGCACCTCACGGTTAGCGATAGAAGAGGCCTTGGCTAAAGGAATTGATGTGCTTCTGGACATTGACTGGCAAGGTGCGCGACAGGTTAGAAAAATGATGCCCGATGCTAAGGGTATCTTTATTCTTCCTCCCAGCCGGAAAGAGTTAGAAGCGCGCTTAAATAAGCGCGGACAAGACAGTAAAGAAATCATAACCAAGCGCATGGACCAGGCACAAGCTGAAATGTCACACTATGATGAATATGATTATTTAATCATTAATGATGACTTTAACAGCGCCAGTAAAGAGTTAGCCGCGATTATGACAGCACGGCGAAATGAACAAGCCAAGCAGGCGATTAAACACCAAATAACCATTAAAGAATTGTTAGCTTAATAATCCTAGCACCAAGTTTGTGGATCATTAATGATGATTCTAACAGCGCAACGGAAGAGTTATCGGCAATTGTTAAAGCACGGCGAAATGAACAAGCCAAGCAGGCGATTAAACACTACATAACCATTAAAGAATTGTTAGCTTAATAATCCTAGCACCAAGTTTGTGGATCATTAATGATGATTCTAACAGCGCAACGGAAGAGTTATCGGCAATTGTTAAAGCACGGCGAAATGAACAAGCCAAGCAGGCGATTAAACACCACATAACCATTAAAGAATTGTTAGCTTAATAATCCTAGCACCAAGTTTGTGGATCATTAATGATGATTTTAACAGCGCAACGGAAGAGTTATCGGCGATCATAACAGCACGGCGAAATGAACAAGCCAAGCAGGCGATTAAACACCACATAACCATTAAAGAATTGTTAGCTTAATAATCCTAGCACCAAGTTTGTGGATCATTAATGATGATTCTAACAGCGCAACGGAAGAGTTATCGGCGATTGTTAAAGCGCAGCGAAATGAACAAGCCAAGAGGCGATCATAAAAGTACGGCGAAATGAACAAGCCAAGCAGGCGATTAAATACCAAACAACCATTCAAGAATTGTTAGCTTAATAATCCTAGCACGAAGTTTGTGGATAAATTGTAATTTTGAACGTATAATTAGCGCCCGTTTTTGGGTAATTAAATTTTTGGAGTTCAGCAATGGCACGTGTAACCGTTGAAGATGCAGTAAATGTAGTTGGTAATCGCTTTGATCTTATCTTAATGGCATCTCGTCGAGCTCGCCAGCTTGCAACTCAAGGTAAAACACCTTTAGTCGATCCGGAAAATGATAAACCTACGGTTATCGCTTTACGTGAAATTGAAGAAAATCTAATCACAAATGAATTGATGGATGTTCAAGATCGTCAAGAAAAGCATGAGAAACAAACAGCTGAACTTGCCGCTGTTGCCGCTATTGCTGAAGGTCGTGGTTAGTAACTAACCCCTTTAATAGTTCTAAAAAAACGCTGAATATGAAAATATTCAGCGTTTTTTTTTATCTAAAAGCAACCAGTCTGAGATTGTGTTCGGTGTTTGCAAGTGCGACTTACAGCAAAACACATGAAATAATCATCTGCACTAAAATATATAAAAACCATTTTAATTCAATTTGTTAAGTGATTTAGCCTATTTTTAAAAGTGATTTATTATTTATTCTGCTACAAGCAGCATAAATAAAGAGCAATCAGTGAATTTGCTATTAACAAAATCTCTGATAAGCGTTCTGGGATTGCAAACAGCAATTTTAGCGTTAAAATTTAACTAATAACCTTTTTTAAATAAAAATGGAGTTTACCTGTTGTGATAACATTATTACTGCCCGCCCTTGCCATTATTATTGGCTTTGCTTTGCTCATCTGGAGTGCTGATAAATTCGTTTTAGGTGCCTCAAATACTGCGCGTAGTTTTTCAATATCACCACTTATCGTCGGCGTCGTTATTGTCGGTTTAGGAACCTCCGCCCCGGAGATGTTAGTTTCTGCAATAGCGGCTGCTCAGGGTAATACAGGTCTTTCGATCGGTAATGCAATCGGATCAAACATTACCAATATTGGTTTAATGTTAGGGGTGACCGCTATTTTCTATCCGCTACATATTCATTCAAAACTGCTTAAACGGGAAATGCCGTTATTATTGGCATTGATAATATTCAGTTTATTTTTGCTTTGGGATCAAAAGCTTGGATTTTTAGATGGCCTGATCCTATTAACTATGATGGCTGCCATGCTGGTGTTTACCGTATGGGAAGCAAAAAGTCATAACACCGATAGCCTGCCGCAGGAGATACTTGATGAATTGCCCGAAGAAGTAAGTAAAGGGGAAGCATTAAAATGGTTAGTGATTGGGATTGTGCTGTTGATTGCTTCTTCTCGTCTTCTCGTTTGGGGGGCTGTTGATGTCGCGCAGTATTTTGGGGTCAGCGATTTAATTATTGGTCTGACTATTGTGGCGATTGGTACGAGTTTACCGGAGCTGGCGGCCACCGTAGCAGCAGCGCGTAAAAAAGAGTTTGATTTAGCTGTCGGTAATATTATCGGCTCCAATATCTTTAATATCTTAGGCGTAATGGCGTTACCCGGATTAATTCATCCCGACAACTTTGACAGCGAAGTCTTAACCCGGGATTATCCGGTGATGATAGCTTTAACCGTTTTGTTAATGCTTTTTTCAATCTCATTGCGAAAAGGTAAAAGCGCTGTTTTAGGGCGTATTAATGGGGTCATCTTATTAGCTGCTTATATTGCTTACATGGGCTGGTTATTTGTTGATATGAGCGCATAGTAATAGCAAAAGAAATAATTCATTGTAAAACAGGCACAAATTATTCAACTGTTTATTTCAATTGGCATTCCCACCTTTTAATTTGGACCATAATGACAGCTAGATGAAGTACAGCATTATTGGAAAACTCAGCTCCTAAACTGTTAGATCGTAATCTTTGAGCGGATTCAGCTGCAGAAGATCACCGTGCGTGAATTGATAATTTAGCCGCTTTTTAAGCTTTTCATTACTTATTATTTTATTAGATTGCAGATGATCTTCACTCAGGTTCGGTTTATTAAAACCCAAGGCTAAGGCGTTAAGCGTATAAAATTGCGCTTTACTCGGATGCGTATCCGCACAGGCATTAAGCAATTCAGGAAAAATATGGCGCTTAATAATAATGCCAATAATTGCCAGACAATCTGTTATATGGATCAGGTTCACCCCTGCATCGGCAAATTTAATCGCTTTTCCCGAAGCAAAAAATCGCCCCGGATGACGCTTGCCGCCAATTAAACCTGAAAAGCGAATAATAGTCGTTTTAAAATGTTTATTCTGACTAAACAGCTGCTCGATAATTAACCAAGGATGTGAGTTCATATCAAGCTGCTGAGATTCCTGACACAATCCATTTTTCGACGGGTAAACCGATGTCGAACTGACCAGTAAAATCTCTTTAACCGATGAAATTTCAATTTCTTTAAGCAGGTTTTTAAACCCGGTGACATTTTTACTAGTGATATTAATGATTAAGGTGTTTGACTGTAAAAATGGCTGAATATTGTCGGTGATATTTTCAATATCAATGACAAAGGGCTGTAATCCGGCAGAAGATAATTGTGTCAATTTATCCTCCGTGCGTGTTGAAATATTAACTGCGTCAAAGTCTGACTGTAACCGTTTGGCCAAAGGTAAACCTAACCAACCACTGCCCAATATACTGATGCTCTTCTGCATGTCTATTCTCCTCAATTTGGTGTGTAAAACGGGGCTAATCGGTATAATAAAGAAACGCGGGAATGCTTATATTCTACGGCGGTTTTTATCACCTCAACAACAATACTCCAACCCCGCATAAGTAAAAATTTAACCATAAGATCTAGCAACCAAGTAAGTACTTACAAACTTTAATGTATTTTCTGTCAGTCAGGTTAATAAATTCTGACGGACCCTTTTTGCCGTGCTCGACTATCCGCTAAGATTTTTATTTTTTGTGTATCTGTCGCCTTTCCCCACTGCAATATTTCGTCGATATGACGAAAGCACCCCATGCAAATTTTGTCACCATCCAATGTACAAGAGCCAATACAGGGTGAATTAAGGTTATTCATTATTGTTCATCTCATCAATTTAGAAAGTTAATTATGATGATAACAACTCTTCAGTTAAACTCCCTGTTTATTAATAAAATCAGAACAAAAAGAGGTGTTAAATGTTTATTATTCGCTGGCTTTTAGGCCGCATTATTTTATTGCTTAACTTTATCTTTACTCCTAAAAAACTGAAACGAGAAACCCAGGAGCAAGCTAAAGTAGATGCGCAAACACAAAACATGCAACTTTATCAATATCAAGCTTGCCCATTTTGTGTAAAGGTACGCCGGGAAATACGTCGTCAGGGGTTAAATATTAATACTGTCGATGCCAAACAAGCGGAAAATAAAGAAGTTTTGGAAAATCAAGGCGGAAAAATAAAAGTGCCCTGTTTACGTATTGAGGAAAATAATAAGGTGGTTTGGTTATACGAGTCATCGGCTATTATTGAGCATTTAAATACCCGCTTCGCTTAGGCGAACATGGCTAGCGGTAATTTACCCTTAGCCATAATAAGCATTAATATTGAAGACCCAAACGACTTGATGATACAGATTTCTGCATCTTCAAGTGATTTGGGTATATCTAGGGTTAATTATATTTTAGCAAAACTATAGGTACGATAACCACCGAGCAGATTACGAGCCTTATAACCCCGGTTAGCAAGTTGGCGGTAAGCAACATGGCCTCGTACCCCGACAGCACAAAAAACGATTATTTCTTTATTCTTCGGAAGTTCGCCCATACGTTGGCGCAGTTCATCCACCGGGATATTGATAGCACCTTCTAAGGTACCAAATTTCTCGATTTCCCCTGCGGTTCGAACATCAAGGAGTAATTGATGTTCGTCAAGCCTATCTATTTCATCAAAATGTATCGCTTTCAAATCACCATTTTCAATATTATTGGCAACAAAAGCTGCCTGATTAATGACATCCTTAGCGCTGCCAAAGGGTGGAGCATAACTCAATTCAAGATGCTGCAGTTGATCAATAGTCATACCGGCACGCTGTGCAACTGCCATAATATCGATACGTTTATCGACACCATCTTTACCCGCTGCCTGAGCACCAAGAATTTTCTTGCTGTCTGGACAATAAAGCATTTTAAATGAAACAATTTCAGCACCCGGGTAGTAACTCGCATGGCTTGCGGTATGGACATAAACTTTCTTGTATGCAATACCTTCACGTTTCAGTGTTTTCTCATTCTTGCCCGTAGAGGCAACCGCTAAATCAAAGATCTTACAAATTGCAGTACCCTGAGTACCCTGGTAAGTGACTTCACGGCCAAATATATTATCTGCTGCCATACGCCCCTGGCGGTTAGCAGGACCTGCCAATGGAACGATAGTCGATTTACCCGTAACAAAATCAGCTTCTTCAACGGCATCACCTACCGCATAAATTGAAGGGTCACTGCTTTGCATGCTAGGTGTCGTCCAGATACCACCAAGCTCACCAATCTTAAGACCCGCCTGTTGAGCAAGCTTAATGTCAGGACGCACACCAATTGCCATCACCAGAATGTCTGTTTTGATCCTTTCACCATCACTCAAAGTAAGGTTCAGCTGACCTTGCAGGTGTGAGTGCAGCCCAGACTCGCCACTTTCCAAGTTAGGCAGATGTGATTCTGTAACGTATTCTGCCGCTTCAAGTGCAACCCCTAAGCGCAGATCAATACCTTTACTCAGAATCTCCGCATGCGCAAAGCCTGCCATTTCGCGATCGACCGAGGTCATGACCTGATCAGCGAATTCGACAAGTGTGGTTTTAATGCCCCGTTGATGGAATGCCTCCATCACTTCCAAGCCGATAAAACCACCACCAACAACAGTGGCATGTTCAGGGCGATTCATCCTAATGGTATTAAGAATTTTATCCATATCAGGAATATTACGCAGAGAATGGGTAATAGGATTATCTATACCCGGAATGGGAGGCACAATTGTTCCTGCGCCCGGACTTAAGACTAAAAAATCGTAACGCTCAGTGTATTCTGAACTGTCGCGTAGATTATGGACGGTGACCAATTTTTTTTCTTTATTGATGCTAAGCACTTCGCTCATGATTCGAACATCAACATTAAAACGCGCCAGAAAGCTTTGCGGTGTCTGCAGCAGTAAGTTACTTCTTTCCGTGATCTCACCACCAATGTGGTACGGTAATCCGCAATTAGCGAAGGAAATAAATTCCCCGCGTTCAAACATTATAATTTCAGCGTCTTCGCTGAGGCGTCTGGCACGAGCAGCAGCAGAAGCCCCCCCAGCAACACCACCGACTATTACAATTTTTGTCATTATTCACTCCATCAATTTGAAAAATAGGTAATAAAAGAGTGGTCTGTGATTTTTTATCTAGGGTCAGGTCAAAAGGATTATTTCTGCATGCTGATCCAAACGCTGCCGATTTGTAATCGGTAACAGGCCAACAACCGATACTTTATTAGACATTCAATACGCCAACACTTTTAATTTTTACATTTTTCTACAGACGATAAAAATTAACCGAGTGTTCTTTTACTCAGGTATAGATTCGTTTTTTGCCAAGTTAGTCCGATTGCCAGGACTAACTAATTAATTTATTTACAACCGCATTTCTTTAAGAAAAAAGCAGCCGGACAGATTCCTGTAAAAGCACTCTGCAACAAATTTATTCCCACAAATACGGTTAGCCATATAAAACCGGGATGAACAAATTGTGTTAATAGAACAGAAAGTAAAATCATGGAACCCGCTATTACTCTAACGCCATTGTCAATTGTCATGTTGTGCTCCTTATAATAGGTTAAAGCCTGATCTACCCATGTTACTTCAAAATGCTTTGTCAGGCGCAAGATCTTCGATCAGAGCAAGACGCAACATGACCTTTCGAGCGATTAACTGCGTTAATCCTCTAGCGGTAGATGTAAATGGTTATTCCCTTTTCGATTGGTGCAACGCAGCGCTGGTTTTCGACCTTGCGCCCCGTAGGGCAAGGTAAATTGTGCCAATCTGCGTTGTTATAAAATCTCTCTGTAGAATAACTAACCTTCAATTTTATGCCGAGCATCTCAGCACAATTTGCCTTGCTGACTTTGCATCTTAAAGTATCATGGGTATATATAGTTTAGTTAGGCTCGCAGCTAAAAGTAAATAAACCGATGGGATTATTGTAACCAATTTAATTAGTAAAAGCTAATATACATAAGTCTCATTTACCTGTTGATTAAAAAAGCTGCCGAGGTAAAATACTTTGACATACATTAAGGAATTTAAAATGAGTCAATTAGCCGAAATACATGAGAAAGCCGGTGAAGTAAGTAAGTTATTAAAAATAATAGCTCATGCGGATCGAATGGTGGTGTTATGTTTATTATCCGATGGTGAAATGGGCGTATCAGAATTACGTGAGCATACAAAATTAAGTCAATCGGCATTTTCTCAACATCTTGGTGTATTAAGAAAAAACCACCTTGTTAAGGTAAGAAAAGAGTCACAACAAGTCTATTATTCTATTGCCGATCCGCGTGTAGGTTTACTGCTTAGTGCCTTACAACAAGCTTTTTGCCCCCCTGAGTAAATAATTAGTTTTAACGCTGTTGGAGTCCATTATGGAAAACTTTATCCCCTGGTCAGCATTAGCCGGGGGCGCATTAATTGGCCTTTCTGCTGCCCTGTTGATGTTGTTTAGCGGAAAAATCGCCGGAATAAGCTCAATCATTGGTGGTTTATTAAATCCCCAGAAACATGAATCGAGCTGGCGAGCCGCTTTTTTAACGGGCATGATAGCCAGCTTTTTAATTGTGGCACCTTTTGGTTTTGAGCTACCCGATACCGGTGGTGAATCTATTATTGTCGTTTCTCTGGCCGGCTTATTGGTTGGTTTTGGTACGCGCTTAGGTAATGGTTGTACCAGCGGGCATGGTATTATCGGCTTGGGGCGCTTTTCCAAACGTTCAATTTTTGCCACTATTGCCTTTATGGGTTCCGCTTTTATGGTGGTTTTTATCCGTAATCAATTGGGGGGACTTTAGCAATGTCGAAGTCAAAAATAATTTGTATGAGTGTCAGTCTGGTTGCGGGTCTGCTGTTTGGCATGGGGATGATTATCTCCGATATGGTTAATCCGACCAAAGTAATCGGGTTTTTGAATATTACCGGTAATTGGGATCCCAGCCTTGCCTTTGTAATGGGCGGCGCATTGGCTGTATTCACACCCATTTATCACTTTGTTATTAAAAAACGTGCTCGTGCGGTTAATGGTGATAAATTGAGTTGGGCCAGCAATACTAAGATTGATGGTACCTTAATTTCCGGATCGCTTATTTTCGGCGCAGGATGGGGGTTAGCAGGTTTTTGTCCCGGTCCCGCCATCACCAGCATTGCCGGCGGCAGTAATATTATTTTAGCTTTTATTCTGAGTATGATTGTCGGCATAATATTAGCCAAACAGTACCAACAAGGCCGCTTACCCTTACCTTTTGTTGGTTACCGGAAAAATATCTGCGCAATTTATACCAAAATAAATAACTAAACGATCAGACGACAAAAAATAAAAACTATTGATTTAAATGGAGATCAACACTTTTTAATTCCAATCCTAATTTATTTTGGTATTAGTCACTTATCAAAGCAAAATGATATGCCTGCCCGGTTTTTGGACAGGCAACCTGTTAATGATGGTGATGCTCTTTCAACAAGCCCTTAGGCACTAGTTCAGCAATAAAAAGACGCGCACCACGGCGCAATAATGAAGCGAGATAGAGTACTAAAATAATCACTAAACTGCCGTATTGCCACCAGCTGTAATCACCTTGATATTGTTTTAACCAGGGTAAAGAGACAACATCAATATATTGATTAACCCCCAAACCTATCAAAAAAGCCCCAACTAAGGTTAACATCGCCAAACTCAGCGCCGCAAAAAAACCCTGCTGCAGTTTCACTTGTTTGAGTAATTCCAGGCTAATCGTTGGTGCAATTAATAAAAATGCCATGGCGGCACCGGGTGATAAACCGGAAAGTAATAGGATTGCAATAACAGGCGTAATACCGGTAGCACAAAGTGCAAAGGGGAATGCAACGACTATCATCACTAAAATTTGTAACCATAAAGCTTGATCAAAAAATGTCCATGCAGACGCAGCTGAGAGTGTTGCGGCCAATGCCCAGCCCAATAAAACCCAAGGTGCAGTATGATCTAACTGGTGCTGATAACCATCTTTAATCGCATCAATAAAACGCGATCTGGCCGCCCCGCATTGAGGAGTGGCTGCAGCGACTGGCGATTTAACTGTTTTAAAATGACGTCCTATTAGCCATGCAATCAACAATGCAAAAAGGGCTGCTAAAACAACACGTAGAATAAGAATTTGAGTACCCAGCAGGGGTAATGAAATAAGTAAGGCGTCAAAACCAATAATCGGGGCCGCAATTAAAAATGCGGTCGCAAATGTTTGGTTCGCCCCCAGACCTAATAATTGTTGATGCATTTTACTCGCACTCGGCGAACAAATAGGTAAAGGCAAACCATAAATCAGTCCTTTAAGTGCATCTTTAAAAAAGAACGGACTTTCCTGTGTTGGAATAGTTAAAGATAATCCAGGTTTAAAATAATGCATCAGCGCACTTAAAAAGTAAGCAATTAATAACATCGGTGCGCTATATAAAGCAATATTGAAAAAGTTGAACAGGGTTAATGCGGTATTAAATTGATTATCTTGCTGATGCTCAGCAAGCTCATGATCATTCGCTTGATCCGCAGCATGATTGTCCATAGCCGCAATATCATGTTCATCATGGTTATGTATCTCATCCACGCCATGATTATCCATTACCGCAAGATCATCTGCCTTATGCATTCCATCTGCGCCATGATTGTCCATTGTTACAGAATCATTTTCATCATGGTTATGTATCTCATCCGCGTCATGATTATCCATTACCGCAAGATCATCTGCCTGATGCATTCCATCCGCGCCATGATTATCCATTACCGCAAGCTCATCCGCCTGATGCATTCCATCCGCGCCATGATTATCCATTACCGCAAGCTCATCTGCCTGATGCATTCCATCCGCGCCATGATTATCCATTACCGCAAGTTCATCTGCCTGATGCATTCCATCCGCAGCATGGTTGTCCATTGTTACAGAATCATTGCCATCATGCTCATGCATTATCTGCTTGTGCGAATCAACGGAGTCATCCTGTTGATGGTCTTTTTCTTGATAAGTAGTAAGCACGTCCTCATTTTGAAGCGCACTTGAATGCTCATGGGCGGTATAACCCAACCAGTGCGGCAGCAATACAAAAGCCAGTGCTATTAACCCGGCAATACTGCCTATACCAGCTGAGTATTTATTTTCCTGTAACGTTTTTTTATGCTGATGTTGCGCGCCATGCCCATGTAAATAAGGACGGTGCAAAACAACATGCATTATCGACCCCATCACAAAGGCCTGTAACCATGACATCCATTGGCCATCAAGCTGGGCCAAAGAATACTCGCCGAAAAACGCACCCATTAAGGTCGCAGCAGACATGCCGCATAAAATAACCGAGGGTAATACCCGCCCGTATTGAGGACGTAATAACCACCAGATGGTGATGCCAACAGGAAAGCGATGCAGTAAAACACCAATGGCAAGTAACCATCCGGTACGATCGTTTTGCCCTGCCAGCAAAATAGAACCGTCAAGACTTGCATGCAGTACTAAACCCAGAATACTTAGAAAGAGTGTCGTTTGATGAGCCTGGTGTGCCGCTTTATGAAAATATTTTTCGATCCAACCGGGGGCTAATAAACCACTAATCATCAGTACTAAAACAAATAAACCACCGCTGTGTAATAGCTCAGGCAAAATATGAAAGAGCACCAGTCCAGAAATGGTGACAAAAATAAAGGCATCAAGCAAATCCAGCCAACCAGGCTGGCGCTGTAATAATCGGTAGGTAAGTGGCCCTAGAAATAAGGCTAGAATGCTTAAAAACAACAACATGAAAAATCTCGAATAATTAAATAAAGTCTATTTTGTTATATTATAACACTTAATAAACAAAGTCTATTTAAGTGTTATAATATAACACTTAAATAAAACAGACTATTTTTATTGCTGATTATATATCTTGCACTTTTTATGCAATTGCCGGTTCTGTTTTTGGCAATGCCAGTGAAAAACAACCGGCGATGACGATAAATACGCTGGAAACGACTAAGCAGGCAGTTAATCCAAAACTGACAAATACCCAACCTGAAAGCAGAGTACCGATTAAACGTCCCATCGCATTAGCCATATAATAAAAGCCGATATCTAAAGAAACACCTTCGCGCTGCGCATAACTGACAATCAAATAACTGTGTAAAGAGGAGTTTATCGCAAATAGCGCTCCAAAAATGAATAAACCCAGAATAAACAATACCGGTAAAAACAGCTCAAATTGTAATGAGGCGATCACCAGTAATGGGGTTAGGGATAAGGCAAAAGCCCAGCCGGCTGCACTTTTCCCGTCGGGTAATCTGCCCGTTTTTTTACCGGTAAAATAGGGTGCAATAGACTGAGTTAAACCATAAAAAATGACCCAAAGTGCAATCATTCCACCGACACTCCAGTAATTCCAACCAAAGGTTTGGCTTAGGTAAACCGGCAAAGCAACCACAAACCAAACGTCCCGTGAAGCAAACAAAAATAATCTAGAGGCAGATAAAATATTTATCTGCCTGCTTTTTGAGAATATTTCGGTAAATTTTACTTTTTGGCTCGCTTTACCAAGATCTTGTTTTAATAAAATTAAACTGCTGCACCAGACGGCAAACAAAAATATGGCCATCAGTAAAACGGCAGATTGGAAACTGGTGACAGATAAAAGTACCCCCCCTAAAAAGAAACCAACTCCCTTCAGGGTGTTTTTAGAGCCGGTTAAAATAGCGACCCATTTATATAATATGCCCTGCTGCTCATCCTTAACAAACAATTTAATAGCACTTTTTGCGCTCATCTTATTAAGATCTTTGGCAATACCCGATAGCGCCTGGGCAAACATCACCCAGGGAATGATTAACCACTCATTGGGCACGGCTAACATAAGCAGGGCAATGACCTGCATTAGCAAACCGATATTCATGGTGCGATTTAATCCTAACCGTGTTCCTAGCCAGCCTCCCACTAAATTAGTAACAACGCCGAATATCTCATAAAAGAGAAATAAGAAAGCCACCTGCAGCGCATCGTAACCAAGTTGATGGAAGTACAAAACAACCAGCATCCGTAAGGCACCATCGGTGAGGGTAAATGCCCAGTAATTAGCGGTAACCACCAGATACTGGCGCAAGTCCGCGGATAGTTTATTAAATCGCGTGTTCATGATTATTTTACCGTTCCCACTAGGCGTACTAGTTCGGCGGTGCGGTTAACATAACCCCATTCATTGTCATACCAGACGTACAATTTAAGTTGTGTTCCATTAACCACCATGGTTGATAACGCATCAATCACACTCGAGCGTGGATCAGTTTTATAATCAACGGAAACCAATGGACGACTTTCATAACCCAGCACGCCTTTTAATTCACCGTTAGCCGCATTCTCTAATGCCTGATTAACCTGTTCAACGGTAACACTTTTGTTTAACTCAAAAACACAGTCCGTCAGCGATGCATTGGCTAAGGGGACACGGACAGCATGGCCATTTAAGCGCCCTTTTAATTCCGGAAATATTTCAGTAATAGCGGTTGCCGAACCGGTTGTCGTAGGAATTAAACTGCTACCGCAAGCACGGGCCCGACGCAGATCCTTATGCGGCGCATCCAAAATAGTTTGGGTATTAGTAAGATCATGAATAGTGGTCATAGAGCCATGTTTAATACCAAATTGTTCCTGAATCACCTTAATAACCGGTCCAAGACAATTTGTAGTACATGAGGCCGCCGTGACTATTTGATGCGAATCATAATCAAAAAGGTGATCATTTACGCCCATCACAACGTTCAATACGCCTTCTTCTTTAACGGGCGCGGTCACCACAACACGTTTCACCCCCTGATCTAAATAAGCCTGCAGTAAGGATTTTTTACGCATAACACCGGATGCTTCAATAACCACATCACAGTTCGACCAATCTGTTGCACCTATCTCTTTGTTTTGAGTGACCTTGATGGTTTTACCATCACAAATAATAGTATCCTTCACAGCTTCAGCTTGAGATTCGAAGCGACCATGAATAGAATCGAAATTAAGTAAATGCGCCAAGGTTTTTGCATCACCGGCAGGATCGTTAATTTGTACAAATTCAAAATCAGGCCATTCCCAAGAGGCACGTAAAGCTAAACGTCCCATACGGCCAAAACCATTAATCCCAATCTTAATTGTCATATTTCATATCCTTAATTTGTTATCAGTAATCAGCTATCGATTGTCAGCTATCGGTTGTCAGCTATCGGTTATCAGCTATCGGTTATCAGCTATCGGTAATTAGTCATTAGTAATAGTTATTCGGTGCTTATTAAGCGCAGCAGTTTTTACTGCCGTCGGATCCGTCGGGCATTTTTTTAATTTTCCCGAGAGCATCATTCAGGAAAACTGAATGGTGATCAGTGGTGAGCTTAATAATATCCCTCATCCACAATGCTAAATTCGGGTTTAAGCGGTAATAAGCCCACTGCCTTTGCCTGCGCACCAGCAGTAAACCACTCTGCCTGAGCAGTGCAAGATGGCGCGAGATTTTTGTTTGGCTATCATTCAAGGCCACCATCAATTCACCTACACATAGCTCGTTTTCATGTTGAATAAGCATCAATATTTTTAAACGGGTATCATCTGCAAGGCACTTAAAAAATTGAGTTGAGCTCATAACACCTCATGCTATTAATCTGTTTATATGTGAAATACCACATATACCTTAAAGCATGTATATGACAGAAATATTACAACTGGCTAAAAAATGATTATTTTCCGGCGTAATTCAGAGGAAGAGTGATTGTAAAATGGGAGTGGGCCGCAATAGGATAGCAGTCCAATGAACATCTATCCTATTAATATCAATGATTTATTTTAAACTATTGGCCAGATCCGTTAAGTAATCACGATGACATAAATGCATAAATGCATTTGGCCGAACAATCTGAATACGCGCCAGAAGAGGTGCTAAGGCTTCACCGCGTTCAATAAGGATTTGCGCGCTAATCAGGCCCGTACGTCCGGAGCCCCCTTTGCAATGCACAGCAATGCTTTTACCCTGTGCAATTAAATCATGCACAATCGGTCCGGCACTCTTCCAAGCCTTCAAAAACGGATTTCCGGGCGCTTCGTCATCAACAATAGGCAGATGAAACCACTGCAGTCCCTGTGCTTCGCTCGCTTTCCCGATATCAGACAACTGATTTTTATCCAGCTCTTTTTGGGTCATAAAGGTTAATAATGCCGTCGCACCGGAGGCTTTTATTTGCTGAAGTGAATTTACTAAATCGACACCTTTTGTGCCGGGGCAAGGGGTTAAAATGATGCAGGCAGTGCTGTTTTCAACGCTGAGTGTAAAAAGGGGATGAATAGACATAAGGTTACCTGTTAAAAATTGTAAAAAAAAGCAGAAGAGGCTTCTGCTTTGTATAATCGTTCGGCTTCAAAAGTCAGAAATCTGACCTTACTCTGCTGTGCTTATAATTTATGATATCAATGTTTCATTTTGATGACATAAATAATAACAGGCCTTTGCGGTAATAATTATTAGCCTCGTCCATGCGATCCGCTTTTTCCAGAATGTTAGCCAGTAGCGCAAAATCGTCGACATTAGGATCCAGTTCCAGCCCCTTTTGCAAATATTCAATCGCAGCTGATTCGTTGTTTTCATTTAACTTTAACTTCGCAAGCGCATGATGAATGGCACCGTTTTCAGAATCTTTTTTAAGTTGTTTCTCCAGGATTAAAATCAGCTTATTATTATCCGTAATCTGTATTTTGTCCACATAAGCAAGCAGGGGTAAATTGAACTGTTCTTTAAGCTTTTCTACTAAAAAATGCTCTGCAAATTCATAACGTTCCGCCTCAATAAAAGCATCTAACATTGCGCTTTGGTAAGCGATATCTTTGCGCATGCTGCGTGATGATTTATCATTCCATAACGCCTGCAGAGCCTCACCACTCTGCAGCGCCAACTGCTTAAAAAGGTGCTGATAAGCATTTAATTTAATGGCCTCAAACTCAGTATCAACCAAGGACAAATACTTACGTTGTTTGATTAACAGATCGATATAATCAGCCCATTGATTTAATGCGGGATAAATATCTAAGTATAGTTTTGCAATGCGTTTATTACCCGGAAAGGTGCTATCCAACTCCTTAAGCTTCAGCTGTGCATCAACAAATTGTTTTGCTTCGATCTGCAGTTCAACCCAGACTAACCCCACGGCTAAGCTGCACCCTTTTTGGCTTTTGGTTGCCTGCTGCAGGTAAGAGTCACGTAATGCATAGTCATTTTGCTGCTGCGCAGCTTGAGCTGCTGCGATATAATTTAAGGCAGGCGCTGCCGTTTTCTCCGCTGATTTAGACAATAACTTTTGTGCTTGTTTACTATTACCTTCGAGCAGCGCTAGCATACCTAACAGACTGTTTTTCTGTGCTTTTTTAGTTTTACGCTGACCGAACCAACCGCGGGTAAGAGAACTCATTGAGAGTAATTTACGTAAAACCCATTCAATTAATCCCAATAAAAAATAAAAAACAACGGTCGCAATAAGCGCATTGATAATAGTAGTTTCATAGGTGGTATAGGTATCAAGGGAAATTAAAATATATCCCTTATTAGTGCTGATTTCAGGGCCAAAAAATAATCCGGCGATCAGTGCTGCAATGACTATAATAATTCGAATCATAATATTCTCCCTATTCTTCAGTCGAATTAGCGAGTGATTTTTTTACCCGCTGTGTCATTATACTCGCCAGTACCGGCGCGCTTTTTAGCTGATCAGGGTAATCGACGGAAACCTTTTGCTTCTTTAAGTCCTGAATAGATTTGAAAAAATAATTGGTGGCATTATCGGTTAAATCATAATAATCCGTTAATAAATCAGAGGCATTTTGCAGCGCCAGGTCATAAATATCCTGCTGTTCACGGTAAACGGCAAACTCAGCCTTGGCCAGCTCCGCGCGTAAATTCTCCTGCAAATACCACTTTTGTTCAGGAGAAAGTAACGCTTGTACTTTCACCTCACGTTTATTGATAACCACAAAACTCTCAACAAAACTGCTCCATGATTTGGATAAATTTTCACTCCAATCTTTAATATCAGTTGAAATTTCGCTTGTATCTTTGCTCTCGGATGTCGATAAACTTAACCCCACAAGCAGCAATTTATCCGCCCTACTTTCAAGATTGGAAAGCGCTAAAATCAGACCGTCGGGATCGCGTTTCGGTAAAGATTGTAAACTGTTAATATCTTCTAACAATGCAGAGCGCAATGGATTGAGACTGGGGTCGCTTAATACCAGCAGACGCTGATCAGCAGCGCTAAGCAGCGCAACGGCGGTTGCCAAATCACTCTCTAACCAAATTTTACTGCCCGCTAAACGTATCAGGTATTCCACTTCAGTCAGGATCCAATCATTTGGATGACGAACGGTTGTTTCTGCCACGCGGCGTTGTAAAGACTGAAGATCGCTACTATAGAGCTTATTTTGATTTGTTACTTGTCGAAGTTGCTGATTAACCTGCACTAATGCCGACTGTAACGCTGCGTTTTGTTGATTGAGGGTGGCTTCCTGAGAAGATAAACTGCTATTCAACTGAGCCATTTTAGCTTGCTGCTGATCCGTTAGCGTTTTATTCAATTTATAGAAATAACCGCCCGAAAAAATTAAAATAACAATCAGGAACAGTGCTAATAAAGCAATAAACAGCGCTGATTTACTGCTGTTGGGCTTTTTATTTACAGGGATGTTTTCTGATTCAGCAGCCGGAAAGTCAGATTTGAGATCCTCATTATCGATTATTTCTTCATTATCATTGTTACTTTTGGTCATAACCACCCTCACATTTTTTAGTCAAAAAAGTTTAATTACTAATATACATGACTATCTTTTTTTTATTAATGTTTAAAATAATCAATAACTTGCTGATCAGACATACCGGGAAGTACTTTTGTATTTGACCAGCCCCAACGTTTTGCCTGATCGAGTATACGCTCACTTGGGGCATAAATAGTAAGCGTTCTCAACCATTCATGCGCGGCAAGCGGCACAACGGTCATTAACCTTTCTAATAATTCAATACTACTGATAATAGCACCATTAATATTTTGTTGTTGCCATTCTTTTATTAAAGCTTCCCCACATAATACAATAGCAACACGTTGATAAGGCTGATAATAATCAACGATTGCCCCACGCTGCGTTAATGTGTCACAGAGCAACTCTCGGCCGCCCAATCCGCGTAAAATAAGGATATGCTTACCCTGTAAATTCAGTAATAAGGGCAAATCAAGTAACCCTTCACTATCAAAGCATTTTTCGGGCACAACGACATTCTGCGCGGTTGCTGTTTTTAGCTTAGCCTGTGTCGCTTTACCAACGGCTAAATATTCAGTCTGCGGCCAATTGATGCCCGCCAGAGCCTGATCCGTATAATCAACCGCATTGGGACTTACCGCGATAATATAATCATAATTTTTTGCCAACACTTTACTGACACAGTTAAATTCTACTGTTTTTTGGAGTGTTAACAAAGGTTGCGCAAAGGCAACTGTCCCCTGCGCATTGAGTAAGTTCGCTAAGCGTTGCGCATGAGGAGCGAAACGTGTCACTAATAAACGTGCTTCTTTCATTGATTTTTATAAACTTCAGCAAGAATTTCTTCTGCGCCACAGGCTAATAATTCCTCAGCAAGGGTAATACCTAATTGCTGCGCATCATTCTGATGGCCGGTTATTTCTTTGCGGATAATCTGTTTCCCGTCCACGCTGCCAACTAAACCGCGTAAAAATAGTTGCTCATTTTCAAGTATGGCAAAGCTCCCAATAGGCACCTGACAACCGCCCTGCAATTTGAGATTCATTGCCCGTTCGGCCGTTATTCTTATGCGCGTTTGTGGATCTTCAAGTGGTTTTAATAGGGTAATAGTCTGCTCGTCATTCAAACGGCATTCAATTCCTACTGCGCCTTGCCCTACGGCGGGAAGGCTAACTTCAGGTGCGATCAAAGCGGTAATTCGATGTTGCATTTCTAAACGCATTAAACCCGCTGCGGCTAAAATAATAGCATCGTATTGACCCTCATCTAACTTACGTAAACGTGTATTCACATTACCACGCAAATTTTTAATGATAAGGTCCGGGCGTAAAGCTAGAATCTGGCATTGACGGCGCAGACTGCAGGTACCAACAATTGCACCTTCTGGTAGCTCATTCAACTGCTTATAATGATTGGAAACAAAAGCATCATGGGGATCTTCTCGTTTACAAATAGTCGTTAACCCTAATCCCTCGGGGAAATCAACGGGCACATCCTTTATCGAATGTACCGCGATATCCGCTCGCCCTTCTAATATGGCAACTTCTAACTCTTTAACAAAAAGACCTTTTCCGCCCACTTTAGCTAAAGGGGTATCTAGTATTATATCGCCTTTAGTTTTCATCGGTAAAAGTTCAACGATTAAATTCGGGTGATATTTTAAAAGTTCCGATTTAATGAAGTTAGCTTGCCACATAGCCAGAGGGCTATGGCGAGTCGCAATACGAATTTTTTGAGCAGTCATTTATGCATTTTCTCGTGAATAAAACAATCATTTGATGCTATCAAAAATAAGCTTAATAAGCATGCGGATTTACACAAAAATGCTCTTCGAGTAGGAAAATGGATGATCGCCGGGCGGGTGATTGAGTAATAGTCGGTCATTGCGCATCAAAAAATGATATTAGCCTTTATTTTAACCGCCAATATTGATACGCACTGTGATAATGGCAATGCGCATAAAAGTTTGCTTAAAATTTAAATATTTTAGCCTAAGCGATTAATAATAAAATAAAACGAGCATTACAAAAGCAATCTCCTAGTGATAGCTTTTATTCTCAAAACCACCGGTTTTGACTAAAGGGGCTAACATTTTCTCCAGCCCGTTTAATTTTATTTCATAGATCAACGCCAACTGCCGGCCCAGTTTTCCTTCAGGAAAACCTTTGCTATTAAACCAGACTAAGTAAGGCTCCGGCAGATGAATCAGCTTACGACCTGCATATTTACCAAAGGGCATAACCTGATTAATTGCTTCACTAAGCACTTTGGGATCATTCAACAATAGGTTTACCTCTCTACTCATTAAAAATTATAACCGTTATAAAAAGCCGATATATTTCACTTGCTGCTATATCGGCTCAGTCGTTTTTACACTTTTGCTAAGGCTTGCTCAACATCGGCAATAATATCATCAATGTTTTCAATGCCCACTGAGATACGGACCAAATCTTCACTGACACCGGTGGCTTTTAACTCATCGGCATTCAGCTGGCGATGAGTTGTTGAAGCCGGGTGACAGGCTAACGACTTAGCATCACCTATATTGACTAAGCGTAAAATCATTTGCAGCGCATCAATAAATTGACCGCCGGATACCGCGCCGCCTTTAATACCGAAGCTTAAAATACCGGAAGCCTTACCGGCACATATTTTTTGACAGATTGAATAATAAGGGCTGCTTTTAAGTGCGGCGTAGTTAACCCACTCGACTTTTTCATGTGTGCTGAGGTAAGCAGCTAATTTCTCGGCATTTTCACAGTGCCGCTCCATGCGTAAACACAAGGTTTCTAAACCCTGCATAATTTGAAACGAATTCATGGGTGAAATCGCGGCACCGGTATTGCGCAGTGGTACAACACGGCAGCGGCCAATATAAGCAGCCGCACCTAATGCTTCGGTATAAACGACACCATGATAAGAAGGATCCGGTTCATTTAAAATAGCAAAGCGTTTTTTATTCGCGACCCAGTCAAACTTGCCTGAATCAACAATAATACCGCCAATACAGGTACCGTGACCGCCAATATATTTAGTCAGTGAATGCACCACTATATCAGCACCAAACTCAAATGGACGGCATAATACCGGTGTTGCGACGGTATTATCCACAATCAGAGGGACACCGTGTTTATGGGCAATCTGAGCAAGCTTTGCAAGATCAACTATATTACCAGCAGGATTGCCAATTGACTCACAAAAAACGGCCCGCGTATTTTCATCTATTGCATCCTCAAAACCCTGGTAATCATCAAAGTTGACCATCCGGGCTTCGATACCCTGCTTAGGTAATGAGTGAGCAAAGAGGTTATAAGTGCCGCCATAGAGTTGACTGCTGCTCACAATGTTAGTACCAACTTCACATATACATTGTATCGCATAAGTGATTGCTGACATACCCGATGCCACCGCAAGAGCACCAATTCCGCCCTCCATCGCTGCGACCCGTTTTTCCAGCACATCCGTGGTGGGATTCATGATCCGCGTATAAATATTACCGGGGACCTTTAAATCAAACAGATCTGCACCGTGCTGAGTATCGTCAAAGGTGTAGGAAGTGGTTAGATAAATGGGCACAGCCGCAGCTTTAGTCGTGGCTTCGGATTCATAACCGCAGTGTAACGCGAGTGATTCTAATTTCATAAAAACGCCTATTAAAAAAGATAATGAATGAATGTATAAACAACATACTTTAATAAAACCGTTTGAAATTAGCACTGTTAATGTTCAATAAACAGCCTTTTTATGCATTTATCAAAGATCGAAACAGCTAAAAATAAAAATTCAGAGGTTGGTCGAAGATTGCTTATTAGCCGTCATGATGTTTAATTAATGTGCACAGACAATATGACTCAAGCAATAAATACCTTTAATATTAATAATGCAGATTGTCATAGATTAAAAACCGGATGAGAACAATGCCAAACAATATTAAAATTTGTAAACAAAATCAGCTGGATTTATTACGTTCGATCTCGATTGAAACCTATAGAGATACATTTTCAGAGAGCAACAGTGAAACCTTAATGACCCAATATTTTCAGGATGCCTTAAATAAAGAAAAATTGCAGGCTGAACTGAATCATCCCGATAGTAGTTTCTATTTTATCTGCGTTGCAGAAAAAGTGGCTGGTTTTTTAAAAGTAAATGTAATGAGCGCACAAACCGATATTAAGGATTCTAATGCATTAGAGATTGAACGTTTTTATATTCGTAAGTCTTTTTTACGCAACGGATTAGGTAAAGAATTGATGGATTTTGCTGGTGATTTGGCCCGGAAAAAGAATAAAGACTTTATCTGGTTAGGAGTTTGGGAAAATAATATTCCTGCATTACACTTTTATAAACAAATGGGATTTTATCAAATAGGCACCCACCCTTTTAATATGGCCGGTGATATTCAAACCGATTTACTACTACAGAAAGATCTATAGACAAATGCTGCTATTCTGAAAAGGGAGCAACTGCTAAATGATTATGAGACTATTCTTTTAAACACAACGAATAAAAAATGAGAGATACCTATGGATTTTACAGTGTACGATTTAGCATTTAGCGGCTTACTTGTGGTTTTGCTGACCCTAGTAGTGCAATCTTTTGTCGCAAATATGAGCAAAGCGAGATTGCCTAACCATATTCCGGGTAAAATAGATCCTGCACTTGGGCATGAGAGCTTTGTCTACCGTGCTAATCGCACCCTGGAAAACTCTTTAGAGAATATCAGTGTTTTTCTCGGCAGTGCCTTTTTAGCTGTTTTAATCAACCTTGATCCCTTTTGGACCGCGCTGACTGTCTGGGTTTATGCTCTGGCACGTATCATGCACATGATATTGTACTATCTTATCTCTACGGAAAAAAACCCAAGCCCGCGATCTTACTTTTACCTGCTTGGGTTATTTGCCAATATCCTATTATTAATACTGATTTTCATGAAGTTGGTAGATTAGGGTTAAAAACCGTCGCTATCAGCACAATAACAGGCGAATAATTAATCTTCAGCTGCGAACACCACTAAAAAAGATTTAATTTTTTGCCTATTGCCTGCGCATCCAGGTTTTCTATATCCGCAACATTAATTGTATTTTCACCAATCACGCCAAAACTATTTGAATTAGTGTGGCTGTATAAACCAATACAGCTTGCTCCTGCTGCGTCCGCTAAATGCAGCGGCCCGGTATCGCAGCAGATAAAAGCATCTAAATGCTTAAGCACAGCAGCTAAGTGACGCAGATCGGCGGTCTGAAAGGTTTTTACGCCCGTTTTTATTGGACTGCTAATATCCGGGCTTAATATCTCTACCCACTGAACCTGTTGATTTGTGGCTATTTCAAATTTTGATAAAATAGTTAACCAGGTTTTGTCGGATAACAATTTATCCCCGCGGGCGCCTCTAAAATAGGCAATAGTTAAATGTTCCTGATTATTGCGCAAATCCCGACTGACTTGCAACCCGCTATCGAGCTCCTTCTGGGTAAATTCCAAAGTGTGCAAAAGAGGCTCAACAAGGGTGTGACCTAATCCTTCCAAAATGGACAAAGGGCCAAGAGAAGCATGCTTTCTTCGGTTCTCTATACGGACGGCGTGCCTACAAACTAGATTACGCTGGGGATGATAGCTTGAAACTTTATTTCGTCCATCTAAGAGTGCTGTTATAACCGTATCTCCAGCGGAAGTCCGAGGCAGTAAAATCATATCGTAAGTGACTTTTTTTACTTCTTTGAGCATTTTTAAAAACTTAAAAATCCCCTGAAAAGAAAAGTGGGAATAATAGAACTGATTGATGCCTAAATTATTAAAAATATTACTTTGCCATGGTTCATTGAGCATCATATCAATGCGCGCATCGGGATAAGCGGCACGAATCTGGCGGACAAAAGGTAATAAAAAATAGATATTGCCAATACGCTTATTATTACGAATCAGGAGAATATGTTTTACTTTATCTTTTGCGAGTTTATGCTTTTCTAAATTTGCTGTATTACTGAAAAGTCGATAAAAGGCGGTTTCAAGGTTGGGCATTTTACTGCGGCGAAATTGATCAAAATTTCTAAATTGGTGTTTTAAGGTCATTTTTTAACTCTATTTGGGGAAATAACCGCGGTTATCTCCCTTATTAAAGGGCATATCCGGTTGATATGATCGAAAATAATGATAAAAGTTCAATTTATAACGCTCTTTCCGTGCATTAACTCCAATTATTTTACTGAAATAAACCCGTGAATACTCCAGTAAAATAAAGTTACAATAAACTAATCCATCAAATGCTCTAAGCCATAAACTAATTCATTACGTTTTACGACCTGCTTACAGGCCAGACAAATACCCGGCATAAATGACTCTCTATGCACCGAGTTATGCTCAATCTTTAAGGTTTCACTCAAACCGCCAAAGAAAACCGTTTGTTGTGCAACTACTCCGGGTAAGCGGATAGAATGTAGTTTCACACCATGCAACTCGGCTCCGCGAGCGCCCTCGATTAGCTCTTTATCATTAAAGGCAGTCGCGTTTTTAGTGCGCGCTTGTGCAATTAACTCTGCGGTGCGAATACCCGTGCCGGAAGGGCTCTCTTCTTTTTGCGTACTGTGCGCTTCGATAATTTCAGCATCGGGTAGATATTTGGCCGCTTCAGCAGCAAATTTCATCATCAAGACAGCGCCCACGGAGAAATTAGGTGCAATTAAACCACCCAAATTTTTCTCCGTCGCTAATGTCTGCAGCTCGATCACCTGTTCAACTTGAAAGCCACTTGTACCAACAACAGGCCGAGCACCGGCATTTAAAATAGTTTTGGTATTATTAAAACCGGCAGAAGCCGCAGTCAAATCAACCACCACCTGTGCACCAGACTCCATAATAAGCAGGGTTAAGTCATCACCAACATCACACTGCCCAACCAATTGCAGTTCCGGGTCGTTATTTATCGCATTAACAGCTTCACTGCCCATACGCCCTTTTGCACCATTTACGATAACTGAGACCATTTTGATTTCCTTACTATTTCTAGTGTAAATTGTATCTGTAGAATCTAATTAATTTTTAACAACTGCGTTTTAGTTAACCCGTTGTTATAAAATAGACAGCCATCGCAGCCCAACTAAGCAGCAACAAACCCCAAGGTAAAATATTATAACGGGGCTTCGTTACAACGGGTGATTGTGCATCTTCTGTTGTGAGTGTTTGCTGACTTTTCCTTTTTTTACTGGCTTTATCGGCTTCACGCTGTTTACTTTTAACATTTTTTTTATATTCAGCGATACCTTTTTGAATGCCTAAGGCAATTAACCGCGTTTGTTCTTTGCTTTGCCCGGGCTTATTGGTCTTTTTGGCAAACTGCATTGCTTCATTTTGTGTTTCTGGAGAAATAGTTTTCGGATTATTTTTAGCCATATTATTTACACTTTTTTTGTTGATGCCTTAGAAGCCGCTGTAATGATTTATTACTGACAATCTCTAAGAATATCTCCGGATCATTTTTAGCCATATTATTTACACTTTTTTTGTTGATGCTTTAGAAGCCGCTTTACTGACTTATTACTGACAATCTCAACGAATACCTCCGGATCATCATAATCATATTCAATCAGGTGATTGAGTAGTTGCACACCAATGGCAGACATTGATTGAATTTCCTGATGGCTGCGCCCGCATCCTTTACAATGCGTACCATCTTTAGTGCAATTATCGGTGCACGGGCTAAACTTCATCGCGATTTCCTTGTGTTATAAATAATAGCAAGAGCTGCAAATATCAAATGCTCTTTGCTTTCCAATCATCTTATCCAATTACAACGGATCAAAGAAGTGAGTCTAGCAACTTTAGAGAAGTGAATCATTGATTTTAAAATCCTTTTCTTCGCAGACATAATGTAAATAATTTTTCTATAGCATTAAAAATCAACGGGGTCCGAGTATACTTGGCAAATTATAAGGCTTATACGGTGATTAAATTAAGCTGCTACTAATACATAGTATTTGACTACAATCGGTGAGAAACCGTTTAAAGGGGAAGAAAATGAGCATTGAATTAGATCCAAATCTACAAAAAGACTGTTATAGATTAGCTGAGAGTGAAGATTGTTTATGGCTATTACTCAATAACCGCTATTTTATGTGGATGGTTATTGTCCCTAATACCACTCAAACGGAGCTCTACCGGTTAACGGAACAGGAGCAGCAAAAACTGACTCAACAAAGCAATATTATCAGTGAATTTATCACTCAACACTTTGCTTGCGATAAATTAAATGTGGCCAGTATCGGCAATATAGTCGCGCAAATGCATCTTCATATAATTGCTCGCACCACCACAGATCCATGCTGGCCAGGGGTTGTTTGGGGTACCGAGCATAAAGCGCCGTATCCACTGGATGACGTACTGAAGATTCAGACAAAACTGCAACAATTTTGCCAGAACAAAAATATCACCGGCTATTACTTTAATGCGCCGAAGATTAAAGCAATTCAATAAAGTCTAAATCTGCTTTTGTTCCCTGTAAAAAATAGAGTGGCTGTGCATATTTATCAGCCATTTTTGTCGCCAGATCAGAGCTTAAACTGCTTTTAATACAGAGTTTATCGGCTTGAGCTGCCAATGCCCGATACCCTTCATTGCCAGCATATTTTTCATTCAATAATTGCTGCTCGGATAAGATACAAATAACGGGTTTTAGCTGCACAACTTGCTGATAAAAAGGCCCCTGCAGCAACTGCTTAATATTACTCAAATGCCCTGCACCCGATGGCTCGATAAACAATCGGTCGGGTCTGACCTGTTTAATTAAATTATTAAGCGCCACTCGAAACGGCATGCCCGCACTGCAGCATAAACAACCGCCATAAACTTCACTAATAAATATATTATTTGTTTTGTAATGCTGATCGGAATAGTGGTTATTACCCGTTTCATTCACTAATACCGCCCATTTTTCACCGGCCGGTTTATAAGTTAATAACTGTTTGATAAAAGTCGTTTTACCCGAGCCCAAAAAACCCGCAATAAGATGACAAGGGATCTCTTTATTCATTAAAAATTTCCTGAAAATTTATATTTATCAATACTGATAGCGATTAAAAGTATCACCGTTATTAACCATTATCTGCTTAAATAAGATCCTCAACAGGTTATCGTAGCATCTTTACGGATCACTCAGTTATACTGTTTATTCAAATTCAGAGAGGTAATTATGATCTACAGTATGACAGCATTTGCGCGCAAACAATTCAAAGGTGATTGGGGCACTGCGGTGTGGGAGATTCGCTCAGTTAACCAGCGTTATTTAGAGAGCTATTTTCGTCTTCCTGAGCAGTTTCGCGGTCTTGAAGTTAACTTAAAAGATATTTTCCGCAAGAAAATACAACGCGGGAAAATCGAATGTAGCCTGCGTTTTGAAGCAAGCAGCAGCAATGGTAATGCATTAAGCATGAATCAGGAATTAGCCGCGCAAGTGATCCAAAATACCCAATGGATACTGGATAAAGCCGGCAGCGGCACCTTTAACGCAATTGATGTTCTGAACTGGCCTGGCGTAATGCAGACACCTGAGCAGGACCTGGATGTCGTCACCCTTGAGCTAATGGTCGGTTTTGAACAAACACTTCATGAATTTATTGATGCACGTGCTGCTGAAGGCACTAATTTGGCGGCATTTATAGAGCAGCGTTTAACCGCTATCGGCGAACAGGCAAATAAAGTACGTTCATTTATGCCGGAAGTGCAGGCATGGCAGAAAGCGCGTATTCTTAAAAAATTCGAAGATGCCAAAGTAGAATTAGACAGCACGCGTGTTGAGCAGGAACTCGTAATACTGGCACAGAAAACCGATGTAGCGGAGGAGCTGGATCGTTTAGATTCGCATATTTCAGAAAGCCGTAAAGTATTAAAAAAAGGCGGTCCCGTAGGACGTCGTTTGGACTTTATGATGCAGGAATTTAACCGTGAAGCAAATACCCTAGGCTCAAAAGTGATTAACAGTGAGATCACCGCAGCAGCCGTAGAGTGCAAAGTATTAATCGAACAAATGCGTGAGCAGGTGCAAAACATAGAGTAATGTTTTAGCCCGTTTCAGGTTGTTAATTATTCCACCCAAAGCCCCGTATATCGGGGCTTTGTTGTTTTTACTGGTTTTAATTTCATCTATCTTTGAAAATTAAATTCAGAATATCCATAGGGTTATTTAAAATTTTTACGCTGTCACTTTAAAACTATTGGATGTCCCCAATATTCCGGGAAGCTGAGACGCTAATCGAAATATTTAGGTTTTTTTAAGCAAAATACTTATATTTTCGGAACTGGGTCTTTAGGCCCGGCAGCTCTGCGTTGTAATGCAAATACCGCATCGGTTATTCGTAAGCTTTTATTGTAACTTTTATTGTTGGTATTTCGCCCTTGACGGCGACTTTACTTCTCTTTGAACGGCCAAAGAGAAGTAAGCAAGAGAAAAGCCGCCCGAGACGTTTTTTTATCTTGTGCAGAGCCAAGCCTAATAAATCAACAAGGGCACTCAGAGCTTAGCCCGCTCATAAGCCTAAACTGGCGTTCAATTCGCTCCAGGATTTCATTTGCTAAAGAATTTGTTCAGAACAAGAAAAACGTACGGGAAGCAGAGACGCTAGCCGAAATGTTTAGGTTTTTTAAGAAAAAAATTATATTTCGGAACTGGGCCTTTAGGCCCGGCAACCCTGCGGTGTAATGTAAATACTACATCGGTTATTCGTAAGTTTCCGCTTGTCAGGTAATCTGTCACCTTCGAGATCTTTTAATCTAAGTTCTAGTCATGTATGGATTGGGTGAGCCGTATAGCAAGTTTGCCGAAGAGCGTATTTTTACGAAGTCATGCCATCCAGCAAAAAGAACGATCAATTTTGATGGGATACTGAAAACAGAGGACGATGCGTGCGCGTTTACAGCAGACGATAAAACAGTACAAATTTGATATTTTAACCAAATTCTTATATGACTAAATCATTTGAAAATTTCTAACATTAAATTTATGCTCTTCATCAATGATGACTGAACATATCACGCTTATACAAATACTCGTCGGTATGATCAAAAGTAAAGTGCTATGGGCTAAGTTACACATGAATAAATTGAACGCTGGATTCATCAAAGAATTCGAACCTTTAAGAAGTATGCACTTGAACATACTGAGAGGCCTAACTTTTGCCTTATGGACTACTGGGAAGTTTAGTGATAATTCTTTAGACTTAATTAAAATCGCTAATGAGCAAGCCAATAAGTGTTAAAAGCCTACCTGCAATATGTTTTTGAGCTTCTTCTTACAATGATTGGTAGATAAGTATTTACAAAATAGCATATGGTTAAGCCTTACCTTCTACCTATTAAGTCAGAAACTAACTAATTGCTTATGGTAGCTAATGTTTTTAGAGAATGTGAACTGTAGAGTCTCAAGCTGTATGATAATGTTACTGAATAAACTTTTTTTTGATGACTAGTCTGGTTGAGTTAAGGATCAAATATACATGACTACCAAAGTCTCCCATATAACACATATTGATAATCTAACCGGAATTATTGAACAAGGATGCTTGTGGTCAGATGCTAAGCGAATTGAGCTTGGATTGGTTAGTCAAAATATTGGTTATAGTCATATTAAGGAAAGGCGTTTAGCACATCCAGTGGTTGTCGCTGCGAGCGGTTTTATTGGTGAATATGTACCTTTTAACTTTTGTCCTCGTTCGGTCATGCTATATGTAATTTACCAAGGGCATGATAATTATAACGGCGGCCAGGATGGAATACTCCACTTAATAAGTGACACTGACACAATCCTTCAAACCAACCCTTCTTGTTTTTTTACTGATATTCATGCAGATCTTGCTTATGCAGAGCAGATTGATGATTTTAAGCGTTTGAATGAGCTAGATTATCAGAAGATTCATAGCAAATATTGGCAAAACTATAAAGAAGAAAAACAGGCTGAGTTTTTAGCTCATCAATCAGTTGCGTGGAATTGTATTCGACAAATTGGCGTAAAAACGCCAGAATTAGCAGAAGAAGTAACAAGGTTACTTATTAATGCAAAGCATAAACCAGAGGTTGTTGTTAAACCTGAGTGGTATTATTAATAGAGAAAGTTGCAATGATTACTTATGTGAAAGGCAATATATTACATGATCAGGCAGATGCCATTATTAATACAGTTAATACTGTAGGAGTAATGGGAAAAGGCTTGGCGTTGCAATTTAAAAAAGCTTTTCCTGATAACTTTAAAGTTTATAAAACAGCTTGTGATCATGATCAACTTACCACAGGTAAAGTATTAATTGTTTCTACTGAGTCTTTGAGTGCTCCTTATTACATTATTAACTTTCCGACTAAAGCGCACTGGAAAGGTAAATCTAAGATTGAGTATATTGAGCAGGGCTTAGAAGATTTAAAAGTAGAGGTTTCTAAGTTACAGCTACAATCTGTCGCTATTCCCGCATTAGGGAGTGGCTTAGGCGGCTTGCCATGGCCGCAGGTTGAAGCGTTAATTAATCAGCACTTGAGTGATATGGCTGATGTAGAATGGCGTGTATACCCTCCTCAGATAGCCCCAACGGCAGAAACTATGCCAAATAAAACCCGCCGTCCAAGAATGACCATTGGGCGAGCTGCCGTTTTGGGATTAATTGATAAATATGTTCAAACTGGCTATAACTATCGCCTTTCTTTACTTGAAATCCAAAAACTTGTTTATTTCTTAACAGCTTCTGGTGAACATTTAAATCAAGTACATTTTCAAAAGCACCATTACGGTCCTTATGCCGATGTGCTTCGCCATGTACTGGATAAGATGGAAGGGCATTTTATTAGTGGCTATGCAGATGGGCAAAATAAACCTGATACACCAATAAATTTAAAAAATGATGCTGCTGTTGAGGCGATCGCTTATTTAGATAAACACCCCAAAACACAATCAAGATTTAATGCGGTAAGACAGTTGGTAGATGGGTTTGAATCGCCTAATGGCATGGAGCTATTATCAACTGTTCACTGGGTAGCCACTCAAGAAATTAATGGTGTTGTTAATTCTGATGAATTAGTCAAAAAAGTGCATCAGTGGAACCCAAGAAAAGCTAAGATGAAAACGAGTCATATTTTAGCTGCATTACAGCGGATCACTGAACAAGGATGGTTGGACAAAAAAGCCCCTATTTAATTAAACAATGCCGTTCGGTTAAGAAATTTGAGGCTTATATCTTAACGGATATTTGGATGGTATATAAAGCACTGAACGTGGAAACGCTAGGTGCTTTATTTTTTTAGGCTGAATAAAAAGCTTAACCGAACGGCATTACTATTTAATTAAGGGCTCAAATTTTGAATAATGTTAATTTAAAAACATACGTGGATTTGCGTTAACGTTCATCGGTATCCCTTTTTCGACTAATAGCTTTTCTACCGTACTTTTAACTACTGTATTTGCTACAAACAGGCTAAAAAAATCATTAGGCAAGATGGTTATTGGAGATAGGCATTCAGCCATACATACACTCTTTGAATGTGCATTCGAATAATCCCTTCGGTCCATAACCTCCCAGTCAATTTCTTCCATTCCAGCTACGTAACTTAATATTTTCAACTCTAGCCCAGCAAGAGGATGGCGTGGAATAATATTCCACTCATTGGCCGCTGCAAATGTTCTTGATATTGAGATAAGTATAAAATCTGTCTTCGGATTTTTACTTTGTACGTTCCCGTCAAAAGGATTTCTTGAAAAAAAATGGAAAGGAACCATTTTTTCCAACCCAAGTTTTTCTCGTCCAATAAGAATTTCTGGATCTGCAACATCATCGAATTTTTGTAATTCACTACGAGCTAATAAGCCTTTTTCCAATATAGATGGTAGATTTTTTAAACTTGTTAAATGGTAAAGTAACTTTTGTTCTTTTATATTTGCCATCATCACTCCATATCAAATAGACAGTTCTCACTATAAATGTTCTGATGACTAAAAGATGATAACCGGCTAGCAATTATTTTTGGTTTTTTTAGCTTTAATTTTTATATTTATTCAGCAACCTCTAAAAATAATAAAGCCACCCATAATTATTGGCGAATATTTGCGCACTGGTCTAATATTTAATTACCTTTATTTAATTGCATGTAATGAATGATGGCCAGACCAAGACAAACGATCGTGAGTTTAGATGACACGCCTTACTATCACTGCTGTTCACGTGTTGTACGTAAAGCATTTTTATGTGGCATTGATAGTACAACAGGTGAAAACTATGAACATCGCCGGCAGTGGGTTGACTCTCGCATTCTAGAACTTTCGACTATCTTTGCGATTGAAATCTGTGCCTATGCGGTCATGAGTAATCACTTGCATGTTGTCCTTAAAGTGAATGCTGATAAAGTCAAAAGCTGGTCTGATAAAGCAGTACTTGTTCAATGGCATAAAGGCTTTAAAGGGACGTTACTGACACAGAAATTTGTTAACAATGAAGACCTTAATGATTTTGAAATTGGAACTGTTAATGAGTGTATTACCGAATATCGTCATCGCTTAATCGACATCAGTTGGTTTATGCGCTCACTCAGTGAGCCAATTGCCAGGCAGGCCAATAAAGAAGACAACTGTACGGGTCGCTTCTGGGAAGGACGCTTTAAATCCCAAGCATTACTTGATGAAGTAGCCGTATTAGCTTGTATGGCGTATGTTGATTTAAACCCCATTCGCGCCAAAATGGCGACAACACCTGAAACTTCAGATCACACCAGCATCCAGCGAAGAATTCACTCAGCCATAAAAGGTGAGCAGCCAGCAGAATTAGTGCCGTTTGTAGGTAATGACCGCCTGAACATGCCTAACGGATTAATGTTCAGTGTGAAGGATTACATTATGCTTGTTGAAGATACCGGTCGAATCATACGAGAAGATAAGCGCGGATCCATCAGTTCAAACAGTCAACATATCCTAACTAGACTTAATATTCCTGCAGACAACTGGCTTAAAATTACTAGCGAATTTGGCCATTTATTTAAAGGGGCGGTAGGTGCCTTACCGGCATTAACTGAATACTGTGAACATTTAGACCGAAAACGCCGCCACGGTGCAGCAAACTGCCAACGCTGGTTGTGTGCTTAAAGTTTAATTTCTTCAATTACCTGTAAGTAATTTCCCACTTGATTGATATCAAGCTTCTGCCATGGGTTTAAAACGACCAGACTCCTCATATTTCACAATCTAAAGCCGCATAAATTGAAAAAATTTCAATTTATGCGTTTGAATAACTATAAAAGACTACCGCAATGAATGTTGAAAGAGGCTGTTTTTTTGTTTAGAGAAATGGGTGGCATGGTTGTTTGTAGAGAAATGGGTGGCATGGTTGTTTGCATGGTTGTTTTTTGGTTGTTTTTTAAAAATGGGTGGCATGGTTGTTTTTTGAAATGGGTGGCATGTTTGTTTTCATTAGAGAAATGGGTGGCATGGTTGTTTGCATGGTTGTTTTTTGGTTGTTTTTTAAAAATGGGTGGCATGGTTGTTTTTTGAAATGGGTGGCATGTTTGTTTTCATGGTTGACTCTATCTGATTTAGGAAACGGAAGTGCAACCTTAATTGGCACCCCAAGTAACGATAATGTCGGCGCAAATGATGTCACTCTGATTGTTGTTGATAATGATAATGTGCAAGCAGAGCAGCACTTTACTATTACCGTTGCGAATATTAATGATGAGCCGGTTATTACCATTGACAATACCCTAACGGTTGATGAAGACGGCAATCAAACCCTGTCCTTTAGCTACACCGACATCGATAAGGATACGGTAACAGCAACAGAAAAAACGGCGCCGGAGCATGGCTCACTGGTGATCACCGCGGGTGATATTCTGTATAGGCCAATAGCGAACTATAACGGTATGGACAGCTTTGTGGTGACCTTAACCGACGGTCAAGGTTTCAGTATAGATAAAACCATCAACGTGACGATCAGCTCAATTAACGATAAACCGGTTATTACCATCGATAGCACCTTGACGGTTGATGAAGACGGCAATAAAACGTTAGCGTTTAGTTACACTGATATTGATAATGATACGGTAACAGTAACAGAACAAACTAAGCCTGAACATGGCTCACTGACTATTACGGCTAACGACATTCTGTATACGCCAATAGCGAACTATAACGGTGTTGATTCTTTTGTGGTTACTTTGACCGACGGTCAAGGTTTCAGTACAGATAAAACTGTTAATGTGACGGTCGCATCGGTCAACGACATCCCCATCGCACAAGATGATCAATTTAGTTTCGCCCAAACGGCCACTAACCAATATATGCTCGCAGTGCTGGACAATGACAGTGATATTGATACTGATTCACTAACTATTACAGGTGCTTCTGCCGCGATTGGATCCGTCAGCATTGTTGAGAATCAACTACTTTATCAGGCAGAGCAAGGCTTCATTGGTACTGTGAATCTTGAATACTTAGTTGATGATGGGCAGCAAGGCAAAGATAAAGCTTATGTTAGCTTAACTATTAATGGTGCCTTGCCTGAAAGCGCACCAGAAATCACCTTGCCTAATGATATTGAAGTGAAGGCCTCGGGATTATTTACCAAGGCTAAATTGGGTGTTGCTACCGCGATTGATTACTTAGGCAACCCTGTCGCTACATCACTGGTTGACGGAAAAACCATGTTTTCTCCTGGTGCACATCAAGTATATTGGCAAGCCATTGATAGCAAGGGTAATAAAACAGTATCGGCACAGAATGTATTAATTCATCCTCTAGTGTCAATTAGCAAAGATCAAACTGTGGCCGAAGGCAACAAAGTCGAATTAAAAGTTATGCTTAACGGTAATTCACCTGGTTATCCTGTTGTGGTGCCATTTAGCGTATCAGGCTCTGCTGTAAGCGGAGAAGATCATGATCTCGTTGCTGGGGAAGTCAGTATTGACAGCAGCAATGAAGCGCTAATCAATTTTAACGTGTTCACTGACAATGAATTTGATGAGTCAGAAACGATCCGAATTTTGCTATCGGATACGGTCAATGTATCTCCACAAGCCAGTCAAATAATCACCATCAGCGAAGGCAATCTGTCACCTGAAGTTGCGCTGTTGGTTGAACAAGGACAACAACAACGTTTCTTGTTAACTCGAGATGGCGGCGAGGTGAATATCAGAGCTCAAGTATCTGATGCTAATGAACTTGATACGCACTATTATCAATGGGCAAGTAGTAATGATGCACTGCAATCCCTGCTCAGTAATAAAGATGCGGCAGCAATCTCTATTGCCCTTGACACATTAACTGAGGGTATTTACCCGATTAGTGTCACCGTAACCGATAATGGTAATCCCGTTAAATCAACGCGCGCAGAGGTTTACCTAGAGGTGATAACGGCGTTACCAGTATTAACCGCAGCAGATAGTGATGGCGACCTGATCCCCGACTCACAAGAAGGGTATGGCGATCAAGATAAAGATGGTATTCCCGATTATCAGGATGCCATTACAGCCTGTAATGTTACCCCTGAAAAAGTGAGTCAGCAACTAAGTTTCTTGGTTGAAGGTGACGCGGGTGTTTGCTTAAGAAAAGGCGCCGCTTCAGCAGGTAACGAAAGTGGCGGTAGCTTGCTCAATGAGCAAGATCTAGCAAATTCTGTCGGTAATGATGATGATGCCATTAATGTTGGTGGTATATTTGACTACATTGCTTATGGCCTTCCTCAAGCAGGGCAAAAATACTACATTGTATTACCACAACTTTTACCTATTCCGGCCGATGCGGTTTATCGTAAATACTCAAAAACAGCGGGTTGGATGGAATATGTTAAAAATGCCAATAATGCGGTATTTTCATCACCGGGACACCGTGGCTATTGTCCTCCACCACAAGATGCATCATGGAAATTGGGTCTTAATGAGGGTGATTGGTGTGTGCAGTTAATGATCAATGATGGTGGTCCGAATGATAATGACGGCTTAGCCAATGGCACCATTGTTGATCCGAGTGGCGTCAGTGTTTACCGTAATGGCAATAATATGCCAACTGCGCAAAATACGACGCAAAGCGTCTTATGGAATAGCCTGCTAATCATTGATGTTACGAACATGATCAGTGATGAAGACGGTGATAGTTTAACTATTTCCAATGTCTCGGCTGATTTTGGGGAAGTAAGTATAAGTGGGCTGCAAATTAGCTATATGCCGGCAACCGATTTTGTTGGTAATGATACCTTAGTTTACAGCATTAGCGATGGCAATGGTGGAACAGCTAGCGGTACGGTGACCGTGACCGTTAAGGCCTATCAACCCGTTGTTGTGGATAATAAATCAAAATCAGGTGGCGCTATGTCAATATGGATGTTGTTACTAACCCCTGTGTTTATAATCAGAAAAAAAAGAGGCTTTATCGCCCTGCTGTTGCTGGTTAACGCAATAAGTCTGCCTGCCAAAGCTGATTGGGGTACCGCCGTTAACTATGGACAAACAAAAGCTGACATTAGTAATGACGAGTTAAATCAGCAACTCGCTAATTTGGGTGCAGATGCACAGGTCACATCGTTAGATGATAAAGGCCAGGGTTGGGGAGTCGACGCCATTTACCGTTTTGAGGAGGGGGTTCTTGAGCATTGGCAACTGATAGTGGGTTATCAGGATTTAGGGGGATTTGATGCTACGATCAACGGTCAGGCCATTTATCCTGATGAATTTCAACAACTTGTTTCCGAGGTGCAGCCTCAATCAGCCGATGGTTGGGGTGCCAGTGTGGGATACCAATTTATGCTAACAGAGCGTTTTTTTGTACAAGGACACTTGGGCCAGTTTAACTGGAAAAGTAAAAGTGCTGCCCAGTTAAGAAATGATAGCGCTTCATCAACGCATGTTAACGACAGCGGCCATGATCTTTTTTATGGCGCAGAGCTGGGCTATAAATGGTTAGATGATATGGAGGTAAGCCTTTTGTATGATCACTATTCACTAGATAAAAATGATATTGAATTTTTAGGCGTTGGGCTGAAGTATTATTACTAATGTGCAGATTGGACAAGGGCTATTCTATAATGGCCCCTTGTTTAATTCAGCCATATTTTCAGCCTTTGAAGGGATCCATTAGGGTAAAAACGGTCAAGCCTACAAACCTTACCAGAATGGCACACTTAAAAAGTAGATCGTAAGGAGCAATGTGCCTCTAAGCACCTCCTTTGTAAAAAACTAATGCTCGCTTACTCCCGATAACGAGCATAGCATTTAGTCGCTTCGTCTTAGTTTGTAATGCGCTTAGGGTGTTAGTACCTAATGTTTGTAAATTGCAAAAAATAACTCTAAAGCGTGACTATATTTAGTTGGTCATTGCAGTTTCGTCGAAGCAATAGAACATAAGGTTATTTTTGATGAGTCATAACATAATAGAGATATAACCCCTTATATTTAGGCTGAAGCAACCCAACTGGTGACACAGACAGCTTTATCTTGAGCCAATACTCCATAACTTACTGATTTAAAATCAATTAAACTTATCACTCCGTAGTTATGTACAAAACATAGAGTAATGTTTTAGCCTGTTTCAGGTTGTTAATTATTACACTCAAAGCCCCGTATATCGGGGCTTTGTTGTTTTTACTGGACTGTAAACTGTCACCTATGTATGTATAACGAAGTGTTACTTATATACTTGACTGTACATCCCCCCCCCCACCAGCTGTGCACATGCGGACTTGTGGTTCTGCCATCAAGAAGAACCAATAACCTCCAGCCTATATTTCTGATCATACTTTGAATCATGCATTAGCAAAATTATTCGCTAAAAAGTGGATAGTCATAAACAGCCCCATAAAACTTACATTAAGCCAAGGGAAAATACCCATCATAAATTAATATGTTGAACATCAAGTAAATATAAAATACCGTGAGCTTCATTTTAAATAGGCAGGCTGAAAATGAGCAATTCTACAGCCTCGTTATGGGTTATATAATCATCAATCAAAAAAGGAAAAACAAATGGCACTTATGGTACTACGTAGATTCCCTACCAAAGAAGAATTAAATTCGACTACTATGGAAGTTCATACGTTTATCGAGGCTTTTAATAAACATGCTGTTTCCGATTTTACTGCAAGAGTTGAAGACAAAGGTGATCACGTATTATTAGACAAGTGGCAAATCACCAAGGGCGAATGGTTCGATTCGCGCAGAGCGCACGGTTCGATGTAGTCTAATAATCATAAAAGGAGGGATACCCAGTAGTTTAAAATCATTATTAAATAATTCAACAGACGGATTTCCCATTTTTCACTTGAGATAAAATCGCCAGGAAGTTCCGCCCGGTAACAGGACTATTTATCGTATTGCCTTCCTCCTCACCCAACAAGGTCAACCACCTTAATTATGCAAGATTTCAAAATAAGCGGCCTGTGGCTTCCCCTGTCAGCGCTTAACTCGGCACCTTAGGATACAAAGCCCATCAATCGGGGGTTCAGCGGTTCACTAACCTTAGCGAACTAAGGCTCTAATCTAATACCGACTTATCTCGCCGCACTGCTGTCCAGTTATTATTCCGAAGGGTTATTTTCCTGCACGACTTGAATAAGACACGGGCAGCAAGCGAACGCAGTGAATGATGGTGTTAAACCAGAATAGGTGGTTTAATCATAAGCTAAGCGAATGTTTAAGATAGATATTCAGCTTTATATTTTGTGACCTGATAAATGAAATACAAGAGAGGCAAAATGAAGATTGATCAGAATGTAAAAAGAAGCCGTCGACTTCGTAAAAAATTATATGTTAACGAATACACAGTTTATGGATTTGAAGTGTCATTAAGCTTTAAGGAGATGGATGAAACTGCTTTAGACCCTTTTCTGGATGAAATAGTAGATTTTGTTGAATCGAGAAACTTAATGATTGCTGGTGGAGGTGGACTTGATGTATTTGATACTTTCGTGTCTTCAAGTGATCGGTACGGCTCAGTTTCAGAAGAAGATCGTCAGGCCTTATCAAAATGGTTAGAGGAAAAATCACTTATTAAAAACGTTGAGGTAGGGGATTTAGTAGATGCTAACTATGGCCTCTAACAGGGATGCAAAAATCGTCGCTGTAAAACCAAAAACCACCAAAATTAAGTCATTTAAAAACCCTTGGGGAAATTGCAGTATTTAAGGTGATCTGGCAGCTTACAGAAAAAGAGGCGAAGGTCTTGAGTGTTCAAGGAGCTCAAGACCTTAAGAAATAATCCTGTCGTAGATCTCAGTAGTATGCACCTATTCCCGAGATTTTATGGAAGATCTGCCGACAGCGATTAAATATCGGCTTTTCCACCGCTTTGCTAAAACAGCGTTACCAGGCAAGAACCGGCCATTGGTAGCGTTGTGCTTGTTTTTTTAATTGCGCACAGGGATTAACCATAGTGGGATGATCGACGTGCAGACACAGCGGTAAATCATTAATCGAGTCAGTATAAAAATCAATGGGTGCAAATACAGTAGGCTGCTCAGCCAGCCATTGCTTAAGGCGTTTTACTTTACCGCTGCGATAAGTTGCCGTACCTGAAATCTGCGCGCTATAACAGCCATTTTCTACGACTAAATTAATGCCCATAGCATCTTTGAAAGCGAGTTTTTTTGCCACTTTTTCCACTAAAAAACTGACCGTTGCGGAGATCATCAGGGTATCGATTTTCTGCGCTTGTAAATCCGCCAACATGCTTTTTGCCTGAGGGTATAAGCGCGGTAATATCTGCTGGGTCACGCATAATTCAGCTAAACGGTCTACTTCTGCGCAGGGCAATTGACTAATCGGGTCCATCACAAAATGCAGATAGGCTTGCATATCTAATTCACCCAAAGCGTATAACGCCATTAAACGCCTGTCTTCCTGTAAAAAACCGGGGTTCGTAATAATACCTTGCTGGACCAGAAATTCATTCCAAATCAGCCCGCTATCACCGGAAATTAAGGTTTCATCTAAATCAAATATGGTTAAAGGATCACTCATTATTAGCTCACTTGCTGCAGTTCGTTGAGGTTAAAGAGCAACTCTAATTTGCTACCCGGTTGTAATAAACGCTCGGAAGAGCGGTTGAGGAGATCGACGGCAATCTCGCAGCCCTTTACTTGCACCTGGTAACGGATAACATTGCCTAACAGCTGGTGGTTTTTAATAATAGCCGGGGTAGGTTTGGAGATATGCGCCGCATATTCCCGGCCACTCTCGCGTACATAAATAGATTCGGGACGAATGGCTAATTTACCTTGAATATCTAAACCTAATAATTGTGATGCTTGCGGGGCGCTAAGCACGTTATAGTTGCCCATAAAACTGGCCACAAACTCATTACAGGGCTGCGTATAAATATCCTCGGCGCTGCCTTGCTGCACGATTTTTCCTTTGTTCATTAGAAATATTCGGTCGGAAAGGATCATCGCCTCTTCCTGATCGTGGGTAACAAATAGGGTGGTAAGATTGAGCTCTTTTTGAATAGATTTAATTTGCTGACGTAAATTTTTACGAATAGGCGCATCTAAGGCTGACAGCGGTTCATCGAGCAACAATAATTGCGGTTTAACCACTAAGGCACGTGCCAAAGCGACGCGCTGTCTTTGCCCGCCAGATAATTGCTGCGGGTAAACTCGCTCTTTTCCGCTTAGCTCGACCAACTCAATAATCTTAGCCACTTGCCTTTTAATTTCCGCACCAGGTAACTTTTTCATTTTCAAACCAAAAGCGATATTCTCCTGCACTGTCATATTTGGAAATAAAGCGTAGGACTGAAATACCATACCAATATCGCGTTGTTGCGGTTGGACTGCGGTGATGTTTTTATTATCCACCCAGATTTCACCGGAATCCAGATCATGCAAACCCGCCAGGCTGCGCAGCAGGGTAGATTTCCCACAGCCACTCGGCCCTAATAAGGTGATAAATTCACCCTGATTAATGGTGAAATTGATATCTTCAAAAACAGTATGCTGGTCAAAACGTTTTAACAGGTGTTTAACGGTGACAAAACTCATGAGTGAGTACCTCGGCTGATCCGGCTGGCAAGCCAGGTGAATAAAAAGATAAATGCAAAATAGCTGATAACCAATGCGGAGGTGAAGTGCCCGCTGGTTTGACGCATATTGTATAAATAAATCTGCAGGGTTTCGTAACGGGTGCCTACCAACATATTAGCGAAAACAAATTCCCCTAATAAAAATGAAAAGGATAAAAATAGCGCCGCAAGCAGCCCTTTTTTAAGGTTGGGCAGTACTATCATAAAGAATGCTTGTGTGGTGCTTGCACCTAATAGATGAGCAGAATCCATTAAATCATGCAGGTTCAAGGCACTAAAACTATTGGCTATAGCACGATACATAAACGGCACGGCTATGGTGAAGTAAGTGCCTATTAAAATCCAAGGCGTCCCCACTATCGGCACGGCACTGCCTGCATAGAGTTGTAATAAACCCACGGACGAGACCACAGGAGGCACAGCAAAGGGTAATAAAATCAGTAAATTAAATATTCCTTGCAGCTTCGGGAAGTAATAAAACAGCACAAACATAACCGGTAAAATAAGCACCGCACAGAGTAATAAAGCGCTGCAGCTGATTAATAACGAACGCCCAAACGCCTCAAAAAAACGGATATCCTGCCACAGCAGCAGGTACCATTTAAAACTCAGACCATCGGGTAAAATACTCGCCCCCCAGGAAGAGGAGATGGAATAAAGAAAGGTCGCGAATATGGGTAAAAATAATAGGCTGCACAGCCCATAAACTAAGCTTTGATGATAAAGCTGCTCAGCATTTTTCATGGTAACTCCGGCGAATTAAGGTTTGATTAATAAAAGTTATCAAGCCCAAAATACCCATTAACAGCACAGAAATCGCCGCCGCTAAATTAGGCTCTAAGAAAAGATCCCCCGACACTAAACTGGCGATGCGCACCGTAACCACATTGTAGTTACCCGTGGTTAAGGCATAGACACTGGCATAGGCACCGATCGCGTTAGCAATTAAAATAATAAAGGTACCCAAGATAGCAGGCGATAAAACCGGCAATGCAATCTCCGTCCAAAACTGCCATTTTTTTGCGCCTAATAAAGTACAGGCAGCTTGCCAGTCATCCTGTAAAGCATCAAAAGCGGGATACAGCAATAAGGTTGCAAGTGGCACCTGGAAATACACATACAGGGTTAATAGTCCCCACTGTCCATAGAGATTAAAATCATCAATCAGACCCACTTTTTTTAACAGCAAAGTCACAGCACCGTTAAATCCTAGGATAATAATAAAAGCGAAAGCCAAAGGCACACCACTGAAGTTGGCGGCCATATTGGTAAAAGCCACCACGGCATCACGCAAGCCAGAGTCAACTTTGCGTAGTGAGGCCACAAAAAACAGCGCTAAAATTAGGCTAATACTACTGGACCAGAACGCCAGCCATAAACTATTGCCAAAGGCCTGTAAAATAAAGGCCGAATTAAAGATAGTTTGATAGTTTTCTAAACTCACCTGTTGATCAACTACAAAGCTGTTAAGCACTATCCAAATCATCGGCGCAATTTGAAATAAAAAAAACAGCAGCAAAAAAGGCAATAATAGCCATAAGGGTCTGAATCGCTTTAGTGACAGCGTTTTAAATTTTTCAAAACGCCCTGTTTTTATCTGTGCTACGCCGGGTAATACAGTGCTATTCATCGGCTTAACCTTGTTTTAATAAAGCGGGATGATAGGATTTTTGATGTTCATCTAATCCCAATAACTGACACAGCAGCCCGCAAATTTGAGTTTGTTTTACATCAACGCTTTTCTGGCTAAACTGCGTGCCAAGTAAAAACAGCGGCACCGCGCGCTCCTCCTTTAAGGTGCCCCCATGGGTTTTATCATTATTCATGCCATGATCACTGGTGATCACCACTTGATAACCTTCTTCTATCCAGGTGGGTAAATAATCCGATAAAATGATGTCCGCCTGACGGGCACTATTGCGGTACTCGGGGGAGTCCAAACCAAACCGATGGCCCGCATCATCAATATTCATCGGATGAATAAGTAAAAAATCCGGTTGATAGGTTTGCCGTAAATGCTCGGCATCGGCAAACAAAATAGTGTCCGGATAATGGTCTAGATGGTAAAACATACCATGTTGAATATTAAGGGATTTATCATTGCAGACGCGATCTTTTTGCTGATTATAGGGGCTGCTATTGTATAATTCGCTGACCCAGTGATAAGCCGCCGCAGCGGTGGTTAGCCCCGCTTGGGCCGCTAAGCTAAACACACTGCTGTTAAATGATAAACGCCTCACTTGGTTATTGACTATGCCGCTGTGTACAGGCGCTTCACCCGTTAATAAACATTCATATAACGGCCGTGATAATGACGGTAATTCACTGCTGATTTGGTAAGTCGTTGCTTGCTGGCTGTCCATAAAGGCACTCAAGTAACCCATACAATTTTGGGCTACTTGATAATTTAGGCCATCAAGAACAACAAAGATTACTTTATTGCTCATGCTGCTGCCCCTTATTGGATATGGATAAGAACGTTTTCTTGCCATTGTCTTGGCAATTTACGCGCGGTTTTTTCCCAGTCTTTAAAGTCAGAGATTGGGAAAACATTAGTGTACTGGTCATTGCTAAGCAGTTTCGCTTGTGTTGCTGCAGGCAGAGCCACATTGCTACGAATCGGACGGGCATAACCTTCTGCTAAATTGATTTGACCCTGGTCACTGAAGATATATTCACGTGCGAGTTTCGCAGCATTGGGATTTTTTGCATATTTATTGATAATCGTGGTATAGCCGGAAATAACCGAGCCATCCTGTGGAATAGTCACGGTAAAGCGTGAACGGTCGATTTTAGCGCGGTAATTCAATGCATTAAAGTCCCACATAATGGCTAATGCAACCTCCCCTTTTTCAATATTAGCAATGCTCGGTTCATTCATGGATAAACGCCCTTGCTTGGCCAATTCGGCAAAGAATTTTAATGCAGGCTCAATGTTTTTCTCATTACCACCATTAGCAAATGCTGCCGCTAATACGGCATTATTTGCCTGCGCTGCGGTGCCTACATCCCCCACTGTCACTTTGTAGTCGCCAGCTAATACATCAGCCCAACTCTTGGGTGGGTTTTTCACCAGGTTATTGTTGGTTAAAAAAGAGATAGTGCCGGTATAGGCAATCGCCCAGTGCCCATCTTTATCTTTTGCCCAATCAGGAATTTCCGCCCATGTGCTTGGTTTATAAGCTTGTGTCACCCCTTTTTTCACCGCGACACGGGCAAAAGCAAAGCCCACATCACCAATGTCAGCCGTGGCATTATTTTTTTCAGCGGCGAACTTAGCTATTTCCTGCGCTGAACTCATATCGGTATCCTGATGGCTTAAACCGTAAAGCTTGCTCATATCTGTCCAGGTATCTTTCCAGTTTGCCCAACTACCCGGCATACCAATACTGTACAGTTGCCCCTCACTTTTTGCCTTATCAATCAAAGTATTAATATCATTATCCGCATGTGCGACAGTCGTAATCAGACAACCGGCTAAGGTGGTCATGGTAAGTAGTTTTTTCATGGCATTTCCTCTGGACTAGGTCAGTTAAGTAAGTTGTCATCATAGAGCGGGAATGTGACAGTTTAAAGAAGGTAAAGTGACAGTTTAAAGAAGGTAAAGTGACAGTTTAAAGAAGGTAAAGTGACCGTTTTGTATTGCATGCTGATCAGAGGTCTGTCATATTTCTGTCATTAAAGGGTGCTACTTTTACGCCTTTTAAATCGCTGGAATAGGTCAGTCATGGAAAACACCCAAGCGACGCAATTAAGTCGTATACAAGAGAGCCTCAGGCAACTATTAGCAAAGAATGTATTGCATGGATCGCAGAAGTTACCCTCAGAAAGAGCGTTAAGTGTCCTTTTTTCCACCACTCGCATTACCCTTAAAGAAGCACTGTCGGCTTTAGAAATTGAAGGGGTAATTTACCGTGAAAGTCGCCGTGGCTGGTTTGTTTGCCCTGCGCGTTTAATTTACAACCCGCTATCACGTTGCCATTTTCATCAACTGGTTAATGACCAGCAGCGTAATGCCAAAACGCAAGTGTTAGCGGTGCACACACAATTCGCCGATGCACAGCAAAGCAAACTGTTAGGCTTGGCTAAACGCAGTGAAATATATTGTATTGAGCGCCTGCGCTATGTGGATAACAGGCCCGTTTTATATGTACAAAACTGCCTGATCAGCGCGCTTTTTCCCAATATATTGAAACAGGATTTAAGTCAGTCTTTAACCCAGCTTTATCAACAACAGTATGGTTATCAAACCTTACGCTCACGCTTTGAAGTGACTTTGTGCGGTGCGAATAAGCAGGTTGCTGACGCCCTGCACTTGGCACAGGGTCAGCAAGTATTAAAAATATGCAGGGTTAATTATCAGCAGCAAGGTACTATTATTGATTGTGAGTTTGAATATTGGCGCCCGGACGCGGTGATTATTACTATTGATAGCCACGAAGGATAATTCTAGAGCTTTTTCGCCCTAGCCTCAGCTTGTTTTATTGCTTATGGTTGTTTTATTTAGTGTATGCGCGATCGCTACAGAATAATTGCGGACATCCATTAATCGCAAATAATTACTTATCCAGCTATTACTTTTTCCATAAAATGACCTTCAAAATCGAACTCTGAGAAGTTTTAAGAAACTCCCCTTATGATTAACTCTCTACTGATTACACGCCCCAGTTAGCCGATATAAAATTATTGTAAAATTAATCCCGTCATATGAGCAGGACAAAATAAAACAAACTATTACCATGCTATGCTTGGATTCATTGAAAACCTGAATGCTAATCGAATTTAATTTAATAACGCAGACAGTGCAGCACTCATCATAAAAAAATAAAGACAGGCAACAAAACAGCATTGATTTTTTATCATAATCAGGAAGTTAATGCTTTTTTGGAATGGTAATACACAGACAACAAGTATAAGGAGTTAAGATGGTTAATACGCTCAAAAACTTTAAACTTCACCCTTTAGTTGATCCGAAGTTTATCAATACTTCACTGGCAACCTATGAGCAAAACGGTGTCAAAAAATCATGGGAAATCGTCAAGGCGCATGACTCCGTGGCTATCCTTATTTATCATAAAGAAAAACAGGCTTTTGTGCTTGTAGAACAGTTCCGTCCTGCGGTGTATTTGAACAATGATAACGGCCTGACCATTGAACTCTGTGCGGGCATCGTCGATAAAAACCTCTCTTTGGAGCAGATAGCCAAAGAGGAAATAGAAGAAGAGTGCGGCTATGATATAGCGCTTGAAAGGATAGAAGAAATCACCTCTTTTCATACCTCCGTAGGTTTTGCCGGAAGCAGGCAAATACTTTACTATGCAGAAGTTAATGAGAGTATGAAGGTCAGTGAAGGCGGCGGTGTCGATGCTGAAATGATCGAAGTTGTGTACCTGCCGATAAAGGAAGCCAAAGCACTTATTTTTGATGTCAGTATAGCAAAAACACCCGGGCTGATGTTTGCATTTATGTGGTGGTTTGAACAGCAAAAGAACGGCTAGAAAATAGTTCTTATTTTATTTAAGTAAAACGTGATAGGCGCCTATCACGTAACACTGGCCATCTAGCTCTGGCTTATTTTGCCCGTGCATGTAATCAATCTGGATACAATACTATTGCAGTCTTCCGAGCCATTAATAACCTGCATTATCTGTGCACTTCGACGCCAATCCCATAATCTGATTTATGTAAATTTAAGACAGCCCAGTTGCAGGCGATTTTAGGATTAATAGCAGAAATATTCCTATTTTCTATCGGTAAACTGGCATTGTTTAGAACATTGTCAGCCAATATGAGCGGTGCATTTTTAATATATAAAGGTTGAGTATTCATGATAATGGGGCCTGGTTGGTATGCAATTATTCCAACCCTAAAAGCGGCTCACAAAATCACGGCTGTATTTCAGCCTTAATCCCAAAACCAAACAGAAAAGAGAAAATAACGACTTCATTAATTATCCATTAATTAGGCTTTCGTTGAGTATTGGCTTTTGAAGATTTCTTCTTTTCATTACAAAGCCAGAGAGCAATAGCTACCCATACAATAATCAGAGTATTGAATAATGGTTTATCCAGGCGTTCATGGTAGACAAAGACCGCGAGTAAAAAATGCAGCGTGGGTTCGACATACTGATAAACAACAATCTTTTGTAGATTTACATTGCTGATGGCAGCGGACAGCAGAAAAACAGGGAGAATTTGCAGGAAAACCGCCCCAAGAAGAACATAATAAGGTATACCTGCTTGAGATGGATCATAGGTTACTGCAACAACTAATACGGTTATCAAAGCAGCAGGAAGCTGAATTAAATTTTCAACATATAAGTTTTCCTTATTACTAAACTTAGACAGCTTTTTCAGTGCCATATAGGCTGCAAACGAAACGGCAATAACAAGAGAAAGACTGGGTGCAACCCCCTGACTGACAGCAAGGTAGATAAGAGCGCCACACATTAATAAAAGCGATAATCTCTGGATATTATCGGTCTTATCTTTAAATAAAAACCATGAAAAACCAGCGGTTAGTATTGGCGCAATAAAGTAGGCCATGCTTGCATCCAGCACATAGTTATTTGAAAGCGCATAAACAAAACCATACCAGGAGACATTCATTAGCAACCCGGATATCGAGATTGCTAAAAATGAACGCTTATCATGCCAGAGTCTCTTTAGATCAACCTTTACGCCGGTAAATTTTAACCAAAGTACCACTAAAACGAATGACCAGATGATTCGCTGCGCCCATAACTCAGCCATGTTCTCAGCCGGGAAATAATGAAAAAACACCGGGGTTAGTCCCCAGACCACAAAAGCAAGAATAGCAAAAAAATGATATATCATTTACAAGCGACCTAATGCGTAACCATCGAGGAAAACTATCCCTTTACGGTTAGATATTGGGCTGATAACAGCCAAACTATCCGGTGATAAATAGCGAACACTCATCCATTTTAAGTACCTTGCTACTTTTCGATTAAACCACTGCCCTTCGCATTTTTCCGGGAAATGAAAACCGTTGGAATCAAATCCTTTATTTTGGAATGCGAATGCTGTCGTACCTGCTAAGCGCTTGATTGAAGTTGCAAAGAAGCAGCCTGCAGGTCTATATATTATGATATTCAAATTAGCTAAATCCACATTGCAGCCCGCTTACTAAAAATAGCTACTGTAACACCAAATTTAGAAGAAGGCTGTTTGATTAAATGCAATTTGCCGGGCAGCCATCAGTGCAGCGCTAATGCGCAGCGCTTGATCAATAGCCTGATCGGTTTCGCCGAGCTGCTTTAAACTGCTGCAGTGACTGTGAAAACAGGCATGGCCGCCATTCACTATGGAAACGGCAATACAGGCATAGTGATAGGCAATCTCGTTGCTGACCTTAATAGTGGAAAACGAACGAAAGCACAGTGCATCTAACGTGCCCCCCGCCTGCAAGTCAATAATCCCACGACTGACAAAGTAAGGGTTAGTAACCGACATACGGCTTACCGCGAACAGTAGTTCGCGCTGCTCATTTTCAGTGGGCACACCGAGATGATCTTTGACTACAGCAATAACCGATATATTCTGGCAAGCAAGTGCTGCTGCCCATGCCGAACATTTTCGATTAACCGGGCTGAGGAACTTCTGCTCTGTTAACACCTTGTCCAACAGCGTTTTCTGATCTTCGGATTCTGCTGAAAAACAAATTTCTGGCAGCATACTTATTACCTCACATTTTTACCGGTTTCAAGTAACCCGCTAAGCTTTCAAAGCGAGCTATCCAAGCGAGAATATTTTCGTATGGGGTTAAGGCAAGCTGTGCTTCATCAATGTAAATCAGAGTCGAGTAAACAGCAATGTCGGCAATGGTCGGAGTATTACCGGTTAACCAATCTTTACCTGCGAGCTTTTGATTTAGAATAGGCAGGATTTTTGACGCAACTTGCTCGCAAGCAGGAAATTCTGATTCCGGCAATAGTTTGAAGGCGTTAATTAGACGGGCTTTTTCCACCGAATCCTTAAGCTCATTACTGGTCAGGCTGAGCAGAATATCAACCTGGGTTTGCTGCTGCAGAGAAGCCCCCAACCACTTTTCATTTTCACTGTTTTTGGCCAGATAGCGCAAAATTGCAACTGAATCGCTTACGGTTATATTCGACTCGAGATCAACTAAGGCCGGAACCTGACCTAGCGGGTTGATGCGTAAAAAATCAGCCTGTTGCTGTTCACCTTTGGTGATGTCAATTTCAACAATTTCGGCCGGACGCCCCAGTAGGCACGCTGCTAAGCGCGTTCGGTAACAGGGTAGTGAAAAAGGAAAGCTGTAAAGTGTGATCATAATTACCTCATGTGTTTTTCAAAAGAGTACAGATCGGTACTCTACGGAGTGAGGTGCGTCAGGTCAATATAAAGTTACCGATCTGTACTATTCTTGTTACAATATCAAGATTGCCAGCCACTACATTGGATTTACCGTGTCAAAAAAGAAACAGCAGTTGATTGATATTGCACTCAATCTATTTATGAGTGAAGGGTTTCATGCAACCGGCATAGACCGCATAGTAGAGGTTTCCGGCATTTCTAAGACCACTATGTATCGCCACTTTGAATCGAAAGAAGTGTTAATCAGAGATGCACTACTTGCCTTTAGTCAGCGCCAGCAGGCCGCTTGGGAGTTGGATGATCCTCATTTATTGTCTGCAGAACAATTGCTGCTTGCCCGTTTCGATGAGTTGGAGGCTTTAGTGCAGAGTAAACATTTCAGTGGCTGTGTATTTCTTAATGCAAGCGCAGAATACCCCGACGAAGACAATCTTATTCATCGGGTAGCTATTGCCCACAAAGCGGCATCCCTCGCAGAAACCAAGCGACGCTTAGCCACTATCGAGAATACTGATGATAACCTCGCGTTGACTATCGAATTAATTTACGAGGGAGCTGTCTCCCGGTTGCTGGTTCAGCAGGATTTGGGTTTGATTCGAGCAGCTAAAAAAGCGCTGACGGCATTGCTTAAATC
>NZ_PJBP01000166.1 GCF_002836415.1 Psychromonas sp. MB-3u-54 | reverse complement strand
GAGAAGGATAAGCGGGCAGCAGAGCTTATTATTGCCGACAAGGAGCTTGCCTTTCAAAACGAAGAGAAGGATAAACGAGCAGCAGAGCTTGTTATTGCCGACAAGGAACTTGCCTTTCAAGAAAAAGAAAAAGGTAAACGAGTAGAAGAGCTCGTTATTGCCGACAAGGAACTTGTCTTTCAAGAAAAAGAAAAAGGTAAACGGGTAGAAGAGCTTCTTATTGCCAATAAGGAGCTTGCTTTTCAAAGCGAAGAAAAGGATAAGCGGGCAGCAGAGCTTGTTATTGCCAACGAAGAGAAGGATAAACGGGCAGAAGAGCTTGTTATTGCCAATAAGGAGCTTGCTTTTCAAAGCGAAGAAAAGGATAAGCGGGCAGCAGAGCTTGTTATTGCCAACAAAGAGCTTGCCTTTCAAAACGAAGAAAAAGGTAAACGGGCAGAAGAACTCAATGACCTCGCTTACTATGACACGCTTACCGGCTTGCCCAATAGACGTATTTTGATAGACCGGCTACATCACGCATTAGCTTCCAACGTGCGTCAAGGCTGTGAAAGTGTGGTGATGTTTATTGATTTGGACCATTTCAAGGATATCAACGACACCCTCGGCCATGAAGTTGGTGATTTACTGTTGATCCAGATAGCGCAACGCCTGGCGTCCTGTCTACGCAAAGGCGATACCGTGGCGCGCCTGGGGGGGGACGAGTTTGTGTTGATTCTGGAAGACCTGCACGAAAAAACCATTGAAGCCGCAGCAAAGGCGAATACTATTGCCGATAAAATTTTCACTGCGCTCAATAAGCCCTACCAGCTCGCCATGCACCAATGCTATAGCGGCGTGAGTATCGGTGCGGCCTTTTTCGGCCATGAGGGTAAGACGGCAGAAGATCTACTGAAACAAGCCGACATCGCCATGTATCAGGCTAAACAAGCCGGCGGTAATACGATGAGGTTCTTTAGCCAGCAAATGCAGGATATCATTAACGTGCGCACAACCCTCGAAAATGAATTGCGCATTGCCGTTGAAAAGTCACAATTTCATTTGTATTACCAAATTCAGATGGACAGTGCTAACCGAGCATGGGGAGCAGAGGCATTGATCCGCTGGATGCACCCTGAACGCGGGCTGGTGTCACCTGCTACCTTTATCCCTCTGGCGGAAGAAACCAGATTGATTCTTCCCATTGGGAAATGGGTTATCGAAACGGCTTGTGCGCAGATCAAAGTATGGCAGAAAGAGTCGCGGACTCGCGATTTAACACTGGCAGTTAATGTAAGTGCAAAACAATTCCGGCAGACGGATTTCGTGGATCAAGTGCAGTCAGCTGTGCGCCAACATGCTATTCCCGCAAATTTACTTAAGCTAGAATTGACCGAAAGTCTGTTCCAAGAGGACATTAAAGCCACCATTTCCAGTATGAACGCATTAAATAATATTGGCGTTCATTTCTCTCTAGATGACTTTGGCACTGGCTATTCGTCCTTACAGTATATCAAGCAGCTACCGCTCGACCAGATCAAGATAGACCAATCGTTCGTGCGCGATATTGCGATAGATAGTAATAGCAGAGCGATAGTAAAGGCGATCATTGCTATGGCAAACATTATGAACATAGACATCATTGCCGAGGGAGTGGAAACAGAAGAGCAACGACAATTACTCTTAGGCAAAGGATGCACATTTTTCCAAGGATATTTATTCAGCAAACCAATACCTATTGATCAGTTTGAGGCGTCAATTTTTCGTTTAACTGACACCTAATTTTAAACAGTGAGGGTTACCGATGTTGATGGCAGTCCAAACTCACCATTAAACAGCGATCGCCATGCGAAAGCGCAAGTTTACTGAATTGCTTGAGCATGCGGGACGTAACCTAATTACCACAAACTTAACAGAAAAGTGATCTGTAAGGAGTGCTTCTTAAACTTATCCTGGCTCGATTATAGAGGCCATTTTTTTGTTTTGTAAGTCGCAATGGGGGGCGAAAGCGACTTAGCGAAATCGTTCAAGCAGTGCATGAATATTCAAATCGACTTTGCTGTAAGGATCTTTTATTTTGCTCGCTACTGGGAGAAATACATGCGCCAACGGGGTCATCTAAATAAAAAATTAGTTCAAAAATTCTAAGTCGTTTTTATGCTCCAAAACCTTGAAAATAGATTTTATAAGAGAACATAACAGGATAGAAGCTGTTAGCTATAGTGATGCTTGCCGTGTCAGGATGGGTGCCGACTCTAATTTTTTACCTATTAGTGATTCAGCATACCGTCACTGCCCATCGCCAATATCTCATCATATATTTGACTGAGTGGGGTTTCGCTGCCACCCATTTCACAACTTAATTTATCAGCTTCCAATTTTACCTGCGGGTTAGCACAATACTTCTTTTTGTATCGGCTTTTTTTTCCAGACCAACTAATGAGCTCTCTAATGACTCTATACGCGCGACTTTGACATTAGCGTTAGTTTGAAACTTGTCATACATGTTATTAAAACTGATTTTCTGTTCAACCGTTATATCACCACTTAGATCTGCTTCAATTTGTTTAATCGCAACCATCAAATTAGATAGTTGCATACGTATTAAACAAAGCGCAGCGCATCTTCATCCGTGGAGAAAAAGGCAGGACATCTATACCTTTTATTCTTTTAAGTCATTACATCAAAGAAAATATTATGCTGCGCAAAGGATTTGGCAATGAGTAAAGGTCGGCTGAGTAAATTGATATTAACGAATAAAAAGTTGAGAAATTTTCTGCCCAAAAACCCTAAAATAGATTTTGTAACGCGATTCCACAGTTTTTAGAGGGTTGATTTTAAATATAGCGACGCCGCTTCAGAATAATACTTTCAATTATTCAAGCTGCTAAAACTGCGGTAGCGCGTTATACAATGAGGGTTACAGCCTTTATCAATTTACGAAGAAACTACATTCCAATCTAAAATCAACCCCACAAAAAGACTGTAAATGGATAAGAGGAGACCACCAGTTGCGATTGCCGAGACTAAAAGCTAAGTTGGATTAATTTGTCGGTTGTTGGAAAGCTTGGGATCTCATTGCGCACAGAATCTTCACGTGAAAGTCTGGATATGGACAGAAGGTAGTTATTAAAGGGGGAATTTACTGATCGGTATAAACAAAAAATCCCTGCATAAGCAAGGAGTTAAAGTATGGTGCCCGAGGCCGGACTTGAACCGGCACTTCTTTCGAAAACGGATTTTGAATCCGTCGCGTCTACCAATTTCACCACTCGGGCATAATCTTTAATTTTAAAGTAGAGTGTTGTTAAGACGAAGGGATTATACCTAGTGATACTCTGCTGACAAGTGTTTTCTAACTGACTGATTGAAAAAGCATCATCTTTTTTAATTAGCGGCTAAATCCCTCCTTTTCGCTTATATTTTACGACTTTTTTTAGCCGCATCACTTTTAAAAAAATGCCAAGTGATTTTGCTTTTGCTACACTGCAGGCAGGTAAACTTAAGGAATCAGTATGAGCAAATATAAGCACGAAAATGTACAGACAAAAAACCTGCAGCAACAGTATCAGAGTTGTCCGCGCGCTAATTTTTTGAAACGAGCAGGCGCCTATCTTTACGACCTTTTTGCTGTTTCAGCTTTACTCATGTTAGCCGGAATCCTTGCTATTATAGTCGTGATTATCGCCAGTAACATCGGCCTGATAAATCTTGAGGCTTATCGAGATGTTGCAGATTTTCTCGCTTCCAGCCAAGTATTTGCATTATATCTGGCAATCATTATCATTGGATTTTACGGTTATTTCTGGACCCGAGGCGGTCAAACTATCGGTATGAAGGCGTGGCGATTACGTGTTCAAAACAGCGATGGTAGTAATATCTCCTTTACCCAATCATTAATTCGCATGGCAACGTCAGCCTTTGGTTTAGGCAATTTTTTGGTTTTTTTTGGGAATAAAAGTGCATTTCAAGACCAGTGGGCAGAATGCGAGATGGTCGTATTAACAAAAGAGTTAAGCGATTGGAAAGGTTTTAAGGGCATGGCATTTATGGATCAGAATAAAAAATAAAAGTCCATCAGAGCTCAGTCATTCAGCGCTCTCTTAGACTAGTGTGATAAAAAATGCCACGTTTTATTGATCATAAAGCGTGGCATTTTTTTGTTTATTATTTTTTGTTTAACTTTGCCGCTTAAGCAGGTAGAGCGCCAGAGATAACACCAGAAAACTGGGCAATAATGCGCCCAGTATAGGGGGAAAGTTAAAGACTAAACTGAAAGGACCAAATAACTCCCCTGAAATATAGAAAGTAAAACCCGCAGCGATACCAAAAATTAAACGCGTGCCCATTGCGACCGTACGTAAGCCGCCAAATATAAAAGAAACCGACAGTAACATCATCACCACAATGGTAAAAGGCAGGACGGCTTTACGCCAAAAGATCAGCCAGAAACGCTTTGCATCCTGCTCATTATTTTCAAGGTAGACGATGTAGTTATAAATATCACGCATCGACATTTTATCCGGTTCACCCAGAATAACTTCCAATTTTTTCGGGGTCAGTTTAGTCTCCCAAATATAATTATTAATGCGCTTAACCTCTGTTCTGTCTTCCAAAAAATTGGTTTGACTAACATCTTCAAAGAGCCAATTGCCTTCTTTAAAGGCTGCTTTACGCGCCAGAATTGCATGTTCAAGTTTTAAATTTTCATCAAAAAAGTACAATTGCACATGAAAGAGTTCATTATTACTGTTCATCCGTTCAATACTGACGAATGAATCCGCATCCTTCACCCAAACTCCATATTGATTACTGACCTGTACTTCGCCTCTTTTTGCCATATAACGCATAGAATAGGCTTCTTTGTCGGCTTTTGGGGTCACAAATTCGCTCAAGAGCATCACCGCGATAACCATTGGAATAGCGGTTTTTAATACGGCACCTGCGATCCGTAATTTTGATATCCCGGCAGCCTGCATAACAACCAGTTCACTGCTGCCCGCCAAACTTCCTAAACCAATCAAGGCACCGATTAAGGCTGCCATCGGGAAAAAAACCGCTAATTCAGCAGGGATTTTGAGAATAACAAAATAGGCCGCATCCCAGGCATCGTAGGAACCCGTTCCAATTCCTCCCATCTGCTCAACAAATTTAATGATACTGCTCAAACCTATCAATACAAACAGACTCAAAAAAGTGGCGGCAAAAATTGTTTTACCTATGTAACGATCTAAAATACCCATAATAGTAATTCCGTTTTAAATATCTTAACCATCACCTGCGCAAAGCCACTTTGGTAAATTTACCTAAACTTTGCAGGTGCAACATAATACCCAACAGTAAAAAGCTGAGTTGTACAATCCAAATACTAAAGGCAGGTAGAGTCCCGTCTTCAATCAAACTCTTAGACGTACTCAGCAGCAAGAAAAAGGTTAAATATAACGCCAAGGCAGGTAACAGCTTTGAATAACGTCCCTGTCTCGGGTTAACTTTTGCTAATGGAACAGCCATAAAAGTCATCAGTAAGATTGATAGTGGAATAGCTATTCGCCACTGCAGTTCTGCCTGATATTTAGGATTTTCCACAGAAAACAGTTCAGCTGTCGGTAAAGCCTGAACACCCCGCGCCCGCTTTTGCACCTCTCTATTCGCGATATGTACCTGGTACGTTTTAAACTCACTATGATCAAACTCATGTTGACCAACAATGCCGGCATAACGCTGACCATCGTTTAAGGTCAGCCAGGTGCCATCTTTTTTAGCCTCAAGATAGCCCTCTGCGGCGGTCAACACTGACGGAGCTTGTGTCTTATCTTCCGGCCAGTGCGCCGCAAAGATTTTTTCTAACTTTTTATCGGCTGATTTTTCAATGTAGACCACACTGCCGTTACTTGAGGTTTTATGAAAACGTCCCTCAAGCAGTGTCGCCGAACTGGTATTCGCTTGCGCTTCTTCGATAACGCTAATCATTTTATCTTCAGTAAGCGGCGCGAGATACAAACTGTTATATGCTGCAAAAGCGAAGGTTAAAAACGATAATAACAGGGTCGCTTTCAAGACATTATTGGGACTATATCCACAGGAGCTCATGGCGATCATTTCACTTTCACCGTGTAGCCTGCCATGGGCAAAAAGTACCGCAAGATAAAAACTGATAGGCAACATTAGCGTGCCTAGTTGTGGTAAGTTTAAATACAACAGGGTCATGACCAAATCTGCAGGGATAACACCGTTAATAGCTTGAGCAAGAATGGTTATAAATTTTTGACTAACAAAAATAAGCACTAAAACAAACAGAATACCGATCTGGCTTTTAAATGTTTCGAGCATCAAATAACGAAGAAGTATCACCCGGTTCTCCAGTGTAAATATGATCCTGATAAAGAGATAGCCAAACCGCTGACGGGCTAAAATCACTTTTTCAAGGGGGTTAGACGGACAGCAAAGGCCCTTGAAAAAGACGAACTTTCAAGGGCCTTTGCTATAAAATAATGAATTAAGCAAGTAAATACGGTAAAATCACATTTTTATGCGTTGAGAAGCGTTACCAAGTCCCACTTACTTCTATAATAACTGTATTTTCTAAAGAATTGCACAGTTAATCGCATTATACATAGCCAAGAGCCAAGGATATATATGGAATTTTCAGTAAAAAGCGGTAGCCCGGAAAAACAACGCAGTGCCTGTATAGTTGTGGGCGTATTTGAGCCGCGCCGTTTATCACGCGCAGGCGAGCAGCTTGATGAGATTAGCGAAGGTTATTTAAGTACATTATTACGTCGTGGTGATATTGAAGGAAAAATAGGGCAGGTATTATTCTTACATAATGTGCCCAATGTATTAAGTGAACGCGTCTTATTAGTCGGTTGCGGTAAAGAACGTGAACTAACCGAAACCCAGTACAAGCAAATTATAGCAAAAACCATTACGACACTTAATGATACCGGTGCGTTAGAGGCTATCTGTTTTCTTTCTGAATTGCATATCAAAGGGCGTGATACCTACTGGGCAGTGCGCCAGGCGATCGAAGCCACTCAGGATTGTTTATATAACTTCGATCAATTTAAAACCAACAAAGAAAATACCCGCCGTCCTCTGCGTAAATTAACCTTTAATGTGACTAGCCGTAAAGAGTTAGCACGTGCGGAACTTGGTCTGCAACATGCTTTAGCGGTCTCGTCGGGCGCTAAAGCCTGTAAAGATTTAGCCAATATGCCACCCAATATCTGTACTCCATTATATTTAAGCGAACAAGCAATCGCATTGGGTCAACGATTTGAAAAAATCACCACAGAAATTGTTGATAGTGAGCAGATGGCAGAACTTAAAATGGACAGTTATTTGGCCGTTGCTAAAGGTTCGGCTAATCCTGCCTATATGTCATTAATAAAATACAATGGCGGTAATGCAGATCAAAAACCTATCGTACTCGTCGGCAAAGGGCTGACCTTTGACTCGGGCGGTATTTCCTTAAAACCAGGCGCAGGCATGGATGAGATGAAATACGATATGGGTGGCGCGGCCAGCGTTTTTGGTGCAATGAAAGCACTTGCCAAACTTAACCTGCCGATCAATGTCATTGGCATATTAGCGGGCGCTGAAAATATGCCGGCGGGTAATGCTTACCGTCCGGGTGATATTTTGACCACCATGTCAGGGCAAACCGTTGAAGTCTTAAATACCGATGCTGAAGGACGTTTAGTCCTGTGTGATGTATTAACCTACGTTGAACGTTTTGAACCGGATTGTGTTGTTGATATAGCCACCTTAACAGGCGCTTGTATTATGGCCTTAGGTCATCATATCAGCGGCTTAATGACACCGCACAAAGGGCTGGCACATGAGTTGTTAAGCGCGTCAAATCAATCTAGTGATAAGGCATGGCAACTGCCGATGGATGATGAATTTCAGAAACAGCTGGAAAGTCCATTTGCTGATATGGCCAATATTGGTGGTCGCCCGGCAGGGACTATTACTGCGGCTTGTTTCCTTTCCCGCTTTACTAAAAGTTATACCTGGGCACATTTAGATGTTGCAGGAACGGCCTGGAGATCCGGAGCAAATAAGGGTTCAACGGGTAGACCGGTTTCCTTACTAACGCAGTTTTTAATAAACCGCAGTGAAAATGAAACAACAGCAGCAAATAGCTAAGTGAAAATAATATAATGAGCCAGGTTGTTTTTTACGTTTTCGCCACAGAAGAAAAATCAAACAGTGTCGCCATAAGTGCTCATTTTGCGCATGCTTGCAGAGTAGCGGCGTTTTTTTATGCACAAAATAAAAAAGTGTTCATCTACACCGATTCACAAGAAGATGCATTTGCGGTCGATGAATATTTATGGCAGTTTGATGGTGACAGTTTTGTGCCGCACAACCTGTTAGGTGAAGGGCCAAAATTTGGTACGCCCGTTGAAATAAGCTGGCAAGCCCCGGTTCACCCTCGCCCGATTTTAATTAATTTAAGTCAAAAAACGCCTGATTTTGCAATCAATTTTCAAAAAATAATTGATTTTGTTCCATATCCGGAACCCCAAAAAATTGCAGCACGAATACGTTACAGTACCTATAAAAAAATGGGCCTGACGCTTTCTACTCAAACCGTTGATAATAATTCAACGGCTGAGTCAACCAACAAAACAGAAGATTAACCGATGGAAAAGATATATACCCCAAGTGCTATTGAACAAAAAAATTACCAAAATTGGGAAGAAAAAGGTTATTTCAAACCGCATGGTGATACCAGCAAAGAAAGCTACTGCATTATGATCCCGCCACCCAATGTGACGGGTAGCTTACACATGGGTCATGCATTTCAGGATACTATCATGGATACCCTGGTTCGTTACCAGCGTATGCAGGGGAAAAACACCCTGTGGCAGATGGGTACCGATCATGCCGGAATTGCCACACAAATGGTTGTAGAGCGCAAACTATTTGCAGAAACAGGACAAACACGTAAAGAACTCGGTCGTGAAACTTTTATTGAGAAAATCTGGGATTGGAAAGCTGAATCTGGTAGCAATATTTCCAAGCAAATGCGCCGATTAGGCACTTCAGTTGATTGGGATCGTGAACGTTTCACTATGGATGATGGGCTTTCTGAAGCGGTTAAAAAAGTATTTGTGGATCTCTATAACGATGATCTTATGTACCGCGGTAAACGTCTGGTTAACTGGGATCCTAAATTGCACACTGCAATTTCAGACTTAGAAGTTGAAAACAAAGATGTTAAAGGTTTTATGTGGCATTTCCGCTACCCGCTTGCTGATGGCGTGCAAACGGCTGACGGTAAAAACTATTTAGTCGTTGCAACAACTCGCCCTGAAACCATGTTAGGTGATACGGCGGTGGCAGTAAACGCTGAAGATCCGCGTTACAAAGACCTTATTGGTAAAGAAATTCTTTTACCCTTTGTTAATCGTCGCATTCCGGTTATTGCTGATCAGCATGCAGATATGGAAAAAGGCACCGGTTGTGTAAAAATCACTCCGGCGCATGACTTTAACGATTACGAAGTCGGTAAACGTAATAAACTGCCGATGATCAACGTATTAACTTTTGATGCCTGTATTCGCAGTGAAGCTGAAATATTTAACAGCAACGGTGAAAAGAGTAATGATTATGCAAGCGATCTTCCGAGCCAATTCCAGGGTTTAACCCGTGAAGAAGCGCGCAAGTTAATAGTCAGTTCACTTGACGAGTTAGGTTTATTAGATGAGATCAAGCCACATGACTTAACCGTGCCCTACGGTGATCGTGGTGGCGTGGTTATCGAACCAATGCTAACTGACCAATGGTATGTGCGCGTCGCACCACTCGCTGAAGTTGCCAATGAAGCCGTTAATAATGGCGATATTGAATTTGTACCAAAACAATATAAAAATATGTATAACTCATGGATGAATGATGTCCAAGACTGGTGTGTTTCTCGTCAACTTTGGTGGGGACATCGTATCCCTGCCTGGTACGATCAAGCAGGCAAAATTTATGTTGGCCGTGACGAAGCAGAAGTGCGTGCCAAACATGATTTGGATGACGATTTCATTCTAACTCAAGATGAGGATGTATTAGATACTTGGTTCTCATCGGGTCTATGGACATTTTCGACCTTAGGCTGGCCGGAAAAAACCCCAGATCTTAAAACCTTTCACTCGACCGACGTATTAGTCACCGGCTTTGATATTATCTTCTTCTGGGTTGCGCGCATGATCATGATGACCATGCACTTTATGAAAGATGAAAATAATAAACCACAGGTCCCCTTTAAAAAGGTTTATTTTACCGGCCTTATCCGTGATGAGCATGGCGATAAGATGTCTAAGTCAAAGGGTAATGTATTAGATCCTTTAGATATAATCGATGGTATTGATTTAGAAAGTCTGGTCGCTAAGCGTTGCGGCAATATGATGCAGCCAAAATTGGCAGCAAAAATTGAAAAAGACACCCGTAAAACATTTGCTAATGGAATAGAAGCCCATGGCACCGATGCACTGCGTTTCACGCTCGCCGCAATGGCATCTACGGGTCGTGATATCAATTGGGATATGAATCGTTTAGAAGGTTATCGTAATTTCTGCAACAAATTATGGAATGCGAGCCGTTATGTATTAATGAGCACCGAGGAGCATGATTGTGGCTTCTCGAGTAATACTGAAATGGAATTTAGTTTGGCGGATCGTTGGATTCAGGGACAACTGCAAACGACCATCAAAGACTTCCGTCAGGCACTGGATACTTTCCGTTTTGATATTGCCGCTAATATTTTATATGAATTCACTTGGGATCAGTTCTGTGGTTGGTACTTGGAGCTAACTAAACCCATTTTATTTAAAGGCAGTGAAGCACAACAACGTGGTACGCGTCATACACTGATTACTGTATTGGAAACCTTATTACGTGTTGCACACCCTATGCTGCCCTTTATGACCGAAGAAATCTGGCTGCGGGTGAAAGGCATTACAGGTCAAGGCGGTGATACTATTATGCTCGAACCTTACCCTGAATATGATTCAAGCCTGGTTGATGAAAAAGCAGTCGAAGATCTTGAATGGGTTAAAAAGGTGATTGTTGCGGTGCGTAATATTCGTGGTGAAATGGATATCAGCCCGAAAACGCCGCTTAATTTACTGATTAAAAATGCATCTGCAATAGATCAACGCCGTTTTACTGAAAATCAGGCATTCTTAGCTGCACTTGCCAAACTTGAAAGCGTTACGGTGCTTGAAAACGGGCAAACAACGCCGGTATGCGCAACCGCATTAGTAGGTGAGCTTGAACTGTTGATCCCGATGGCAGGTTTAATAGATACCGAAGCTGAACTGACCCGTTTGAATAAGCAGCTTGAGAAAGCCGGCAAGGAGTTAGCAAAAATATCATCTAAACTCGGCAATGAAAAATTTGTTGCTAATGCGCCTGAAGCCGTAATAGTTAAAGAGCGTGCGAAACAAACCGAGTTGCAAACAACTTGTGAGAAGTTAAGCGCACAGATAGACACTATTAAAGCTTTATAGCCTTCGCTTTATCGCCTTATCGCCTTATCGCTTTATCGCCTTATCGCCTTAAAGCCTTAAAGCCTTATCGCCTTATCGCCTTAAAGCCTTATCGCCTTATCGCCTTATCGCCTTAAAGCCTTATGGCTTGACAGGCTTTAGTTAAAAAGGAGCGTTTTATTCTAAAAATGCTCCTTTTTTTTATCCATTTTTTATAATGACAGATTTTTTAACAAACGGTCCATCGCACGATATGCAAGGGATTCCGTCAGATGATGACGTTCTACCTTTTCGCTTTCAGCCAAATCAGCAATACTCCGAGCCACTTTTAACAGACTGTGCCAGGCACGAATCGATAATCCCATTTGATTAATCGCCTGTTCAAGAAACTGTGCATCTTCAAGACTTAACCGGCAATAGGAGGCTATCTCCTGAGTTGATAAAGCATTATTTAGTTTGCCCTGCCTTTGCAGCTGCTTATCTCTTGCTTTTAACACGCGATTTTTGATTATCTCACTGCTCTCTCCTTTGAGCACATGCCCGACCTGCGAGGCTGCCAAAGTGCCTTGAGGTAATAAAGGCACCATAATAGAAAGTGCAAACCGGTCTAAAAATGGTCCGGATAAGCGCCCTAAATAACGTAAAATCTGATCCGGCGTACTGCGTCTTAAATCACCACTAATATGTCCGCAGGGACTTGGATTCATCGCGCCGATTAATTGAAAATGTGCAGGAAAAGTGACTTGATTTGCCGCTCTGGAAATAGTGACTTTATGACTTTCAAGAGGTTGACGTAAACTGTCTAAGACTGCGCGCGGAAATTCCGCTAATTCGTCGAGAAATAAAACACCACGATGAGAAAGTGATATTTCACCCGGTTTAGGTTTCCCCCCTCCCCCAACCAACGCAACGGAAGAAGCACTATGATGAGGGCATCGGTAAGGCGGCTCAAACCAATCATCCCGTTGCTTGCCGCAAACCGAATAGATAGCGGCGGTTTGCAGCGCGTGTTTTTCGGTTAACCTTGGTAATAGGGTCATAAAACGTTCCGCCAGCATGCTTTTACCGGTTCCGGGTGGGCCCACTAGAAGCAGGTTATGCCCGCCAACAGCAGCTATTTCTAAGACTCTTTTTGCCTGTTCCTGCCCTAATACATCGCGCATATCCATCGGATTTATTGCTTGGGTTTTAGGCGCGGCCTGTGCTTCGGGTAATGTTTTCTGTTTTTGTAAAAACGCACAGACGCCAATAAGATTGCGTGCGACATAAGCTTTTGCACCGGTTAACGCACTTTCATTTTGATTTTCCGGACAAATAATTAAATAACGGAAGTTTTCTTTGGCAGCCAATGCGCAGGGAATTAAACCATCAATGGGCCGCAGTTCACCGGATAAAGCGAGTTCAGCAAAACACTCAAACTGCTCAATGCCATCGCCTCTAATTTGTTCTGAGGCGATCAAAATACCAAGGGCGATCGCTAAATCAAATCGTCCACCCTCTTTCGGTAAATTAGCCGGCCCAAGATTAACGGTGATTCTTTTGCTGGGAAATTTAAAGTTACTATTAAGAATGGCACTGCGTACTCTTTCTTTCGCTTCTTTTACCGATGTTTCCGGTAAACCAACCAATGAAAAAGCCGGCAAGCCGGTGCCTAAATGTACTTCCACTAAGACCTCGGGTGCATCTACCCCTAATAATGCGCGGCAGTATAAACTTGCGAGTGCCATATATTGTGCAGCCCTTAATATAGGTGATAAAAGTTTAGAGAAAATTAATTAATTGCCGTCAATATAAGCAAGGTTATAAAAGTTTAGAGAAAATTGATTAATTGCTATCAGTATAGGCAAGGTGATAAAAGTTTAGAGAAAATTGATTAATTGCTATCAGTATAGGCAAGGTGATAAAAGTTTAGAGAAAATTAATTAATTGCCGTCAATATAAGCAAGGTTATAAAAGTTTAGAGAAAATTAATTCATTGCCGTCAATATAAGCAAGGTTATAAAAGTTTAGAGAAAATTGATTAATTGCTATCAGTATAAGCAAGGTGATAAAAGTTTAGAGAAAATTAATTAATTGCCGTCAATATAAGCAAGGTTATAAAAGTTTAGAGAAAATTAATTAATTGCCGTCAATATAAGCAAGGTTATAAAAGTTTAGAGAAAATTGATTAATTGCCACCAGTATAGGCAAGGTTATAAAAGTTTAGAGAAAATTAATTAATTGCCGTCAATATAGGCAAGGCTATAAAAGTTTAGAGAAAATTAATTAATTGCCGTCAATATAAGCAAGGTGATAAAAGTTTATAGAAAATTAATTAATTGCTATCAGTATAGGCAAGGTTAAAGATTAAATAGCGTTTTATAGAATAACGGCAGGACAGCGATAAAATAGATGACAGCAATAGAGCGAACGGACAAGGCTGATCGGATATTTATTGCTTATAAAAAAGCCAACTCCAGATAGAATTGGCTTAGGAAAATAGCATCCTTATTTTAAAAATAAGGAAATTTCAACAATGATTATAATGAGGAAAAATAAGCGGCCACATTTACCATATCAGCATCGGATAACGCCTGTGCTTGTGGTGTCATCAACATAGACATTCCGCCCTTACGTTGTCCCGCTTTATAGGCTTTTAACGAGGAGAGCAGATAAGCTTCTTTTTGCCCTTTTAAATTAGGATAAATTGGTGCGACTGAAATCCCCTCAGCGCCATGACATGCAGCACAAACAACTGATTTAGCTTTGCCCGCTTCTAAATCTGCAGCGGATACCAATGTTGGTGCAATTAAAAATAATGATGCGAGTAATAATTTTTTCATTAATATTTCCTTTTTAAGACATTAAGTATTGTAACCCATTATATCTTAACCCGAGAATGATTAAGATAATGTGAGCTTAACGAATATGATATAAATCATTTATTTTATCTAAATTATCAAAGTTCACATTAAGATCTTTCAGACGACCGTCCTCCACGGAATAAATAAATCCATGAACCGTCAAATCTTGTCCATTTGCCCAGGCTTCTTGAACACAAGTTGTATGGCAAACATTTTTTGCCTGCTCGATAACATTAAGCTCGGTAAGATAATCTAAACGTTGCTTGTCTGTCATTTCGCTGGTAAAACTATCGCTGAATTTCACATAAATATCTTTGATATTACGCAACCAACCATCAATCAAGTCAAACGATTGTCTTTGCATCGCGGCGCGAATACCACCACAATCATAATGCCCGGTAACGATAATATGTTTAACTTTTAAAACATCCACGGCATATTTAATAACCGACATGCAGTTCAGATCAGTATGCACAACAAGGTTTGCAATATTGCGATGAACGAATATATCCCCGGGGAATAACCCTAATAATTGATTGGCGGGCACACGGCTATCGGAACAGCCTATCCATAGATATTCTGGGGACTGTCGATTAGCAAGTCGCGGAAAAAAAGTAGGATCTTCTTCATTAATTTTTGCAGCCCACTCTTCGTTCTTTTTTAATAACGCTTCTAATAAACTCATACTTACCTTTCCATTTGATGTACATTCACACTCAAGCAACTTGAGGAATATTTATGCTTATATCCTATCTGGATTCATATGCATAACTTAATCGAACATTTTACTATATTACGTAAGCCATGAGGAAACAGATCACGGCGAACAGGAGATCTCTTTAGCCGAAAAAACAGTGTAAGCAACTTGATGAATATTTATACTCATACCCTATCAGGATGCAGATACATAACTTAATCGAACATTTTACTATATTACTTAAGCCATGAGGATACAGATCACGGCGAACAGGAGATCTCTTTAGACGAAAAAACAGTGTAAGCAACTTGATGAATATTTATACTCATACCCTATCAGGATTTAGATACATTACATCACTTAATCAAATATTTTGCTATATTACCTGAGTCGTGAGGGAACAGCAGGTCTCTTCAGCCGAGAAAACAGTGCGCAACTTGAGGAATATTTATGCTTATACCCTATCAAGATCTAGATGCAGATACATTACATAACTTAATCGAACATTTTGTCTTACGTGAGGGAACAGACTACGGAGAACAGGAGGTTTCGTTAGCCGAGAAAACAGTACAAGTATTCACCTTATTAAAGCGTGGCAGCATTGTTATTCTCTACTCAGAACTTTCCGAGAGCGTGACGCTTATTCGCAAGGAGCAACTATCCCAACAACAGCAATAAACAATTGATTAAAATTCAATCAATTCTCTACTGTGCCTACAATATAAAATAAATTAATACAAAATTAATTGGTTTTTTTGACAAAGATCTGATTTATCAAATAGGATAACAGCATAAGTGTTATGGGCATCTATTAAAAAGAGATACAATAAAATTCTATTCCATGTAAATAACTGTCATTATTATTTTGGCGAATAAACCAAAACAAGAAATAGCACATTAGCTATTCATACCTATTAAGGGAGATTTATGATAATAACCAAACCTCAAACCGATCCAACGTTGGAGTGGTTTTTATCACACTGTCACACACATAAATATCCAGCTAAAAGTATACTTATTCATGCTGGAGAAAAGGCCGATACACTTTATTTCATCGTTAAAGGCTCGGTTGCAGTTGTGATTAAAGACGAAGAAGGTAAAGAAATGATTTTATCTTACTTAAATCAAGGTGATTTCATTGGTGAATTAGGTTTATTTGATAAACAGGAAAATCCAATTCGCAGTGCTTCAATTAAAGCAAAAACCCCCTGTGAAGTTGCTGAGATTTCTTATAAGAAATTCAATCAACTGATCACTGTCAATCCTGAAATTTTAATGCGTTTATCAAAGCAAATGGCTGATCGTTTACAGATTACAAGCCAAAAAGTGGGTAACCTTGCCTTTTTGGATGTCACAGGACGTATCGCAAATACACTGCTGGATTTGGCCAAGCAGCCGGACGCAATGACTCACCCCGATGGCATGCAAATCAAAATCACTCGTCAGGAAATAGGTCAGATTGTCGGTTGTTCACGTGAAACAGTTGGTCGAATCCTTAAAATGCTTGAGGAGCAAGGTCTTATTTCTGCTCACGGCAAAACAATTGTGGTTTTTGGGACGCGCTAAGCTCACCGATAACTTGTAAAAAACCGCTTAATTGCGGTTTTTTTAACAGTAAAATAGTGATACTCACTACGAGGGTAAACCCGCCTGCAGGAATTTTTTTAAATTATCATTTTGGTGGCTGCCCGTAAGTACAGAGATCTCATCAATACTGCTTATAGCGCCATTATTTACAAAGAGATAATGTGATGCCACATTGATAGCATCGGAGATATGGTGAGTGACCATTAAAACCGTTACATTTTTGGTAGCAGATAAATCTTTCACAATAGTTAACATCTCTTCTCGTAAAATAGGATCCAGAGCGGAAAAAGGTTCATCGAGTAACAACAGGGATTTATTTTGGACAAAACATCGCGCCAACGCGACACGCTGTTTTTGCCCTCCGGATATTTGCTCCGGAAAACGCGATAAAAGTTTATCTATTCCAACTTGTTTAGCAATATTCTGTACCTTTTCACGATCTGCGCTACTTAATTTAAGACCGGGGTGCAAGCCTAAGCCAATATTATCTGCAACAGATAAATGCGCGAATAAATTGTTTTCTTGAAATAACATAGCCATCGGCCGTAGATGCGGTTCAACATCCACAACAGATTTCCCGTCCATAAAAATATCACCACTGCGTGGATGAATAAAACCCGCCGCTAAATTTAACAGGGTACTTTTACCTGCACCACTTGCCCCCAAAATGGCGACAATAGCGCCCGGTGGAATTTCCACATCAAAACTAAATTCCTCCTGCCGATAGTAATATTTAACATTAAAAAAGTTAATCATATTTACCTTAAGTCATTATTTTAAAAGTCTTATCAAAAGTAAATTAATGAATGTGCATATACCCATGTTACTTCAAGCTGCTTTGTCAGGCGCAAGGTCTTCGATCAGAGCAAGGCGCAACATGACCTTTCGAGCGATTAACTGCGTTAATCCTCTAGCGGTAGATGTAAATGCAAGCATTTACATCTTAAATGGTTATTCCCTTTTCGATTGATGCAACGCAGCGCTGGTTTTCGACCTTGCGCCCCGTAGGGTAAGGTAAATTGTGCCAATCTGCGTTGTTATAAAATCTCTATGTAGAATAACTAACCTTCAATTTTATGCCTAGCATCTCAGCACAATTTTCCTTGCTGACTTTGCATCTTGAAGTATCATGGGTATAACATCATCAGATTTCGATTAATGGTTAATATATCTTATTTTTACTGCTGATCTGCTCTACAGCACTAAAGATACCTATGCTCAAAATAAATAAAAATAGAGACACAACCGCAGCCGACTCCATCTGATAACTACCCAATAATTGCAATAGATACAGAGGTAAGGTTCTCAAATCTTGACTGCCGAACAGTGCAATTGCACTGAGATCTCCCATAGACAGTACAAAACTAATGGAAAAAGCATGAATAATTGGTCGCTTTATAGCGCGCCATTCAATCAGATAAAAACGTGAAAATCCAAAAACACCTAAACTTTCACATAATCGGTCATATTGCTGAGCAACTTGTAACATAGGTTGGGCAAGCGTTTTAATCACATAGGGTAAAGCCATCAGGGCATTCACCGCGATAACGATGACAATGGCAAAACTAAATACATCGGTTATATTTCTGAGCAATAGAAACAAACCTGTACTAATAACCAGACCCGGTGTCACTAAGATGATAGTGGCAATTAATTCTAACTGATCAGCTTTAAAATCAATGCCGACTAATCGCCAGGAGCGGCTGGTAAGCAGCATAAAAAATCCCGCAAAAAGCGCAATAAAAGCGGCAAAAATTGCCACTAAAAATGAATTTTGCAGTGCATCCCAAAATGAAGTCGAACTGATCACACTCATAAATTTTGCATTAAGACCGTTGATCACAATCATCAGTAAGGGAGGAATAACCAGAAAAAGTACCAGACTTATCCACAATGAATCCCAAATTTTTGCTGCCCTATTATCATTAAATAAATACAAGCTTTGTTTACCTGCCGTGTTGGAAAGAGGCACCGGCCGCGAAAAACGTTGGATTCCTATTGCCAGGCTGCCGCAAAGTAATATTTGCCACAGTGCTAATAGGGCCCCCGCTTGTAAATCAAAATCAAACTTAATAGCCTGATAAATGGCCAGCTCAATAGTTGTCGCTTTCGGTCCGCCTCCCAGCGCCATCACAGTCGCAAAGCTGGTAAAACAAAGCATAAAGACCAATCCGCAAACGTGCGGTAACTGTTGGCGTAAGCAGGGCCATTCGATTAATTTAAATTTATTCCAATGAGAGATGCCAAGATGTGATGATAACTGGTGGTGCTCACTGGGAATAGAGTGTAAAGACTGCAAGAGCAAACGCGCTGCAAAGGGTAAATTAAAAAAAACATGCGCTAAGAGTATGCCGTTTAAGCCGTAAATAGAAAATGGTAGTGTTTGATCGATCATTGCCAGTAGTTGTGCTATCAAACCACTGTTGCCATAGACAGATAACAAACCAAAAACCCCCACTAATACCGGTAAAACCAGGGTTGTCGCAAATAATTTAAGTAAAAAAGACTTGCCAAAAAAGTGACGACGAGAAAGCGCATGAGCCACAGGGATCGCCAGGCCAACGCTTAATATTGTTGATAAAAATGCTTGATAGAAGCTAAATTTTGTAACGTGACGGTAATAGGCGTCTTGCCATAATAAAGCGGGGTTAAAACCGGGCGAGTAAAATAACAAAGCAGAGACAGAAGCCGCAACAAAAAGACAGATAAACCCGGCAATAATTAAACCGGGTAAAGTATAAGACTTTGCAGGCACAGTGAGCGAATGTTTAATAAATTAAAGAGCTCTGCCACTCTCTTATCCATGCTTTTCTATTATTGTCGACCTTTTCTGCTGTAAATGAAAAAGACCTTGAGGGGATAGTTAATTTTTTAAACCCTTCAGGAAGCGCCACATCGGTAACAGGATACATCCAATTCCCGGTCGGCATCAGTGACTGGAACTCATCACTGACAATAAATGCCATAAACTCGTCTGCAAGCTTTTCATTTTTACTGCTTTTAACTTTTGCTGCAACCTCCACTTGCGTGTAATTACCTTCAGAAAAATTGGCCGCAGCATACTGATTTTTCCCTTCAGCAATAATATGATAAGCGGGGGACGTTGAGTAAGAAAGTACCATATCGGCCTCCCCTTTTAAGAACATACTATAAGCTTCAGACCACCCCTTAGTCACAGTCACGGTTTTTTGCGCAAGTTTCTTCCATGCATCATCGGCTTGATCACCATAAACCCATTTCATCCATAACATTAATCCCAATCCTGGTGTCGAGGTGCGGGGATCCTGGTAGATAACGTTAATATCTTGACGTTGCTCAACTAATTCTTTTAGGCTTTCAGGAGGATTTGACAGGGTTTCTTTATTATAAACAAAGGAAAAATAACCATAATCAAAGGGCACAAAGGTATTATTCGACCAACCATCGGCGAGGATCACTTTACTCGTATCAACCTTGTGCTTTGCTAATAGTCCCGTCTTTTTGGCTTCAGTCATTAAATTATTGTCGAGTCCCAGCAATACATCTGCTTTAGTATTTTTCCCTTCTAAGCGCAATCGATTTAAAATTGAAACACCATCGTCCAATGCAACAAATTCCAGACTGCAGGCGCAGTTTTTTTCGAATGCCTGTTTAACTTTAGGACCGGGTCCCCAATCTGAAGCAAAGGAGTCATAGGTATAAACGACCAGTTTTTCAGCCAATACCGGCATTGAAATGATGACCGACAAGGCCATTAAAGGAATAATTTTTTTCACTATGCGCTCCATTTTTAGTTTGAAAGCATAGGATTGACAGGCAGATCATAAAAATAACACTGATAAGCTCAATTCCTACGCCAGCATTATCTGGTTCAGGTATACGGGTTTAATCATCTCAGCTTTTTAAAGCACCCCGTTGAGAAAGACTATTGTATACCCAAAAAAAAACAGAGGCACCCAAAGCTTTGCTTTTTTAAAAAACAGTTTAGATAATTTTCTGAAAGCCACTGCCGATAGCTAATACGGAAATAATTTAATTTAAAATCAACCCATTCCGGGGCACATAATACATCTCTTAAAAAACCAGACACCCAACAGATCGATCTTTGTGCCGCTGATTATAAAGACAGCCCCTCCGATTGCGCTAGTATTGCCGAAAAATTCAGCAATATGCGATGAATTCTACGTCTCAGTTCAAAAGAGCGAATGATCAGGGGAAAATAGGCTGATCTGATATTTACCATTATTTGGGATTTTTATTCAGTGAATATTGTGCAGCGGGGATCTGGCGGAGATAGGTTCTATTAATCTTAATCCGGAAAACAGTAAAGCTGATATTAATACCAAAAGAACTAAAAAGGTGATCAGTCTAGTATCTTCGGACTTAAATAAGCCTATTCATTTTTATGATAAAATTTTTTGTCACAAACTTAAAAGTACTAACACAGAAGGCACAGAGGCGCTGCGTAGAGTAAAGACTCCTATGTAAGTCCCCGTACACAATGTAATTATCCAACCCAGATCATTGAAGGGGATGATGAAATTAGATCATAAACTTAAATCCGAAGGCACTCGCTGGTTAAAATCAATTCGAACTTCGTGGTGAGTTTTATTCATAACGTCCTGTTCTTCACAATATTGGCCATTACTTTGACCGCGCCACCTCACGGCTTGCAAGTTTCAATATCAACATTAGATGGTTTCATTACCTGTTGGAATATTAGTCCGCTTACAATCATAGCCAAGCCAATCAGGGTTGAGGGCGGAATGGTTTCTCCAATGATATAGGCAAGCAGTAGCAGCGAAATAAAGGGTGAGATAAAAATCAGGGTGCTGATCCGCCCAGTATTGTCAGTGGCCTTAAGCGCAGATAACCAGAGCATAAAGGTGATCCCCATCTCAAATAATCCAACGTAGGTGACCGCCAACCAACCTTGAAAACTTTGCTCCCAGATAGCGCCTTCATAAATACACAGAGCAACAGCAAAAGGTAAAGCAACGATAAATCCCAGAAGAACTCCGACCACAGGATCGGCTTTGTTTTTTGCGTTTAAAATCCAATATCCCGCCCAAAGCAGTGTTGAAAGAAGTGCCAGAATAACGCCCAGAGGGCTGTCAAAATCTAAAGCTAATAGATCGCCCTTTGTCGCTATAACAATGACACCAGCGTATCCCAGCGCACAGGCAATCCAGTCCTGCTTACGAATTTTTTGCCCTAAAAACAATGCAGCCATTAAGGTCAGTGTAATTGCCCAACTGTAGTTTAAAGGCTGAGCCTGAGATGCAGGAAGTAAGTCATAAGCTTTAAATAGAATCAAGTAATAGGCAAGCGGGTTTATTAGCCCAAGAATCAGATAGTTGAGTGGATTAGAAAAAAAAGTGATACGCAGCTGATGCAGCTTTCCCTGCATATAGCAGATAGCCGTTAACACAATGGCAGAGACAAAGCTCGCTACGGTTAACATTTGAATCGGAGTAAACTCCTGAAGTGTCAGCTTAAATGCGACAGCTACGGTTGACCAGAGCAGTACGGCTGTAAGTCCTAGCACTAATGCGCGTTTTTCATTCTTCATTATTTCAGATTATTCCTAATCGTTGATCAATATACAGAAGAGTTTAAGCGAATTCTGTCGGGAGAGAAAGGAGTATAGAAATAATAAAGGCTCAATCAAGGTTGATTTGAACAGCTTTTTTGATCTCATAACGCTCCGATCACAGCTGAAATTTATCAGGATTTACTATTCGCCTTTGTAACTACCTGTTTTTTAGCCATTCCCATCCGTTTGCGAATATCAACCCGGCGTTTATCCTGCCGCTGGTTAATTTTCCATGAAGTGAGTCATGACAGATCGATATGGGAGTCAATAATCTATCCCGCTTTATGCTCAAGGTGGCAACCGCAACTTTTTACCTTTTCCTTCAACAAGCTCTGCCTCATGGCGGTATATTTATTGCCGCAACGGCATAAACATAAATACGTAATATATCCCCTAATACGCTTAACTGTTTGCCCCTGATTTAATGTTTTACATAATACTGTCAGGTAACCATATTGATTATTGACCAGGGAATTGTGAACTTTGCTATGGCAACCACAACTGCGGATCAGCGGATCGATGCGATTAAAAAATTGCTTATTTTCAACTAAAAGATGATCACCACATTTGCATATACATAACCAATAATTGAAATTATCAGCTACCAGATGGCGATCAGAACTGGCGCGTTCAATAACCAATAAAGATCCAAATGTCTTGCCCTGAAAGTCGATTTTCTGCTGTTTCTTTTCCATTGAGATCCTCAAAATGAAGTTAGTTGTCCGTTACAACTTTGCACAGAGTGGTGAGTAAAACAGGTCATATTTTATAACCTGTTCAATAAAAAGCTAAGACGTTTTTTTGGCCGCTTAGTTATGCTTTTTTTAATAATCTAATTTTGTTCATCTTTATTGTGCTTTGAATTATTTATTCACACTTTGATTTAACAGTAAAAGTCCAACTTATCAGCTTAGCTATCAGGAGACCACAGACAATACCCGTGGTATTGGCAGCCATATCCAGCCACTCTCCGTAACGATTAACGTAGGGTTGCAGTAATTCAATCACGCCGCTCCAACAAATAAAAAACAAGCAGATCAACTGCCAATATTTTGGTTTACGCAAAGCGGTTGGAAAGATCAGTGCGCCATAAGCAATAAAGTGATGATTTTTATCACTACCGGGTACAGAGGGTAAATTTTCCAGTGGATAGAGAGACAGCAAGGTTATTACCGTAAGAATGAAGAGTGTGATAATAATCCAATAGCTTCTAATAATAGCGAGTAGTAAAATCATTCAATGCCTTAAGGTTCTAATAATAGCTAATAATGAAATCATTCAATGCCTTAATAATGGCGAGTAGTGAAATAATTCAATACCTTAAGGTTCTAATAATAGCTAATAATGAAATCATTCAATGCCTTAATAATGGCGAGTAGTTAAATAATTCAATACCTTAAGGTTCTAATAATAGCTAATAATGAAATCATTCAATACCTTGAGGTTCTAATAATGACAAGTAGTAAAATCATTCAATGCCTTGCTGATATAGCTTCATAATTTTTTTAATTTAACCGCAGTGCCAAAAGCCATTATCTCAGACGAACCATCCATGATTGCGCTTGTAGTAAAACGTATACCGACAACTGCATCGGCTCCCTTTTCATTGGCGCTTGCAACTAAGCGTTGTATTGCGAGATCTCTGGCCTCGGTTAACATTTCTGTATAGCCTCTAATCTCACCACCGACAATGCTTTTTAAACCCGCCATGATATCTCGGCCTATATGTTTAGCTTGAACTACATTGCCCGTAACAACGCCTACTATCTCTGTAATTTCTTTACCTGGAATAGTCTCGGTGGTTGAATAAATCATAAATCCTCCTTGATATCTCGTCCGATATGTTTAGCTTGAACTACATTGCCCGTAACAACGCCTACTATCTCTGTAATTTCTTTACCTGGAATAGTCTCGGTGGTTGAATAAATCATAAATCCTCCTTGAAAACATAACTAGGCTGTAGAATGACTCTTACAGCCAAATTTTAGAAATAAGCGCGTTCTTTTAACCAACTATAAGCGCGTTTAAGATACTAGGCAATACATTTATAACGCTTAAAAAGACCTTTAAATTTTCCAAGCAAATTATTTTTCAACCTCAACGCCTTGCTCATCGATAAGCAAGTTAGTACTGTTTTTACTGCCTTTTATTTTTAGAAAAAACTGCGCCAACCGTTATGCATCACCCTAATTTGGCTGTTATGTTTAACCGCCCCCATCATTTCTGCAATAACAGCTACCGATTATGAAATGAAGTTCGCTTCCATCATTTCCACAATAACTGTTTGTGATATTTTGTTAATTTCGTATTCAGAGGATGAATAAATATCCCCTTCTTTATTACCCAAAGCTATGTCGACGACATGGGGTTTATGATCATGAATAAGGATAACTATCCTCTTATCCTGGCTAATACAATCAATTGTAATTGCATCCGCTTTCATACCTTGATTACGCAAGGTTTTATCCATTATCCCCATTAAAACATTGATATTATCAAATTTACTTTGGAAAAAATCATTTGCACTAGCAACAATCTCTGATAAATTTTTTAGCTTACTCTTCATTTTTAACTCTTATTGATTAGGTGAAACCAAACGTCTTAATAACAGCCGTACAGTGGCTTTTAGGTGTCATGCAAGTAGCTGTACGTGCTATTTTTCACAAAAATTCCTTTTTGCCAAACGAAGTTTACCATCCTTGTGCTCGTTTTTTTGGCAAATTATATACTTGGAAGACGGTAACTAACGGTCACTTTAGGATGAATCAAAATCTCGCATGACACTATTAGAAATAACAATCTGCCTGGCAGATCAATACTTGAGTTTTTTATTTGCCGTTGTTCATTTACCTATTAATGTTAATAAATAACAACTTACCTACTTCCCCCGCTCAAGAAATCAGGTTTTTGAATTGAAAAATCAATTTATTCCGACTTTTGATTGCTGCTGTCAGTTTTAAATAAATAGTCCCTTTCTAAGCAGTGCCACCAGCTGCAATGAGGTAAAGAAAAAAGGCTCAAACCTGAGGGTAAAACGCTTTTATTCGTCCTATACTGTTAATCATATTCTTAACTTTTTCAGCCAGACTATAAGCGTTCCGGTCATTTTTTCTGCCGAACATCCCAATGGCGATAGAGTTAATCTTCACTGGCGGCGAAAAAACCCTCTTTAGTCCGCACCTTAGTCATCAAATATTTAAGCACTGTGAGCAAGTTGAGATAAAAAGGAGAAAAACGATGAAACAAATGACAGTATTATTAATAATTATTGTATTTTCACTGGCGGGTTGTACGCAGCCTATGGGCTCCAAGGAAGGTACAGGCACTCTCCTTGGGGCAACCGCCGGTGCCATACTCGGTTCCAATGTCGGCAAAGGAAAGGGCAATGTTGTGGCTATTGCTATTGGCACTCTGGCGGGTGCCCTGTTTGGTCAGGAAATCGGGCGCTCGCTGGACAGGGCCGATCGCATTGCCATGGGCCAGAACGCCCAGTACTCACTGGAACATACTCGCAGCCATGAAACGACCAGTTGGAATAATCCTGACTCCGGCAACAGCGGTTCAATGATGCCCACTCGAACCTATCAGCAGACAACGGGTCAATATTGCCGCGAGTATCGCCAGACAGTCGTGGTTGCAGGCAAAAAGCAGGATGCATACGGCACGGCTTGCCGTCAGCCGGACGGCAGCTGGATAATTAATAATTAACAGGATCTATATGGCGTTCGAAGGAGCTCTGTCCTATCCCGCAAGCAGCTTGCTACTGTGCACAACTGCGGATTTTTCAGCGCAGCCTGTGCATTTTTTCCGCTACGAAGCAGCCAGCTTGCCTGTAGACGCCCTCAAGCCTGAGAAGACGGCAAACTCTTTCGCACGGAGAAGATCATAATGTTTGCTTTTATCAGCAAAAATATTATTACTGGACTAGTGGCAATGCTGCCAGTGCTGTTAACACTTTATCTACTCTACTGGTTTGCCGTTTCCGCAGAATCGCTGCTCGGCGGTCTGATTCAGGCCCTGCTCCCTCAGGACTGGTATTGGCCGGGGATGGGACTGGCTACCGGCCTACTGGTTGTATTTATCACCGGACTGTTGATGAATGCCTATCTGGTGCAGCGCCTGTTTGCCAAAGGTGAGCAGCTTTTATACCACATGCCTCTTATCAAATCTGTGTATCGGGCTATCCGTGATTTTTTTAACTATTTCTCACCGGCCACTAAAAAAGAGTTTCAGCAGGTAGTTGCGGTAACCCTAGGCGATACCGGCATGCAGATCATCGGCTTTGTTACTCAGGCGGAACCTGCGAAGCTGCCGGAGGATTTTCGCGAAGATGACTGTATCGTGGTCTACCTGCCCCTGAGCTATATGATAGGCGGTTACGCGGTGCTCATTCCCCGCAACAGGGTTCGCCCACTGAATATGAAAGTAGAGGAAGCCATGCGCTTTACCCTGACAGCTGGAATCACTGGCGCACCCCATCCTGAGCAGAAGAAAAAACAGCCTCATTCTAAGGAAGAATAAGGCTGCAGTTAATTGTGCGAGCCAGTCGACTAAAACTGTACGCGCAAAAAGTGATAGGAGCATGTTCATCGATGTACGGATGTTATGTAAAATACAGAGATAACGCCTAACGGACTGTAATGAAACTCTGCCAATAACAGAGACTAAACGACCTGTTGTCCCCTCTATAATATTACGCGCACTTTTTAAGCTGTCTGACAAGATGAGTTTTTTCGGTTTAGGTAAACCTAGTGCCTTTGGACTTAAATAAGCCGATTCATTTTTATGATCAAGTGTGCGTGGTGATCTTTTGTAACAAAGGCACTGCCACAGAGGGTCACGCTACACAGAGAAAAGACGAGTGGTAACCGACATAAGTTAACATAGAAAAAGTAACTGTCTATATTGTTTATTATCAATTGGTTATGGCGCATTCAGGTTGTTAATTTATAATGCAAACTTAAATCCGAAAACACTCGCTGATTATCAATCGTAGAAATGTCAGATTCCAGTTCTGCTTTATCTGTATCTTGTAAATTTAATTGACCTATTGAGGACTTAAGTAACTCTATAAATTGTGCAATATCATCATTACTAATTGTAAAATCCAGTCATTTTTTCGAATTATCTGATGCTTGCTGAAGTTGATAGTTTTGCATACTACCGATGTTATTGGTAATTGTGTAAACAACACTTTCAGCTGCTTGTTTCTCATTATTTAAAAAAGTCAGACCTCCACCTATCATTCCTTTCTGTTCAAGTTCCAACGCCCAGTTAATAATCTCGTTTATCAATGAATCTAAAACACCCTGTACTTGATTGCCCCCAACTTGAAGAAGAGGCGCCATTAGTATGTCCATACCACCCATGAAATCATCCCGAATCTGTGCTGAAAAACTTAAAGTTAAATGACCAGAGCTATTCAATTTGACAAGGCATCAGCAGCAAGATACCGACTATTAAGTTGACTTAGGTTAGCGGCAAGGTCAACAACATGCTCAACCCGAGTCGCTCCTTCAATATCTATTATTTGACGTGAATCCTGTGCATAGGCTGTATTTGAGTTCAGATAGGTAATGCAGATCGTAGATATTTCCAATCCCCGCTGAGCCTCTTCTGCACTGCCGTTGTAATACCAGCCTAACCCGTCTGCTTTACGACCCGATTTACTGATAAAACTGGCATCAATCGCTGCAATTCGTTCTTTCTGCTCAGGAAAGGTCAGTGCAATTAATGTCATGTTAAATTCGGCATAATCAAAAGCGCGATGAGACCAGCGTCAAAATCGTTTTTCATTCATAAAGCTGTATCGGCTCATATTTCTAAAGGTTGCCTTGCCTTGAAAGCAACCAAAACAGCAAACAGAGAAAGCATAAAGGTTCTCTGATGCTTTTTAATATTGGACATTGACGTTAAAATCCCCCCCCCCCTAAAACTGTCCAGAGTGTTGAACCCTAAACAGGTGGAAAAAATCACCTGAGTTAAACGCATAAACATATAAATTAATGACTATGCAGGGGTCATTGAGCACCTACATTCATAATCTTTCATATATTGTCTAAGTTCATTCATACATTGTCTGACCGCCATTAACAACTCTTACCTAAGATAGAAGTCATCGGAACAAGTAACTATTTAGGTGAGTAAATTATGACCACAAAAAATTTAGGTGACCCCCAAAAAGATGTGAAATCGAAAGAGCTAAAAGCACTCGGATTTATCATTTTTTTACTCTTTCCAATCATCACCGTAACAGGTATTGGCATATACGGCTTTGCTATTTGGATGATCCAGGCATTTGGTGGCGTTGTCGCACACTAATCCTCAAGCAAATCATGAGTCAATATTATAAAGGATGCTGTTATGAAATGGTTTATTAACACTTGGCGAACACTTAACCAGCCAACCAAATACCTCACATTAGGGACTATTAGTCTGTCAGCTTTTTTGATGGGAATTATTTTCTGGGGCGGATTTAACACTGCTCTAGAAATGACCAACACTGAAGAATTCTGCATTGGTTGCCACAGTATGGAAAGTAAACCCTACCAGGAGTTACAACAGACAGTGCATTGGTCAAATCACTCGGGGGTACGTGCAACTTGTCCTGATTGTCACGTTCCACATAATTGGAGTCGTAAGATTGGCCGGAAAATTGAAGCATCCCATGATGTGTGGGGATGGTTGATGCAAACGGTGAATACCGAAGAGAAGTTTGAATCGCAACGGCTAGAAATGGCCAGTCGCGAATGGAAACGTTTCGACCGTGATGATTCATTAGCCTGTAAAAACTGTCATAACTATGACTCTATGAAATGGGATGACATGTCAAAGCTGGCTCAAAAACAGATGAAACGTGCCGCTGAGAAGGATCAAAGTTGTGTCGATTGTCATAAAGGCATTGCCCACAACCTTCCTGATATGGGGACGTCACGCGCACCAGAGCTTATTGCTCAAGTGGGAACGGGAGAAACAGGCCTTGTTGTTGGTGACAGCTACTTCACAGCATTAACGAAGCCACTTTATTTTAACGACACAACAGATGTTGAAGCAGGCACCCTAAACGTTGCCACTAAGGTGACAGTGCTGGAAACCAATGGCAATCGAGTAAAAGTGGGTATTGATGGCTGGCGTAAAAAGATTGGTGTAGGTCGAGTGATCTATTTCGATTTCGGTCTTAATATTCTGTCAGCTCAACTGTCAAAAGATGCAGCCGTAGAAGAAGGCATCATGGCAGTTTTCGAAGAAAAGGAAGATCCGATGACCGGGCTAAAATGGCAACGTGCTGAAGTCAAAATTTGGACCGATTCTGACTACCTTGTCAACGAGTTACAGCCACTTTGGGACTATGCACGAGATACTTATAGCAGCAGCTGTAGCGTTTGCCATACCCAACCTGATGAAAAACACTTTGATGCCAACAGCTGGCCTGGCATGTTCCAAGGGATGATAGCGTTCGTCAACATGGATCAAGATACACAAGCGCTTGTTCAAAAATACTTACAAGAGCATTCATCTACTTTCGATAAGTCAGCGCATTAATAGGATATCATAATGAACAGAAGAGATTTTCTTAAAAGTTTAATGGCCACTTCTTATATTGCTCTAGGCAGTGCATCAGTATTGGCTCCATTCAATGCACTTGCAGCAGCGGGCGCTAAAACGAATAATGACTGGCTTACTACGGGTTCGCACTTTGGTGCATTTAAAATGAAACGTAAAAATGGGGTGATTGATAAAGTTATTCCTTTTGACTCAGACAAATATCCTACCGACATGATCAATGGTGTTAAAGGCTTGGTCTACAATCCATCACGGGTTCGCTATCCAATGGTGCGCTTAGACTTTTTAATAAAAGGTCACAAAAGTAACACTAGCCAACGCGGTGATTTTCGTTTTGTGCGTGTCACTTGGGATAAAGCCCTGACTCTGTTTAAAGATTCTCTTGATGAAGTGCAAACTAAGTACGGTCCATCAGGGCTGCATGCAGGCCAAACAGGTTGGCGCGCAACGGGACAACTCCATTCAAGTACGAGCCATATGCAACGTGCTGTCGGTATGCACGGTAATTTTGTCAAAAAAATTGGTGACTATTCAACCGGTGCTGGCCAAACGATTCTGCCGTATATTTTGGGCTCAACAGAAGTTTATGCCCAAGGCACTTCATGGCCGCTGATCCTTGAAGAATCTAACACCATCATTTTATGGTCTAATGATCCCTATAAAAACCTACAAATAGGTTGGAATGCCGAAACACATGAATCCTTTGCCTATCTTGCTGAGCTTAAAGAGAAAGTGCAGCAAGGTAAGATTCGCGTGATCAGTATTGACCCTGTCGTGACCAAAACCCAACGATACCTAGATTGTGAACAACTTTATGTTAACCCACAAACTGACGTTGCGTTAATGCTGGGTATTGCCCATGAAATGATCACCAAGAAGTTACACGATGAGAAGTTTATCGAGGGTTATAGCCTTGGTTTCGAACGATTTCAGCCTTATGTACTAGGTGAGTCCGATGGCCTCGCTAAAACACCTGAGTGGGCAAGCAAAATCACTGGTGTTAGCCCAGAAATCATCCGTGATTTAGCCAAGGTGATGACTAAAGGCCGTACCCAAATCATGATGGGTTGGTGTATTCAACGCCAGCAACATGGTGAACAACCCTATTGGATGGCGGCAGTGCTTGCCACTATGATTGGCCAAATTGGTTTACCCGGTGGTGGTATCAGCTACGGCCACCATTATTCAAGTATTGGCGTACCGTCATCGGGCGCGGCGGCACCTGGAGCCTTCCCTCGTAATCTTGACGGGGATCAAAAGCCCATTTTTAATAGTCATGATTTTAAGGGAGCAAGTAGCACAATTCCGGTTGCTCGCTGGATTGACGCCATTTTAGAACCAGGCAAAACCATCGATGCTAACGGTGCTAAAGTGATTTACCCTGATATCAAAATGATGGTATTTTCAGGCAGTAATCCATGGAGTCATCACCAAGACCGAAATAAGATGAAGCAAGCATTTCAAAAGCTTGAATGTGTGGTCACTGTCGACATAAACTGGACAGCAACCTGCCGCTTCTCTGATATCGTCTTACCGGCTTGCACCACGCTCGAACGTAACGATCTTGACATCTATGGTAGCTACGCCAACCGCGGTATTTTAACGATGCAAAAAATGGTTGAGCCTTTATTTGACAGTTTGTCTGATTTTGAAATCTTTACCCGCTTTGCAAAAATCATGGGCAAAGAGAAAGAATACACTCGTGGTATGTCAGAGTTTGATTGGCTTAAAAAGCTCTATGACGACTGTAAAGCGGATAATGTAGGCAAGTTCGACATGCCTGATTTCGATACTTTCTGGAAAGATGGCTATGTACATTTTGGTGAAGGCCAACCTTGGACACGTCATGCGGATTTCAGAAATGATCCGGAAATTAATCCACTGGGTACTCCCTCAGGTTTAATTGAAATCTTCAGCCGTAAAATCGCGAAATTTAACTATGATGACTGCCCTGGCCACCCAACTTGGATAGAGAAAACCGAGCGGAGTCATGGTGGCCCAGGTTCTGATAAATATCCAATGTGGATGCAATCTTGCCACCCGGATAAACGCTTACATTCACAAATGTGTGAATCGCAGCAATACAGGGAAACCTACACAGTACAAGGCCGAGAACCTGTGTACTTAAACCCTAGCGATGCTAAACAGCGAGGCATTAAAGATGGCGACATCGTTCGCGTTTTTAACGGCCGCGGCCAACTTTTGGCTGGCGCGGTAGTGTCCAATAACTTTCCGCGTGGCATTATTCGAATCCATGAAGGTGCGTGGTATGGCCCGGTGGGCAAAGATGGCAGTAAGCAAGGTGGGAACGAAATGGGGGCGTTGTGTAGCTATGGTGATCCAAATACCTTAACTCTGGACATTGGCACCTCCAAACTTGCTCAAGCCTGCTCTGCATATACTTGCTTGGTCGATTTCGAGAAATATCAAGGTAAAGTACCTGAAGTCAGTTCATTTAATGGCCCAATTGACACGCAAATCTAACTTGCTGATAGTATTCTAACCTTACGCCAAGCTCACTCTTGGCGCTTAAGTTAACGACCTAAATTGGGTCAAAGGAGATAACATAGATGAATGATAAGAGATTATATGACACCGCAATGAACCAAGGTCGTTCTATGGTGTATAAACTGCTCTCATCGCTCTTTGCAAAAGAGCTCGATCATCAGCTATTAAAAGAGCTCACTGCGAGTCAGGCTCAAGCATTTTTGGCGCAACTAGCGAGTGACCCCTTGTTTATTCAAGACATCGCAACCTTAAACTCAGTCCTTAATTCAACACTTAACAACGTAAATACCGACCACGCCCTATTAGAACTCGCAGCGGATTATTGCGGCTTGTTTTTGGTCGGCACAAAGCATAGCGCTAGCCCCTATGCCAGTTTATATCTTAAAGAGAATGCACCCAACAAAGATGTACTGTTATTTGGTGAACAACATCAACAAATGCAAACTTACTTACAACAAAGCCAACTAACGGTTCAAAGTGAGTTTCCAGAGCCGGCCGATCATATCGCGGTGATCTTAGCTTATGTTGCCCATCAAGCTTGTGCTAGTGATGATAAAACTCAACTTGCCTTTATTAATCAGTATCTGAATGCTTGGCTAGGGAGCTTTACGGATAAGGTGACATCCCTTGACACCGGAAAGTTCTATGCCGCCCTTGCCCATCTTACTCAAACTTGGGTCGCCAGTGATTGTGAAGGACTTGCTGCCGACCAGTAATCAATTTGTCTACCATAGAGACCAAAACACCGTGCTTGCCCGGTGTTTTTTATGCTTGGTTTTTAGCCCTATGATGAATTTTCCACCATACAGAATAGACAGTGCGTTAACAATCTGACGGCAGACGCACAGCTTATTTTGAGTTCAAGCTAGTTCACTAACTTCAGCTCAAGTGCGTTAATTGATGCTTGCCATACTTGCTTAAGCAACTGAGATGAATCATCACTGATCCCATCGGTCTCTAATTGTTTGCACAACTGACTCAACTTAATAAAACCGATACTGGCACTGCTGCCTTTAAGCGCATGTAGCAATTTAGCACCCTCGGCAGGTATTGCCCTGAGCGCATTAATTTGCGTGGTACTGCTGGTTCTATAAAGGGTTAACATCTCGTTTAACGCCGCCACACCTAGGTACTGCAAATCGTCATTAATTTGCTGTTCATTTAATAATGGCTGATTGATAACATTAACGCCGCCTTGTTGCAACGCATGCAATATCGGTTGCTCCGACTCAGCCACATCATTTATGGCACTGTGAGAGTGCTTTTCAAGCGTATCAGTAGCAACACCAATCCAGCTGGCTAATGACTGCATATTAAGCGGTTTTGCCAATACATCATCAAAGCCTGATGCTTGATAGGTTTTAATGTCATCCTCTTGAATTTGTGCGGTAAATGCTGCAATGATGACGTCTAGCTGAGCCAGCTGAGCGATCTGTTTGAGTTCAGACAATAATTCGACGCCAGAACCATCGCCAAGTTGAATGTCAAGCATGATGCCGTCAAATGTCGAAGCACTATCAACACAGTACAAGGCACGTGCTTGAGCACAACTTTCAGCCAACACCGACTGATGGCCAAGATGTGCTAAAAAGCCTTGTGCCACCATCGCGTTCACCTTGTTGTCCTCGACCACTAATACACATTTAGGCGCGACCTGTGGTAACGCCTCCCTGGCAGGTTCATCTGCTTGCTCACAAATATGTAATGGCAAACTAAACCCAAAAGTGGAGCCTTGTCCAACACCACTGTTAACCCAAATACACTGGGTTGAAGTATCCACTGCGTTCATTAAAGAGACCAATTCTTTACAAATGGCAAGCCCAAGCCCGGTCCCCTTTGTTCGCCCTTGATTAGGTTGAGCACTATAGGCGATAAACAATTTTCCCATCGCCGCCGCGCTAATCCCAACGCCGGTATCAGCAATTTCAAATGCTAAACGCTGCTCAACAACAGATACTCGCAACTGAATTTCACCCTTGGGTGTAAACTTAATCGCATTGCCGAGCAAGTTAAACAGTACTTGACGCAATTTTGGACCATCTATATTGACCCATTTTGGTAAATGACTTCGCACTAAATATAGAGATAATCCTGACAATCCGGCACCGGCTAGCATAATTGCCATGACCTCATCCAGCAGATCGTCTAGTGCGACCGCTCGAGGCTCGTTGGTTAATTGTCCTTCCTCCAAACGAGAAAAGTCCAGAATGTCGTTGAGTACCGTTTGCAGCAACGTACCGCTGTAATGAGATAAAGCCAGCATTTGCTTTTGTGCTGGCGGTAATGGAGAGTAGCCCAATAAAGTAAGAGTGCCTAACAGGCCATTTAACGGCGTGCGAATTTCGTGGCTCATGGTGGCTAAAAATAGCGATTTGTCTTTATTGGCTTGCTCGGCCATCACCCTTGCTGCCGAATGTCCTTTGGCTTCTGTATCTAACTGACGATTTGCTTCGGCAAGCTCAATGGTGCGCGCATGAACGGTACTTTCAAGTGAAGCTTTATGGGCAAACAATTCTGATGCGGTTGACTGTAGCTCTAATTGCAGCGCTTGATTGTGTGCGGTTTTTTGTTTAAAAGCTTCAATCGCGGATGCCATGGCGGTGAGTTCATCATTTCCATGGGGGTCAAGCACGACCTCTGTATTACCTTGGCTTAATTGAGATAATGCCGCAGTCGCTTCATTCAGGCGTAAGGCAATCCCTTTATAAATAACGCGATAAACAACTAATATCATGATTAATAACATTAAAACCCCTGTAGCCCACAACCCTAGCTTGGCCCACAACAATTGTTGTAAAAACTCATTACGAGCATTATCTGCCCGTTGTTGTTGTGCTGTCATCGCACGATCAACAGACTTATTCAGTTGGCCTAATTTATCAGTCAGCATTAACAGTTGCGCATTTTGTTTTGCTAACAATTGAGCATATTGCTGCTGTAAACGTAAGCCAACATTCACTTCCCTTAACATAATCAACTGCTTCTCAAGCTCTGTTGCTCTAACGGGATCACGAATCACCCCATTAAGTAACTCAAGTGGCATCAAATCAATTTCCCCATTAATAGCTGAAGCTGAGGAAGTGCTTGGAAGCTCGTTGATGTTCTTTGAATTGAGATGAGTCGCATCATGGCTATAAGTCGTTTTAGAAAGCACTCTCGCCATACTGTTTAACACTTTATTCAATCCGAGTTGCTGCTCAGGAGACTGTAACAATTGGCCCACTAACGCAATATGATTAACCAATGCCAATGCTCTATTCAAACGCTCACGAACATCTAAATCTTGCTCTATGATGGTATCGAGGAGGTAGGCACTTTTTTCAGGCCCCGCGACTTGAGGATAAGCTAAACTCAATTTAGCCAAAATAGTTGAATCGACCACTGCTTGCTCAGCTTCAAGTAATAAACTACTGTTACTGGCGGCTTGTGCAAGGTCCCGCCCATTTTTCTTCAATTGAGCAGTGAGCGCTAGACGATCCCCCACTTGACGGCCAAATATCGATAAGTCGAGGATAATTTCGCCGGCTAATAGCGCTAAATGCTTATCTTTGCTGGCACCACTAGCTTGTACGTTTAGGGAGTGAAGTCGTTTAATAGCGGCAAGTAAATTGGTACTTTCGAGCGATAACTTTCGACCAAGAAAAACGCGTTGTGCCTCTTCTTCGACTCGTTCAAGCCCTTGGGCATTGTCGAGCAAGCTATTAGAAGACTGCATCAATTGCCTTGCAACCTCTGATGCGGGTAATGCCTCTTCATATAAATACTGGTCGGCAAGCTTTACCCAATAAAGCGAAACACTGCCAAGGCTCACCAACATTAATAGTAACAATCCAAGAAGACAGAATGCCAACATGAGACGGCCAACTAAGCTCTTGCTTGATAGTGATAAAGTGCTCACACGCATTCCTTAAAATGTTATAATCATTAAAATTATTTGTTGAAAGGTTCAGAAACCTTAAGTGAGACAGTAATATGCGTCAACTCATTTATATGCTGATAGTTTGCTTAGGGTCAATATCATTACTTGCTGAGGCGAACTCCGATACCACTTGGACATTAGAACAACGCACGCCCTTTAATGTCAAAATCCAAGCAGTAAAAACGATACTATATAATCAACTGACTTCTGCCCAAAAACCTTGGCGAGTATGTGCCTTAGTTCCACACCTTAAAGACGCCTATTGGATCGGCATCGACTCTGGTTTGGTATCACAGGCTATCCGATTAGGTATCAACTTAGAATTATTTGAAGCTGGAAGTTATTACAGAAAAGATCAACAACTAAAACAACTTGAATACTGTCTTAATCAACCGTTCGATGCCATCTTACTTGGTACAGTGGATCCGAATTTACTTAACCGCTATCCGGGACAGATAAATAAACCCATCATAGCATTAGTTAATCGACTTGATAGCCCCATCATTAAGACTCGCGTTGGGGTAAATTGGTATCAAATGGGCTGGGTTGCTGGGCATTTTATCACCCAATCTGTAAAACAAGCACCGCCCTCACCACCAGTAAAGCTGGCACTGCTTACTGGTCCAAAAAGTGTCGGCGGAAGCCACTGGGTTGAGCTTGGTATCCATGATGCGATTGCCAATAGTGCTATTGAGATTTCGTCGATTCGCCATACTGATAATAATCGCGATCTTTATCGTGACCAGCTCCAGAAGCTCCTTAACGATCATATTCCTGATTATATTCTTGGCAGTGCCGTTGCCATCGAAGCGGCCATAGGCTCATTACAGCATAAAAAGTTAACTGAGCAAGTTAATCTTGTGAGCAGCTATTTGTCTCCCGCGATTTCACGTGGACTCTATCGTCATAAAGTAGCCTTCAGTAGTGATGATCAAGTTGTCCTGCAAGGAAGATTAGCCATAGATATCGTGGTGAAAGAACTTGAAGGAGCGAATGCATTTGGGGATATAGGTCCACAAATACAGGCGTTAGAACAAGGGGCAGTACAACATAATGTGCTTCAAAACAGCTTAGCCCCCGCAGACTTCTACCCTATTTACCGAGTGATGCCACCAACTAGTCTTCAACCTTAGTGGCGAACAGATAACCTTCCCCATGCACAGTCACGAACAGGTCGGCTTGCAGTTTATTGCGTAAACGACGAATAATGACATCTATGGTTCTATCATTTACATCTTCATTGCGGTGGCTAGTTAGCTGCATCAAGCGCTCTCGAGACAATACTTGCTGTGGATGCAATGCAAAGGCTGTTAGTAATTCAAACTCGGCTTTAGTGAGCTTAATCACCTCGTCACCTCGACTGAGTTTGCGACTGTTTAACTCCAGAATATATTGATCGAAGGCAATCAGATCGTCGCTTTTCTCAAGATGACCTACAGCTTCTTGCTGTGCTTTTTTGACTAACGAAATCCGCCAAAGTAAATTTTTAACTCTAACGAGTAATTCTCTTAATTCAAATGGCTTAGTCACATAATCATCGGCACCCATCTCAAGCCCTACGATTTTATCAATGGTCTCATCTCGTCCAGTGACTAAGATAATACCCACATCTGAGCGACTTCTAAGATCGCGCGCCAAACTCAACCCGTCTACACCTGGCAAATTAATATCTAACATCACCAAATCGACATGTTGTTTTGCAAAGTATTGCCACATCTGTTCACCGTCTTCAGCTTCAAGAACACGGTAACCTTCTCGCTCAAAATAGCCTTTTAATCGAGCACGGATCACCGCATCATCATCAACTACGAGTACTGTATTAGTTAATCCAGTATATGCCATCGTCCAATCCTGGTAGTGTTTATAGCAATGGCTGTTATTATTCATGATTTTTCATATTTTCCTATAAAATTATTCGAGTAAAGAGTGGCAGTAACAAAATGCCTAATTTAAGCATGATATCTTTAACACGCTTTTGCCAAAGATCATCTTTACTTCATATATGCGAAGAAACAGCTAAATAAACAATATGCTATAGATCCAACATCAGAAGGCAATGGTATCTGTTTACTATTTTACTTTGATGGGAAAGAATGAAAAAGCGAACTATTTAAGTTCGATTTTTTGTCATTCTAGTTGGAAACCGTCGAATGCAGAAAAGCTTAAATACATTGAGCTTTCCGGTTGGGCGCTGGAAAACAGCACAATTAATGAAAGAAGCGGGTGTTTGGGTCCGTTATAAAAAAAAATATAAATGCTGACAAACAGTGTTCTGGAACAGAGCCTCCGTTTTACGGGGTAGATTTCATTCATACTGAGCGGCTATCAGATAAAAGCTAGGCTGCATTCAAACAGGGACAAATATATTTGCGATGGATACATAAGAAATCAATTATAATATATAGGGTTAGAACCTTAATATGATTTACCTCTTGCACTAACGGACGTGGTTGCAAGAGTTACAGCGAAGTCTACTCAAATTATGAATTGTAGTTCCTACTTTGCAATTAAAGAGATTAAGACAACTTTTCAGCCAGAAAATCGACCAGCAACCTTATTTTTGGCGATAAATGGCGATTATGCGGATACACCGCCCAGATACCTTCGTCAGCTTCCCGATAATTGTCTAATACGGTGACTAACGCTCCACTGTCCAGATGTTCCTGCACATAATAATCCGGTAACAGTACGATTCCCTGCGACTTTAACACCGCATCCACCAAACCAAAACCACTGTTATAACGCAGATTACCTGTCACCCGAATATTTTTTTCTCTGCCAGCTTCGTTAAAACGCCAATAATCCAGTGTACCCAACAAACAATTGTGTTTGCTCAGTTCAGACAAGGAATGAGGGATGCCATACTTTGCCAAGTAAGCTGGCGTTGCACATGTATAGTTTGTCCTCTTGCCCAGTTGTTTTGCCATCATGGACGAGTCACTTAGCTTGCCAATACGAATGGCTAAATCATAACCATCCTCAATTAAGTCAACTTGCTGATTACTTAAATAAGCTGACACTTCAACATCTGTGTATCGCTGGACAAAATCATTTACCAGAGGCAGTATCTGTTGCTCACCATAAGTCACTGGTGCCGACAGTCTTACTTTCCCCTGCGGTCGACTTTGTAAGTTCGTTATCGCTCGCTCCGCCTCATCCAGACCATCCAGTACACCGCGACAATGCTGATAAAAAACCCGGCCCTCTTCAGTTAAGGAGACTTTACGCGTGGTGCGGTAAAATAATTTTATGTTGAGCCGTTTTTCTAATGCACTGATCTGACGGCTAACCTGCGCCGTAGAGATTGCCATTTTTTTTGAGGCAAGTGTAAAGCTCTCATTTTCGGCGACGTAGACAAATTCGCTAATACCTTCCCACTGCATGATTGTTACCTATATGTACAAGTTATTTTACAAATTAGCATATTATCATTATTTTAGAAATAACTATAATGCCTGCCATAACATTAACGCGCTGTGAATTAACAAGGTCATGAATAATGCCCCAGACAAAACGGGGTGTCAGTTCGCTGAAAAACAGCTTAAATAACATGATAGGAGCAAATATGAGTTGGTTATTTCTTTTTTTAGGGGTGGTTGCTGAAGCGGGCTCACACGTTGCATTAAAAGAGACAGATGGTTTCACAAAACCGCTCGCAAGTGCTCTAGTTTTGCTAGGTCATCTAGCTGCGTTCATGTTTTTAGGGCAAGCAATGAAAGGTATGCCGATTGGGATTGTTTATGCTTTATGGGCCGGACTTGCAATTATCACGGTTACGCTATTATCTACAGTCATTTATCGCCAACATCTTGACTTAACAACATGGCTCGGCATGGCGCTAGTGGCAATTGGGATCGCCATGATTAACCTATCACAAGGGCACAATCATTAGAGAAGCCAAAACAGCGCAGATAATTAGATATTTAATTAAAGCAATTGAAAATAGTGTAAGAGATATAAAAAATTATTACCAAATAGTAAAAGTGAATTACTAATTAGCGGCATTATCACTAAGCGATAATTATAATAGACTAGAGTTAATATGCACGGAATACGTCTACGTTCTATAGCCATTAAAATTTCCATCAACTGAAAAGTGAGAATAAATATGTCAGATCAATTTATCAAATCAAAAGCCGCCATTGCCTGGGGACCGAAACAACCATTATCTATCGAAGAAGTAGACGTAATGCTGCCTCGTCAAGGTGAAGTGCTAGTGAAGGTTATTGCCTCGGGCGTCTGCCATACCGATGCATTTACCCTCTCTGGGGATGATCCAGAAGGTATCTTTCCGGTTATTTTAGGTCATGAAGGTGGTGGTATTGTTGAGCAAATTGGTGAAGGAGTGACCAGCGTACAAGTTGGCGATCACGTTATCCCTCTTTACACTCCAGAGTGTGGTGAATGTAAATTCTGTTTATCGGGCAAAACGAACCTTTGTCAGAAAATTCGTGAAACCCAAGGAAAAGGATTAATGCCCGATGGCACCACGCGCTTTTATAAAGATGGCCAGCCAATCTTCCATTATATGGGCTGTTCTACCTTCTCTGAATACACGGTCTTACCCGAAATATCTTTGGCCAAAGTCAATAAAACAGCACCATTAGAAGAAGTCTGTTTACTCGGATGTGGTGTCACTACCGGTATAGGTGCAGTAATGAATACCGCTAAAGTAGAAGAAGGTGCAACGATTGCCATCTTCGGTCTAGGTGGTATCGGTCTTTCGGCGGTTATCGGTGCAACAATGGCAAAAGCGAGTCGCATTATTGCTATTGATATCAATGAAAGTAAATTTGAGCTGGCGAAAAAATTAGGTGCAACGGACTTTATTAACCCGAAAGATTACGATAAACCCATTCAGGATGTCATCGTTGAATTAACCGATGGTGGTGTTGATTACTCATTTGAGTGTATTGGTAACGTGAACTTAATGCGTTCAGCATTAGAATGTTGCCACAAAGGTTGGGGCGAATCCGTCATTATTGGTGTTGCTGGTGCGGGACAAGAAATATCAACCCGACCATTCCAATTAGTGACGGGCCGAACATGGAAAGGCTCTGCCTTTGGCGGCGTTAAAGGTCGCACTGAGCTGCCCGATTACGTTGAGCGTTATTTGCAAGGTGAATTCAAATTAAGTGATTTTATTACTCATACTATGGCGCTAGAAGATATCAATGAAGCATTTGAATTGATGCATAAAGGCGAAAGCATCCGCTCTGTCATTCATTTTGATAAGTAATAGTTTCACTGCCGCCCATCGTTAATAATACTGTTGGGCGCGTTTTAAGGTTTTACCATGACAATTGAAAATTTAAGTATGAACAAAAGCTTTGGTGGTTGGCATAAACAATATAGCCACTTCGCCAAAACGTTGAACTGTAACATGCGCTTTGCTATCTATCTGCCACCGCAGGCATCGAACGGGGAAAATGTGCCGGTATTGTATTGGCTTTCCGGCCTGACCTGCACAGATGAAAACTTTATGCAAAAAGCGGGTGCCCAACGTATCGCTGCTGAATTGGGGATCGCAATTGTAGCGCCGGATACTAGCCCTCGTGGTGAAGGGGTGGCAGATGATGATAGTTACGATTTGGGACAGGGCGCGGGTTTTTTTGTTAACGCCACACAAGCACCCTGGAATCGTCATTATCAAATGAACGATTATATAGTGAATGAATTACCGGCACTGATTGAAGCAACTTTCCCTGTATCGGATAAACGGGCCATTGCCGGACATTCAATGGGGGGACATGGTGCACTGACCATTGCGATGCGAAACCCAGAACGTTATAGCTCGATGTCGGCGTTTAGTCCGATCAGTAATCCAATGACCTGCCCTTGGGGAAAAAAAGCTTTTACGGCCTACCTTGGTAAAGATAAAAACACTTGGCGCAACCATGACGCCAGCGAACTGATGCGCCAAGCAAAGCAGTTCCTCCCAGCCAAAGTTGATCAGGGCGGGGCTGATGATTTTCTGGTTGAGCAATTAAAGCCGGAAACATTAATCGCCGCTGCGAAAGTCAGTGGTTATCCCTTGGAATACCGCCTTCATGATGGTTATGACCACAGCTATTACTTTATCGCCAATTTTATTGAAGAGCACCTGCGCTTTCATGCCACTTACCTGAGCAAATAATCTTTACCGCTGCCGTTAATAAACTTGACGGCAGTTTTTATGTTCAGTTGACATCAATCAACCTTATGTAGAGGAAATCCATCTTGTCCGATTTATACCAGGCTCGTCTCCAACGACTTATGGCTCCCGAGAGTTTTCCATTTTTAACCCGTATTCAACGCGGAATTGAAAAAGAAGGGTTAAGGGTTACTTCACAGGCAGCAATAGCTCAAAGTAGTCACCCACAGGCACTTGGTTCTGCCTTAATGCACGGCAGTATCACCACCGACTACTCCGAAGCTTTGTTGGAATTCATTACTCCCGTAAATTACCGGATTGATGACAGTATTGATTATCTGAGCGATTTACATAACTTCACCTTGCGTAACCTAAAGGGCGAGTATCTCTGGCCTGCGAGTATGCCATGTCGATTAGCGGGAGATGAGAGCATTCCGATAGCCCAATACGGAAGCTCTAATATCGGTCAGATGAAACATATCTATCGTCAAGGGCTTGCGCATCGTTATGGACGCACCATGCAATCGATCGCTGGAATACACTATAACTTTTCGATGTCGGAAGATTTTTGGCCCTACTGCCAGCAATTATGGGGAGAAAAGGGCGATCTACAAGCGTTTAAATCGCAGCGTTATTTTGATCTAATCCGCAATTTTCGTCGTCATTCTTGGCTATTAACTTATTTATTTGGTGCATCTCCTGTATTTGATCGTAGCTTTATGAACAACGATAAACCCCACAAGCTAAGCAAGTTGAACGAACATACATTAGGGCTGCCTTTTGCCACATCCCTAAGAATGAGCGACCTTGGTTATCAAAGTAAGGCTCAAAGCGAGCTTAATATCAGCTATAACGACTTAGATAGTTATATACAAGGGTTGACACAGGCCATACAACAGCCTCATTCCGAATATGAAAAGATAGGAAGAAATATTAACGGCCAGCGTCGTCAACTCAATGCTAATATTCTTCAAATCGAAAATGAGTATTACAGCGACATCCGTCCCAAGCGTGTCACAAAAGCAGGTGAAAAACCGATGACGGCGCTTAAGGAGCGAGGCGTTGAATATGTCGAAGTGCGTATTTTAGACACCAATCCATTTTTACCTGTAGGTATTGACGCGCAGCAAATTCGTTTTCTTGATGTATTCTTGTTGTATTGTTTGCTGTCTGATAGTCCCGAGTTAACACTTGAGGAACAAAAGGAAATTAAGTACAACCAGCAACAAGTTATTCAACAAGGCAGGAAGCCTGGCTTGATGCTTAAGAAAAACGGTCAATCAGTCGCCTTTAAGGCGGTAGCGAACGAGCTATTGGCTGAAATCGAGCCTCTTGCTAACTTGCTTGAACTCGCGCATAAAAGCCAGCCTAACGATCATTTAAAGGATCAATGCAATGCTTATACTCAAGCGCTCTCAGCGCAAGTTAACAAGGTTAATCATAGTGAATTAACCCCTTCAGGTATCATTATGGAAGAGATCAACAAGGGTCATGAATTTACTGAATCTATGTTGCGCCAGGCAAAAAAGAATCAAGAATACTTCACTTGTCGTGGCTTATCTGATGCGATGAATGACACGTTGCAGCTTGCGGCCACAGAGTCTATCTTCCAGCAACAGCAACTAGAAGCGAGTGAGGACAGTACTTTTGATGAATTTTTACAGCGCCATAACGCATCATCATGAGTATAAATAGCGATAACGGGTAATTCATCCGCTTGAAAATTTTAATCGGAGGTAATTATAATTGTTCGTAATTAACTGCCTCCGTACCAGCACCTGAATTTTTGTCGTGTTAGAAAATTAGAGAAACTTAAATTCTGATGTGCTTTATAACTTTTAAATCAGGTGGCTATTGAAATTTCTGTTAATAGATCTCAAAGGCAAAATCTGTTTATATCATGACTCACAACAGAATGAACCTCTGCCCCCAGTTTGTGCCACAACAAGCGTGCTTTTTGCTCACCAACGCTAATCAAATCAGTCTCTTTAGCAATAAAAATAATAAGCTGTTCACGTAAGCGCGCAGTTAAACAGTAAGCTCAACGATATAAGATTTGAACTGAGCATGCCACTGTAATAAATCGCTTAAATCTGCATCTTCTTCACGATTTGGTAGCGCTTTGATCACCTTTTCCTGCCCGTCTTAATGGGCCGTATATCTCGCTCAGTGACTTTACTGTCAATATCCTATTTTCCGCCCTCAACAGAGCTGCCAATAATTCAAGGTATACGAGACAGCGATACTCAGATAGCTTTTGGGGGCAGGACTTATGAAGTTTCATCTCGCTATTTTTAAAAATCATCTAAAATAAACAGGGCCTCTTTTTCCTTTATTTTATGTCGCTCGTTAGCAAGTCATCACTTAGTGCGCCTTTCTATCGTATAGCGTTTTTGAGTTGCGCTGATAGCACATTGGCTTTACCGATTTTTTTAGGTTGAGCAATCAGTACCTTGTTAAATTTACGTCCTGCATGCACCCAGCAAGCAGAAAATATGGCTACTCACAGTAGCCATACACACGATAACCGTCGCACTGCAAGTCCCCCTTATAACCTGCTAAAAAAGCTTCTAGATATTCATGCCCGTGACCGGGTTGATAGTCATAAATGATCACGGGCTATTGTGCAAATTGGCCGTAAGGCAGATCTCCTGAATTTACCACGACATCAGGTGGTAGAGATGCACTGGGCCAAGTAGGGAGCCGTTCGGCTCTCGGGGTGGGCTGCCACAATATGGGGAGTGCCGGCGGCGACTATGCGGCCTCCCTTGTCGCCACCCGCCGGGCCAATGTCGATCACCCAGTCGGCGGCGGCAACCACGTCCATATCGTGTTCAACCACGATCACGGTATTGCCGGCATCGACAAGCCGGTTGAGCTGCGTGAGGAGCAGCAACACGTCAGCGGGGTGCAGCCCGGTGGTGGGCTCATCGAGAACGTACAGCGTGTGACCGCGGCGCGCCCGTTGCAACTCGGTCGCAAGCTTAATGCGCTGCGCCTCGCCCCCGGAAAGCTCGGTGGCTGGCTGTCCGAGCCGCAGGTAGCCGAGACCCACCTCACGAAGGGTCTCGAGGCTGCGCAGTGCCGAAGGCACGTCGGCGAGAAACACCGCTGCTGCATCGACCGTGAGCCCCAGCACTTCGGCTATATTCTTGTTGCGGTATGTCACCTCTAGGGTCTCAGGGTTGTAGCGCGAGCCGCCGCAATCAGGGCAGGGCGAGTAACTGCCGGGCAGAAAAAGTAAACCGACCGCCACAAATCCCTCGCCCAGGCAGGTCTCGCAGCGACCACCCGGTACATTGAACGAGAACCGGCTAGGGCTGAATTTTCGACTTCGTGCCTCCGGAATGGCGGCGAACGTTGTACGCACCGCATCGAACAGGCCGGTATAGGTGGCGAGGTTAGATCGCGGGGTGCGACCTATTGGCTTCTGGTCAACGCGCACCAGCCGGTTGATCGAATCAACTCCGCTGATCGCCTCGACCGTGGTGTTTTCGACGGGTTTAGGCTCCGGGTGCTCGTCCTGCTCCCCGGTCGCCGAGCCGTTGGATGCGGTGCCTGCAACGGGATCCTGGTCAGGGTGAAGGTGTAGGCTAACGGCTTCGGCGAGTACCTGGCTCACTAGGGTAGATTTACCTGAGCCGGAGACGCCGGTGACCGCAGTCAGTACGCCGAGCGGAAACTCAGCGTCGAGATTGCGCAGATTATGGCGGGTGATTCCCGTCAGGTGGAGCCAGCCGAGAGGATCCCGCAGCGCGCGTGCAGCCGGCAGCGGGCGCTCGTTCGCGAAGAGAAACTCCCGCGTGATGGAATCGGGCACATCTTTAAGTCCCGCCGTCGGTCCGCTGTAAAGTACCTTTCCGCCGTGCTCCCCCGCGAGCGGGCCGACGTCGATCACCCAGTCGGCGCGGCGCACCACATCCATATTGTGCTCTACAACAAAAACGGAGTTACCGCTGGATTTCAGCTCTTCGAGCACTGCGAGGAGCGGCTGCGCATCTGCCGGGTGCAGCCCCGCGGAAGGTTCATCGAGTACATAGATCACGCCGAACAGTCCGGCGCGCAGTTGGGTCGCTATGCGCAGCCGCTGCATTTCACCGGGAGAGAGTGTGGGCGTCGCGCGGCCCAGACTCAGGTATCCAAGGCCGAGATCAAGCAGTACGTCGAGGCGGCGAGTAAGGTCGCTGGTAATTGTGGCACTTGGAGTGTTAGCGGGCTCTGGGCAGTCGAGCGCATGGCGCAGCTCGGTGAGCGGCAGAGTGTTGAGCGCGGCGATGGTGCGGCCGTTAAAAGTAACCGCGAGTGCCTCGCTGCGCAGCCCGCTGCCCGCGCAGGTAACACAGGGGCCCGATTTTACATACTTGAGCACGCGCTTACGTACCGTGGCGCTTTTCGAGTCAGCGAGCGTGTGCATCACATAACGCTGCGCGCTCCAGAACTTTCCTTTGTAGGGGCGCGGTCGTTCCCGCTCGGGCATGATCTCGACCACGGGTTGTTCCTCGGTGAACAGGATCCAGTCGCGGTCGGCACGGGAAAGTTGGTTCCAGGCGGTGTCCACGTCATGGCCGAGCGCGCTGAGAATGTCGCGCAGGTTCTTGCCCTGCCACGCCCCTGGCCAGGCTGTGACAGCACCCTCGCGGATGCTCAGCGAGGGGTCGAGCACCATTGATTCTTCGCTGACGGTGTGCGCTGTTCCGAGTCCCTGGCATGTCGGGCAGGCACCCATGGCGGTGTTTGGTGAGAAAGAGTCTGATTCCAGGCGCGGGGCGCGATCAGGGTAGATGCCGGTTCGGGAATAAAGCATCCGTAGGGAGTTTGAGAGGGTAGTGACGGTTCCTACGCTTGAACGCGAGCTGGGTGTTCCCCGGCGTTGCTGCAGCGCAACGGCCGGCGGAAGGCCCGTGATTTCATCTACCCGCGGCGTGGCGCCCTGCTGAATCAAGCGCCGGGCGTACGGCGCGACCGACTCGAAAAAGCGGCGCTGAGCCTCGGCGAAGAGTGTGCCGAAGGCAAGGGAGGATTTGCCCGAGCCGGACACTCCGGTGAAAGCGACTATCGAGTCCCGGGGCAAATCCACGTCGACGTTCTGCAGGTTGTTCTCCCGGGCACCGCGCACGCGCACGAAACCGGTGGGCGTGGAACATGGATCTGATGAGGGGGCGGCGATGTGGCTCAAGGAAGTGTAAACTGGCAAATGAAGGATGCCGCTATTCTTTCTTTTTTTCATTATGAAAAACCCCTTTGGTTAGTTTTTGTCTATGCGTGCAGGAATAATATGGTTTTACCAGAATTAGTGTGGAATGGTCACCCTGTTTTGCCATTTACTTAAATTGTTCTTAATGCGGGTAATTATCGGGCAGAGGATTTAAAAAAGGCTCAAAAGAGCCTTTTTAGTTACTTATTTTTAATTATTTGCGGTATGTGTTGCTATCACATCCATTAATACTGGGGAAAGGCAATCATAAGGTGTTAATCCTTGAGATGTTAATTGGTTACGTATTGCAGCCATATCTTCCGGGTTAGTTCCTGTTTCAATAATTGATGACACAAACGCGGCAAATTCTGGTGCAGACCAACCTTTTTGCAAAGATAACTCAGTATGAATAAAGTCCAAGCCAAAAAAAGGATGTTCTGTATTGTCAATACGCCCGTACATATGTACTCCACAACCCTTGCAAGCAAATCGCTTAATAGCGGCACTGTCATCAATAACCTTGAGCTTCGACTCATTGTTCGTTACTTTAAGGTTATCTTTTGGAACCACGGCTACAAGTGAGAAAAGAGCACCACTGGGTTTCCAACATTTAGAGCAACCACAAGCGTGATTATGAGCACTTTGGCTTTTAATTTCAACTGTAACTGCTTTTGAACCGCAATGGCATTTTAACTCGCCGCCATTAAAATTATCTAATGTTGGTTGAATACCATTGTCAATATTAGGATGGATAAGTACACCATTTGAAGAACAGAATGTGGCTTTATATTTACTTACAATTTTATTTATCATGAGATTGAACCCTTAGATTTAAGTCTTATGCTTGTGATGAAAATTCAGGTGCTGCTTTTCGATGAGCGGTATAAATCGCTTATGAACGATGAAGATAGTTTAATTTGATTTGATTAAGATGATAATCCCTTATTTTGGTAAATGATTATTACTCATAAGGGCTTAATGTTTTTTACGATTATGTTGGGTTAACACTTGATCTAAGATGAAGATCATTAGGGGCTGTTGATCTTGCACATTGGCAGCCAAATCATTGAACATGCTAGCGCAAGCATACTTTCAAAGTGGATTTTAAATTTGTCCTATCTTGTAGCAATCGCACCAAAATGTTTTAACCGAGCAAACGCGTTTTCAACTAAATGTCGATATTTGTAAAGGCACCAATCTATATCTGAATTACCTAAGAATGAATTTTTCTTTCTTGGAATCGCGGGTATTGAGCTCCGCTCTCGTATTTTCACCCTAATTACTTCGTTATCGTAACCTTTATCAGCGACGACAAAATCACCTTGAGGTAAGAGTTCAATCAACTCATTAGCAGCTTTACTATCATGCACTTCTCCACCTGTAATGATGAATTCAATCGGTAAACCATAACTATCAACAGCTAAATGTATTTTGCTTGTATTACCGCCTCGACTTAACCCTATTGCCTGCGGTTGCTCACTCGCAGCCCCTGCACTATGCTGGTGAGCCTTGATGTAACTGCCATCAATAAGCTCTCATTCAACATCACTATCGCTGGATAATGTTTTAAATAATCTAATCAAAATTCCTTTTCTAGACCAAAGTGAAAATCGGCGATAAATCGTATTCCATAAACCAAAAAATTCAGGTAAATCACGCCAAGGACAGCCAACACCTAAGCGATAGAGAATCACTTACGTTGTCTGTCTATGTTCAGATTTGTTATACACTCTATCTTCAAGCAAAATAGTTTTTAGTTTTTACCATAACTCATCAGTAAGCATTGTTCGGGGCATGGTAATTTCATAAAGTTTATTTTTGGTGAAGTAAATTATATGGGATTGCCAGATATCGTAAAAATTCCAAACAAAGATCAACAGCCCTTAGTTTAAAAACTAATAAGCTAGGTTATTAGTATTGATGTCATGATTATCAATATGAAAAAACATCAGAAAGGATTGGTGAAATAAACTGTTTTTAGGCTCTTAGATACGTTATTTGGTTTAATCATGCGCATGTTAAGTCTATAAAAAAACTTATGTAGTTACGATTGGAAGGTTAAAACAACGGTAAGATGGAACATATCAAATTCCTTACGATTTAAAACTATTAGGAAACCTCTACTTTTAGAGAAGATCCCAATTTGGGTAAAAGAGCACAATATTTTACAGTCGAACCCTTGAGTCATTTCTTTTCCCTAATTAATCAATTTCAATGTTGGCACCAGCAGAGACTAAATAGAGCGTTCAATATCTAACACAAAAACTTTGATACGCCCCTCTCTAACAGAAAAATTTTCGAGCGAGTAATATTATAAAGATGAACATTGCATGCTACTTGAGCTTTCCAAAGATGATAAATTATCAGCGTATAGCTAAAGATTTTATTATTCACTGCAATATCAAATCTAAATTAATATATTCGATATTTCCTTAATACCAGATCAAAAAAGCGAACTATTTAAGTTCGCTTTTGGTTCTTCAGAGTTTCCAACTAGATAGTGCCGGTTTCTAACTAGAATGACCATGATCATCAGTCAGTTGCTTAGAAGATTAACTAATACGTTCAAATAACAGATCCCAAACGCCATGACCGAGATTATTACCACGGTTTTCAAATTTGGTTAACGGACGCCATTCCGGGCGGGGTGCATAATCGCTCTCACTGGTGTTTTTAAAGTCTGCCGTGTCCTGTAATACTGCTAACATATGCTCGGCATAATTTTCCCAGTCAGTTGCCATATGAATCACACCGCCGATCGCAAGCTTATGACGCATATTTTCAATAAATGCAGGCTGGACAATCCGACGTTTATGATGACGCGCTTTATGCCACGGATCCGGGAAATAAAGTTGGAATACTGCCAAACTGTTATTGGGGATCATTTTGTCTAATACTTCAACCGCATCATGGTTAATCACGCGTAAATTAGTCACGCCGGCTTCTCCTGCATCCGCAAGGCAAGCACCCACACCGGGCCCATGTACTTCAATACCAATAAAATTCTTTTCCGGTGCGTTTTTTGCCATTTCAATTAATGACTTACCCATACCAAAACCGATTTCTAATACAACGGGCGCCTGACGCCCAAATAAACTATTAAAATCAATTAATTTTTCTTCAAAATCAATCCCCATAGTATCCCAAAGGGTATCTATTGCTGTCTGCTGACGGTTGGTCATGCGCCCTTCGCGTTTTACGAATGAACGGATTTTGCGCATATATTTAAGCTTTTCAACGGAATCAGCATTTTCTTCGCTTGCTGAATGTTCTTGGTCAGTCATTTTTATACCTTTATCACGGGATCATTTATATTGGCCTATTATACCAATAATATTTAATAATGGATCGACTTTATCCCCTTCCAAATAAGCACCTAATATTTGTGGCGTTATATTTCCACAGCAACTCTGTTATGCTCGCCGCTCCTAAAAAGTTCTCAAAATATAAAAGAGTTTGTTGTGAATCACGAAGATTTTAGTCAACGCATCATTACATGGCATCAAAAATTTGGCCGTAAAACATTACCCTGGCAACAGGATAAAAGTCTTTATCGAACTTGGGTCAGCGAAGTGATGCTGCAACAAACACAAGTTGCCACTGTGATCCCCTATTTTAATAAATTCATGCGCGCTTTTCCGACTATCTCCTACCTTGCCAATGCGCCTTTAGATGAAGTCTTGCATCACTGGACCGGATTGGGTTATTACGCTAGAGCACGGAATTTACATAAAAGCGCGCAATTCATTCGTGATAATTACGCAGGTAATTTCCCGGAAGAGTTTCAAAAAGTCCTGGATTTACCCGGCATTGGGCGCTCAACCGCGGGGGCTATTTTATCCCTGACCTTGAATAAAAACTTTGCTATTTTAGACGGTAACGTTAAACGTGTCCTCACTCGCCATCAAACCATCGAAGGCTGGACAGGTCAAAAATCCGTTGAAAATAGCTTATGGCAACTTGCTGAAAAGGTAACACCGGCAAAACAAACCGACATATTTAATCAGGCTATGATGGATATGGGTGCGATGGTTTGCACGCGCAGTAAAGCAAATTGCACTGAGTGCCCTGTTCAGGACGATTGTTTAGCGCTTGCTGAAGGAACCGTTAAAGCTTATCCAACACCTAAAGCTAAAAAGAAGATTCCAGTAAAAACAGCTGTGATGCTGGTACTGTGTAAAAATGGTGAGACGCTACACTTAAAAAAACGTCCGCCTGTCGGCATCTGGGGAGGATTATGGTGTTTTCCTGAATATGAAAGTGAAGCATTATGTCTGGCTGCTATTAAAAAACAGGGCATCGAACAGTTTAAAAGCACGCTGTTACCCACATTCCGTCATACTTTTAGCCATTTTCATTTTGATATAACGCCACTAAAAATTGACGTGGATATCATAGAAACAAAACAAGTAATGGAAGAAAATGACACTCTTTGGTATAACTTACACCACCCACAAAAAATTGGGTTAGCAGCAGCAACAACAAAAATTATAACCGTTGTTAACAAAAACCTCTCAAAGGAGAAGATAGATGACTAGAACCGTATTTTGCAGTTATTTAAAAAAAGAAGCCCCTGGTTTAGCTTTTCAATTAATTCCGGGCGCTTTGGGCAAACGTATTTTTGACAATATCAGCCAAGAGGCTTGGGCAGGATGGCAACAGAAACAAACAATGTTGATCAATGAAAAAAAATTGAAGTTATTGAACGCCGAAGACCGAAAAATTATTGAAGATGCAATGATTGGTTATCTTTTTGAAAATAAAGACGTAGAAATCGAAGGCTATACGCCAGAGAAATAGTATTAATATGTTGGCCACCCTGCAGATTATGATTAACGCCGATGTGCTTATTTTTAATCTTAATAGCAACAATGTTCACAAATGAAGCGGATAATGTTCAAAGGGTGAGCGAACAGCAAAAAAACCAAGTAAATATGTAGAAAGGTGTTGACGCCCGAGACTAAAATCTATTTAATACGCCTCGTTCCGCTTCGTTAGCTCAGTCGGTAGAGCAGAGGATTGAAAATCCTCGTGTCCTTGGTTCAATTCCGAGACGAAGCACCATATTATGATTTACTGAAAAGATTAATTTCCAATCGGTAAATGAGGTTGATAACCTCGGTGCAAATGCACACGTTTTCGTGTGCCGACTTAGCTCAGTTGGTAGAGCAACTGACTTGTAATCAGTAGGTCACCAGT